>CAZNOI010000010.1:0-90732 GCA_964574685.1 uncultured Dehalococcoidia bacterium
TTCTAAATGAGTGAACAACCCCTCTTCGGTAACATTTTCACTTGAGTTGACACGACTCGTGTACTCGTTCAGTGGACGATATGACTATATTGTCACTTCCGGTAGTACTAGTGGGTGATTGTAGGCCGTGGTGCACAGTAACTATGATTGCTTCAGGATGCTCTCAATAGCTCGCTATTGCAGTGCATTCTGCGGAAGCAGTCGCGTTAGCTGTACGGATGTCAGCTTAACAACATAGCAGGCAGGGAACGCCGGAACGCTACCCGACTGGCCATCAACGGTACAGAAGAACCAATGCACGAAGGGGGCGAGACAGTGAGAAGAAAGGTCGGCAGAACCCAATGGGACGACAAGGCCATCATGACATGTGATGAAGTCGCCCAGTTCCTTAGAGTGCATGTAAGCTCTGTTCGGCGCTGGAGCCGAAACGGCAAACTCAGGGCCTTCAAGGTCGGAGGCCGAGGCGATTGGCGATACCGTCATCAAGACGTGTTGGCTTTCCTTCACAGGGAGGGTTCGGACGAGCGCGCCGAGGGGGAGGTGGTGAGGATGTGACTGGGCACAGACTCTGTGCCTGCAGCCGGCCTTACCATGGCCGGGCGGCAGGATCAATCATTGACAGCAAGCAGCACCAGATCAGACAGGAGGGAAGAGAATGGCAAGTGTTTGGAAGAGACTTCTCAAAGCCGTAGGCCGTGACGAGAAGGGAATCACGGGACTCGAGACAGCAATCATACTGATCGCCTTCGTGGTCGTCGCTTCCGTGTTCGCCTATACCGTGCTGTCAGCCGGTATCTTCTCATCGCAGAAGGGGCAGGAGGCAGTGTACACCGGCCTCGAGCACACCCGATCAACTCTGGAGATCAAGGGCAGTGTCGTGGCAACCGCGAACTCTACCACCGTGCAGTCCCTCGTCTTCAGCGTCGCCAACCCGCTCGATGGTGAACCCGTTGACCTCACCGCACCTACCGATGCCGATGGCAACGGCCTCGCCGACAGCGGCAGCACCAACGTCGTGGTCATAAGCTACCACAGCCAGACCAAGCATACCGAGGACCTGGCCTTCACTGCAACAAGAAAGGGCTGGGGAGACAGTGACTCCATACTCGAGTCCGGCGAGAAATTCGAGATCGTTGTCGACGTGACCGGCGTCGGGGAAACCATAGGCACATACCACACGTTCACCATCGAGGTGAAACCGCCCGTGGGCAGCGTGTTGACCATCGAAAGGACAACCCCGGCGGCGCTGGACAACGTAATGATTCTCAACTAACGGTTTAGCCGTTTGACGCTCTGAGATAGAGAAAAGGAAATCAGCAAGGAGGAAGCAAGATGCTCAAGAGACTGCTGAATAGGGCACACAGAGACCAGAAGGGCATCACCGGCCTGGAGACCGCGATCATCCTGATAGCCTTCGTAGTTGTCGCTTCCGTGTTCGCGTACACGGTCCTGTCGGCCGGTATCTTCTCGTCCCAGAAGGGACAGGAGGCCATATACGCCGGCCTAGAGGAGACCAGGGCCTCCATGGCACTGAGGGGAAGCGTGCTGGGCTACAAGCACACCGCCAACGGTACCGAAACCTGCGGCAGGGTGTCCTTCACACTGACCAATACCCTGGAGGGCCAGGCGATCGACCTGACTCCACCGTACACAGCCAGTGGTAACGATACCGCCGGCTGGACGATCACCTCTTCGGGAAGCACCAATGTGTGCATAATCGCATACATAGACGAGAATCAGGTCATTGGCGACACCGCGTGGTCACTCAGTTGGGTCGGCAAGCGCAGCAGCGGTGACTACCTGCTCGAGTCCGAGGAGAAGGCCGTCATCACCGTCTGGCTGGTCAACGCAACCAACGGCACCTATACGGTGGGCAGCGGCACCAGCGACCCGTTCATCGACAGCACCGCAAACCTGCCGAGCACTTACGACACATTCACAATCGAAGTCAGGCCTGAGACCGGCGCATCCCTCACCATTGAGAGAACCCTGCCGGGCAGACTTGACGCAGTCATGGACCTGACCTAGCACAGGCACATGCCCCAGGAGTCGGGACGCTTAGTATACGGCCGGAACCACTGGTTGAAAAGTGGTTGTAGCTGATAGCGATGCGGTGCCCCAACTGGTCCGGTATGGTGTACTCCTTCAGTACACACAGCACATACGGGACAGTTGGGGCGCTAGTCCCTGACACGAGTAGCTGCGATACTCTGAAGGCCTTCTGCCGTTGAGCGCTTGGTCGGAACACCAGGCCGATTGCAGGTATCCTTCCATTCCGTAGGAACCCCAGAGGCGGGATCTCCACGTCACCATATCGACCTCATAGGACTCCTACCTGCCAGCCTTTTCGCCGCAGAAGGTCCGGACCCCTTGTCCCCCCGACCAGGGATACAGCTCGGCAGTTGGTTGCACTGAGAACCCGGTTCACGGGGCGTGCCGGATTGGGAGCCACTCGAGCCATTCCGGTGCCTTCGGGCTGAGTTCACACAGCTGATCCCACTTAAGACAGCCGCCACCCCAGGTTGTCCGACCGTTTGCAGAAGGCTCTGCCCGATTCCTGACACGCGCCAGCAAGGACAGCGCTCTTCTGACCCCGAGACCGCTGTGCGGCGCTTTCCTGGAACGAGATGAACCCGCTCAGAAGACGATATGACTATATTGTCACTTCCGGTAGTACTACTGGGTGATTGTAGGCCGTGGTGCACAGTAACTATGATTGCTTCAGGATGCTCTCAATAGCTCGCTATTGCAGTGCATTCTGCGGAAGCAGTCGCGTTAGCTGTACGGATGTCAGCTTAACAACATAGCAGGCAGGGAACGCCGGAACGCTACCCGACTGGCCATCAACGGTACAGAAGAACCAATGCACGAAGGGGGCGAGACAGTGAGAAGAAAGGTCGGCAGAACCCAATGGGACGACAAGGCCATCATGACATGTGATGAAGTCGCCCAGTTCCTTAGAGTGCATGTAAGCTCTGTTCGGCGCTGGAGCCGAAACGGCAAACTCAGGGCCTTCAAGGTCGGAGGCCGAGGCGATTGGCGATACCGTCATCAAGACGTGTTGGCTTTCCTTCACAGGGAGGGTTCGGACGAGCGCGCCGAGGGGGAGGTGGTGAGGATGTGACTGGGCACAGACTCTGTGCCTGCAGCCGGCCTTACCATGGCCGGGCGGCAGGATCAATCATTGACAGCAAGCAGCACCAGATCAGACAGGAGGGAAGAGAATGGCAAGTGTTTGGAAGAGACTTCTCAAAGCCGTAGGCCGTGACGAGAAGGGAATCACGGGACTCGAGACAGCAATCATACTGATCGCCTTCGTGGTCGTCGCTTCCGTGTTCGCCTATACCGTGCTGTCAGCCGGTATCTTCTCATCGCAGAAGGGGCAGGAGGCAGTGTACACCGGCCTCGAGCACACCCGATCAACTCTGGAGATCAAGGGCAGTGTCGTGGCAACCGCGAACTCTACCACCGTGCAGTCCCTCGTCTTCAGCGTCGCCAACCCGCTCGATGGTGAACCCGTTGACCTCACCGCACCTACCGATGCCGATGGCAACGGCCTCGCCGACAGCGGCAGCACCAACGTCGTGGTCATAAGCTACCACAGCCAGACCAAGCATACCGAGGACCTGGCCTTCACTGCAACAAGAAAGGGCTGGGGAGACAGTGACTCCATACTCGAGTCCGGCGAGAAATTCGAGATCGTTGTCGACGTGACCGGCGTCGGGGAAACCATAGGCACATACCACACGTTCACCATCGAGGTGAAACCGCCCGTGGGCAGCGTGTTGACCATCGAAAGGACAACCCCGGCGGCGCTGGACAACGTAATGATTCTCAACTAACGGTTTAGCCGTTTGACGCTCTGAGATAGAGAAAAGGAAATCAGCAAGGAGGAAGCAAGATGCTCAAGAGACTGCTGAATAGGGCACACAGAGACCAGAAGGGCATCACCGGCCTGGAGACCGCGATCATCCTGATAGCCTTCGTAGTTGTCGCTTCCGTGTTCGCGTACACGGTCCTGTCGGCCGGTATCTTCTCGTCCCAGAAGGGACAGGAGGCCATATACGCCGGCCTAGAGGAGACCAGGGCCTCCATGGCACTGAGGGGAAGCGTGCTGGGCTACAAGCACACCGCCAACGGTACCGAAACCTGCGGCAGGGTGTCCTTCACACTGACCAATACCCTGGAGGGCCAGGCGATCGACCTGACTCCACCGTACACAGCCAGTGGTAACGATACCGCCGGCTGGACGATCACCTCTTCGGGAAGCACCAATGTGTGCATAATCGCATACATAGACGAGAATCAGGTCATTGGCGACACCGCGTGGTCACTCAGTTGGGTCGGCAAGCGCAGCAGCGGTGACTACCTGCTCGAGTCCGAGGAGAAGGCCGTCATCACCGTCTGGCTGGTCAACGCAACCAACGGCACCTATACGGTGGGCAGCGGCACCAGCGACCCGTTCATCGACAGCACCGCAAACCTGCCGAGCACTTACGACACATTCACAATCGAAGTCAGGCCTGAGACCGGCGCATCCCTCACCATTGAGAGAACCCTGCCGGGCAGACTTGACGCAGTCATGGACCTGACCTAGCACAGGCACAAATCAGATACGGAAACAGAGGTCGCAGCTGGGGCTGAGAGCAAAGACCTCAGCTGCGACCTCGCGGGCATCACTATAGGGGCTGCGCCGTGGAGAACAAGATCCAGAACCTCGAAGATGAACTGAAGGTACTCAAGAACGAGGTGCAGGCAGTACTCCTCGATATCAAGGACTCCCTGATCACAGGGACTGGAATGGGAGGCGGCCTGGGAGGCGGCCTGGCGTCTGCCTACGGCTCCTCGTCGCCCGCGGGTGACGATCTTGATTCGAGCTTCAACCTTAGCTCCGGTGGAGCGTACACACCGCCTGCGCAGCAGGTCATCATAACACATTCCGAGCCGACTCCCGAACCGGCGCCCGAGCCGCCAGCGGCCGAAGAGCCGCCAGCCCCCGAGGTATCGGCCAGCAATGAGCAGCCAACCGTGGTAGCGGGGCCGGGAAGTGAAGCCTCCGACGCCGCATCTTCCCACGCTGGCGACAGCGATACCACATTCGGCGACGGCCTCGGCGGCGCAGGCTTCAGCTTCGGACAGGAAGGCAATCTCTTCGGCGGCGCTGACGCCCACTTCGCAAGCCAGGGATGGGGGCCCATGAGCGAAGGTGGTGCCGGCGGGCAGGCTGCATTCGACAGCGACAGTCAGTTTGGGGAAGAGGATGACACGGACGACACAGACGACGAGGTTGACCTGCCGACACTGGCGGTACTCACGCCGTGGCTGTCAAGCGCCATCAACTCTGTGGGCAAGCAGAACCTGGAGACCCTTGTCGAGGTATACGATGTCGCGCGAACCATGCCCCCGCGCCTCAAGCAGGCTGTAATGATGCTTATCGATCTGCATGGCGAAGGCGCTTCCGGGTCTTCCGAGTCCGGCGAGAGCCTGCTCAGGGACGGATTGTCACTTCTTATTGAACTGGACAGCCTGCTGCTTCGCCACCGCACCGGTTCCCTTGAGTCCGCCGTCCTGTCATTGCTCCAAGAGAAGAAGTCGGCGGCCAGAAAGAACAGAAGCAGGAAGGCTGGAGATGGATAAGGCGCTAAGCACCATCCTCATGGTGATCGCAGCGGTCGTCTGCGTGGTCCTCATCCTGAATGCGGTCTTCCCCGCGATATCAAGCTCCAGCGGAGCCATGAGCAGTGCCTCCGCCAGGATGAGCGAACGGATCAAGAGCGATATCGAGATAATCCACGCGGCTGGAGAGTACGACGATTCCGGCACATGGCAGGATACTAACTCCGACACCGAGTTCGACATATTCGTCTGGGTGAAGAACATCGGCACGGAGACCGTCAGAGACATCGAGGGCTGCGACATCTTCATCGGTGGGAACGAGACCCTCTGGGCATGGGTCCCGCACACCAACTACGCCGGCGGCTCGTACCCTCAGTGGGAGTACAGCATCGAGAACGGCACCGTGTGGAAGAAGGCGACGACGGTGAAGGTCGAGGTCAGCTACCAGGCGGCCGGTCGCCCGTCTGTCGGCGAGTACAACGTTAAGGTGATGATTCCCAACGGGGTTGCGGATGAGTACTACTTCAGTATGTGAGCGCCATGAGCAACTTACTTACTGCCGTGATCGTTCTGGCCCTGATGCTGGTGGCGGTGCTCACCTGGGCATACGTGTCTTTCGAATGGATGGATTCGAGCGTCCAGTCCTGGAAGGACATGCTGGATACGGCCGATGAGGCATCGAGAACTGACATCGCCATACTAGACGCCAATTGCACTGCGTCTTACGTGGACGTGCAGGTCCACAACTGCGGCGGAGTGCACCTTTCTCAGTTCTCCGACTGGGACGTCGTCACTCAATACTACCAGGGAAACGGCACTTACCACATCACTTCGCTCACCTATACAGAATCGGGCAATATCACGAACAATCAGTGGTCATTGAACAACATATACTCCGACACTGGTCTCACCACACAGGAAGTGTTCGAGCCCGGGATACTGAACCCCGGCGAGGTGGCGCTGCTCCGGCTCAAGCTCTTCCCTCAGCCCGGAGGCAATACAACCAACATGGTCGCTGTGTCCAGCTACAACGGGGTGGCCACGACACGGCAGTTCCAGGGTTAGGAAAGCGCTATGGCCAACAAGAAGAAGGCTGAGACGACAATCATCAGCACCGGGAACGACGAGCTCGACAAGAAGATGGGCGGCGGCATTCCCACCAAGAGCCTGACGGTGATCGAAGGCGAGCCGGATGCCGGCAAATCGGTGCTCACGCAGCACATGATATGGGGCTCACTCAACAGCGGCCTCAGTGTGACGATGTTCACCACCGAGAACACGGTTCGAAGCCTCGTAACCCAGATGCAGAGCCTGAACCTGGATGTACTCGACTACTTCCTCCTGTCACGCCTTCAGATTCAACCCCTTGACGCCAAGAGAATGAATCAGACACTCCACGGCACGATTCTGCCACTCGTGCAGAACTGCATCCGGGCCGGCATTGATTTGGTCGTAATAGACTCCCTGACATACTACGCCACGCAGTCCTCGGTAGACGAGGTAATCTCCTTCTTCCAGGAGTGCAAGACGTACGCCGACCGGGGGCTCAGTGTTGTGTGCTCGGCTCACAGCTACGCGTTCGACGAAAGCTCCCTGGGAAGGGTGGGTGCCATGTGCGACGCGCACCTCAAGCTTCGGAACGAGGTGATGGGCAGCAAGATGATCAAGATCATGGAAGTCGCTAAGGTGAGGGGAGCCCAATCCAAGACAGGCGGCATAGTGTCATTTGAGGTCGAATCAGGACTGGGCATCAAGGTAATGCCTTTCTCCAAGGCAAAGGCATAGAGAGGTAACCAGTTGCCAAGGAACATACTGCCCTTTGATATGGCTCAAGGCAGCGGTCTTTCTGAAGACGAGCTGTTCATGTGGGTCTCCGAAGGTCTGAAGGATGCTGCGAAGCAGAACAGCCATCTCAGGGACTACCTGCGCGCCATCCCAATCGAGGATATAGGTGTCCCCGAGTACTACGAGAAGCTGAGCAGGAGCCTGTCCGACGGACACAAGAACCTCATCTATCCGGTCTCGGAGAACGTGTTCGTGCACATCTACTCCGATCCGGCCGGGGGAAGGGGCAATTACATACCCATCGAACCTCACATACTGAAGGATATGACCCAGATCATGGCCGAAGTCGAGGAGAAGCTTATCGACGTCGCCGACGCTCTCTACGGCAGGGACACGAAGGCCGAGCGGGTCGAGGGACTCATCGAAGCCGTCGGCAAAGTGTGCGAGGTGAAGCGCGACCCGGTCAGGATTCCCCCTCAGGGGGGCAACGGCAGCAGCGGCAAAGTCAAGCTCAAACAGAAGCCGAAGGCCAAGATCGAGGTCACCCCTGAGGAATTCGAGAGCGTCAAATACCTCGTCATACGAGACAAGGTCGGCATGGGGGTACTGGAGCCACTGCTGACGGACCCCTACATCGAGGACATAAGCCAGTCCGGCGTTGGGCCGATGTTCGTCGAGCACAAGATATTCAAGGCTCTGAAGTCCTCGGTAGTATTCGAGACTGCGGATGACCTGGATGACTACGTCCTGCGTATGTCGGAGGCCATCAAGAAGCCCGTCACACTGCGGAGGCCCGTCGTAGATGCGACCCTGCTGGACGGCTCCCGCGTAAACATAGTCTATGGAACGGAAGTCGCCCGCAATGGCAGCAACTTCTCGATCAGAAAGTTCTTCGATACGCCGCTCAGTATTCTGGAACTCATAGGCTTCGGGAGTATTACCTACGAGATGGCCGCCTACCTCTCCTTCATCCTCGAGAGCTACATGAACATATTCGTGGTAGGAGAGACGGCTTCCGGTAAGACAACGCTCATGAATGCGATCACGACCTTCATTCCCATGAACTGCAAGATCGTAAGCATCGAGGATACACCGGAGCTTCAGGTCCCTCATCAGAACTGGCTGCGCGAAGTGGCCAAGGCACCCGGTCCGGACGACAAGGGCTCGGCAGTGACCATGTTCGAGTTGCTCAAGGCCGCACTGAGGCAGCGCCCTAACTTCATCATCGTCGGTGAGATCAGAGGCGTCGAGGGCTCCATCGCTTTCGGTGCCATGCAGACCGGCCATGCGGTAATGAGCACATTCCACGCCTCCAACGTGGAAAAGGTCATCCAGAGGTTGACGGGCGACCCGATAAACATCCCCAAGACCTATATCGACTCCTTGAACGTAGTGGTCTGTCAGAATGCGGTCAAGCTGCCCAATGGAAAGGACGGTCGTCGCGCCACAAGCATAAACGAGATAGTGGGCTACGACCCGGTTGATGAGGCGTTCTCGTTCGTCGAGGTATTCAGTTGGAAGCAGGCGACCGACGAGTTCGAATTCGTCGGCAACAAGAACAGCTATCTCCTGGAGGAAAAGATAGCGCCCAAGTACGGGCACCCTCCTGAGAAGAGGTGGAAGATATACACGCATCTCGAGAAGAGAGCACGGATTCTCGAGAGGCTTCACAAGGAGAAGGGAGTCACCGACTTCTATGAACTTCTCAACGTCCTTGCGCGCGCTCAGCACGAAGGCATTTTCTGAGAAGGGCAGCGAATTCCTCAGCTACGACATGCTGTACCAGTTGTCCTACATGTCTGCCATCGCCGCCGCCGGCGTGCCGCGCACCCGCATAATCGAGTTCGCCTGCGACCTCCCATGCTACACATCCAAGTACTTCAAGCAGATAAGGACCCTTGCAGAACAGATGCGAATCGACTACGCCATGGCATGCCGCAAAGTCGGCGAGACGGCCAGGGAGGAGCCGATCAGGGCCTTCCTCCTGCGATGGTCCGCCTCCATGGGCGCCGGCGAGGCCGAGACGGACTTCCTACAGCAGGAAGCCAAGCTGGCGGCCCAGGCATTCGAGAACGTCTACGGCAGAGACATCGAGACGCTCAGGATGTGGACCGAGGCATATACCGCCATCATCATCTCCGCCGCGCTGATGGTCATGGTCTCAGCGATATCGATGCTGATCTATCCGGTCGCCACCGGTCTCACGATAGGCGTGGTCGGCTTGACACTTGCCGCTGCCATCGTTGGCGCATGGATGGTATGGAAGGTGGCGCCGAAGGAGATACGCTTCCACCCATATAACCCCTATTGCATTCAGCATCGCAGGGCCCGCCGGCTCGAATTCATATTGCTGCCGGTGGCCGCAGTAACATTCGTGGGCGTGTTCGCAATCAGTGGCAACATGGGACTGTCCATCATGCTCGGTGCCGTACTCGTTGTGCCCGTCGGCGTGGCAGGAACTATGCTGGACCGCGAGGTCACGAAGAAGGATGCAGACGTGAGCACGTTCATCAGGTCGACCGGCAATATCGCCTCCGCTGTCGGGATCACGACATCCATGGCATTATCCAAGCTCGACCTGCGCTCTGTCGCGGCCCTGTCGCAGAACATCAAGAACCTGCAGGGGAGGCTTGTGACAAGGCTCAAGCCCGAGGTCTGCTGGCACCGCTTCTCGCTTGAGACCGGGAGCGAGACCATATACCGAAGCGTCAAGATGTTCCAGGATGCCACTCGACTCGGCGGCGACCCGGATGAAGTGGGCGAACGCTCCTGCCTGCTGGCCACCAGCCTCAACTTCCTGCGGGCGAAGCGGGCTCAGGTATCCAATTCCTTCACCCTGCTCGTCATAGCCATGCACTTCGCCATCGTGGGCCTTCTGGTCTTCGTCGCACAGGTCATCCTGGCGTTCGCCGATGCTGCGGCAGGCAGCTACTATGAGGCGGTTGAAGGCGTAGAATCGGCCGCCGTTGAAGTCTTCGCACTGAACTTCCAGGCAATCGGAATCCTCGACTACACGACCACCCCTGTGCTGCTCGTGCTCTCGGTTACAATAGCGTTCGCTGCCAAGGTCGCGCAGGGCGGGAGCAAGTATACGTTCTACAACTACCTGGGAATAGCTTTGCTGGCGACAGGGATCGGACTGGTAATCGTGCCTCCCGTCGCGGATGCCCTGTTCCAGCCGATCAAGGCCTTCTAGAGGACCAAGGTATATGCATCGGAGAGCGAGATGCCGATAGGAGCCAGGTTCCGCCGGATGCAGAGGAACATCGCGGCTTCCCTCGAAGGCGAGGGCGAGCGGTTCTCCTTCGTGAGCAAGAAAGGGTCTCTGTCCCTGAGACGGCTCGGAGATGCCCTGCGCTCCACCCTCGAAGGTCAGTCGGGATACGATCTGGAGGACGATCCCATAGCCGCCTTTCTCATGGCGGACGACCAGGCCAGCCGCCCTGCTCAGGGAGTGGACTCCCAGTTCGAGGCTCAGGCTGCCGACCCCGCCTTCGGCGGCCCAACTGCCGACGACTTCCAATCCACGGCCCCCCCGCCCATGGAACCAGGGAGCCCGGTTCCTGCTCAGGGCGCTGAGTCGCGACCTGCCGAGGAGCAGAGCGCTCCCGCAGGCGCGGGCATGGTTGACATCCTTCAGCCTCCACCCGGCCAGCCAGCCGAGGGGCCTGCCCAGACACCGGGACAGCAGCCGCAACCCCCAGTGGAAGCATCAGCGCAGGCGCCGTCATCGCCGTCTCCAGAGGCTGTGCCGGAGGGCGCTACACCACCGGCATCACCGTCTCCCACGGACCAGGCGGCGGGCCAGGCTCAACAGGCACCAGAGGCAACTGCAGCATCTCCCGCTGACCAGGTACCGGCCAGCAGCGAGCCGCCCGCTCAGGAAGGTTCACCGGTGAGCTCCGACACGCAGGCGACCCCCGACACTCAGGACAGCGCCAGTGCTTCCGCCGGACAGGCACCCCCTGAGACCTCGTCCACAGCAACCGATGCCGGTGGCGGAGGAGAGCAGTCGACCGAGACGGCCACAAGCGGCATAAGCGCAAGCGGGCCGATGTTCGGCGACGAAGACAAGATGGAGGCAGAGAGCGAAGAGGAGGCCGCCGAGGAAGAAGATCTGGTCGCCGGGGGTGGTGGAGGTGGTGACAGCCTACTTGACATCTTCCGTGCCGAGGACGTCGAGGAGAATCCGATCACGGCTCTGGCCAAAACGGTCAGCGACGTGGACATCAACTACGTATTGTCTAAGGCCAGGGAGATCGCTGCTACGCTGCACTCTATGTCGGGAGAGGGTCCTGACGCGCAGCAGTAGTATACCACTTCAGGTTGCGCTTGACATTCAAAGGTGTATGAGGTTGTTGACCAGCACGATGCTGAAGATCACGACCAGCAGGACCTCACATATCACCAGTGCCCTCACATGCCGGGTACGCGTTGCGAGAAGCCAGAAGCCCGTCCCTACCCCAAATGTGACAAGCGTCTTGACACCGTAGAACAGAGCCTCGTCACGCATCAGGAGCGCTCGAGCAGCCGGATTGCCTTCGATGTTACCCGCGTGCTGCAGGCAGAAGTAGGTGACTATGGTCTCTGACAGGGACAGCGCGATCCACAGAATCGCGAGTCCCCTTGCCAGGGCCACAGGCCTGGTCTGCAGAAAGATCCCAGCGAAGCTCAGAAGCATCTCAACTCGCCGGTAGAAGGCCATAACCGGCACTCTAACCGGCTCCATCCTCTGCCCTACCTGCGTATCTAATGCCAATCTAACACACCAGCTTCGCGATGCAATAGATATTTGGTACCGTCGAACGCGTACATGCGGGCTACAGGGACACCTTCCGTGAACCGGGTCTGAAGCCCAGGTGAAGCTCTATGACCAGTCCAGGCTGCGCAGATACTCTTTGAACTCGGGAGCAAGGCATTGGTCACGCATCGCCATCTGGATCGATGCCTTCAACAGTCCAAGCGGAGTCCCTGTATCATGGCGTATCCCTTCGAAGCGACACGCGTATATGCGCTGGCGCTCAAGAAGCAGATGCAGTGCGTCTGTGATCTGGATCTCGCCTCCACTGCCGGGCGGCGTCCTGTGCAGTATCTCGAATATCTCCGGTGTGATGACATATCTGCCGACTATCCCGAGGTTCGACGGCGCGTCCTCAGGCGCAGGCTTCTCGACAAGGCCCACGGCCTCGTACACCCGCTCATCGATTTCCCTAGGGTCAACGATGCCGTATGAACGTGTCCTGTCGGGCGGGACCGACTCAACAGCCAGGACCGTGGACTCATATCGCTCGAAGACATCGAGCATCTGTCTCATCGCAGGCACCTCGGCCTCGATTATGTCGTCAGGCAGGAACAGGGCGAACGGCTCGTCTCCAACAAGGTCCTCCGCAATCAGGACGGCGTGGCCCAGCCCAAGCTGCTCCTTCTGTCGTATGTAGCATATCTTGGCCAACTCTGAGATGCGCTGTATTTCCTTCAGCGATTTCAGGTCCTGCTTCCTCTCGAGGAAGTGCTCCAGCTCGAAGGTCCGGTCGAAGTGGTTCTCTATGGCGTGCTTGCCCATTGCAGTGATGATGATGATATGCTCGATTCCTGAGGCGACGGCTTCCTCGACCACGTACTGGATAATCGGCTTATCCAGCAGGGGCAGCATCTCCTTGGGCTGGGCCTTCGTGGCCGGCAGGAACCTGGTACCCCAGCCGGCTGCGGTTATCACGGCTTTCCGAACCTTCATTCGCCCTCCTCTCTGGTCACGCTGCGCGTCCATCCCGAATCCATGTCCAGCTCCTCATCGACCTTCTGGAGCAAGCGATTGAGTCCCCAGCCCTTGGATGCTGAGACGAGAACCGCAGACTCCATTCTGGCGCCCAGGAGGTCATCGAGGTAGCGCCGCGCCAGGCATTCGTCATCGGCGGCCACAGGCCCCCCGAGCAGGTCCACCTTGTTGAGCGCCATCACTATGGGCTTGTCAGTGACTCCAAGGTCTCTCAGCATGCCTTCCACCGTATGGAACTGCTGTGCAGCGGTATCACTCGATACGTCGACCACGTGGATGATAACATCGGCTTCGTAGAGGCCCTCCAGCGTTGCTCTAAACGCCGCCACCAGCGTTGCGGGCAGCTTCTGAATGAACCCTACCGTATCCGTAAGCACCGCCCGCCTGCCGCCGGGCAGTGCGATGCGACGCGTAGTCGGGTCCAGCGTCGCGAACAGCTTGTCCTCGACCAGTACGTCGGCGCTGCTGAGGGCATTCAGCAATGTGCTCTTGCCGGCATTGGTATATCCGACCAGTGCAATCACGGGCAATCCGGACTCGCTTCGCCGCTTTCGCTGGAGGGACCGCTGCCGCCGAACGCTTTCGATCTCCTTCTTCAGATACTGTATCTTACGCTGGATGATGCGGCGGTCGCTCTCAAGCTGTGTCTCACCGGGACCTCGTGTTCCGATCCCGCCGCCGAGTCGCTCAAGGTGGGGCCACATTCCGGCCAGGCGCGGTAGCAGGTATTCCTGCTGGGCCAGCTCGACCTGAAGCCGACCCTCATGCGTGTTGGCCCTCCTGGCGAAGATATCGAGTATCAGAGCGGTGCGGTCCAGCACTTTGATGCCAAGAGCCCGTTCCAGGTTCCTCTGCTGGGCCGGAGACAACTCGTCATCGAAGATTACCAGATCGGAAGCGGTGTCCCTAACCGTCGACTCAAGCTCTTCGAGCTTGCCCTTTCCGATATAGAGGGACGGCGTAGGCGCGGCCAGGCGCTGGCTGATCGACCCGACAACCCGGGCGCCGGCAGTTCTCGCGAGCCGAGCAAGCTCTTCCAGAGACCCCTCAAGCGTCCAACCGTTCCTCGACCCCCTGGTTTCCAGACCAACCAGCAAAGCTCTCTCGGTTGGTGCCCTGGTGCTGAGTGTCTCCTTACCGATTGGGCTGTCCTCCACCTGCTGGCTGCTGCGCCTATAACCGGCCCACCAGCCGCTCGATCCTGCCCAGCCCTTCCTCAACCCGGTCATCAGGGGTCGTCAGCGAGAGCCGAACGTAGCCTTCACCATGCTCGCCGTATCCGCTGCCCGGCGTCACGACTACGGACGCTTCGTCCAGCAGCTTCGAACAGAACTGCAGAGAAGTGTATCCCTGCGGCACGCGCGCCCATATGTACAGACTGGCCTTCGGCGGACTGACAGCCATGCCGACCTTCTTCAGGGTCCTGACCATCGAGTCGCGCCTTCTCCGGTAGATGACGTTATGCTCTTCTATGCAGCTCTGGTCACCCAGGAGCGCTTCTATGCCGGCCAACTGGATGGCCTGTGGGATTCCCGAGTCGATGTTCGACTTGACCCGCATCAAGGCATTGACCACGTTCTCGTTGCCCACGACCATTCCCAGGCGCCATCCGGTCATGTTGTAGGCCTTGGAGAGGGACTGGAATTCGACGCCCACTCCGCCGGCCCCCTTCGCCTGCATGAAGCTCACCGGCCGATACCCGTCGAACGCAACTTCGGTGTACGGCGCATCGTGACAGACCACTATGTCGTGCCTCTCGGCAAAGGCGACAACCCGCTCGAAGAAGTCCAAATCGGCAACAGCGGCTGTCGGGTTGTTGGGGTAGTTTATCCACATCACCTTTGCGCGGTCGGCCACCGACCCTGGAACCGCATCGAGGTCAGGCAGGAACCCGTTCTCCTCGGTGAGCGGCATCACGTAGCTTTCGCCTCCGGCAAACATCGTGCCGAGCGAGTAAACCGGGTAACCGGGGTCGGGGACAAGGGCAGTATCGCCGGGATCGATGAAGCAAAGGGCTATGTGGGCTATCCCGTCCTTCGAGCCTATGAGGGGCAGGACCTCTCTGTCGGGGTCGAAAACCAGGCCGAAACGCCTCTCGTACCAGGTAGCCATCGCGCGGCGAAGCTGGGGGAGGCCCTCGGTCTCCGGATAGCGATGATTCGCCGGGTCTCTCGCGGCATCACACAGTCGATCTATGACGTGCTCCGGGGTCGGCAAGTCGGGATCGCCTATGGCAAAGCTGATGACGTCCTCACCCGCGGCCTTCTTCTCGGATATCTTGCGACTGATCTCTACGAACAGGTAGGGCGGAAGCTTCTCAACTCGCTTTGCCAATTGCATACGGTCTGGTCCTCTCCCCTGCGGTTGTCGGTCAATCCGGCCACTTTCCCGTGAACACCACCTCAGCCGGACCGCTAAGGTGCACTTCGCCTGTCCCATCCCAGTCGACCGTAACAGTGCCACCCCTGAGGGCAACATCGACTGTGTCCTCGCACAGGCCCTTTCGTATCGACGCCACCACCGCGGCACAGGCCCCGCTCCCGCACGACAGCGTCTCGCCCGCACCGCGCTCCCACACACGTACCCCCAGTTTCGACCGGTTGATGATGTTGACTATCTCGAAGTTCGTCCTTCGAGGGAAGGCCGGATGTCTCTCCACTCTCGGGCCGACTTCAGCCAGCGGATAGCTATCGATCGGTTCCTGTTGAAAGAAGACAGCGTGAGGATTGCCCATCGACAGGCAATCAACGGACAGGCTGGCACCGCCTGCGTCGATTTGGAGGTTAACAAGAGGCCCGTCAACCGGGCCCCTTTCAGCTTCAGCGGCCACCGGTATCAGTTCCCTGCTGAGAACCGGCGCACCCATTGATACGCGGATGCTGCTGTCTAGAAGCTGCACGGTCCTCAAGCCGACCGGCGTCTCCACAGTGAACTCGCTCTTGGTAACCGCTCCCGATTCCGAGGCCCATCTGGCCAGACACCGCAGCCCGTTTCCGCATGCCTCGGCCTCAGACCCGTCCGGATTGAACATCCTGATGCCGAGGTCAGCGGATTCCGATGCCGCTATCACGATAAGGCCGTCCGAGCCGACGCCGAGCCTTCGACTGCATACAGCTCTGGCAAGTTCGGACCAGTCGCGCTCATACTCTCGCCCTTCGACAAGAACGAAGTCGTTTCCCGTAGCCTGCAGCTTGACGAAATCCACTTCTGAGGCGCTCTAGACCCCTTCTTTGGCCTCTTCAACCGTAATCTTCACGACGTGGTTCACTTTCATGCCTTTGGCCGTGAACTCCTCGCTCAGCCTGTCAACCAGTTCGCCGGAATCCAGTATCTCCGCCGTACCCCAGACCCTGCAACCCCTCATTGTCTTGGGATGGAGCACGATGGCGGAGACCTTCGGGTTCTCCCGCAGGTTGGCAATCGTACCGGGGGAACTGATGTCCGCGAACAGCAGATGGTCATCATCCAGTACCCGGAACGAACCCTTCGCCGAGACATTGGGCCTCCCGTTCCTGTCGGCGGTCGCGATGAGGCCGGGTCGGATCTCGGCAATCATCTCCTTCATCTGGTCGGTCAGTTTGCCCATAGCTCTCCTTTGTCGATATGCGTCGGCTGCTCAGGGCCATTCGCTGTCGTCGATGACGATGCGCTCGCTCCGCCTCTTCCACAGAACCCTGACCAGGTACAGCAGCGGCACGAGAAGCGCCCCTGCGAGCATGCCCCACAGGAAGTTTCTCATGGTCTCACGCCACGAGTTCATTCTCACGACCTCCTCTCTGAGGAGTTGCCTGGGTAGGCTCCAGCGATTCCATTACGGCGTCGACGATCCCCGCTCCCTGCTCGAACCACATGATTCTGGAGTCCCGGAGCGAGAACCAGTTGTACTGGTGACGCGCGAATCGATGCGTCTCACTCTTGATTCTCTGGATGGCACTCTCCAGACCAAGGTCACCCTTGAGATAGATACCTATCTGCCTGTACCCCAGTCCCGACATCGACGGCAGGTCGAGGCCATAGCCTTGAGACAAGAGTTGGTCCACCTCATCCACGAGGCCGGCCGCTACCATCCTGTCGACGCGCTCGTCTATCGTCCTGTACAGCGTCGCCCTGCTGGTTGTCAGCCCTATTACCGGACAGGTCACTGCGCGCTGCCTGCGTCGGCCAACCGACATCACGCCCTGCCGGTTGACCTCCAGAGCCCGGATTACACGGCGCACGTTCCTGGGGTCCACTCGCTCTGCCGCCGTTGGGTCCAGCCGCGCAAGCTCACTGTGGAGCGCTCGCCCTCCTTCCCGCTCGGCCTTGCGCTCCATCTCCTCCCGAAAAGCGCGATCAGGAGGCGCTTCGGGGACGTGCCAGCCCTCAAGCATAGCCCACACGTACAGCCCGCTGCCTCCTACCAGAAGCGCCTTCCTGCCTTCCCTGTGTAGCGACTCCAGCGCCGACCTGGCGCCCTTCAAATAGAGCGCAAGACTGTAATCCTCATCCGGTGCAACGACATCGATCATGTGATGGCTGACCGACCCCCTTTGCTGACGCGTCGGCTTGGCTGTACCGATATCCATGTAGCGGTAGACCTGGCGGCTGTCGGCGCTCACTATCTCCGCGTCGAGCCTGCCGGCGAGCTCCAGTGCCAGACTGGTCTTGCCGATTGACGTCGGGCCTACAATGGCTGCCAGTGGCATCATCCCTTTGCCTTGACCTCGGCTGTCTTCTCCGCGATTGCCACGAACTCATCGGGCTTCAGGCTCGCGCCGCCAACGAGCGCCCCATCGATGTCCGGCTGGCCCACAAACTCTGCTATGTTGTTGCCCGTTACACTGCCGCCGTACTGGATTCGGATATCACCTGCCACTTTGTCGCCGTATATCTTGCCCACCGTCTCGCGTATCATCTTCATCACGGCATTGGCCTGGTCGCCCCTGGCCGCCTTGCCGGTACCTATGGCCCATATCGGCTCGTAGGCCAGAACGGTACCCGCGAGGCTCTCAACGCCCTCGAAAACGGCTTTGACCTGCCGGGTTATCACCTGTACAGTCTCGCCGGCCTCGTTCTGCTCCAGGGTCTCGCCAACGCATACTATCGGGATCAGCCTGTCCGCCAGCGCCGCCTTGACCTTTCTGTTGATCATATCGTCCGTTTCGGCGAAGACGCCGCGGCGCTCCGAATGACCCAGTATCACATAGTCACAAAGGCCGCCCAGCATGGCGGGCGATACCTCACCCGTGAATGCACCTTTGCGCTCGAAGTACATGTTCTGCGCACCTACCTTGATGGACGTCCCTTTGACGAGGTCGTTCACCGTCGTCAGCCAGGGAAACGGCGGGCAGAGGACCTTGTCCATCCCCGTCACGTTGTTGAGGCGTTTCTTCATCGCAGAGACCAGTTCTGAGGCCTCTGACTGTGTTGTGTTCATCTTCCAGTTGCCTGCGACTATCGGTGTTCGCATGGAGACAACCTCCTAGGCGCCATATTTTGCCAGCTTCAACGCATGAGCCATCGCGAGGGGCATGATCTCGGCGGCCGGAAACCTGCCCAACCCTCCCCCTGTACAGGCCGCTTCAGAGAACTCGGACGCTCCGTCGGGCCGGCAGGTACGCGAATGTAGCAGGATGGGTACCGGGTGCCAGCTATGGCCCTTGAGCAGGGCCGGGGTGGAATGATCGCCCGTCACGACGATGACATCAGGCTCCAGTTCGGTCGCACGGGGCAGCAGTCTGTCGACTTCCTCAATAACGGATACCTTGTCGTCGAAGTTGCCGTCCTCGCCCGAGGAGTCGGTCTTCTTCACATGGATGAAGAAGAAGTCATGCTCGCCGTAGGACGACTTGAGGGTCCCGAACTCGTCTGCCAGACCGGTCCCTGTAGGCAGCACGATCATGCCGGCGAGCTTCGCCAGGCCTCTGTACATCGGGTAGGAGGCGATGGCGGCCGGATTGAGCTTGTACACATCCTGCATCGTAGGCAGGCTCGGATGCTGCGAGAAACCGCGCAGGAGAATCATATTGGCGGGATGCTCATCGCGAAGTACCTCTAGCGTCCCCGAGACGAACTGGTTGGCCAGGTCGGCTGTAGCCTTTGAACCGGATTCCAGCGCGACCGCTTCCAGCGGAGGCTGGCCCTCCCTCTGAGGGTCCGTATCGGCAACACGGGCCTCCAGGTCCCGGCCCCGGAACACGAGCACGAACCGATGCTCCCGGACGGGGACCACGTGGGTCTCGACCCCATCCAGGACAATGCCTCTAAGCTTCTCGCACAACCTGGCGTTTGTGTCGTTGGAAATGCGGCCGGCCCGCCGGTCTGCTATCAGTCCGTTACCGTCGACGGTGCAGAAGTTGCCGCGAGCTGCGACGTCCCCCTCTCGAAGCTCGAAGTCGATACCCAGAGCTTCGAGAACACCACGGCCGACCGTGTATTGCAGGGGATCGTACCCGAATAGACCCAAGTGCCCCGGGCCACTCCCCGGAGTGATACCGCGCCCCACGGGATCGGTCAACCCGCAGATGCCCTCTTGAGCAAGTCGGTCGAGGTTCGGCGTCCTGGCGGTCTCAAGTTCGGTCCTGCCTGTCTCGGGCCTTGGAAGGCCTCCCAGACCGTCCAGGACAAGCATCACTATCTTCGAGGGAGTCTTGAGGCTCAGCTCTTTCAGCAGGTCCAGACGCAGCAACCCGTACCTCTCCCTCAGGCGTCGTTGAGCGCCTCAACTCCCGGCAGTTTCTTGCCCTCCAGAAATTCGAGGGCGGCTCCTCCACCGGTGGAGACATGGCTCATCTTCCCGGCTAGACCCAGCTCTTCGACAGCTTCGGCGGTGGATCCGCCGCCAAGGATCGTTGTGGCGTTCATGCTCGCGAGCTGTCTGGCAACCGACTCCGTGCCCTTCTTGAACTCGGGGTACTCGAAGACCCCCATAGGGCCGTTCCACACCACCGTCTTGCAGTGGGACAACTCATCGACGTATCGCTCGATGGTCTCGGGACCAATGTCCATGACTATCGACTCATCCGGTATGTCGAGCACGGAGACCACCTGAGTCGGCACGCCGCCGGAGAACTCTCGGGCAACAACAACGTCGGTCGGGAGGAGTACCTTGACCCCTGCCTGGGCCGCCTCCATCAGCAGACCCTTGACAGTCTCAATCTTGTCTTCCTCCACGGTCGACTTGCCCACGCTCTTTCCCTCGGCCTTGAAGAAGGTACAGCACATGCCGCCCCCGATGATAAGCGCATCCACCTTCCTGAGTATGTTCGTCAGCATAGCAAGCTTGTCGCTCACCTTTGCGCCGCCGACGACAGCCGCGAACGGCGGCGTGGGCGTAGCGAGAGCGCGATCAAGATAGTCGATCTCCTTTTCCATCAGGAAGCCCGCCACAGCGGGCAGGTAGTGGGCTACCCCTACCGTGGACGCGTGAGCACGGTGAGCAGCGCCGAAGGCATCATTGACGAATATGTCCGCCAGCGTCGCCAGTCTCCCCGCGAAATCGGGGTCGTTCTTCTCCTCATCGGCATAGAAACGGACGTTCTCCAGCAGTAGTACGTCTCCATCCTTCATCTCCCAGACCTCCGCCTCTACGTCCGAGCCGATGCAGTCGTCGGTGTATGCGACCTCCCTGCCCAGAAGTTCCGAGAGGCGCTGAGCTACCGGTGCCAGCCTCATGTCCTCTACCACCTCGCCCTTCGGTCTGCCGAAGTGCGAGCATAGAATAACCCTCGCACCCTGCTCAATCAGGTACTGAATAGTCGGCAGAGCAGCCCGGATTCGGGTGTCATCGCTTATCTCATGAGTTTTCATATCCAGCGGCACGTTGAAATCGACCCGTACCAGGACCTTCTTGCCCATGACCTTGATGTCGCGGACGGTTCTCTTCTTCATTGCGGCACCTCTTGTTTGCTCAGCGTGTCCAGCTTCTGCTTTATCTGCTGCACTTCCGCGACTACCTGGCTGTCCACATCGAAAGGACTCAATCCCTTACGGTCAGCCTCCACTATTCTATGGTTCTGGCTTATGAAACCGAGAACCTCGTAATCGGACAGCTTGTCAATCACGAACTGCCGGTCCTCTTCGCTGCTGACCTTGTTGCCCACTACGTAGCACTTCCTGATCCCGAGGTCGGCAGCCAGCTTCCTGACAGCCCTGGCCGTGTCGAGGCTCCTCATGCCGGGCTCCACAACGGCAATGAAGGCGTCGACTCCCTGGGCCGTGGCCCTCCCCAGGTGCTCGATTCCCGCCTCCATATCGAGTATCACGGCGTCGTCAACCCTGAGGAAGAGGTGATTGAGCAGGCTCTTGAGAAGCGAGCTCTCAGGGCATATGCACCCACTGCCGCCTTTCTTGACTGTGCCCAGCACCAGTAGCTTCACCCCGTACCTGCTCACGGAGAACCGTTCCGGTATGTCATCCACCTTCGGGTTGAGCTTGAAGAAGCCTCCCACCGTGCCGGGCTGCCCGCCGGTGCGCTCACGTATGAGGTCGTCCATCCGGGCGATTGGCACGATCCTGTCAAGGTCCTCACCCGCTATGCCCAGTGCGGCACCAAGGTTGGCATCGGGGTCGGCGTCGATTGCCAGCACCGTTCGCCCTTCTGAAGCGTAAAGGCGAGCCAGAACGCTCGCCAGAGTCGTCTTGCCAACTCCGCCCTTGCCGGTTATCGCCAGTTTCAATATGCATCCCCTCCGATTCGATTGGGGTGTCGCCTCCCTGCGACAGACGATTATACAACGCCCCTGACGGGTCCCGCATCGTCGCTGAACGAACGAGAAGACCTAGCGAGTCTGGATTCAATGCTCTCGCCGGAGCAGGAAGTCCGCTATTGTCTTCAGTTCTTCTTTGGCCTGAACGGATACGCCCGTACCATCCAGCTCCGTGAGCGCCTGCTCGTAGTACCTGTTGGCAATGCCTCGTGCATATTCCTGGGCGCCGAGCCTCGAAAGGGCCTCAATGACGTATTCGACGTCTTCGTCAGAGGGCCTCCCCTTCGCATATACTCCGTGCAGTCTGTCCCTGTCCCCCCCTTCCGCCGCCTCCAGAGCATATACTATAGGCAGCGTCTTCTTTCGCATTTCAATATCCGAGGTCGTCGACTTGCCCGTGTTCTCCAGTTCGCCCCAAATGCTGAGCACATCGTCGTGCACCTGAAACATCATCCCGAGAGCATGGCCAAACCCACGAAACCGCGCCAGCGTCTTCCGGTCATCCGTACCAATAAGACCCCCGACCTCGAGCGCACAGCGGAACAAGGCGGCGGTCTTCCCGCTGATCATCTCAAGATAGTCGCCGACACTGATGTCCAGGCGGTTCTCGTAGCTGATATCGAGGTACTGGCCCTCGCAGAGCTTCAGGCTCGCCTCTCCTAGCAGGCGTGCGGCCTGGACCACCTTCTCGTGGGATACACCGGCCTCCTCGGAACGCAGCAGCGAGGAAAGCGCGAGCGCATGCATCCCGTCCCCGACATTTATGGCCTGGGCCCTCCCCCACAGCGTCCAGACCGTGGGCCTGCCCCTTCGTTCGCCGCTTTCGTCCTGGATGTCATCGTGAATGAGTGAGAAATTGTGGACCAATTCGAGGGAGGCCGCGACCGGGAGAGCCTGCTGCCACTCCCCGCCCACAGACTCGCAAGCGTGGAGGCAAAGAAAAGGGCGGAGCCTCTTGCCCGCTGTACCCGACCCCGGCTGGCCGGCATCATCCACCCAGCCGAGGTGGTATCTCATCATGTTGTACATCGGCAGAGCAGCCTTGCCGATGGCGAACCTCAGCTCCTCCTCCAGGTCGCCCCGGAATCTCTGCCAGATGGAGTCGAAATCCATACTATGCACCTCATAATAGCAAAAACCAGGTGCAAAGAACACCTGATTCGTACCTGACCCCGTACTGCCCAAGGCCGACTAGCGCTTCGCTTCGGCGGTCTCCGACAGGTGGCCGGGTTCTTTGATCATCGCCTCGACCTTCGACGCAATGCCTTCTGCGTCAAGGCTGAAGTTCGCTCGGAGGGCGGCCTGCGACCCGTGCTCCACGAACCTGTCCGGCAGGCCTATGCGCGCCACGCGTACTCCAGGCACCTCGCTCAGCAGGGCAGCGACCTCGGCTCCGAGCCCTCCGGAGAGGGCGTTCTCCTCAACGGTCAGTACCCTGCCGACCTTGCCTGCGACGTCCAGAATCAGCTCCCTGTCAAGGGGCTTCATGAAGCGAGCATCGATGACCGCACACGATACCCCTTTCTCAGCGAGAATCTCGCCGGCCTCAAGCGCCGGCGAGACCGTCACCCCGATGGCAACCAATACGATGTCGGAGCCCTCGCGCAGCAGCTCTCCCTTGCCCACTGGCAACTCGCGGATGTCGGCACTCGGCTCCGCGCCGGGTCCGCTCCCCCTCGGATACCGGATGGCCATGGGTCTATTGATCCGTGTCGCGGTGTACAGCAGCCGCCTCAACTCCTCCTCATCACGAGGGGCGGCTACCACCAGGTTCGGCACACAACCGAGGTAGGAAAGATCCAGCGTACCCTGGTGGGTCTTGCCGTCGTCCCCTACTATGCCCGCCCGATCTATGGCGAACACCACCGGCAGATTCTGAATACAGACGTCGTGGACCACCTGATCGTACGCCCGTTGCAGAAACGTAGAGTATATCGCAACAATGGGCACGTAGCCGCGTGCCGCCAGTCCGGCCGCAAATGTCACCGCGTGCTGCTCGCAAATGCCCACGTCGAAAACCCTGTTGGGGAACTCACGCAACACTGGCGACAGCCCCGTGCCATCCATCATCGCTGCGCTTACCGCGACCAGTCTGTCATCACGCCGGAAGAGTTCTCCCACCGTCTGGCCGAAGACCTCACTGTAGGAAGCCTTCCTGGGGCCGCCGGAAGACCTGGCGGATACGCCGTGGAATTTGACGCTGTCGCCCTCGGCAGGTTCATAGCCTTTGCCCTTCGTGGTTATGGCATGGACGAAGACCGGGCCGCGCGTGTAGTCTCTGGCTTTCGTCAGAGCCCTCTCCAACTGCTGTATGTTGTGACCATCCACCGGGCCGATGTACTTGTAGCCCATCATTTCCCAGAGTTGAGTGGGCAAGACGACATTCTTGAACCCGCTCTTCAGCTTGTGTATCCACCACCATAGAGTGTTGCCCTTGGGCATACTCCTGACACTGCGGATTGCTTTCTCCTTCGTGCGGTAGTACTTGGGGTCCAGCCTCATCTCGCTGAGCGCCCGGGAGATAGCCCCGACGCTGGGGGATATCGCCATGGCGTTGTCATTGAGCACCACAATCATCCTGGTACCGAGGTGCCCGCCGTGATTCAATCCCTCGAATGCCATGCCGCCCGTCAGGGACCCATCCCCGATAACGGCCACCACATGGTAGTCCTCATCCGCGAGGTCCCTTGCGACGGCCATGCCCAGTGCCGCGGATATCGAAGTACACGCGTGACCCGCCCCGAACGCGTCGTGCGGGCTCTCGCAAGGGTCGGGGAATCCCGAAAGCCCCCCGTACTGGCGGAGGCTCCGGAACTTGTCCCTTCTGCCCGTGATCAGCTTGTGTGCGTAGCACTGATGACCGACATCCCAGACAAACCTGTCCCTGGGGCTGTCGAACACCCGATGGAGTGCAATAGTGATTTCAGTCGCGCCAAGGCTGGATGCCAGGTGGCCCCCGGTCAAGGTCACGGTATCGACCATCTCGCGCCGGATTTCCAGCGCGAGTTGCACCAGTTCCTCGTCGCTCATGCAACGCAGGTCTTTCGGACCCTCCAACTTATCCAGCAGATTCCCCATAGCGCGCCTATCGCTCCAGCGCCGTGATCTTCTCTATTCTCCTGGCGTGTCGGCCTCCCGCGAATTCCGCACCGAGATACGTGGCAACGATATCTCGTGCCAGCCCCTGACCCACGACCCATTCACCAAGGCAAAGCACATTCGCATCGTTGTGTTCCCGTGCCCGGCGAGCACTGAAAGTGTCATGGCAGACCGCCGCCCTTACTCCTTTGACTTTGTTGGCGACGATGCTCATCCCGATGCCCGTGCTGCAGACGAGCAGGCCGCAGTCGAAGCTTCTCTCTGACACAGCCTCAGCAACTGCGAGGGCGATGTCCGGATAGTCAACGGAGCTGGTGTCAAAGCACCCGAAATCCTCGTGCTCGTGCCCCAGTTCGCTCAACAGCCCGGCCAGCGATTGCTTCAGGTTGAATCCCGCGTGGTCACAGCCGACAGCAACTCGCATTGCCTTCCCTTATCGAATACTGTTGGACACAGATGCTAATGCTCACAGTATGCTCGGGGGAAACGCAGACCGGGCGCTCTGCCGCACATCACCCCGGCTGTTCCACGGGTCGGGCGCGTAGCCATAGCGGCTGGTGGCACGAACGTTCCAGGCGGTTGTGTGGATAATTATAGCACAATCCATCAAACGTGAGGCCCCTTACGGATATCACAGTCTTCTCAGAGCAGGCCTTCTCAATGCCATGGCAGCCGTGAATACCACTATGATAACTCCCCCGACCCATACCGGAAGCGCCACACCCGTCACTTCAGCGATGGCCCCGGCGGGAAGGACACCTAGCGGGAACAGCCCGATCGTCATCATATACAGGCTCATTACCCGACCCCGTATGCGGTCCTCGGCGTTCACCTGCAACAGGGTGTTGTTCACGGACATGTAAGCTGCGCTGGCGGCGCCGACCCCGACCAGCAGAGCAAGTGAAAGCCAGAGAGTCTGCGAATTGGCGAAGACAACGAGGAACGCCCCGAAGAGGCCGCACGACGCCAGCAGCAGAATCCCCTTCCTGCGATAGTCGCCGAGAGAGGCAACGATGAGGGAGCCTATGAGTGCCCCGGTTCCCATCGCAGCCATCAGGTATCCCAGGCCGGATGGTCCCGCTCCCAGTACGTCACCGGCGAATATCGGCATCAGCATCTGATATGGCATGCCGAACAGGATGGGGATAACTGCAATCGCCAGGAGGGCAATCAGCACCGGCTTGACGCGGACGTATCGCAGGCCTTCCAGAATGTCGCTGTGGACCCCGGTGACAGGCCGTTCCTCATCCACCACCTTCGGGCGCGTAGTCACCCCGAGCATGAGCAGGGCCGAGAGCATGAAGCACGCCATCATCATGTAGTAGACGCCGTCGATGCCGATCACACCCACGAGCACGCCACCGAGCGCCGGAGCAATCACACGATTGAGATTGAGAGCCCCCGAGTTCAGAGCGACGGCATTCATTACCTGGCGCTCCTCGACCAGCTCCGAGATGATGGCCTGGCGTACCGGCAGCCTGAAGGCCAGAATCAGCCCGTTCACGAGCGAAGAGATGATCAGATGCCAGAAGCGAATGAGGTCGAGGCTTATGAGGACGGCGACGATCAGCGTAGTCACGCCTGCAGCAGCCTGGGTGACGATGAGTAGCTTGCGTTTATCCACACGGTCGGCGACTGCACCGCCGTACAGAGCGAAGACTATGATGAACGCCCCCGCACCCGCGCTCACGATGCCGATGGCGAGAGCGGACTCCGTGAGCTCCCACACGAGCCAGCCTCGCACCAGCATCTGCATCTGCATAGCGGCGAAAGAGGCTGTGCTGCTGAGCCAGAACCATCGGTAGTTGGGGTTTTCCAGGGAGCTGAACGTCGCCCCCCAACCCCTTATCACGGCCAGGACGTTCTCTGTGTAGAACCTGTCGTGGCTCACGCCCTGTCGTGCCCCCGAAGCTTCATCCCGATCGCTTCTTCTATGACCTCGCGCGAGACCGCGCCCTCCCTCAGGACGCGCAGCTCACTGCCGGTACAATCGATGACGGTCGATTCGACGCCACCCGGACAGGGCCCGCCGTCCACTATGAGGTCAACGGTATCGCCCAGTTGATTGCGGACTTCAGGAGCCGTCAACGGACCGGGCCGGCCCGTGAGGTTGGCGCTGGTCCCCACGATCGCTGTCCCGAGTGCCGTCGCCAGTCGTCTCGGGATGTCGTGGTCCGGCACCCTGACCGCGACATTGGCGGTGCCTGCGGTCACGACGGCAGGCAGTCCCACCCGCGAAGGGACCACGAGCGTCAAAGCGCCAGGGAAGAAAGAGGAAACCAGCTTCAGCGCGACATCCGACAGACCTGTGGCCAGGCGCTCTATTGCGGCCGCATCGGGCAGGAGGAGAGGCACGGGTTGATGGAAGGGACGCCTCTTGGCTCGAAACACGGCCTGTACCGCCCGTTCGTTGAAAGGGTCCGCTCCGAGGCCGTATACCGTATCCGTTGGATAGGCGACTATGCCGCCCCTGGTGAGGACATCAATGGCGCGCGCGATCTGGCTCTCGATGTGGGGACTCTGCGGCACTTGGCGCTTTCCATTTCGAAGCTGGAGGGCGTCCGATTCGCTTGACTTGAGTATAGCACAGTGGTAATCTCTGGTCGATTCCAGGAGCCCGCACTTGTCGCCCGACGACACCAAGCACGACAGCCACAGAATCCCCGTCAGTGATGACGTCGAGGTCTCCACGTATCTGGAGATCGCCGAGCAGAGACGGGGCGAAGAACCACAGCTCGAGCGAGCGGGTGAAGAGCCCCCCGAACGCGAGGCGGTAGTCATCTTCGATTTCGGCTCCCAGTACAGTTGGCTGATAGCCAGACGTGTCAGGGAGTGTCAGGTCTATTGCGAGGTCGTGCCACACGACGCCCCGTGGGAAACAGTAGCCGCTCTGCGACCCAAGGGCTTCATTCTATCCGGCGGTCCCGGCAGTGTGTATGAGCCGGGCGCACCACAGGCGCCGCCGTACATATTCGAGAGTCACCTCCCCATCCTGGGCATATGCTACGGGATGCAGCTTCTGGCCCATCAGCTTGGGGGGAAGGTCGCGCTCGGGGCCAAACGGGAATATGGGCTGGCCGTCCTCCATCAGAACGCTCCGGATTCCCCCCTCTTCAGAGACCTGCCACACGAGATGCCGGTCTGGATGAGCCACGGGGACAGAATCGATGAGATGCCTCCCGAGTTCACATCCCTGGCCTATACGGAGAACTCACCTGTCGCGGCTATGGGAAACGGCCATGGTGTCATCGGCCTTCAGTTCCACCCCGAGGTGTCACATACGCCTCTGGGCACCGAAATACTGAGGAACTTCCTGTACAACGTGTGCGGCTGCAGCGGCACCTGGACCGCCGGGGCCTTCGCAATAGAGGCGATAGAACGGGTCAGGGAACAGGTCGGTGATGGGCGGGTCATATGTGCTCTCTCCGGTGGTGTCGACTCGGCGGTCGTCGCCGCAATCATTCACCGGGCTGTGTCGGAGCAACTGACCTGCATATTCGTGAATACTGGTCTCCTGCGCAGGGAAGAAGTGCAGCGCACGCTGGACACATTCCAGAGAAACATGCAGATGAATCTGGTGTACGTCGACGCCAGCGAGAGGTTTCTGCGTCGGTTGAGCGGCGTCATAGACCCCGAAGAGAAGCGCCACATCATAGGCGACGAGTTCGTCAAGGTCTTTGAGGAAGAAGCCGCGAAGATCGGCGAGGTTGATTTCCTCGCTCAGGGAACGCTGTATCCGGACGTCATCGAGAGCGCCCGCTCGGGCAGCAAGGCGGCGGCTGTAATCAAGACACACCACAACGTGGGCGGCCTTCCCGCCAGAATGAAGCTGTCGCTGGTCGAACCCTTGCGTTTCCTCTTCAAGGACGAGGTGCGAAAGGTAGGGCTGGCACTGGGCCTGCCGGAGGATATGGTCTGGCGACAGCCGTTCCCCGGACCGGGGCTGGCCATCAGGATCATTGGCGAGGTGGGACGCGAGAGCCTGGAGATACTGAGGGCGGCGGACTGGATAGTCATGAACGAAATCAAGCGGGCGAATCTGTATCGCCAGCTATGGCAGAGCTTCGCCGTGCTCACGCCCGTACGCAGCGTTGGAGTGATGGGCGACCACCGGACGTACGGCTATATGGTCGCCATCAGGGCCGTGACATCGGAGGATGCCATGACCGCCGACTGGGCCCGCCTGCCCTACGAGGTGCTGGCCCGGATATCCAACCGGATCGTGAACGAGGTACCAGAGGTCAATCGCGTAGTCTACGACATATCGTCCAAGCCGCCCTCCACCATAGAGTGGGAGTAGCCTCTGGGGGCGTTGAGGCCCCCCACGGCCCACGGGAGCGGCTCTGCCCCTCCCGTGTGATTCATGCAGCCAACAGGAGCCCCCAATGAAGGTCCTGGTCGTCGGTGGTGGAGCCAGGGAGCACGCGCTGGCGTGGAAGCTCTCGCAGAGCGAGAAGGTCAGCGAACTGTACGTCGCGCCTGGCAACGCGGGCACCTCGGTAATCGCCACGAACCTTGGCGTTTCCGCGACTGATATCGACGGTCTCTGCAAGGCCGCCAGAGAGAAGACCATCGGGCTGGCGGTCGTTGGGCCCGAAGCACCACTCGCGGGGGGCCTGGTGGACCGGCTGGAAGCTCTCGGCATACCGGCCTTCGGGCCTCGGAAGGATGCAGCCCTTATCGAGACGAGCAAGGTCTTCGCCAAGGAGCTGATGCACAGGCACGGCATACCCTGTGGCGGCGACAGGGTCTTCACAGATTTCGAGGCAGCCCGCAAGTACACCGAGGGACTGCAGCCACCGCTCGTGGTCAAGGCCGACGGTCTCGCGGCCGGCAAAGGCGTCATTGTAGCTGAGTCCAGAGATGACGCGTTGAAGGCGCTTTCCGATATGATGCAGGCAAAGGTATTCGGCGGTGCCGGAGACCGCGTAATTGTCGAGGAATGCCTCGTCGGCAGGGAGACCAGCCTGCTTGCGTTCACAGACGGCGAGAGCGTCATTCCCCTGATACCGGCGAGGGACTACAAGCGGGCCCACGATGGAGACGCCGGCCCAAACACCGGTGGGATGGGCGCCTACGCTCCGCCGCCATTTCTGACGCCGGACTTGAGGGATGAGATCGTCCGCACTATACTCAAGCCTGTTGTCCGCGCCCTTAACGAGGAGGGCAGAGACTACAGAGGAGTGGTCTACGCCGGGATAATGCTTACGAGCGAAGGCCCAAAGGTGCTTGAGTTCAACGCCCGCTTCGGTGACCCCGAGACTCAGGTACAGTTGCCGATGCTCAAGACGGACCTGGTGGAGATCATGATGGCGACCATCGAGGGAGGGCTGGACAAGACGGACGTGGAATGGAAAGACGGCGCCTGTGTCGGCGTCGTGCTGGCATCGGGGGGGTATCCCGGCAAGTACAGGGACGGCTTGCCGGTCTCAGGCCTGACAGACCTCGACGAGGACGTTGCTGTGTTCCACGCCGGGACCAAGAAGACGGACGGCGAGATCGTGACGTCGGGCGGCAGGGTGGCTACCGTGGTTGCGAGCGGCTCAAGCGTAGCGGAGGCACGAGAAAAGGCCTACGCCAACGTCCGTCGGATCAGGTTCGAGGGATGCCATTACAGGACGGATATCGCCGCTGAGGAGGCCTAGTCATGCCGCTGGTTGGCATATTGATGGGCAGCAAGTCGGACGCCGATGCAATGCAGGGGGCCCAGGACGCTCTGGACCAGTTGGGCATCGAGTACGAAGTCACCGTGATTTCGGCCCACCGTACGCCGGAGCGGGCGCGCCAGTACGCAATGACGGCTCGCGAACGGGGAATAGAGGTGATAATAGCCGGCGCCGGGGCTGCCGCGCACCTGCCGGGGGTGCTCGCGAGCTGGACGACGGTCCCGGTCATAGGCGTTCCGCTGGCGGGCAGTGAACTGAAGGGCGTTGATGCGCTTCTCTCCATTGCCCAGATGCCGCCGGGCATACCGGTGGCCTGTGTGGCGGTGGGTACCGCCGGTGCAAAGAACGCCGCCTATCTCGCCGCGCAGATACTGGGGCTGAAGCATGAGAAGATACGCCAGGCCTACGACGCCTATCGCAAGGATCTCAATCAGGGGTAGCAGGTAGGAGCGATGATAGAGCGCTATTCCAGGCCCGAGATGAAGCGGGTCTGGTCGGACGAGAACAAATTCGACAAGTGGCTCCAGGTCGAGATCGCAGCGTGCGAGGCGTGGGCCGAGTACGGCGCCATCCCTGCGGATGCACTCCCGGAGATCAGGAAGGCCCGGTGCGACCTCGCCCGCATGAACGAGATACTAGAGGAGACCCACCATGATGTAACGGCCTTCCTCAGAGCGGTCTCGGAGAGCATCGGTGAGGAGAGCCGTTTCATTCATCTGGGTCTTACTTCGTCCGACATCATGGACACGGCTCTCGCGCTGCAACTGGTCGAAGCTTCCGAGATCCTGGCCGGAGATATCGCCGAGCTGACCGACGCGATCAGGCAGAAGGCTATCGAGCACAGGCACACGGCCCAGATGGGCAGGACGCATGGAGTCCACGCCGAGCCGATAACGTTCGGACTCAAGATGGCGCTGTGGGTTGAGGAGATGAAGCGCAATGCCGAACGCTTCGACGAGGCGTGTAGGGCCGTAGCAGTGGGCAAGATATCCGGCGCTGTCGGCACCCACGCCACTGTGCCACTGGAGGTCGAGGAAGCGACATGCAGGAAGCTGGGGCTCGACGTCGAGCCGGTCTCAAATCAGGTCGTCCAGCGCGACAGGCACGCCCAGTATTTGACCACACTCGCCATACTCGGCGGGTCATTGGAGAAGTTCGCCACTGAGATCAGGGGACTCCAGAGGACCGAGGTCCTCGAAGCTGAGGAGCCGTTCGAAGAAGGACAAACAGGCTCTTCCGCCATGCCGCACAAACGCAACCCCGAGCTTTGCGAGCGAGTGTGCGGTATCGCCAGGATAGTCCGCAGCTATGCGCTAACCGCTCTGGAGAACATCGCTCTATGGCATGAGAGGGATATATCGCATTCCTCCACCGAGCGCATCACCTTTCCAGACGCCTGCCTCATACTCGACTACGCGATGTGCATCTTCACCTACGTAATGAAGGGGCTGCGCGTGTACCCGGAAAGGATGAAGGAGAACATCGAGCGGAGTCATGGCCTGGTCTTCTCGCAGAGGGTTATGCTCTCGCTCGTGGACAAAGGACTCTCCCGCGAGCAGGCCTACAAGATGGTCCAGGGAAACGCCATGACGGCCTGGAAAGAGGGCACAAGCTTTCGCAATCTGCTGGAGGGCGACCCGGATGTGTGCCTCCATCTGAAGCAGTCAGACTTCGATGCCATATTCGACCACGGGTACTTCCTGCGGCATGTGGATGACATCTTCAGGCGCGTGGGACTCGACCAGGCTCACTGCAATCGCAACCCGTAAGGGAGGTGATTAATGACATCGGTCCTTCTCGAAACGAATCTCGCAAACCTCTGCTATCGCGGCAAGGTGCGTGATACCTGCGACCTCGGCGACGACCAGTTGCTTCTGGTGGCTACCGACCGTGTCTCGGCCTTCGACGTGGTCCTCCCGAACGGCATTCCCGACAAGGGGACCGTCCTCAACCAGATCTCAGCGTTCTGGTTCGATATGACGGCCGGCATCGTTCCTAACCATGTCATCAAGGTGGTAGATGATGTGGAGTGGCTCAATGCGAACTACGGCGCTCGAGTCGCCGATACCGGCTACCGCTTCCCCGAAAGTATCGCACGCAGGTCCATGATAGTCAGGAAGGCGCAGCGTGTGGACGTGGAGTGCATAGTGCGGGGCTACATATCGGGCTCCGGTTGGGCGGAATACCGGAGGAGCGGCACGGTCTGTGGTATAACACTACCGAAGGGTCTGTCCGAATCCGACAGACTGCCCGAGCCCATCTTCACCCCTACGACCAAGGCCGACTCCGGGCACGACGAGCCGATGACCATCGACGAGATGAGAAGCATGCTTGGAGAACCGCTCACACGCGAGATAGTGCGGAAGAGCCTTGATGTGTACTCCCGGGCCGCCGAGTACGCCCTGACCAGGGGCTTCATTATTGCGGACACGAAGTTCGAGTTCGGGAGAATCGACGGCGAGCTGATACTGATCGATGAGCTCCTGACACCGGATTCGAGCCGATTCTGGGATGTCAAGACCTATGTCCCCGGAAGGTCCCAGCCAAGCTTCGACAAGCAGCCAATACGCGACTGGCTCGAAGGCACCGGCTGGGACAAGTCGCCCCCGGCCCCCGAACTGCCGCAGGAGATTGTACGCACCACCGCACAGAGGTACCGGGAGGTCTACACCCGGATCACAGGAAAGGAACTGTAGATGTACCTCGCCAGGATATACGTTACACTCAAGCCTACCGTGAACGACCCCCAGGGTCTGACCGTCAAGGGTGGTCTCCACACGCTCGGCTTCGACGACGTGAAGAGCGTCCGGGTCGGCAAGTTCATAGAAGTCCATCTGGACGCCACGGACCGCGCCGCAGCCGAGCAGCAGGTTGCCGCGATGTGCGACAAGGTGCTCGCCAACCCGGTCATCGAGAACTTCAGGTTCGAAGTGGAGGACACGGGCAGCCAGGCCGCGACTGCCTGAACCTGTTCGGGCCACCCAGTCACCCTGTTTGACAAGGCTTCTCGCACGTGATATACACTCCGGTGTGCATCGGACTTTCCGATGCTCCCCTGCAGCTCTGCAGACCAACAACAGGCAGAAAGGAAGTGCAATATGGGCGAATCTACCAAGGCTGACGTCACGATCCGGCCCATGTCAGGCGAAGACCTGGAAGGCGTGCTCGCGATTGAGCGCAAGGTATCGGGGCCTAACAGAGCTATCACCTATGCGCCAGTGCCGGATAGCTGCATCGGCGGCGAAGTTGACAGCAGCCTGATTGCTGAATCCAATGGTCAGGTGGTCGGCTTCATACTCGGGCGGATAGCCCGCTCACCCGTGCAGCTTCTGGATGTGGCCTGGGTCGAACTCATAGGGGTGCTGCCGGAGTACGCACGGCAGGGTATCGGCAGGAAGCTTGTAGAAGCGTGGAAGGAGCACTGTAGACAGAAGGACATCAAGAAAGTACACGTGATGCTCAACTGGAGGGATTGGCAGATGCTGTCCTTCTTCGAATCGACAGGGTTCACGAGGGGTGACCTGACAGATTTTCAGGCCGAGCTGTAGCCGGCCTTCTAAGGCGCGTGCGATTGCAGATGCAACCTGGGCCGAACCGGCGCTAACCCTCGACCTGCTCGATTCGGTATTTGAACTTTCCCGCAGGCACTTCCACCTCCACCACTACACCCGCCTCCTGGTCCAGAAGGGCCCTTCCTATCGGCGAAGCTATCGAAAGCTTGCCCTGCACCGGATCAGCCTCGCTGGGACTGACGAGCATGAACCGCTCGGAATCCCCTGAAGAGAGGTCACAGAGGCTCACCACGCACCCGACGCCTATCCCGGGTCCCGTCTTGACCTGCTGCTCGACCAGACTCGCCCCCTTCAGCGTTGCCTCCAACTCCCTGATTCGAGCCTCGACCTGCCCCTGTCGCTCTCTCGCCGCCTCCAGCGGAGCGTTCTCGCGGAAATCCTTGTCCGCGGCCGCAACGCGGATTTGCTCGGATATCATCGGGCGCTCGGATCTCAACGACTCCAGTTCCGCCTCGAGCGCCGCGTAGCCTTCGGGAGTCAGTGTGACCTGCTTCACCTCAACCTGTCTTCTCCTCGCGGCCCGTCCCTGCTTCACCTTGCTGGCCCTGACGTGGGAAGCGAGGTTCTGCTCGGTCATCCCGCTCTTCCTGGCATACGCGAGGAAAGCCCTCACCGGCTCCAATCTCTTCGTGATATCGGTCACAGCCACACCGAGACCGTCACCATACTTCTCTACCTCAGCCGCCCTGATGTCTCTCAATCGTCGGTCTCCGCCAAACCAGCGCACAAACCTGTTCAGCTCCACCTGGCGCTCCTGCTTCTGCTCCGGCGTCAACGTGGCCAGGTACATAGTCGCGGCCTGCGACAGGCTGGGATCCTGTTTCTCAGACATCGTGTTCCGATACCCCCCGGTTGTTGCTGCGAAGCCATTTTACGTACGGCGTACAGTCATTGTCAATAAATCCGGGCAGAGTCGCGCCACGAGAAGCATGCCGCGAAGGCGGGGACCAGGGGGAAGCTCGGAATCCGAGACATCAGAGGAGAGATCGCATCAGGACTGCTCGGACGGGTCCTGTGAGGACAGCAATTCGGGATGCTCGCGAATATAGGAGTCCATCGCTATCAGAGTGCACCGGTAGGCAAGGGGGCATACTGAGCTGCAGTACTCGCTGTTCTTCTGCCTTATCTGACCGAGGCAATCGGGCGAGGAGGCACGGCGGAGCGCTCTGAGACCCGCAGGCGGGAACTGGATTAGACCAAGCGCCAGAAACAGAACGAGCGCTCCCGTAGAGAGCGAGAAGCCGATAGCGAGCATTATCTCCGCCATTGGTGTCACCAACAGGATGCCGATGCCTGGAGCAGCGTCTCGACACCCACGTCGACATTCTCCGGTAGCTCTGGTAGCATCACAATCCCATTTAGGTACTGACGGATGCAGTACTATTGTCCCGGTACCGCCGACGCTTGAATAAACGACGGGCGTGTGCAAAGATAGATGAACGCCTGACACACGGGTGGGAGCTGTAGATATGAGAGTCAAGATGTTCATCACCCACCACCTGGAGACGCTGGAGAGCGAGATCAATGAGTGGCTGGAAGGTAGAAGCCCCACGATTAGGGAGGTAAGCCAATCGCTCGGCTATCGTGAGGGCAAGTGGAAGCTAGTGGTCGGCATCTGGTACGAGGAAGAAGAGTAGTGCCGACAGCCGGACCCCAAGGAGAACGGTGACAGCCCCTGGCTACCTGTAGTGACGCAGGGTCGTCGCGCATTCCGGGCAGAGTACCCAGCCACCACGGGTCTCGGTGAGCGCCGTCCTCCGCCAGATTTCCTCCAACTCCGCAACGGTCGCATCAGGGGCCATCTTCATCACCATCTCCCGGTACGAAGTTGTACAGACCCCGCCCTCGTAAACCTTGATATCGCTTCTCATTGGTGAGAAGCCATTGTCGATCACCCTCTTCACCTCTTCGATACCCAGGGGTACCGACTGACCCGGCGTCAACTCCCTCTGGCAGATGTCACAAACAAACATGGCCGCAGACCGCAGGTGCGAGCCGAGGTCGATACTCCTGCGGCTATCGCGGCATTCTACCACGGGGTTGGCCGAACGACAAGACCGAGAGGCAGCCAAGTGGATCGGGAAGGGAAATGGCGCGGAATGGGTCCGGGAGGCCCACAGGAAGAGCCCGACCCGGACGGCCAAAGGTCAGATAGCCTCGTCAAAGGGGCCGAGCACTACGCTCGGTACCGCCCTGTCGTCTCTCAGGCTCTGCTCCAGCATCTCAAGGGTGATGAGGCTGCTCAGTCGGACAAGATAGGGGCAGTCCTGGGGCATGGTGCCCTTGACGAAGAAGGCGAACGAGCCGAAGTTGCATACCCTGGCCCGTTCATCCGCAGAGATGTATCTCAGGTTCCACTGGCAGCTTTCCCTGGGACACTTAAGGAATCTCTTGCCGTTTATGTCAACCGAGTCCACGCCTTTTCCCGGATCGAGGTTCGAATAGAGCAGACGTCAGCCTGTAGCCTTCGCGTAAACGCGCGACTGAATATGCAGGCAAACGTAGAAGAGCTTCCTTGAGCCACCGCATTCGAGACAGGGCACCAACATATAGCTGAATTGCGGCTCCTCGCCGCTTCCTTTGCATCTGGGACACAGGCGCGAGACATAGCCCTGCCCGCCGCAATCGGCACATGCAGAGTGGGCTTCCTGTGCACCCGGGTACAATCGTTGCTCTCGCATCATGGTACTATCTCGTTATGTAATCCTCACGATACACAGTACTATCGGCACGGTCAAGGTACTATATCTGAACCTACCTGCACTCAACCCCCGAATCTTCGCCCGGCCCTCTACCAGGGCAAAGAGGTGCCCGAGCGTGTCCCCTCCCCCAAATCGGGGGCTCCGGGTAACTTGAGTCAGTTGAAAACGGCAGTCGAACGGCTACCATGTCCCCAAGGGGCAGGGGCGTGGAGGGCGCTATGAACAGCGAGGACGAGACCAGGTACCTCTCCACGCTGGAGCACACGCTCCACGATGCAAGGCGGAGAGCAACGGAGATCGAGGACCTGGAGCGCCGAATCGATGCCGCAATGCAGGCAGGGCGCTTCGTACTGCCGCTCGAACACCTGGAACACATCCAGGACGCCAAAGAGGACGTCAAACAGATAATCATCCCCATCGAGTCCTTCTTCAGCGAGACTGGACGCCCGCTTCCCGATCCCGACTGGGACAGGCCAGACTGGCTGGGCCGGCCGATGAACTAGATGACCAGCTTGGCGAGTCCTCCCAGGGCGCTGCCTGCAGGCAGCGCCCTAAACGCGTCCGCAGCATGGCCGTACGATTTTCCTACGCCCAACCCCCACAATGAGTCATTCGAACCCACACCCTCTTCTGCTAAGTTATGCAGGGCTACTGCGACTCCCTGAGCCACAGGAGGACGCAGGGTGAACCACGCAATGTGTGTAATCAAACCCGGTGACCGAGAATGACGAAGCAATCCCGCGCCGCCAATCATCGCCCAGAAGCCAGGGTCAAGCCCGACAGCAAGCCGCTGCAGAGCATCCCGAAATCGGAGGGCTACTACTCGGCGTTACTCCAGGGCCTGGCCGACGCAGTCTTCGTCAGCAGCGGGAGGATCACCTGGTGCAATGAGCGGGTCGAGGAACTCCTTGGCTACACGCCGCAAGAGCTTGTCGGGAAGGACGCCGAGTTCTTCAAGCCTGGAGATGTGTCCCCTTCGGAGTGGGCTCGCACGGTCTATCAGACGACGAAACACCGGAACACGTACCGGGGCATAACCGGGGTTACAAAGAAGGATAGAAGCCCTGTCGATGTTGAGTTCGCGACGACGCGTGTGCCGGGCAAGAAACCGGCGGAGTTCGTTACCGTCGCCCGGGACGTTACCGACCGAGTTGCCGCTGTGCAGGCACTTCACGAAAGCGAAGCGCGCTTCAAGGCTATCACCGATAACGTACTCGATGTCATTCTCGTCCTGAACAAGGACGGCACCATAAGGTACAAGAGCTCCACATTCGAGCAGCTTGTCGGCGCCGGCCACAAAGGCAGATCACCTTTCGAATTCGTCCATCCGGACGACTTCGAAAGCTCCACGCAGTTTCTCGAAAGCCTGCTGGAGAACCCGGGGTCGACCGTCCACGCCGAGGTCAGAGGCAAACACTCCGACGGCTCCTGGCGCACATTCCAGGTCATCGCCTCCAACCTCATGGACAATCCGGCCGTAGCAGGCATAGTCGTGACATTCCGGGACGTTACCGAGGCCAGGCGTCTCGACTACGAGAAGGCAAGGGCGGAAGCCCTCGAGCAGTCTGAGGAAAGGCTCAGACATCTCGTAGACAATATGAACGACGGCTTCTGCGTCATCCAGGGTTCGACCGTTGCCTTCGCCAATGCCACTAGCCTGAAGATGTTCGGATATGCCTCCGAAGAGGTTGTCGGGAAGGATATCGGCCAGCTCCTGCCGAAGAAGATATCCGAGCAGTTCGCAGCCGTGCGCACCAAGCGACGCAAGGGAGTAGAGGCTCCGCAGCAGTATGAGACCGTCATCGTGGACCGGGAAGGAGTACCCCATCCCGTCGAGCTGAGCGTGCGTAACATCCAGTTCGAGGGTAAGGAGGCGCTTTCGGTCGTACTTCGGGACATATCTGACCGCAAGCGGATCGAGGACGCGCTAAGGAAGAAGGAGGAGCACTTCAGAGCGCTGATCGAGAACGCCCTCGATGCTGTGGTGATAATCGATGCGAATGGAACCCTTTCCTACGAGAGCCCATCATTCGCCAGAATGCTGGGCTTCGAACCCGGTGACCAGACTGGGCAGAGCGCCTTCACGTTGCTGCATCCCGACGACATGGTTACGGCGACGCAGGCATTCACAGGACTGCTTGATTCCCGGGAGAGCTCAATACATGCCGAGGTAAGGGCGCAGCACAAGGACGGCACCTGGCGACACCTGGAGGTGGTTGGGAGGAATCTCATAGACAACCCGGCGGTGGCGGGCATAGTCGCCAACGTCCGGGACGTGACAGATCGAAGGGCGGCAGGAGAAGCGCTGCGACAGCGTGAGGAATACTTCCGGGCCCTGATCGAGAACTCACATGACGGTATCGCCATAGTCGACTCGAGAGGCATCGTGGTCTACGAAAGCCCCTCGGTGGAGCGACTGACCGGCTACACCGCGGATGTACTGCTGGGCAAGCCCATAGCCGACTTCATGCATCCGGATGATGTGGAAGCCGCCAGGGAAATCGCCCAAATCATCCAGACCCCGGGCAATTCCTGCGCATTCGAATCGCGATTCGGGCACAAGGACGGCTCCTGGCGGGACATGGAGGCAGTGGCCACCAATCTTCTCCACGACCCGAGGGTTCACGGGGTCGTAGTCAACTACCGCGACGTCACTGAGCGCAAGATGGCCGAAGAGGAACTCCGAATCAAGAGCAGCGCTCTGGACAACTCGATAAACGCTCTGGCGATGTCAGACATGGCTGGCAACATCACGTATCTCAATGACGCGTGCATGCGCCTCTGGGGAGACGGCGACAAGGTGGATATCCTGGGCAAGCCTTACTGGCGCCTCCTACGGATGGACAATAATGCTTCTATCGCCGAACAGATCGCTGCAGACGTGCTGGACAAGGGGTCATGGGAAGGCGAGGTACTCGCCAGAAATAAGGACGGCGCCGAGATGCGGGTCCAGGTATTTACCGGCCTGGTCAGGGACCAGTGGAACGAGCCCATCCAGACCATCTCCTGGTTCCTCGACGTGACGGAGCGCAAGCTAAGCGAGCAGGCCCTGCGCGAGTCCGAACGCAAGTTCAGGAATCTGGTCGAGGAGATGAACGATGGCTATTGCGTCATAGTCGGCGTCACCGTAGCCTTCGCCAACGCCAAGTGCGCTGAGATATTCGGCTACTCGCGTGACGAGGTCACAGGCAAATCAATCCAGGAGCTTCTGCCCGCTCGCGTCCTCCGCGACCTTTCCCTGATGCGTCAGAGACGGAAGCGCGGCGAATCCGTCCCGTCCCAGTACGAGACGCTGGTGGTCGACAAGAACAACCGCGACAGGACCGTTGAGCTGAGCACCAGACTGATAACCTATGACGGCAGCCCCGCACTCTCCATAGTCCTCAGGGACGTGACAGACCGGAAGCTGGCGGAGGAAGCCGTCCGCGAGGCAGAGCGTCGCTATAGAGCCATCTTCGACAACAGACTTCACATGGTCTATGTCCACGATGAGCACGGGCACATCATCGAAGCCAGCGATTCGGCACTGGAACGGCTGGAATACAAGAGGGATGATCTAGGCTCCATCAGCTTCGGCGACATCTTGCATCCCGACGACGTGCCGAAGGTGTACGAATCCACGTCTCAGACCATATCTCGGGGCCACATGGACGGGCCTATAGAACTCCGCCTATACAGCAAGACGGGCCAGACCATTTGGGTGGAGACCTTCACCACGCTTCTCCCTGATGCCGAAGGACGAGTCCGAAGTCTCGGTATCGCCCACGACATCACAGAGCGCAAACAGATGGAACAGGCGGTGCGGGAGAGCGAAGAGCGATATCGACTGCTTGCCGAGAACGCAACTGATGTAATCTGGACGATGGACCTGGAGTTCGCCTATCAGTACATCAGCCCGTCTGTCACGTATCACACGGGATATACACCTGAGGAGTTCGCTTCGCTCAGGCTCGAAGAGGTGCTCGCCCCGGAGTCGGTGGAGGCCGCCAGGGAGGCTTTGATTGAAGCGCTTCAACGCGAGATGGGCAGCGAACGTAGTCGTTTCGCTTCATGGACCCTCGAACTGGAGGTCATAACCAAGAGGGGCGGCACTATCTGGGTCGAGGTAAGCAACAGCTTCCTCAGAGGCCCTGATGGAGCCATAGTCGGCCTCTTTGGGGTGGCACGAGACATCACAGACCGAAAACGGGCCGAGGAAGACAAACATCACATGGAGGAACAGCTTCAGCTTACCGCGAGGCTGGCATCCGTGGGTGAGCTTGCGGCCGGTGTGGCTCACGAGCTCAATAATCCTCTGGCGGCGGTACAGGCGTATGCCCAGTTCGTGACATCGCGCCAGGATTTGGACGACGCGCTTCGAGCAGATATCGCGACCATCTACAGGGAAGCGCAGCGCGCGTCCAGGATAACCGGCAATCTGCTCTCCTTCGCCAGAAAGCACAACCCACAGAAGTCTTACATCTGCATCAATGACGTCATCGAGGAGAGCCTGGCACTTCACGCCTACCGCATGAATGTGAATAACATAGAAGTAGTGACCCATCTGGACCCCGATCTGCCCTTCACGATGGCGGACTTCCACCAGATGCAACAGGTGTTCGTCAACTTGATCGTCAACGCCGAGCAGGCGATGACCGAGGCTCACGGCAAGGGCAAGCTTGCGGTCAGAACCAGGAAGAGGGCGGACGCAATACAGGCTACATTCACCGACACGGGTCCCGGCATATCCCCCGAAGGCCTGACCAAGGTCTTCGACCCGTTCTTCACGACCAAATCTGTGGGCAAGGGTACCGGGCTTGGCCTCAGCATATGTTACGGAATCGTCCAGGCACACAGGGGACAACTCTATGTTCGCAGCAGGCCGGGCGAGGGTGCCACGTTCGTTGTTGAGGTACCTGTTACAGCCGAATACCAGCCTGACGAGAGCGAGCAGAACGAGTCGGTCGAGGCCGCCTGACCTCGCAAATTATCCCCGGCTACCCTTCACCTGCGGCAGAAGCCTCGTCTAAGAAGTCCAAGGGCACCCACGAGTGCCTAGGCCGTTGACACAGCAGTGCCTCTGTGCTAGCATTGGGCCACGCAGTTCGCCCGCCGACTGCGCGTTTTCGCTCCCGCGCCCACCTTCCGCTGCATGTTGTTACCTATGGAGCCCAACGGGCTGTTACTTCGCCAGGAGGAATGAGATGCGTATGAAGATTCGGCACAAAGCCGCTCTGATACTGGCTGTTGCGCTGCTGGCTGCGGTCCCCGTTGCCTCGATCGGGACAGCACATGCGCAGACGTGGGAGGTGGATGTCGGGTTGGCCTACGGTGAAGCGTACGCGGTTTTCACCGTGACGCTTTCCGAGCCCTTCACCACGGACCCCAGTGAGGACAACTTCTCACTCGTATTTGACTCGGATGACGACGGGGTGACAAACAGGCTGGTCTCATATCATGCACGGCTGAGCAGCCACTATCCGAATGACTACTGGGGGATGAAGGACGAGGAACCCTGGGACACCGACCCCGGCACACCCGAGCCCTGTGGGCCCCTGTGGCACGATAACTGGCAGGCCGTACCGAGTGGATGGCAGGTCTCCGACACTGACAGGCAGGTCTTCACTGTATCGGTGCCCTACGGATATCTCGGCGGGCCCGGTTCCGACTTCAGATACGCCGTATGGGGATACAAGCACAGCCTCGATGAGTCCGACGACGACCCCGAGGGCAGCATCTTCGGCTGCTGGGTGGACAGCTCGTCCTATTACACAGGCACGGTGCCGTCGATGCCCGTAGCTGACGGTCCCCCGGCGGCTCCTACCAACCTGATTGCCACCGGCGTGTCCGACACCCAGATCAACCTTAGCTGGCAGAGCAACTCGGACAACGAACTTGGCTTCAGGATTGAACGCAAGAACCGGCCAAAGGGCTACTTCCACGAGGTCGACGCAGTCGGTGCGGGTGTGGAATCGTACTCGGATACGGATGTCCAGGCGGGGGAGACTTACTACTACAGAGTCCGGGCGTGGAACTTCACACAAGGACTGCTCGGCCCCGAGGAGACCTTCTCCGATTTCACGAACGAGGATGACGCCGTGGCGTCGTCGGGCGGCGGCGGCTGCTTCATAGCCACTGCGGCTTACGGGTCATATCTGGATCGCCACGTCAACGCCCTGCGCAGCTTCCGGGACGGGTATCTGGAAGACGCGTTTGTATCTGCGTACTACTCGGTCAGCCCGGCAATAGCGGAGTTCATCTATGCAAGCCCCTCGCTGAAGGCGCCTGTTCGGGCGGCTTTGCTGCCTTCGGTCGCCGTCAGTCAGTCGGCAGTTGGCATGAGCCTTGCTGCAAAGGCCATGCTTGCTCTCAGTCTCGCCCTTGTGACAGTCCTCGGCGCTGTCTGGCTATCGAGGAAGCGCGCATCGGCTCTCGCTTAATTGCTCTAGGTTGACGTCGGGGGGGAAGGGCCCACGCCGCCTTCCCCCTGTTATTGCCACCGGGTAGCCTGTACAGCCCATGAATGTCATCACCTACCGACCGATAGGGATAGTACGGTCGCCCTTCACCGATACCGCCGGCATGCCGATTCAGCCGCCGGGTGCTCGAGGCGTCGCGGGAACCGCTGAAGTATTCGAGGAATACTGCGAAGGCCTGAAGGACATCCAAGGATTCTCCCATATATGGCTTGTCTATCACTTCCACCTGTCGACGAAAAGCCTGCTTCAGGACACACCGTATCTTGACGACGTGAGGCGTGGCATCTTCGCCATGCGCGGACCTGCGCGACCGAACCCCATCGGCATATCCGCAGTGCGTCTGGTTGAGGTGAGCGGCTGCACGCTGCGGATCGAGGACGTGGACATCCTGGACGGGACTCCTCTCCTCGACATCAAGCCCTACGTCCCGGACTTCGATCAGCGTCCGGCAGATCGCGTGGGCTGGCTGGCTGGCAGGTCAGGACAGGTGCAGCACAAACGCACAGAGGAATAGTGGTCCTCGTAAGAAGACTTGAAGGGGAGGGCCTGCAGGCCCTCCCCTTCAGTCATACTCTCCATCGACCAACCAAGGAAGAGAAGCAGCGCGCCAGACAGGAATGTGTTTGGTGGCTATAGCTCGACCCGATCCTGCATCAGCCAGCCTTGAAGCTGGCAGTCAGGCCCACGAATCGCAATACCTCACGAATCTGGTACCGCCTGTCGCCGCGGGGACTGATCTGGTAGTACTGCAGCATTCCCTGATCTCCCCAGCGGCGCACGGTACTGATGCTGACCTGCAGGAACTCCGCCACCTGGCGGGTGGTTAGCATACCGTTTAGCTGCGTGGTACTCGCAGCTTCGTTCATCGCTCTCACCCCCTTCTGTCCCGAGTCACCCGACTGTTGTAGCCTCAAATTCACTCGTACACACCGCTCAGGACGTATCGTGAACTCCTGTACAATTGTTGGCCACGTAATCACTCCGTGCAATAGGAATTACTGGCGATTGCGGATGGCCGGATAGTACTACTCCCGGCATCAATGCCTGCTTTGGCCTTGCGGCCCGGTCACGCGCGACTGCGGTGTCGCAACAGCGCTGTTGCGGGTACGTTCGGCCCGATTATCTACTACCTGCACGAGCAACTGTTGGGTGTAACATCTGGGAGAGTTCTTCGTTGTATCCCTGGTCGCCATTCCACCGGAGGATGTCCATGACAACTGAGACAGCCTACAGCACCATCAATCGAAGCAGCCTTCCACCCCACCGCAGAGAAGAGCTGAGACTGAGGGCGGAGGAGTGCCTCAGAAGGGCCCACCAGTGGCAGGACTGGATAGAGGCCGCCAGGCACCAGCAGACCGTCAACAGATCACAGCTCATCGCCACCGAGATACGGGAGACTCATACTGAATGACCCGTATTCTATCGAGTTCACTACAGGGATGGTACTCATTCCGTGCTACCAATGACTTGGAGGAGGCGGCACATGGAAAACGTCAGATACGAGATAGTCGAGAAGGACAGGAGCGCCCAGCAAAGGATACTCGCGGGGCTGGCCGACAGCCCGGCGCAGGGCGTTGCCTACATGATGATGATGTCCGGCGAGGCCCTCTCCACCTCGGACATCACGAGCTTCCTCAGCCTGACCGATGAATGGTTCCTTCGGCAGTTCGAAGAGGCGGTCGTGGAACTGGAGGTCAACGGGCTCATCCGGTCACTTGACAACCAGCCGGCCGGAGCCGAGGAGGAACCCGAATGGCTCGTGTCCTGGGAAGAGCTGCTTCCACAGGATATCTCCGTGTGTTGCACTTCGTAGCTGAGCCCCAGGACTTGCCTTAACCTCGCGGTTGCTGTACCATCGGCCCACCACAAGGGGCTGCCCCCGGCCACAGGCCGCTATACATCCGATCGGAGGTAGGGCACCGTGAGCGACTTCAAAGAGGACATACTGAAAGGGCGTGTCGCCCTGATAACCGGCGGAGCGACTGGTATCGGCAAGGAGATATCCCGGACCTTCGGCAAGCACGGCGCGAAGATATCCATCACCAGCCGCAAGCAGGAGAACCTTGACGCCGCACGCCGGGAATTCGAGGCCGAGGGAATCGAATGCATCGCATTATCATCCGACGTGCGCAACCCCGAGGCCGTCGAAGCCGTCATAGCCTCAACCATTGAGAAGTTCGGCGCTTTGAATATACTGGTCAACTGTGCCGCCGGGATGTTCCTGACCCCGATCGAGGGGATGTCCTACAACGCGTTCAAGACCGTTGTCGACATAGACCTGCTGGGCACCTACAACGTCACCAAGGCCGCCTATACTGCCTGGCTCAAGGAGCACGGCGGCTGCATCGTCAATATCACCGCGCCGTTCGAGCACTGGGGCGTCAGCTCAATGGCCCACGTCGCAGCAGCCAAGACGGCTGTGGAGTCGCTGACGAGGACGTGTGCCGTGGAGTGGGCCCCGCTCGGCATCCGGGTCAACAGCGTGGCGCCCGGATTCATCTCCGACACGGAAGGCGTGAAGCGGGCCGGCGAGGCCATGGACATCCCCGACGACAAGTCGCTGAAGGGGACTAGGCAGGACATGGCGAACGCCGCTCTGTTCCTGGTCAGCGACTCAGCGGCCTTCATCAGCGGAGTCTGCATACGGGTCGACGGTGGAGCCACCATAGACCTCCTCAGGATGCCCATGGTATAGGTGCGGGCTCGGTGTCTAGCCTCCAAGTGCTACGGTGCCCACACTATCGCGTGCGCGCTGCCTCAGATCGCCGGATACCCTCACGTCGATCGCCTTAGCTAGGGCAGTTGCGCCTCAGGGTCCCAGGCTCCGAGGTGGCGACTTCGCAATCCCTAGCAGGAGCTCCGCATCGTGATTTCGTCGAGCCCGTCACACTCAGAATGCAGGAGGCAACCCGATGGAACGCAAGCCGTGGCTGGCCGCTCCCCTCTCGATACTCTTCCCAGGCTTGGGGCAGGTCTACGCCGGCAACCAACTCCCGCAGTTTCCTTCCTAGAACGGCGGCGCTAGCTCACCCCACATTCAGCGGCAGTGTTATTTTCGCTGGCTGTTGACTAGGTATGAATAGGTCACTAGAATGCCCCGTAACCGGCAATGGAGGCCGATGGAGGAATCTGGTGAACATGCGTCAACTTGTAGTCCTGCTAATCCCGTTGATGGTAGCTGCCGGCTTGTTGTTCTCCCTCACGGGCGGCCTGTCGGGGGCCGACGATTCATACCCCGATGCGAGTGATTGGATGCGCCTCGGGGGGCCTCTGGGGGGACTGGGGTACGACATCCGCGTACACCCCGACGACTCAAACATCATGTACGTTACCGATGCCTGGGCCGGCATCCACAAGAGCACCGATGGGGGTTATACGTGGGCCAATCGCAACGAGGGCATCAACCTTAGAACGGGCCCATCGGGGGACGCGGTCCCCGTCTTCTGTGCCACCATCGATCCGAATGACCCGGACATCATATGGGCCGGGTTGCAGGGACAGGCAGGCATATACCGCTCCGATGACGGCGGGGAGACATGGGAACGCCGCACAAACGGCATAGTCGAGGGAACAGCCCTAACCGTACGGGGCATCACAATCGAGCCGGGCGACTCGGACGTTGTCTATGCCGCTGCCGAGGTCAGTAGCTGGTACTGGAACGGCCAGGAGACCATGGGCGAGATGTTCGACCTGACGAAGGGTGTGGTTTACAGGTCATCGGACGCCGGCTTGAGTTGGGAGGCTATATGGCGTGGTGACAACCTCGCCAGGTACGTGTGGATAGACCCACGCGACCACGACGTGCTCTTCGTGTCGACCGGCATCTTCGACAGAGAGGCGGCGAACACGGATGTCGAGGCCGGCGAGCCCGGCGGGGTTGGAGTCCTCAAGAGCACGGACGGTGGCAAGACCTGGAAGGTACTCGACGAGGACAATGGGCTGACCGGCCTATACGTGGGGAGCCTGTTCATGCATCCCGAGAACCCTGACATCATCTTGGCGGGGGCGGGCCATGACTACTGGTCAAGGGCCTGGGACCAGGATGGCCGCGAGATCTCACCCGCAGGCGTCTACATCACAACCGATGGCGGCGATTCATGGACCAAGACCGCGAGTGCCGACCTTATCTCGGCGGTTGAGTACTCGGTCACCGACCCCAGCATTGCCTATGCCGCGGGAGATCACTACTTCTTCCGGAGCGAGGACGGCGGCTTCACCTGGCAGCGCGTTGGCTATCAGCACGGCAGCGGAAGCGACTACTGGGGACCTGACGGCATCGTGGCCGGATTCCCTATCGACATACAGTGCGACCTTGATGACCCGATGCGCCTATTCGTCAACAACTACGGCGGAGGCAACTTCCTCTCGGTCGACGGTGGAGAGACCTGGGTTGATGCCAGCAGCGGCTACACGGGCGCCCAGGTGCGGCACCTCGCGGTCGACCCGGCGAATCCGGCTCGCATCTATGCCGGTGGGCGGAGTGGCACCTTCCGCAGTCACGATGGCGGCTCATCATGGACAGGCCTCGCCTTCCCGCCAGCGCGACACACAGAGATAACCGCGCTGGCCTCGAGTCCGCTAGAATCCAATCTCGTTATCAGCGCCCCATGGGATCTGGGCAATCTCGCCCGCAGCGTGGACGGCGGCCTGAGCTGGAGCGTAGTACCTGTGCCCTCCGATGAGGATCAGCAATTCCTCAGTCTGGTCTTCGCTCCCACTGACCACCAGGTGGTCTATGCTGGCGCCGGACAGGCGGAATGCAAGTTCAGCGACCAGGGATGTGCGAGGCAGGGGGGCGGCGTCTACGTTTCAGTCGACGCCGGCAGGTCGTGGCAAGCGACAAGTGACCCTTCGATAGCCGGCAAAAGCATCGCGGTGCTGGCTGTCGATCCCACCGACGCCGATATTGCTTTCGCGGGCACGCTTGGTCATGGGTTGTTCCAGACCTCCGACAGGGGAAAGAGTTGGCGGAAGCTGTCCCTGGGCCGCCGAATGGTGTTCTCCGTGGCAACCGCTCCTGCAAATCCGGGTCTGCTTCTCGCCGGAACGGACGCAGGTGTGTACAGATCAGAGGATGGTGGTGCGAACTGGTCCAGTTCATCGGCGGGCATGGACCCCGAAACGCCCATCAAGGACATCGTCTTCGACCCCTCGAGTACGCTCAATGTATGGGCCGGATCCCAGATGTCCGGTGTCTACCACAGTAGCGATGGTGGCCGAACGTGGATTCAGCGAAACCAGGGCCTGAGAACTCGAGCGGTCAACGACCTTGCCGTCTCCAGCGATGGAGGACATCTGTACGCCGCCACAGAGGGAGAAGGCGTCTATCGACTCGACCTGCGAGGCCTGTCCCCCGAACCGGCTCCGTGGGAGCCTCCTCCGACTCCAGAACCAACGGAGTCACCGCCAGGCCCGGCAACACCACATGCCACCGAGGAAGCCCCCGAAGCGACCGGGCCCGGAGTCGGAGACCGGGAAGAGCTAGGCTCCCTCACTACAGTGCTGATGAAGGTGCTTGTGGCGTGGTTCGTGTCCTGGATTCAGTAGTGATACACTTGCATTGGTGGAAGAAGAAAAGCGCTCAGTGGTTACTGGCTGTGATGGCCACTATGCTGCTCGTGGCCTCTCCGACAGTGGACATCGGCTGTGGCGATTCTCAGCCCACTGCGTCGATCACCGGCGTTGTGCGTGATGCTGACGGCCCGCTTGCAGGAGCGGTTGTCACCGTGCAGGCCACTGCCACGTCGACAACAACTGACGCAAAGGGCCGGTTCGAGCTGACGGGCGTCGCCGGGCTTGAGTCCGCTGCCATCACAGCGTGGGCCCCCGGTTACTACATAGCAGGGGGAGAACCCATAGCCGAAGAGGACGGAGATGTCGAGTTGTTCTTGACGCCTCACGGGGACCATGACAACCCGGACTACACCTGGCTACCCTCTGGATACCAAACCGGCGAAGGTGAAGACCAGGGCTGTGCAAAGTGCCACAGTCGTGAAGGTACCTCTCTACCGTACCCCCTTCCAGTCGACGAGTGGCGTCTCGACGCCCATTCCCAGTCAGCCTCCAATCCTCGATTCCTCACCATGTACACCGGATCGGACATCCACGGCGATTCGAGCCCTCCCACACGCTACGGCTTCAATCGGGACTACGGCAGGATTCCACTTCCCCCCGACCCGAACCAGCCCTACTACGGACCGGGCTACATGCTCGACTTCCCTGAGACGGCGGGAAGCTGCGCGTCGTGCCACACTCCAGCCGCGGCCGTGGACGCACCCTATGACACCGACCCGACGAAGGTGGACGGAGTTGACGCCGAGGGGGTAAGCTGCGACTTCTGCCACAAGGTATGGGATGTCAGGTTGGACCCGGGGAGAGGACTCCCGTATGACAACATGCCTGGAGCCCTCTCGTTCGAGTTCCGTCGACCGGCCGAAGGTCACCAGTTCTTCGCAGGACCCCTTGCCGATGTGGCACCGGGAGAGGACACCTATTCGCCGCTACAGGAGAAGAGCGAGTACTGCGCACCTTGCCACTACGGGGTCTTCTGGGATACCGTTGTCTACAACTCCTTTGGTGAGTGGCTTGACAGTCCCTACAGCGATCCCGCTAAGGGGCAGACCTGCCAGGACTGCCACATGCCACACAGCGGCGCAACCTGCTTCGCACTCCCGGAGGAAGGAGGCCTTCAGCGCAAACCGGACACGATTGTCAGCCACCTAATGCCGGGTGCCGCTGACGAGCAACTCTTGCGTGACGCGCTGGAGATGACCGTCACGGCCGCGATGACGGGCGACACAATACAGGTCAATGTACAGATCACGAACGACAACACCGGTCACCACGTACCCACGGACTCACCCCTCCGGCACATGATACTGCTTGTAAATGCCAAGGCCGCTGACGGTGCAAGACTCAAGCAACTCGACGGCCCCACGTTGCCCGACTGGACCGGGGAGGGAGATCCTTCGGAAGGCTATTTCGCAGGACTACCAGGTACCGCCTACGCCAAAGTGCTCCAGGAACTCTGGACCGGGATCGCCCCCACAGGCGCCTACTGGAACCCAACCATAGTGCTGAGTGATAACCGCATTCCAGCGATGGGCAGCGATCACACCACCTACCTTTTCGCGGCCCCTGACAAATCTCATACTACTGTTGAGGTCACTCTCCTGTTTCGAAGGGCGTTCATCGAGCTGATGGATCAGAAGGGTTGGGATGCCCCGGACATAGTCATGGCAAACCAGTCGATTGTAGTGGAAGACGACGGCTAGGCCGGTCATGGACTCCTTGCTCCCGCTGTAATGCGTTGGTCTCGCGATCAGGACGGTCTTCGCTGGGACGTCGTGGCAATGGCTGTTGCATGAGATGGTTGCAAATCATCAGACGAACAAGTCAGCGGGTTTGATCTGAGTAGTTGCCCATGACCTCTCGCGCGAACGCGCGCGCAAGGTCACGTCGCTCGTGGTCGCGCAGTCCCAGCGTCTCATCTCGGAAGCCCGCAAAAGCGAGGAGTTCGGGATCGTCGCTCTTCTTAAGAGAATCCGCGATCTCCTGTCGCAACTCACCGCGGCAATTGAAGAAGCCGACAACATTCGCGCCGACGGCTATTCTTATCAGATCAACATGGAGCAGAGAAAGCCCGCTGCTTCTATGCGCCCTGTTCCTCGAAGACTTTCGAAGCCACCTCGAGCCCTGTTCGCGTCACGGGCCACCCGGCGTATATGCTCATCATTATGATGACTTCGCGGATTTCCTTCTCGGTGCAACCGAACCTCAGCGCTGACCTTGTCCAGTCGGCGAGCATGTCCTTCCTTTCCAGGCAGGTCAGCATGCTGATGGCGCTGAGGAGCCGTATGCGCGTGTCGAGGAGTGGTCTCTCCTGCATCATGTAGCCGTATAGCCATGTCACAAGCTCCTCGTAGAGGTCGTCGCCCTCGGGCAGAGGAAGCTTCTCGAACTCGCCTCGTTCGTTGCCGAAAAGCTGTCGCGCGAGCTCGATACCTTTCTGATACTCTATGCTTCTTTCCATCATCTAACTCCACAGCTTAGTCTCAGCAGCCCATAGCAGGACGATACCTCACGCCATCCTCAGGCTCGGGTCCTTCTCTCTCTTGTCGAAGACATCGGCGGCGATGAAGCCGGCTCCGCGCATTGCCGGGAAGCCACCGAAGAAGCTGGTCCAGATTATGACTTCCCGGATTTCGTCCTCTGACCAGCCGAGGTTGAGGCACGCATTGACCCAGAGTCTTACGAGGTCCGGGCGTGGAAGCACGGTCAGACCCGCAAGCACGATGGCGGCGCGGTCTTTGAGCTCGATGCCGCCCCTGCCGAACAGGCTGCCGAAGGCGTATATCGTGGATGGATAGTCGAAATCACCGAGGGCGGGTTTCGTGCCGCCCACGTCCTTCATGTCCACGTCCCCCTTGCCTCCCCCGCCATAGAGGGGCATCGAGCCGAAGACGTTCTTCTGGATATTCTCCATCACTTCATCGTAGAACTCTCTGGACAACCCTTCCTCGTGGATGCGCCTGCGCGTGGAATACGGTTCAGACATCTTCGTCCTCCTTCTTGTTGTTATGCAAATAACTCTCTCGTACGTGACTAGAGCGTCCTCGCGAGCAGGTTACCATCACGTATCGCCCGCAGTACAGTGCGAGGCGCTACGCAGTCCCCCACCGCGTGGACTTCGAGTCCTCGCCCCTTCAACGAGTAGTAAAGGTCGTTCTCCGCCCTGTTCCCGATGGCTGCCACCACGGTGTCAATGCCATCAATCGTCCTCTCCCGGCCCGTGAATACGTTGGCGACTATCACGCTGTTGCCCCTTACCTCCCGTACCCGACTCAGCGGGCTGATGACGACTCCCCGATGCAAAAGGCGCTCATAGATTGGGATCACGTTGGTCAGATCGAGCGCCGTTCCCGCACTCAGAGAAGGTGTGACTACCTCGACATGCTTGCCCTGGTCGGCCATGTATTCGGCGGTACCATACGCCTGATAGTGACCGACTTCGTCGATGAGCAACGCCATGTCTCCGATCTCCACTTCGTCATTCATGACCTGCCAGTAGTTGGCGACGTTACTCTGATCGGAGCCGGCGAAGTCAGGAGCGAGAGGGCTGGAGCCGGTGGCCACTATCACGACGTCGGGGTCCTCCTGCACGATGTCATCGGCGCTAACCTCTTTCCCGGCCACTACTCTCACGCCAAGTTTGCTCAACTGCGCGCTGAGGTATCGTGTGATATCACCGAACTCCGCTCTAAAGGGGGCACGGGCGGCGAGCAGTACTTGACCTCCCAATTCATGAGACCTTTCGAAGAGGGTCACCTGGTGGCCTCGTATCGCGGCGACTCGCGCCACCTCCATTCCAGCCGGGCCGCCACCAACGACTACGGCCCGCAGTCTCTTCTCCGCAGGCTTCAGAGAATCCACACCCATCTCCTGTTCATGCCCGACGGATGGGTTCTGCACACAGCTTATCGGCCTGACCCTGAAGAGCCTGCCGATGCACCCTTCGTTGCAGGCCACACACCTGCGTATGTCTTCCGGTCTTCCCTGCTTCGCCTTCAAGACCCACTCGGGGTCGCATATCTGGGCTCTTGCCATGGCCACCATGTCCGCCTGTCCGTCCTCGAGTATCCTCTCGGCCTGTACAGGGTCGTTGATTCTGCCCACGGCGACGACAGGTATTTCTACTGCCTCTCGAATGTTCGCGGCGAGGCCCACGTAGGAGCCCAACGGCACATGCATGGGCGGTACGTTCATATGGGTGTTGAAGGACGTACCGGCGCTAACGCTAATGTAGTCCACTTGCCCGGTGCCCTCCAGTACTGCAGCCACATCCCTGGAATCGTTCGGAGTAAGGCCTCCGTCGATGAAGTCGTCCCCGTTGATTCGCACTCCCAGGATGAACTCAGGCCCGAGGTTCCTCCTTACGCAATCAACGACCTCCAATAGCAGACGCGTTCGATTTCGCGGGCTGCCGCCGTAGTCGTCCGCTCTGCGATTGGTGAGCGGCGAGAGGAACTCGCTCAGCAGGTAGTCATGAGCTGAGTGGATTTCGACGCCGTCCAGACCGGCCTCCCCGACGTTCCTTGACGACCTCGCGTAGCCGTCGAGGAGTTCCTGGATGTCCTCGATGTCCATCTCGTGAGGCACTTCGTTCGCTATGGGGCTCTTCACCGTGGACGGGGCCCACAACGGCATGAGGGAGTCATCTGATGACATTCGAGCACCGCTGTGTGCGAGCTGCACGACAACCTTGCTTCCATGCTCGTGAATCAGACCCCCCATCCTCGTGTACCCTGGAATGCAGCGCTCATCGTAAGATAGCACGATCTCCGGATACTTGTGCGTGGTGGGGTGCACGGCGGAAATCTCTGTCACGATCAGGCCGGCGCCTCCCCTGGCTCTCTCGGCATAGTAGTGGGCAAGCCTGTCTGTAGGCAGTCCGTCACGGGAGAACATGGTCATGTGTCCCGGGAACACTACCCTGTTCGGGACAGTGACGCTGCCCAGCTTCAGCGGCGAGAACAAATACTTGAACTCCATCAGGCCCTCCGGTCCACTAACCGACTATGATCGCGTGCCCGGGAACCCCTCCCGCTGCAAGACTGCCAGAAGCTGCTGCACCATTTCGCTGGCAGTCCCGACAATCAGATCGCTCTTCCTGTCGGAGACACCGCCGGTCATCACGAACCTCAGTCGATCCGCAGCGGATGAGTTCGGGTCGGGCATGGGCGTTCTCTTCGCGGGGGGACGGGGAGCCACGAATCTGGCTGTCCGCCCACCACAGTAGTCCCTCTTGACAACGTCGGCTGTATCGCTATCAAGCGTATAGTCATTCGCCCTCTCTCTAAGCGCCGTCTGGACGGAGTGCAGCGACACGTATCGTGGCTCATTCAGCGCGGGTTCGACGGAGATAACCGCGGGCAGCGGGCACTCGACAATCTGACGATCGCCGTGTTCCAGCTTGCGGGTTGCCCTCACCTGCTTTCGCTCGGCGATCACCTCCATGCTCACCGCTCCCGTGACCTGCGGCAGGTCGAGAAGCTCTGCCAAAGTCTGCGGCACCTGACACGCGCCGACGTCGCTGCTTCGATTGCCGCATAGTATGAGATCGAAGTCCGTGCCCCGGACAGCGGAAGCAAGCATCCGGGCGATGAGTCGCGAGTTCAGCCCGTCTGCGTGGTCGTCAACGACATGAACGACCTTGTCGGCACCCATCGCAAGACACCCGTACATCGATGTGGATGCCCTGATCGGCCCGATTGTGAAGGTTGTCACCTGCCCGTAGCCAGCGCAATCCCGCAAACGCAGTGCACACTCCAACGCCAGCCTGTCGGGCCGGTCCAAGGTGTACACCGGGACCGGTTCCCTCTGTGCAGCGGTTCCCCGGTCCATGTCGACCAGGAACGGAACGTCGGCATACAGCACCTCTTTCACACAGACTGCGAGCCTCATCACATTGGTGCTTTCTCAGACGATCTCCGCGATGTCCCTGATGCTTACCTCACATACCCCGGATTTGGCGGTACTGCTCGCATCCTCCAACATCGTCCTACAGAACGGACAGGCGGTGGCCAGAACCTCAACTCCGGTCTCACTCACCTCCTCGAAACGCACTCGATTCACCCGCCTCCCGGGAACGCCTTCTATCCACATCTGCGCCCCGCCGCCGCCACAACAAAACGTATGCTCGCGGCTATTCTCCAACTCCACGATGGTGTTCACACCTGAGGCCCGCAGGACCGCCCTGGGGGGTTCTACGATACCGTTGTACCGCGCCAGATAGCATGGATCGTGGAACGCGACGCGCTGGGATACAGCGCGCGCCTTGAATGCGTCCTCCGAGAGCAGCTCCAGGATGAACTCGGAATGGTGAACGACCTCGAAATCACCGCCTAGGGCCGGATACTCGTTCCTCAGCACGTTGTAGCAGTGTGGGCAATTCGCGACTATCTTCTTCACCCCATAGTATTGGAGGGTTTCTATGTTCTTGCCCGCAAGGTGGCGAAAGAGCCCCTCCTCCCCTGCACGGCGGGCGGGATCGCCGCAACACATCTCTTCCGTCCCTAGAACTGCGTAGTCGACTGCTGACGCATTCAAGATACTCACCATTGCACGCGATATCTCCTGGGCCTTCGGGTCGTAGGCACCCGAGCAGCCTACCCAGTAGAGTAGAGCAGGCGCGTGCGCTCCCCCTCCCCCGCTTGTGTTCACCTTCAGGTTGTGCGTCCAGTCACATCGCTGGCTGCGGGGCTCACTCCACGGGTTCCCCAGGAGAACCAGGCTTTCCAGACACTTGGCAAGGCTTCTGAATACCCTGCCGTTCTCGACGAGTGAACGCCTCAGCCCGACGATCTTGTCGAGGTGTCTGACGTGCACCGGACACGCCTCCTGACACGCGAGGCAGGTAGTACACTCCCAGAGCTCTTCTGTTCCGACGTCCTCGCCGACCAGCACCGTGTCGTCCATTGACGTGCCGCCCCGCGCAGAACGCTGGTCAGTATTCTGCATTCGAAGCTTGATATCCTGTATTACCTTCTTTGGATTGAGCGGCTTTCCCGCGATGTATGCGGGGCACGCATCCTGGCACCTCCCGCAACGAGTGCAGGCATCGAGGTCCATGAGATCACTCACGGGGAAATCACGGATCGCGTCGTAACCCGGCTTCGCAGGCGGTCCAAGGTCAATCGGCCCCAATATGCCTCTTGCACCCGATTTGAAGAACACGTTCAAGGGTGAGACGAATAGGTGGGTCAGCTTGGAAAACGCCACGGCCATGTATCCGATCGTGCCGACTATGAGCGCGGAGTGGAACCACCAGAGTCCCTGATACCAGCCAACAATGTCAGCATCGGCAAATGCCCCATAGAAGCCGAAGCCGAGAAAGGACCAGCGAGCCCATTCGGAAGGGGCATCAGTTGCTGCCATGCGCGCGCCTTCCAGTACGAAGCCCGTTACGAGGATGACGAAGATGAGGCCGAGTGAAAAGGCGTCGGCAGGTATGCTGTCCAGCCTGCGTGGCTTGACTACATATCGCCTGTAAGCGGCCATTCCCACGCCTACCAGCATCATTGCGCCGCCCAGTTCCGCAAGGAAGGAAATGGCGAGGTACGTATTGCCGGTCAGGAATGGGAGCGCATAATGGCTGATTACGTCCAGGAGGCTGGCCAACAGGAGAAGCAGGGCTCCCCAGAACAGAAGGCCATGCATGACGCCGGGGTATGGCTCACTGAGTACCTTCCTGTGCAGGAGTCCTTCAACAGTGGCTATGCGGATGAATGAGCGTGTCTTTGCGCCGAGGTTCTCGAATGTGTCATCCCTGCGACCGCTTCGCCACAGGCGGAAGCGGCGGGCCACTGCTGCACCGAGGAGCAGGAGCGCGAGAGCGGCGAGGATGTAGACTATCCAGCCGTTTTCTATGCCCAAGAATATCTCGCGTCCCGCAGTCTCCATCTCTCAGACCTTGGTGCCCGCCTTCAGTTCTCGAATCGCCGGAGCAAGCGCAGGCAGCAACTCGTGCAGGTCGGCCAACACACCGACATCGGCGACCTCGAATATGAACGCCTTTCGGTCCTTGTTGATGGCTATCGTCACTTTCGCATCCCTTACGCCCATAGCGTGCTGAATGGCACCCGAAACGCCGACCTCCAGGCAAAGCCTCGGAGCGATGCGTTTGCCAGTTTGGCCGACAAGCCTGTCTCGGTCTATCCAGCCGGCATCCAGAGCCAGCCGTGTTCCTCCGGTGCAGCCGCCAAGCAGGTCAGCCAATTCCTCGATCATTCGCCACGACTCTGCATCGCCGAGCCCGGCGCCTCCGACGACCACTACCTCAGCTTCGTCTAGCTCCAATGTAGAGGATTCGGCTCTTGTGACACCCAGGTATGTGGCTCTTGTGCTCGTGGAGCCCAGTTCCGGCTGCACGACCACAGTCTCGCCCTTCCTTGATGAGTCCGGCTTGTCCTTGCCAAGCACACCGGGCTTGATGGAGAATAGCAGCGGCGGAGGCGATGAACAAACGACCTGACGATAGACCTTCCCCCCGTACTCCGGTCGCATCGCCTCAATGGACCCAGCCCTCGCCTTCAGCGACGTGCAGTTCGTCACGAGTTCAGCGTTGAGACGGGTTGCTACGCGCGGTATGAAGTCACAGCCGTTGGGCGTAGCCCCCACAAGGACCACATCGGGGGAGTAGCTTGTCACCAACTCCGACAGGGCGTGCGTGTAGATTTCGGTTGAGTAGTCTGCCAGAAGCGGGTGGTCGACCACGTAGACCTTGTCAGCGCCATGCTGTATCAGGGACTCTGCAAGTTGACCGTTACCACATCCGGGCAGTATGGCCACCAACTCCGAGCCCAACGATGCCTTAAGCATGCGCCCGTGCCCCAGGGCCTCGAAGCTGACCTCATGCAGTTCGTTGCCTGCACACTCGGCGACTGCCCAAATACCGCTATTCATCAAATCACGGCTGACAACACAGAATCTGCAATTGGCGTCCCTCCGCAGCCTTCTACCTCTGTTTCATGCTCTCGTGAGCGCGAACGGACGCATTCAACTGGGATTGGGCCCTATTCCGCGAGAGAAGCCCTCTGTGAGAACACCTTATCGGCCGTGGCCAGAGCGTCTCGAATATCCGGGAAGCCGGTGTAGGAAGTCATGCTTATGATGATCTCCCTCACCTCCCCGACGGAGCAACCCAGGTTGAGTGCTCCCTCAATCCATATCCCCAGCATCTCCTGCTTTCCCAGGCAGGTAAGCATTGCGACCGCACACAAGGCCTTGGTCTTCTCGTCCAGGATGCCGACATTGCGCTCCTGCATCAGGTGGCCGTAGAACCAGGTAACCAGTTCTCCATGCCATGTATCCTCTGGCGGCAGTGCCACGTTCATGTCCCCTGTCCCATCAGGATACATTCGCCGCATCAGTTCCATCCCCTTCCTGTGAAGCTCGCTCTCCATAGCTGCTCCCTCCCCCTAGACCATCTTCAGATTGGGGTCGACCTTGCGTTTCGCAATTACCTCGCCGAACTTCAGCGCAACATCGCGCATTGCCGGATGCCCACCGAAGTAGCTGGTGAATATGATAAGCTCCTTTACCTCATCCTCGGTGCACCCCAAGTTTAGGCAGGCGTTGATCCATACGCGGGCCACATCCAGCCTCTGACCGACGGTCAGGCCGGCGAGGATGGCCAAAGCTCGCTGTTTGATATCAAGGTGGCCGCGCTTGAAGATGACCCCGAAGACCCATATGTTCGACGTGAACTCAAACCCCTTCGCATCACTCTTGCCTATACCCCCCTGACCATACATCGGCATCTGGCCGAACAGCGTCTCGAAGAAGGGCCTGGTCTCTTCGAAATGCTCTTCAGTCAGGCCAACCTCGGAAATCCGGTATTCTGTTACACCTGGATACTTGTCTCTGGTGTCTTCCTTCCCCATTCTGCGTTCCTCCTTCCCCCTGTTAGTCACAGTCTTCAGCCAACCAGGAAGCCCTCTCGAATCGAGTCCATCATCTTCCGTGGCGCGACGCAATCCCCGACGGCGTAGAGCTCCTCCACCTCGCCTTTCAAAGAGCTATACTGGCTGTCGTCCGCCCTGTTGTGACAGGCCAGTGCCGTGGGGGACGTTGACTATCCTGCTAGGGAGTTCTACTCCCCTTAGCTTCAGCGGCGAGAAGAGGTGCGGCAAATCGCTCACCTGGAGCCCCGATTCTGCTACCTGTGGTTCGATTGGCAATTAGACTTCGTAGTCTACTACCACGCGGCTCTCGATCAGAGGGCGGATTATGGTAACGACGGATTCGTGAAGGGGATGAGACGCATAGCTCTCCAGAGCCGCCCTGTCTCTTAGCCCAACCACCAGGGCTGAATCGAACCCGCCTCCATGCGGGCTGAAGTTCTCGCCCACCGAAGCATGTTCGACCCCGTCGATTTCGCGCTTGGCCTTCTCGCAGAAGTCCCCCAGTGCCGCGACCAGCGGAGCGAGACAGCCGGTCTTCGATTGAAAGGCTACCACGTGATGCACCATGAGGAAGCCTCCTATATCGTAATAGGCCTCATCCCCAGCGGCTGTCCGTCCTCGACGACGAGCTTACCATCCACCTCCACGGTCGGCTTCAGAACCACCATATCGGTATGTACGTCGGTGGAAATCGTGCCGTGCGGGTATATCTGGAACGAATTGTGACCGAGTGCTACGTGGCACGTGCCGTATAGTTTCTTGTCGTTGCTGTTGCAGTCCCCGTTGAGGGTGACGAATGGATTCGTTCCCAGCGAGAACTCCGCAAGCACGTCTCCGTCCTTGTGGTTAGCTATCAACGCGCGAATCTCCTCGGAGCCCTCACCACCCTCGACCTTGACCACGCGTCCTTTCTCCAGGTGGAGAACAACGGGGTCGGGATTGACAGGCTTCACGTATATGCCCATGGGAATCGCGCCGTCAACCGCTATCTTGCCTTCCGCTGTGAACTCCATGGGGCCACCCCATGCCTCGCCGGCGGGAAGATTGCATACCGTGCCAGGCTCATGCGCATACCCCGCGTCTATATTGTAGGTGATGTCCTTGATGGACGCCCAGAAATCGGTACCCGCCTTGGTGGTGACGTGTATCTCATCGCCTTCAGTCAGGATGGCGGCGAGCTTCTTTGATATGTCTGTCACGACGGCATAGTCATGTTTGCGCATGGAATCCAATGCACCGAGCATGCCGCCTCCATGCCATCCGCCGCCAACGTACATACGGATCTTCTTCTGCCCTATATAGAGTTCGGCGATGTTCCTGTCGTGAACCGAGTGTCCGGTAGTGGCGGTTTGCGCTACGTAGACGTCACAGTTCGATATCGCGGCCAGCGCCGATTTCGAGATCAGGCGCTCGCGATCTCCAAGGAAGCTCGGCGGCTGTATTATGATATTTGCGTCAGCTCCCAGGGCATTCGCTACGCCGGCCAAAGCATGTGCATAGTCATGATCGCTCTCACTGTCTGTCAGTATTACGACCTCCTCCCCCTCCTTCACGGCGAGGAACTCGGTCATGATCCTCCATGCAACCATAGTCATCAGTCCACCAGTGCTCATCCTCTCAGCCATTTCGCACCTCCTTCCTCGACGGCTGATTGCCGCTGCGGCGAACCGTCTCGTCTACATGCCCATGGACACCCAACCACGCGGTGCTTCCTCCCGCCCCGGTGCCATGATATTGAACCGGCGCACCGGTGGCAGCCGGTACTTCTGCCATATCTCATGCCATTGGATATTCAGCCTTATGAAGTACTCCAGCGGAGGGCCCTCAACATTCTTCTCCGCTAGGGACGAACCGGGTTCGATAACCCAGTGGAACGGTCTCGGGATGACCCCGCGAGACATGAGGTACTCGAAGCATTCACGGTTAGACGCCAGAGCCTCGTCCAGAGTCCGAAAACCGTATGGTTTCCCCAATTCAACACCCGCAACGAGGCAAGGTGAGATATTACCTTCCCCGAAGACATCCACTTCGTCACACATGAGTTGCACCCAGTTCTCCCAACCGTAGTGCTTCTCCTTGCCGGGACAGACCTCCCTGAATATGTCCCTGTCCCAGACTTCAAGGTTCGTCTCATGGGCAGAAACTCCGGCCTGTCGATACCGCTTCGCGACCTCCTTCGTCTTTGGGGCCGTCTGGAGGCAAATGGGCCAGCGGTTACCAATCCTCTCCCTTATAGCCTCCACGTATCCCATGTAGAAGTCATCTTCGTTCAGTCCCCCGACTGTGTTCAGTATCTGTCCGCCGGTGATGAATATGCATCTCGGCTTCTTGCCCTCGGGCCACTCCGCATGTAGCATGAGCTCTTCCGCGATGACGGCAACACTGTCGACGTCTTCATACCACTGCTTCTGCGTGCGAATGCCCAGAGCTTTCTGCTGCCTCGCGGCATTGTTCATGTCACAGAACTTGCATTCCATATGAGGGCCCCAGTACTGACACATGCGGAATACTGTGAACCGCAGCTCAGAGTATTGGCCGCTCACTGCTGCGATACTGTTGTACCTCGTGCCGTCCGGCAGCGTTTTCGACATCCAGTCGGGGAGCGGGTATGGATCGTGCACCTCTGCAATCGGTGCCAGTTTGTCCCCGTCGCGCTCGCAGAACACGAGCTTATCATCGGCTACGTCGACCACGTACGGCGATTTGGGGTCGGTCCTAACCTGAACGCAGACGCGTCCACGCAGGTCGTAGATCCCACCGTGGAGAAAGATGTCGACGGGCAGCTTGCGGGCTTCGTTGTGAGCCATCTCGTCCGGCTTCACCCTGTCGTAGGTGAAGAGCCAGTATGTCTTGGAGGCGAAAGGCTCCACTCTTGCGATGGCCCGGTCGGTGAACGACAGGCCAAGGCGCAATGCATCCTCCTGCACTATGACTTCACGCGGCACCTGCGGATACCGCTTGAAGAAGCCCTCCAGCTCCTGTCTACGGCTTGTAACCTTGCTATGGCTGGTCATCTTGCAGCCTCCTCAGTCACATCATGCTTCCTGTTAAGGGGTGACGCCTCCGGCCTCCGATCAGAACAGGCGCTGAGCTTCCTTTCGCAGTTCATCTCGGAAATCAGGATGAGCTGTTGAAATCAACTCGTGAGCCCTCTGACGTTGCGTCTTACCTCGGAGTCTTGCTATGCCATACTCAGTCACAACTATGTCAGCGAGGTTTCTGGGTACGCTGACCACGGTTCCGGGCTCAAGTTGGGGTACGATTCGCGAGAGACTGCCCTTTCCCGCTGTGGACGGCAGGACCGTGATACTCCGGCCACCCCTGGAGAGCGATGCGCCTATCGCGAACGTTAACTGTCCACCGGTGCCGCTAACCATGGTCGGGCCTACCGACTCGGCGGCAATCTGTCCCGTGAGGTCGACCGACAGAGCCGCATTGACGGCAACCATGTTGTCATGGGCGGCTATCACCCGGGGGTCAAGCACATAATCCGAGCTGTAGAGCTCGAAGACCGGGTTCATATTGATGAAGTCCATCTCCTCCCGCGTGCCACCGCCACAGGCAGTCGACACGACCTTGCCGGGGTTCCAAGTCTTGCATCGCCCCGTTACCGCGCCGTTCATGACCAGCGAAGCCGTTCCCCGCGGCAGATTCTCCGAGTGAACTCCAAGGTCGTTCCTGGTGCCCAGAGCCTCGTGCTGCACCACCCACTCAGCGGCCCCACCGACGCCGACCTCCAGAGTGTCGCCGTCCTGGATAAGGCTGATCACGTGTTCGGCGATGGTGCTTATCTCCTGGCTTGGACCGGATGTCCTCCTGCCCAGGATGTCGGTGGTGCCGGGCACCTTGCCCGTCGGAGTATGCGGCACGAAGAAGTCTATCTCGGACACATGCACATGGTTGTCACCGTAGGTCCGGATCAGGTCCGGACTCACTTCGGCCAAAACGAGCCTGGCGTCTCGTACCGCCTCCTTCTTGTCCCACATGGAGGCACCAAAGCTGCTATAGCCGTGCTCATCCGGCGTCGACAGGTATATGAGGAGCACATCCACAGGCTCCCGAACGGATGGGTCCTCAGCCCACCGCAAGCCGCTCACCATGTAGTCACACCGCCGCTCGTCCATCATCCGCCTCGCGACGGGGAGCACGTAGCCGATGCTGACGTTGAACATCTCTTCCCAGCCAGGTTCGTACCAGGGGAGGTCCCTTCCCGGAGCCGGCACGTAGAGCTGGATGTTCTCTACTGACCCCACTCTTCCCACAAGCGCCAGAGCGATGTCATTCGGCTCGAGGCCATACGCAAAGGCGACTCTGTCGCCCGACCTTATGTGGCTGACCGCCTCTTCCGCTGACACGGTCTTCCGCCTATATTCTTCTTCCCAACTCATGCTTGCCTGCTCCTCAACGACGGCATTCGTCAGTCAAAGTAGACACCCTTCCCGGTGCCTCGGTACTCCCTGGGCGGCAGTCTTCTCTCCACCGGCCAGGTCCCAGCCTCGCTGGAGGGTAGAATCACGGTTGCCTCACCCGGTATTGTATCGTCGCCACGCTGGTTGACACCGGACGTAGCGATGTCAACGCAGTACTCGCCGTACTCATCGATGTACTTCCCGGTCACCTTCCCTCTGAACCATACCGAATCCGAAAGATATACGAACTGCCGGTACTGAGCATCGCAGCGCTTCAACCACCCGTGGTCCCCCATCCAGTTAGTCAGCAGGTTTGTCAGCCAGCAGTGCCTCTGAACACCCACGTCATAAGCGTACAGCGCGCCCACGGCCTGGGCGGCAGATACGAGATAGTGCACCGCGTATATCGGTTCCCAAGAGTGCAGTTCAGGATCGCGGAATCCCCAGGCCGGGTGTTTCTTATACAGTCGGAGTTGAGTACCATGCGCCGCCAGTTGAACGGGCGCAGCGCCGGCGCAGTAGGCAATCATATCCGTCATACCCAGCGGGCCCTTCACTACCGGCTTCAACTCATCGCCCACTTTCACGTCTTCCCAGTATCTGGGCTCGCCCCCGCGTATCTCCTCGGCCAGAATATCCTCATCCACTCTCTCCAGTGCCTCGTCGTCCCACGGATGTGGTATCGCTATGTGATCGTACTTGCCCTTCCCTGCATCCGACTTACCGCGTGCCGCCTGTCTCTCATACCTCACGAGCAGGTTGTAGCCCTTGCTGACCAACTCATTTCGCTGGTTCCAGTACTCGAATCTCTGGTACTCGAAGGCCGTCTTGTCAGCGAACTTGCTGCTTCTCACGTCATATCCAACGAAATAGCACTTGGGTGTTATCCTGTCGTTGACGTAGATCGGCCTAAGGAACTCCCAGTCGGAGGCCGAATGATCCGCATGGATGCCCGGCAATCCTTGCAGCACCCAGTGGGGGAATACGCTCGCAGTCCAGCTTGGAGCAGCAACCAGTGCCCCATAAGTCGTTCCACTTGCGTATTCAGGATCGCGATAAAGCGGGTTTGAATCGCCTATGCCGTTCGCGAAGTTTCTGATCGCTTCGTACGATACCGTCTGATTGAAGACCTGCCCGACCCGGAGCTCCAGACCGAGCCTCTGTTCCCAATCGGTCAGCGTGGTATCATCCAGAGTAGCTTCAGCTACCCGGGCAACTCGACTATTCTGTTTCCCTGCCACCTGTAACCTCCTTCGCACACTAGAACTTGCGTATTCTCGGGATGAAGTTGCCTTCGTCCTCAAGATACGCTGCCAGCAGCTTGTGGCACTTGGCGCATCTCCTCTCAACCACATCCCCTTGAGCATTCGTGAGGTTCCTCATCGCGATCTCGTTCTCCCTCTGTGCCTCGCCACACCAAGGACACTTGATCTCTCTCGCCATGCTCCCACTCCTTCCAGGGCTACACGTGCACGCAGCGGAATCGGAATACCTGCCGCTGTCGGCACCGAGCATTCAATCCTGTCGGCCAAGAACCGAAACCCCTGACGTCATGGCTCCCGGCCAACCTCCGATGTTATGCGTCAGCGCAAGCCTGACTCCTTCTACTTGACGCTCGCCCGCTTTGCACTGAAGCTGCTTGTATGCCTCGTAGATCATTCTCAGTCCGCTGGCGGCAATTGGATGGCCGAAGCACAAGAGGCCGCCATCCGTATTCACAGGCAGGCCGCCATCCAACTGGAAGAACCCGGAATCGATGTCTTCCAGCGCCCTGCCTCGCTCGCTGAAGCCGAGGTCCTCGTAGGTAACCAGTTCGTTGATAGTGAAGCAGTCGTGCACAATGGCCATATCGATCTGTTCGCGCGGATTGGTGACTCCAGCATCTCGATAGGCCATGGCGGACGCCGCCAGGTTCTCCTCCCAGTGAGTCCAATCGAAGTCGGATGGAATCTGAGCGTACTCATCTCCCCCTGCAAGGCCAAGGCCCTTGACCAGGACGTAGTCGTCTCGGTACCGCGAAGCCAAGTCGGCGGGCACTATGATTGCCGCTGCACAGCCGTCACTCACGGCGCAGCAGTCAAACAGCCCGAGCGGTGTCGCAATCATAGGTGCGTTGACGATTGCATCGATGGAGACCTCACTCCTGAAATGGGCCTTGGGACTGAGCGTGCCGTTGTGATGGTTCTTGGCCGCGATCTTGGCCAATGCGGTCTTCCCCTCGTGGTAGTCGATACCATGCTGGTGGAAATACCGGTTCGCCATGAGCGCGAACTGCAGCGGCATCGGCGTCGCCGGCCTAGTCTGGCTGAGGGCCATCTCGGGATAGGACGGAGGGCTGGCCGGGAGGCCCGAGAAGCCGTAGTCCTTCAGCTTCTCCACCCCGCATACGAGAACTACGTCAAACGCGCCTGAGGCAACACCGTAGCAGGCGTTTCTGAAGGCATCCGTACCGGCCGTGCAGGCATTCTCGATTCTGGTGACAGGTATCCCACGCATCTTCAGCGGCGCTAGGAGCGCGACCCCGCGATGACCGCTGTTGTTGGTTGCCAGCCAAGCGGCCTGCACGTCTTCGAGGCCTATGTGCGCGTCCCCGAAGGCTTCATAACACGCGTCTATGACCAGATCGTCTACGCCCTTGTTCCACAGCTCTCCGAACCTGGTGCACCCCATCCCGACTATTGCCACCTTGTCCCTGATGCTCTCCATCTCGCTCTCCGAAACTAGAACCTGACGGGCATGGACTTCCAGTAGTAGTTGTGGATGCCTTCGAGAGTGAACAGCTTGCGGAATGTCAACTCAACGGGCATCGATACCGCCAGTCGGCTCTCCTCCTTGTCCGTCATGTCGAGCCACATCCTTCCACCATCATCGAAGTCGACAACCGTGAACACCCTTGGTGGATCGGGGTTAGGGGTCAGGTTGTCGATTCCGTATGTGAACAGCCGGGCAGTCTTGTCCGAGAACCTGTGCCTGTCGAATTCATCCTTGGCGTGACACCTCGTGCAGACTCTCTGTGGAGGGTACTGGACCGTCCCGCACTGTCGACACCTTGACCCGTAGAGTCGGATTATCTGGTCTCTCTCGCGCCAGATCGATGAAGCGGATGGGACGGGTGTAGGCGGCCTGCGCCGTCCGGTCACCATATCGATGAGGCCCCGCCACCTCAGATAGGCCTTGTAGTCACTCAGAGTCTTCCGAGATCCCAAGTAGTCCGCCAGGCTCCTGGCTGTTTCTGGCTGTGTCAATACCTTCAAGAGAAGCGCATCGGCTCCATTGCCGTAGCTCGCGACCAGTATGTTGTCACCAACGCTTGCACCGTCCAGGGCCCCGGCGAGGACCATAGGGACGAATGCGGCCCCGGTATCGCCAAGTGATCCGAACATGGCGTCCTGGACCTGGCCGGCATCCAACCCCAGCCTTCCCGCCATCTGTCGATGCCGGCGGCTGTCCGGACCGTAGAACACCGCCTTGTTGATATCACCAACTCGCAGGCCCGACTTCTCCATCAACGCGGATACCGCCACAGGAAGGACTCTGAAATAGCCTTCGTCGAGATTGAACCGCGCCTCCCAGGAGCGTACGTAGGTGTCGTCGTCGGCTCGCCATACGTCAAGAATCTCATCGCATATCGTGTGACTATCTACAACCTCGACCGACACGGCATCATCCCCGCCGATGACGAATGCGACTGCTCCGTCGCCCAGCAGTGTTTCGAAGTCAGAGCCCGGCTGTGGTACTCTCAGGTCAGACACTATCACCATGACCCTGCGCGCCGAGCCTGCCTTCACTGTGTCCAGGGCGGCCTTCAAGGCGGTTGTCCCGGCTCGCAGAGAGTTCGCGTAGTCGGTTGTCTGTATGTCCGACCGGAGGTCAAGGGCAGTGGCGGCGATCACCGAGTTGAGCTTCTCCTTGTATGGGAAGCTTGTGGAAGCGAAGAACAAGCCGTCAATCGTATTCCTGTCGACTGTACGTAGACAGTTCATACCTGCGGCAACACCCATGGTGACGCTGTCTTCGTCGAAGTTGGCAACTGCTCTCTCGCCCCTGGCTCCCGGCTGCGCTGCGGCCAACTCGAGCCTGTGGAGCGGTACGTAGACGCCGTAGGAGACTATTCCTACCATTCCGCCTCCCGTGGTTGACCCGCCTGACCCACTGCCTGCCCTTCTCTACTCATGTTCAACGCGCGTCCTCAACTGCTTCCCGTGCGCTCAATCAACTCTATTAGCACACCCAGCGCGTCCTTCGGATGAATGAAGGCGACACGATAGCCCTCTCCACGGAATATCCTCCCGACCCCGACGCCGGTCTCCTTCAGAGCCTCTATGGTGTGGTCCAGTTCGGATACCCGAATGGATACGTGGTGAACCCCCGGGCCCTTCTTCGCCACGAACTTGCCGACGGGACCTTCCGGTGATATCGGCTCCATCAGCTCGAACTCCACCTCGCCGAGTTGCATCTTCGCCGACACCATCCCCTGTTCCTGCGATTCCGAGCGATACAGAGATTGTCCCCCCAGCTTCTTCTCGAAGATATCGACCGCGTCGTCCAGCGCCTCGACCGCTATTCCTATGTGGTCGACCTTGAGTCCGTGCACCCGCTCCGCACTCGACATCACTCCACCGCCTCGCGGTCATAACACCCCTCTCCGGGTGCTTTCTTCTCGGACTTCAGTGCAGCCTTCTGGACCTTCCCGAGAGGCGTCCTCGGCAGCTCCTGCCGAAACTCGACGTATCTGGGTACCTTGAAGTCAGCAAGGCTTCGATAGCAGACATCGATGATCTCCTCAGCCTTCGCTTCGCTGCCGGGACGAAGCGAGATGTAGGCCTTGATCTCCTCCTCCGCAGTACCGAGTCCGGACGGGACCCCGATCACAGCGCAGTCCTCTACTGACGGATGACCGTTGATCACCTCTTCGATTTCGGTTGGGGAGATGAGTTCTGCCTTGCGCCGGATTACATCCTTCTGCCTGCCCATGAAGAAGAAGTAGCCGTCTTCATCTCTGAACCCGACATCGCCGGTATGGATCCATCCATCGCACTTGATCTCTGCAGTGTGCGCGGCGTCTTTGAAGTAGCCGATCATCACCGCCGGGTTCTTGACGACTATCTGCCCCTCTGCGCCGGTTGGCACCTCCCGGCCTTGCTCGTTGACGATCTTGACCTCATTGCGGAAGTCCGAATCCGGGTGTTCCATCGGATAGCCGATGCCCGGCGTCACCTTGCGCGGTCTCGATACATCACTTGGACCCATAATGCACACCGGAGACTCGGTAAGGCTGTAGATGGTCTGTACACGTACGCCGAACCTGGCCTCGAACTCGTGGGAGTACTCCTTGGGAACACCTCCGGCCTGCATAACCTCGATCGGATTGTCCGCGTCGTCTTCCATGGGCTCGCGACTCCAGATCATTGGGATGATGGGGGCCCCTATCACGAGCCTGTTCGCTTCGAAGTGTCGGGCCTGCTCGATAACGCGCGAGCGACTGAACTTCTCCAGCAGTATCAAGGACGCGTTCGCAACCAGACTGCCCATCGTGGAATAGACCTGTGCGTTTGCGTGGAACAGCGGCATCGGGGTCATTATTCGGTCCTTCTCACGGACCGCAGCCGTATAGGCCCACGACCTGCCCGTCTCCACGAGGGCGCGATGGGAGAGGACAACGCCTTTCGGCCGTCCAGTTGTGCCTGACGTGTAGATGATTACAGCAGGATCAGACTCGGCAACGGGAATCCCCAGCGGCGCCTGTTCCGATGCCCCCGTCATAATGTCTTCGTATGCCACTGTGCCTGCCACTGTCCGGTCCCCGACCAGAATGATCGTATTCATCGACGGCAGTGCGTCAGATATGCTCACCAGGAGGGAGGCGTATTCTGAGGACGCAATGATTGCCACAGACTCGGAGTGCTCCAGTATGTAGTGCACCTCCGATTCTTTGAGCTGCGTGTTGACCGGTACCTCGACAGCTCCTATCTTGTTGAGCCCGAACCACGCGTAGAGGAACTCGGTCGAGTTGGGAAGCATTATCGCGCAGTGGTCCCCCTTGCTGATGCCCAGGCTGAGCAGCGCATTTGCCATCCTGTTAACCCGTCGGTCGAACTCTGCATAGGCGACAGCCTCATCCGCGAAACGAAGGTAGGTCCTCTCCCCGTTCCTGGCTGTGCTGACTTCCAAAGCTTCCCGAACGTTCATTGCACTTTGATCCTGACTATGCTTCTCTGCCCCGTTCAACCAGTTCAGTCAACACATTCCTTGTCTCCTCAGGACTCACAAACACGATTCTGGACCCGTTCGCACCGAGCCTGGGCTCTTCATCTCTGAGTGCAATGCCGGCCTGCTTCATGTCCTCATGGATACGGCCTATGTCACCGCCGACTCTGTACGCCACGTGATGAAGGCCTTCGCCGTGGCTGGCAATGAACTCGCCGATTCTCCCCATGCCGGGCACTGTCGGCTCCAGCAGTTCGATCATCGCCTCCCCAATCGGAATGAATGCAACTCGAACGTGCAGGTCATCCCTGACTTCTGTGTGCACAGGTCTCACCTTGAACAACCTCTCGTAGTCCTTCAGAGCAGCTTCGAGGTCGCGGACTGCAATACCTATGTGGTCTATCTGCTTGATAATCTGTTCCATTTGCATAGACCCGTGTGTCCCCAGTCGTCGAATTCAGCCGAGGGGAGACGTGTCATTCCTCCTCAAGCCTTATCTCCTACGTGGTTTCTGACCCAGGTCACGATATCCTCCATTCTGGTACCGGCACCGAACACCTCTGCTATCCCTGATGCCTTCAATGCGTTGGCATCCTGAACAGGGATTGTTCCGCCAGCTATGACCGGGATATCTCCTCGTCCTCGCTCGCGCAGCGTGTTAATGACACGGGCGAACAGTGTGTCATGGGCCCCGGATGAGCAACTCAGCCCGATCACGTCGACGTCTTCCTGAATTGCTGTAGCCACAATCTGCTCCGGAGTCTGTCGTATGCCGGTGTAGATCACCTCCATACCGGCATTGGCAAGCGCCTTCGCAACCGTCTTCGCACCGCGGTCATGACCATCCAGTCCCGGCTTGGCTATGAGCACTCGTATCATTCTCCGCGCAGCCCCCGTCTGGCCCTCAGAAGTGACCAGGCCCTGAGTACTCGCCGTATACGTCCCTCAACGCGTCGCACATCTCGCCCACGGTCGCGTAGGCGCGCACAGCTTCAATCAGGGTTGGAATTACGTTCTCTCGATTCTCGGCGGACTCCTTGACACACCCCAGGGCTTCCTGCACCGCCGTACTGTTTCGTGCGCTTCTAAGCTTCTTCAGCTTCTCCTTGTGTTTCATCTCAAGACCTGGGTCTACTCTGAGCAGTTCGCAGTACGGCTCGTCCTCCTCAACGTATCGATTGACTCCGACGACCGCATGCTCCCCTTCCTCAATTCGCCGGTTCAACTCGAACGCCGACCTGGAGAGTTCCCGATGGTAGTACCCGCTTCTGATCGCTTCGATGCTTCCGCCCATATCGAGTATCAGTTCGAGGTGCTTCTTGGCCCGTTCTTCTATCTCGGTGGTCAGGCGCTCGATGAAATAGGATCCTCCGAGCGGGTCCACTGTGCGTTCTACGCCCGTCTCGTTCGCAATGATCTGCTGAGTGCGCAGAGACATTTTGAGCGACTGCTCCGTAGGCGTGCACAACGCCTCGTCCATCGAACTGGCGTGTATGTACTGGCATCCGGCCAGCGCCGAAGCAAGCACCTCCACGGCAACCCTCACGAGGTTGTTCATGGGTTGCTGAGCAGTAAGCGTGCTCCCCGCAGTGAAGCTGAGGATGTTGAAACTCAGCAGGTCCGGATCGGACACCTCGTACCGTTCATACAGAGTGCGGGCCCACAGCCGGCGCAGGGCTCGGAACTTGGCGATTTCCTCGAAGAAGTCGATTCCACATGAAAAAAGGCTCGCCAGCCCTGGCAGGAATGTTTCGAGAGAGACGTTCTTCTCGCGGACTGCGTCGACATACGCGACTAGATTCGCGATTGCGAAAGCGATCTCCTGTGGCGCGCTGGCGCCCGCCTCGCGGATGTGGTAACCGCAGACGGTCAAAGGTGCCCAGTGAGGATAGTTGTCTACGCAATAGGCTATGAGGTCGGTCGAGAGATTCAGAGATGGCTCCGGCGGATATATGTACAGCCCTCGCGCTATGAACTCCTTCAGAACATCGTTCTGTATCCTGAATGAGCATTCCTGAACAGGCGCCCCCTGCTTCTCAGCCAGCACTATCAGCATAGCCAGCCAGATGGGTCCGATGGCGTTGGCCGTCGTGCTTATCTGTCGAGGCTTGTTCAGTGGAATGCCATCGAACAGCGTCTCCATATCCTGGAGCGAGTCGATTGGCACTCCTACCTTGCCGACCTCTCCCTCGGCCAAAGGGTCATCAGAGTCGTGCCCGAGCTGCGTCGGGAGGTCCAGGGCAACCGAGATTCCGGTACCACCTTGTTCGAGCAGGAACCTGTATCTTTTGTTGGTCTCTTCCGGGTCCCCGTAGCCGGAGTACTGCAGCATCAGCCAGGGCTTCTGCCTGTAGCCAAGAGGGTCCTTGCCTCTGGTGAACGGGAACTTGCCGGGGAATCCCAGGTCCTTGGCGCAGTCAAAGCCGATCTCTTCGAGGTCCAGAGGTGTGTAGAGCGGCTTGACCTCGATGCCCGACTCAGTACGGAATCCATCGGCTGGCCCCTGGCCGCCGCCGCGCATGGTATCTATGACGCGCTGTTCCCATTCACGCTTGAGATCTTTGAGACTGTCTTCTCGATCCATTCGTATACCTGTGACGCTTCTGGATGACGGGGCAACGGCTATCCCGGTGGCACCCCGGGTGGAGCCCGATCGGGGCCCGGAGTTTGGCTAGGTCCCCAGGTAAGCTTCCCGAACCCTGTCATCCTGCAGCAACTCGGCCGTGCTGCCCTCGTGCGCGATCTGTCCGCTCTCAAGAACGTAGCAGTACTGTCCTATGCTGAAGGCCATCCGCGCGTTCTGCTCGGCGACAAGAATCGTCATATTCTCTCTCTGCTTGATCTCGGTGATTATCCGCTTGATCTCTGCCACCAGCACCGGAGACAGGCCAAACGAAGGCTCGTCCATAATGAGCAGCCTTGGATTGGCCATCAGGGCTCTGCCGATAGCGAGCATTTGCTGCTCGCCCCCGCTAAGTCGCTGGGCAAAGAGATGCATTCTCTCCCTCAAACGGGGCAGATATGTGAAGACCCTTTCCAGGTTCTCCTTCGATTTGCGCCCGTTGCGTTCCTTATAGGCCCCCATTTGGAGGTTCTCGAGACACGACATGCTGGGGAACAGCCGTCGTTCCTCCGGTACCAGGGCAATCCCCTTGCCCGCGATCTTGTGCACCGGAATCGTATCGATCCTCTCCCCATCGAACCATATCTCTCCCTCAGAAAGCGGCTGGAGCCCACATATGGCCTTGATGATGGTGCTCTTACCGCTGCCGTTTGCCCCCACAAACGCAGTGCAGTCCCCCTCCTCCACCACGAACGAAGCATCACGGACAACAGGCGTATGCCTCTGGTAGCTGATGGTCAGTCCCCTAGCCTCAAACAGCAATCTCTTCCTCCTCGCCCAGGTATATCTTGATGACCTCGGGGTGGCTTCTGATCAACTCCGGCGGGCCCTCGACTACCTTGCTGCCAAAGTCTATAACGATAATGTGGTCGCATATCCCCATAACAGCCTTCATGTTGTGTTCGATCAGAAGGACAGTGACACCCTGGCTCCGGATCTCTCTCACGATACGCAGTATGAAATCGATCTCCGATGGCGTCATACCCGACAACGGCTCGTCGAGGAGGAGCAACTCGGGATGCGACATCAGGGCAACAGCGAACTGCAGGCTCTTCTGCTGGCCTGAGCTAAGGCTCGAGGAGACCTCATTGTGGAAGCGTTCGAGACCCACCAGTCTAAGCACTTCCATGGCCTCGTCCACCTCGTCCTTCAACGGCCACCTGATCAGCATCCGCGGTGTGAGGTTGGCCCTCCGGTGTCGGCCTATGAGAACGTTCTGCAGTACAGTGAACTCCGGGAAGCTGTTCACCAGTTGGAACGTTCGAGACAACCCCAGGCCGCAGACCTTGTGCGGCTTGAGCCTTGTGATGTCTTTGCCCTTGTAGTAAACGTGGCCCGAACTCGGCCTAAGGAAGCCGCTGATGAGATTGAATACCGTGGTCTTACCCGCGCCGTTCGGCCCGATCAGACCGGTTACTCCGCCCTTCTGAATGTCGATACTAAGCGAGTTAACCGCGCAGAGGGCTCCGAAGTTCTTGGTTAGCCTGTCAGTCCCGAGAATGTACTCCATGACACAGTCCACAGCCCATTCGTTATGTTGGCGCTTTGGCCCTCTTCGCTCCGAACGGTAGTGATATGCTTCTTAGCCGATCGGGAAGAGTGATGAGCCCGCCGGGCAGGATGACGATGACTAGGATGAGAATGGCACCGAAGAATATGGTCTCGTATTGAGGAAGCCCTTTGAACGGTTCGGATATGAGCGTCATAAAGCTGGCTCCCAGGGCGGGCCCCATGATTGTGCCCAGTCCTCCCACGTAGTTGAAGATGAGGATGTTTACCGCCATGTTGAAGTCGAACATGGTTGGAACCAAGAACCGGCTGAAGTAGGCAAGATAGGCCCCTGCGACACCTGCAAAGAAGCTGCCAATCGCGAATGCCGCCGTCTTGTAGGCCATGGCGTTCACACCTGACATGGAGGCCAGTTCCTCCGACTGGCTGATTGCCTTCCAGGTGAGGCCGATCCGAGATGCCTCAATCCGATAGAGAACAAACAGGGATATGACGACGAGGATGAATCCGAATATGTAGAAGTCCTGCGTGCCGCCGATATCCCACCCGAAGACGGAGAAAGGCGGCATGTCACGTACTCCTACATGGCCGCCCGTGACCTTGCCACCTCGGCTGATTGCGACTCGCACGACCTCCACCAGAGCGATAGTAACCAGAGCGAAGTACACTCCTCTCAGGCGCAGGACCGTCCTGCCAATCAGGACACTGACCAGTGCCGGCGCCAGTCCGCCGATAAGCAGACTGACTCCCGTCGGCACGCCGAGCGATCGGGCGCATATCACGGCCGTGTAGGCACCTATCGCCATGAACGCCGGGTGGCCAACGTTGAACTGCCCGGTTATCAACGTGAGTCGAAGGCTCGCTGCCAGTATCACGTTGATGAATACCACGGTCATGAGATACATGTAGTAGCGCTCTCCGGTCAGCGGGAGTAGGGCGAGGACAATGAAGACCACAACCACCGTGATAGGAGTTGCCCGGTTCTTCAGCTTGAGCAGAATGTCACTCATGTTCATGGCCAAACAGTCCCTGTGGGCGGAATATCAGCAGTACGAACAGGAATAGAAAGAGATACAGGTAAGCCATATCTGACCCGAAAAATATGGTTCCAACGCTCTCAAACAGTCCGACGATAAGGGCTCCGAGGATAGCCCCACGCAGGCTACCCAGTCCCCCCAAGATGATGATGATGACCGAGATGAGCAGGGGCTTGAAACCCATTGCCGGGTCTATTCGACCGAACGGAGCGATCAGTGCACCTGCGGCACCCGCGAGCGAGAAGCTGACCGCAAATGCGAGCGCGTTTATCGCATTGACATTGACGGCCTGCAGTCCGGCGGCTTCGCGGTCCTGACTGACAGCCCGCATGCCTCTCCCGAACTTGGTCTTGTAGAGCAGCAAATACAGTCCAAAGAGAAGCGCAATTGAGAACGGTATGACGACAAGCCTCTCCAGGCTAACATTGAGAAAACCTATTTCCACCACGCCTTTGAACACTGTGGGCACGCTCTTGTCCAGGGTCCCGAAGCTGAGGAGGACTGCGCTGCTGATCAGGATGTTCAGTCCCAGGAGCGCTACCAGGTTGGCGTTAAGGTTGCCTCGAAGGGGACGGTATACACCACGCTCCACGACGATTCCCAGTATGCCCATGAACAGAACGGCCAGCGCGAAGGCGAGGAAGTAGTTCGCCGTCTGCACTCCATAGAAGTAGTAGATGCCAAAGGCTCCCAGCATGTAGATTGCCCCATGGGCGAAGTTGATGATGTTCATCATGCCGAAGAGGAGCGTAAGGCCGAGCGCTATCAGCATGTATAGGGAAGCGTTTATGAGGCCGTAGACTATGCTGTTCATCAGGGTTGGGAACCTGACAGCATCAGTCATCACCAGCCCGGCGCACAGCGCAATGAACAGTATTGCAGCGACTGCAATTACCAGTGCGCTTCTGGGTGTGCGCTCAATGACAGACCTTATCCCCATGGTCTCTCCGAACGTACCCACCGCGGAGACAATGCGATTGCGGCTCTGGTATGTGCGTGGCTGGTGACTCGGGAAGGCGGGGGTCTCCTCGAATCGAGCGCCTCCCCTGAGAGACGGTCCTACTTCTCGGCTTCCTTTCGTCTTGCGCGCTCCTTGCCCGGTTCGCCTCCGAGCGCTGGTGCCCAATGTGAGAGGAGTCTATCGGAGATACGATTCGCGCTTGCCATGAGCTCGGGGACGAAATGCATGGGGTTGGTTAGACGATAGTCAGGACCGAACACGCTGAGGCAAACAGGGCAGACGTAGTTCTTGACAGGAACCGAAATCGATGTGGATCCGGGCACCCATTCGCCCGAGCTTATCGCATATCCGCGCTCACGCGTCCTGGATATCTCTTCCACCAGTGCGGACTTGTCCGTAATTGCCGCAGGACCCACGGACGGAAGCTCCAGGAGATTCAAGATGGCCGCAAGTTCCCCATCATTCATTCCAGCGAGCAGCACCCTGCCGGGCGCACCCGTGTACACAGGGGCGGTGTATCCCTTCTCCACTGCGAACTTGATGTGGCTCTTGCTTTCGAGGCCTTCAAGGAGCAGTCGCTGTGTGCCAACACGTACATAGAGGCCCACGGTCTCCCCGGTGAGATCGCGCAGTCGCTTCATCTCATCGAAAGAGCAGAGCACCAGGAAATCATATGCGCTGTATGCACCTGCTCCGATCTTCCACAGCAGTGGGCCGAGGTTGTACCTGCGGGTTAATGGGTCCTGAAGGACTATTCCCACCGAATCGAGTGTTCGCAGCAGCCTGTGTACGGTGGCCTGGCCCAGACCTAGAGTATTGGCGACTTCCACGACCCCTTTGGGGCCGTCCGACAGGAGCTTGACTATCTCTGCAGCCCTGACGACGGTTCTCACTGTAGACTGTTGTTCCGACATTCCACACCACGAAATATATATTTCATTGCTAGCTATACTAGACCAAAAGGTCGGTTCTGTCAATAGTGCCGTCGCACACTCCGCCCGCAGATTCGTGTTGGCGTCTAGGTCCGTGGATATTGACATCTTATGATATCTGTAGTAATGTACAGAACACATCCAGTTGATGGAATTCTGATTCCACAAGCCGCCCCCTCGGCTGGAAAACTCCGATACCAGTAGCGGACCAAACGTCGGACAGAATCACTCTTGGAGTTGACGAGTGAAGTCATCGCGGTCTCGCAGAACCTGCGGGGGAGACATACTGCCTCGTCACTCCAAGACGCGTGGTCTCACGCTGCAACACGGACATGCGCGTAACAGTACTGGAGATGATTTGGCTGCGGCTCAAGTGTCGAGCACCAGGACAGGAAGGGGGTGAAGTTGGACTTGCCTGTGCGTAGATTAGCCGTATACGCGAAGATAGGCCAACGGGAAAGGAGGAGGCTTTGAAGAGCAAGAAGAGCATCGCAACCATTCTGGTCGTATTGCTGGCGATGGTTGCAGGCATGTCGTTCGCCTGTGACTCCGAGTCCGAGCCGGAGACAGGAGTCATAACGTTCGGCATCGCCACTCCGTTGTCAGGGCCGGCAGCGCCGTGGGGCATACCGCATCTGCGGTCGGCCGAACTGGTCTTTGACCAGGTGAACGAAGAGGGTGGGGTGACAATAGACGGGACGACCTACACTTTCGAAGCGAAGGCATACGATACCAAATTTGTCCTGGAGGATACCGTATCCGCAGTCAACAGGCTGATCTTCGAAGACGGGGTCGAGTACATATCGGTCATTGACCCTGTTGGGCCGGTAATCGACATCCTGGCAGAGAACAACATCCTCTCGATCAACATAGGCGGACAATGGTACGCAGTGGACAAGGACAAACCTCTGATGTTCCTTGCCATGTCACAGGTCGACCAATTGGCCGCAGCGTTCTACCCCTTCTTTGCCGACATGAATCCGGACATCAAGACCCGCGCGGCCATTGTGCCGGACACCGACACCGGACGATTCGTTGAGCACGGAGCCAAGTTGGTCTGTGAGGCGCTGGGTATCGAGACGGTGCATGAGGAGTACTTCGAGCCCACTGCTATGGACTTCTCGTCCATCGCCCTCAGAGTAATCGATGAGGACCCGGATTGGGTTGATCCCATCCCGCCTCCGCCGGGACAGTCCGCAACTATAGTGAAACAGCTACGCGAAGCTGGTTTCGAGGGAGCTATTGCGACGAGTGTGAGCATCGGTGAGGTCGAGACATACGTAGGCATCGCGGGCGAAGAGAACGCCGAAGGTATGATGGGTTGGGGCATAGCACCGGAAGCCTATACGCCGGAGATACGAGATTGGGTGGATAGGTACATCGACAAATACGGTGGCCCGTTCGACCCAATGACTATCATGTGGGCCAACGCGCCCATCAGCTTCGTCGATGGCATCAAGCATGCGGAGAGCCTGGAACCCGAGGACATCGCCGACGCTCTCCGATCGCCGGACTTCGAAGGACGCGCGCTGTTCTGCGACTACTATTACGGCGGTGAAGACATCTACGGCATCGCTAACATGATGATCCAGAGCGTCATCCCATTCCACAGGATAGGTGAGAACGGGCAGGATGAGCACTTGCTCTGGGCAAAGGACGAGGACTTCATGCCGCTGGTACAGCAGTATGAGGCCATCGAGACATACGTCACAGAGGAGTTGGGCCTACCCTATCCCTAGGATTTGGGGGCACAACCCCTCTCAAGTGAAGACACGGGGAATCGCTGGCAAGCGAATCAACGAGGCGGGTGCTGGCTCGGCCACAGCCAAGCCCTGAGGCACGGCCAGCACTACGCCAAGGCAATCAGTCAGTCTAGTTAAGGAGGCGCATTCAAATGGGCAGGTTCGATGGAAAGGTCGTATTGGTAACAGGAGCGGCCAGAGGGCAGGGCAGGTCGCACGCCACAAGCTTCGCCAAGGAGGGAGCCAACCTCCTGATCTCGGACATAGCCAAGGACGTACCGTCGGCCGGGTATCCTCTCGGTACATCTCAGGAACTGGAGGAGACTGCCGAAGAGTGCAGGAAGGCGGGCTCCAAGGTGGTGTCTGTCATTTGTGACATAACCAAGGACGACCAGGTCAAGGCCATGGTGGATACCGGAATCAAGGAGTTCGGTCGGATAGACATCGTGATTAACAATGCAGCTTGGGCAAGGATGTGCCCGCTGGACGAACTCTCTGAGGAAGACATCGTCGCGCAAATTGACACAACACTCACCGGTGCTATCCGCGTCTGCAAGTACGTAGTACCGCACATGAAGAAGCAGAGGGATGGCTGCATCATCAACACGTCGTCCACCGGCATCAGAGGCTTCGCCAATTACATTGTCTACAACTGCGCCAAGCACGGCATGAGGGGACTGACGCGCGGCCTGGCCGTCGAGCTGGGCGAGTACAACATCAGGGCCAATACTGTCATACCGGGTGTGGTCGATACCGGGATGCTGCGTGGGCTGGCGCCCAAGCTCGGGAAGACGCCGGACGAGGTAATCGAGATGTTCGCCGAGAACACCAGGCTTATCCCGGACGTAATTATCAAGCCGGCGGACATATCCAGGGCCATCATGTACCTGGCCTCCGAGCCATTCCTCACTGGCACGGAGCTTGCAGTGGACGCCGGCCACATGCTGAAGTAGCCAACATATCGCGGCATGGCAGAGCCGACAAGGGGAGGAACAATGGCCAAAGTGAAAGGTGGGTACACACGCAAGCTACTGAGAGTGGATCTCTCCAACGGGCAACTCAAAGAGGAGGACATCGACGAAGACGTCCTGGAGAAGTACATGGGGAGTGTAGGTCTCGGCGCCTACTACCTCCACAAGGAAGTTGCAGCAGGGGTCGACGCTCTGGATCCTGGTAACCGCCTTGTCTTGACTACAGGACCTTTGACCGGGACACGCATACCGGGCAGCGGCACCTGGTCGCTGACGACCAAGGGTACACTCACCGGTCTGGCGGCGTCATCGCAGGCCAATGGCTGGCTCGGCGCGCGTCTGAAGTTCGCAGGGTACGATGCCGTGATCATACAGGGCAAGTCGCCGAAGCTTGTTTACCTGCTAATAGAGGACGGCAAGGCGGAGATAAGGGACGCATCGAAACTGGCGGGAACTGACGCGCTGGAAACTGAACGTGTCTTGAAGCAGGAGCATGGCAACCTTGCCAGTGTTGCCGCGGTCGGCCCAGCCGCGGAGCACATCGTCAAGTACGCGTGCGTAGTTAGCGATGACGGCCACGTGTCCAGCACCAACGGGGGCGGGACTGTCTTCGGCGCCAAGAACCTCAAAGCCGTCGTTGTAAGCGGCAAGGGCAAGGTACCGGTGGCCGATGAGAGCCGTTTGAAGGAATTGGCAAAGCAGTGGATGCAGGCCGCTTCCGAATCGCAGATGGGTGGAGCGGTGAACGCCGGTGGCACGGCTCTTTTCTTCACAGGTCTGGAGTCCTTTGGCTCGCTCCCCGCATACAACCTGAAGACAGCCGTATTCGAGGATCATGCCAAATTCAACTCGATTCGCGAGCAGTTGACTAGGGTCAGGCGCAAGCCCTGTCATGCCTGCACATTCGAGCACTGCAACGAGGTAGAAGTACCCGAAGGGCCCTACAAGGGTCTGCAGGCCGACGAGGCCGAGTACGAATGCCTGGCCGGCTTCGGGCCGCTAATCGGAAACCACGATCCCTTCGCTTCGTTGAAGCTGTGCGATGAATGCGACAGGCTGGGAATGGATGCGAAGGAGCTTTCCTTCATTCTGTCCCTGGTAATAGACATGTATGAGGACGGACTGCTGAAGAAGGAGGACGCCGGGGGTCTGGAGCTCACGTGGGGCAATGTTGATGCCGCCCTCAAGCTGATGAGGATGATCGCCAACAGAGAAGGCTTCGGCGACCTTCTCGCAGAGGGCATCTACAAGGTGACCCAGAAGCTGGGTTCGGAGGCGAACGATAGGGCGATCTACACCCACAAGGGTAATGCGCCTCATGTGCACGACCCACGCGGGCAGTGGGGATTGCTTCTGGGGCAGGCTGTCTGCGACTATGGGACCATCGGTGGCTTCGCATCGATGGAGCTGCTGCCGGACCCGGACCTTGGCTATACGGAACCGGTGTCGAAGACCGACCCCACGGAGTTGACGAAATCACAGAGCAAGATGATTCAGAAATACACGTTTGCAGACTGCTTGGGGACATGCTTCTTCACCAGCGCTGTTCCACTCGACTTGATGGCGGACGTTCTCAACACCGTGACGGGTCTGGACTGGGACAAGGAGAAGATGCTGGAGGTTGGCGACCGTGTAAATGTGCTGCTGCGCCTCTTCAACATCAGGCACGGCTGGACACCTGAGCACGATTCATACTCGCCGCGCCTGGGTGTAGCGCCTCCAGACGGCGGAAGCAAGGGCTTCTCAATGGACAAGCACTTCAAGGAGATGCGCGAGCAGGTCTATGCCGCGGCAGGCTATGACAAAAACGGCTACCCCCTGCCTGAAACGGTGAAGCGCCTGGGAATACAGGCCTAGGCAGGTCACAACCCGGCGCCGAAAGCATACTGGCGGTGAGGCTGGCCGAGCGCACGTGCTTTGATGAATTCTTCACCGCGAGTAGCCAAGAGACCTCTGTTCTCGTTCCAATCGGGCAGGGGTCTCCTGGCGTTCTGTGCATGACAGGTCCATTGCCGGAGACCTGTGCAAGAGGTGGCAAGATGATTGTGCGAGACGTTATGTCTACTAATGTCGTGACGATATCCAGTCACACATCGCTGGCAGACGCCAGGCGAATACTGGATGCCCACAGAGTCCGGCGGCTCCCGGTGGTAGACCGAGGCAAGCTGGTGGGTGTAGTGACGAAGGACGCCCTGGACAGAACCGGTCCCTCCGACCTGACGACATTCAGCATGCACGAGCTGAGCTACATGCTGAACAAGATTACCGTCGAGAAGGCGATGCGCCGGGAGGTCGTGACTGTCAACCCCGACATGACCGTAGAAGAAGCCGTAGCGCTCGCACAGTCGAGGAGGGTGGGCTCCTTGCTCGTGATCGAGAATGAGAGGCTCGTCGGGATTGTCACCACCAACGACTTCTTCTACAAGGTACTCAACCACATACTCGGAATCGGCATGCCCGGCAGCCGCATAGTGGTCCGCGATTGCTATACGGGGCCCGACGTCGAGACGGTGCTGGCTGCTGTCAATAAGGCTGGGATAGCTATCACCACCCTGTTCACCATAGACTTCCCTGAGGTACAGAAGCATGACCTTGTCATTCACCTGGAATCGAAGGATAGCTCTGCCGCGATTCAGGCTGTGGAGCGACTGGGGTTTGCTGTGAGCGAGAGAGCCCGATAGCAGCCATCAAGCGGCCCTCATACAGGGAGGGAACAGGCACGTGGCAAACACTGCAGAGCCGCAATACAGGTCCTTCTTCCTGGAGGAGGTAGACTCGGCCGATGTGTTCACTCCTGAAGACTTCGGCGAGCACCACACCATGCTGGCAAAAACGACCGAGCGCTTCATCAGGAACGAGGTTGTGCCTCACGTCGAGGCACTTGAACACAAGGACTTCGATCTGATGAGGAGATTGATGCGGGAGGCAGGAGGTCTGGGTCTCCTCGCTGCTGACATTGAAGAGCGGTATGGAGGAACGGACCTTGGAATCGTGGCCGCCCAGTTGATTGTCGAGAAAGCAGCGGCCGGGGCTTCTTTTGGGGTTACCCTCAATGTCCATACCGGTATCGGGATGATGCCGCTGGCGCTGTTTGGCGACGACTCACTGAAGGACAAGTACCTTCCGGCCCTGGCCACCGGCGAAGCAATCGGCTGCTATGCTCTGACCGAGCCGGAATCGGGCACGGATGCGCTATCCATACGGACGACGGCAATACTCTCGCCGGATGGGCAACACTACACACTGAACGGCGTGAAGCAGTTCATCACCAATGCCGGCTTCGCGGATATCATCTTCACGTATGCCAAGGTCGATGGGGACAAGTTCACAGCCTTCCTGATTGAGAGGGGTTCTGAGGGGGTGTCAACGGGCCCCGAGGAGAAGAAGATGGGTATCCGTGGCACCTCGACGTGCAGCATCTTCCTGGATAACGCTATGGTACCTGCGGAGAACGTCCTCTTCCAGGTAGGCAGAGGCCATATTGTGGCTTTCAACATCCTCAACCTTGGCAGGTTCAAGGTGGCCTCTGGATGTGTCGGCATCGCCAAGGAGGCAATAGAGGGCAGCGTGGCGTATGCCAGGGAAAGGACTCAGTTCGGCAAGCCGGTCTGTCAGTTCGGGCTCATGAAACACAAGATAGCTGAGATGGCAACGCGGACCTACATGGCGGAAAGCATGCTGTATCGCACAGCCGGCCTGATTGATCAAAGCCTTTCCCTCGTAGACAGGACCGCCGGCGACGTAGGAGCAGAGACTGCCAGGTCGATCGCCGAATACGCTATCGAATGCTCTATGAACAAGGTCTACTGCTCCGAGATGTTGGAGTACGTGTCCGACGAGGCGCTGCAGATGTACGGCGGATACGGGTATGTGGAGGACTATCCTGCCGAGAGGATCTATCGGGACCACCGAATCTTCAGGATATACGAAGGGACAAACGAGATAAACAGGGTGATCATCACCGGTTGGTTGATGCGGAAGGCGCTCAAGAACGAAATACCGCTTTCAGCAGTCGCGGAAGACGTGCGAAGCCGGACGGCGGAACATGAGTCCCTGACCGGAGATGTCAGCGGCCCGCTGGCGTACCAGTTGCAGATTCTGGCGAGGCTCAAGGGACTATATGTGCTGCTTTGCGAGGCCGTTGCATCCAAGTATGGTTCCACCATAGAAGACGAGCAGGACGTGCTCGGGCCAATGAGCGATATGGCCATGGATTTATGCGCTTTGGACAGCGGGATGCTGAGGGCTCAGAAGTGCATCGGGTCCACTGGTGACGGTGAGTCGCACATCAAGATCAATATGGTCAAGCTGTATGCGGAGGGGGTGCTGCCGAGGGTAGCCGGCAACGCCCGTCAGGTTATCGGAGCGATGGAGCCGGGAGAGACTTCACGGATGGTGGTAGACATCATGAAGGACCTAGCGGAGTCCGTCCCGATAGACGGCGCCCAAGTGAAGCAGGATATCGCAGACGCGGTCATCGAGAGCGGCAAATACACATGCTAGATGGGTAGCCACGAAGGTGAACTGGGCCGACATAGCTGCCTCGCGTGAGCAAGGCAAATCAATCGGACGCGCTCGCTGAGATGCCGGTTCGGCACTCGGTCCTAATACGGCGGGTAGCCGGGCTAACTGCTCCTCTCTTGGCTGGACGCAGTAGCGGTTCATCCCCCTTGCCGTTGCTGCGTCCGTCGCCATCAGGATCGAGCTTTCGCTGGCTGTGACCCACGTACAACCAAGGGACCCAACCATATTTGAGTTGAAGCTGGTGTAGGGCCGGAATCGTCATGCTACTGGGCGACGTGCTAGTCAGGAGTGCGGCGCAGACACCCGAGAAGCTCGCGGTTGTCTGCAGCGCCACGGGAAAGACACTAACCTACGGCGACCTGAACGCGACGGTCAACCAACTCGCAAGCGCCCTTGTCGGCATCGGCGTCCGAAAGGGCGATAGAGTTGCTGTCGCCGACCGCAATTCTCTTGAGTATGTAGTCATATTCTTCGCGAGTGCGAAGGTAGGCGCAGTGCTCGTACCACTCGACCACAGGGTCACGCCGAGGGAATTCTCGCTCCTCCTTCGTGACTCGGGAGCCGGCGTTCTATTCATCAGCGCCGACCTGACGGAATCGGTCCCTTCGGCTTCAGCCGACATGAAGCACGTGGTTAGCATTGGCAATGGCTGGTCTGCGGCGGGGTTCGCCGACTTCTGCTCACACTACCCGACCGCCGAACCGGAGGTCAACGTCAATCCGAACGACATCGCAACGCTTCACTACACCAGCGGCACAACCGGCCGTCCCAAAGGTGTCATCATGAGCCACCGAAACCTGGTGGCAGCGATGCAGGTCATGCTGAAGGCACTCCCCGTAACGTCCGCCGATGTCACTCTCCATACTTCCCCGTTCTCTCATATAGCGACAGAGTGGCCGCTCCTCACTCACTGCTGTGTCGGTGCCACGAACGTGGTCGTGCCCAAACCGGACACTGAATCCATACTCCCTGCGATACAGAACAACAGGGTTACGACATGGAATACCGTACCCACGCTAATACAGCGGATACTGCAGTATGAGCACCTTCAGGAATATGACCTGCAAAGCCTGCGTTGGATTGGATATGGTGCATCTCCAATGCCCTTTGAGGTCATAAGACGGGCGATTCTCGACATCGGGCCTGTCTTCGTTCAGGTGTACGGCTCGACGGAGACCTACATTCTGACCCTTCTCCCGAGAGAAGACCATGTGTTAGATGGACCAGACGAAGCAACCCGCAGGCTCAGGTCGTGCGGAAGGCCACTCCCCGGCTGTCAGATCAGAGTAGTCAACGCGGCAGGGCAGGACGTTGCCAGAGGCGAGACAGGTGAGATAATAGCCAGCGGCGATACTGTTACCAGCGGCTACTGGAATCTGCCGGAAGAGACCGCGCAAGTGATAGGAGATGGCTGGTTCTACACCGGAGACCTTGCGAGCGTCGACGAAGACGGCTACATCTACATAGTGGACAGGAAGAAGGAGATCATCATCACCGGGGGAGAGAACGTGTCTCCGAGAGAGGTCGAAGAAGTAGTCTACTCTCACCCGGCAGTCCTCGAAGCAGCGGTCGTCGGTATGCCAGATGAGAGATGGGGCGAGGCTGTCACCGCGGTAGTCGTGCCCAAGAAGGGCTCAGAACTCCACATCAAGGACATCACAGACATCTGCAAGCAGAGTCTCGCTGGTTTCAAGGTTCCGAAATCTGTATACTTCGTGGAGAGTCTGCCCAAGACAGCCAGCGGAAAGGTGGCGAAGAAGGAACTGAGGGACACGTTGTCGGCGTCTTCCTCCAGGCCAACCGGGTCAGGGATGTGAGTGGCACTCCCGGCTAGCGACGGCGAAATCTAACCGAGAAGTGATAGGGTGCATAATGGACATCAAGTACGGTGCTGAGGTTGTCGACCTGCGAGGCCGTGTGGTCGGAACCGTGGACCATCTGGCAAACGACCCCTGGAGTGGTGAGGTCAGGAGCTTCATAGTCAGGCGCAGAGCCCCTTCCACTGATCTCTTCGTAAGACAAGAGCACGTGGAGGAGGTAACCGATTCGCAGGTTAAGCTGAACTTCACAGCCGAGGACTGACAGCCCACCTGATGAATAAGACAGTCAATCATTCCAGTCGCGATCACCTCACACGCCCGGCCCAGACGCAAAGCGAAGCCGCCTGCCGAGGGCGGGATTCGAACCCGCAAGGACCGAAGTCCAACGGATTTTAAGTCCGTCGCGTCTGCCGGTTCCGCCACCTCGGCTCGTGAAACGCACCTAGTGTACCAACGCCCTCACAGGCAGTCAACGCACGCTCGTGACGCGTTCGGCGAATTTGACAAAGCCTCGGGCCGTTCCTTAAGATATACGCGCTCAGCCATCGGAATAGGCAGGTCGCCGGGCCGCATGGTCGGGGCTCCGCTGTCTCCTGCCCTCTCCAACGGGGTACCACAGGGTCCCTCCGCAGAGGTCCGCAGGCTGTTGTGTCAGAAGCGCAGGTCTGGAGGAATGGCAATATGGACATCGACTTCGCGTTCATCTGCGACTACGCAGACGTCAGCGGGAAGATCAACGCCCTGGGCATAGGCTTCGACACCATCTATGCCCGCGAGGTGCCCGTCAAGCCCCGCACTTTCTATCTCGTGGCGCAACTCCGAATGAGCGTGGCCGAGGCGGGGTCCAAGGAAGTCGAGTTCCATCTAATAGACGCAGACGGGGCGGACGTCATTCCGCCGCTCAAGAAGAAGGTCGAGATTCCTACACCTGCCGGAGCCTACGAGACAAAGGGGCGTCTCGCAATGGCCTTCAACAACATCGAGTTTCCCAGGTACGGCGTATACTCGCTCCATCTGGTGATCCAGGGCAGCGAAATGGTCCGCATCCCCCTGCGGGTCGCGCCCCATCCCTCCAACTCCAAGCCCGCCAACTAGCAGGCCCTCCGGTCGGCGTCGACGGATTCGGGAATCGGGAGCGCGCATCCGGAGTTTCACGCTGATTCTTCATCCCTTGAGAGGACGACTGTTCGATGTCTCCCAGCCTGCCGGACGCCGCCCGCAAGAGGCTGGAGGTCGCCCGCCTCGTGGCTCGCGAGAGGGGTCCCATAAATGCGGTACTGTACCTTGTCGGCAGCTACGTCGAACCCCTCACAGCCCGGCTGCGCGAGCTGCGCTGGATAGTACAGTCCAGGCTGACCAGGGCCCCGCTCGTTCACGTCATGGGCGACAGCCACTCGAAGACCTTCCGAGGGCACAGAGGCTTCGTCGTTCACCACCTCGGTGCCGCAACGGCGCACAACCTGAAGAAGGAGGGCTCCACCACCGGCTCCAACGAGAAGCTGTTCCGCATCATCAACAGGCTGCCCCAAGGGGCCAATGCGCTGCTGATATTCGGTGAGATAGACTGCAGGATACACGCCTACTATCAGTTCAGGAAGAACAACGAGCAGCAGGCGATAAGCGATATTCTTGATATGACGGTTCGCAACTACGGCGAGGTGCTGGAGAAGATACGGGCAAGGGGCATAGACCCCTGCGTTCTAAGCGTGGCGCCGGCCACCACCGTTGGCAATGAGTACAACTTCCCGTATTATGCGAGCCCTGAGGTTCGCAGCCAGATAACGAGGGTGTTCAACGACAAGCTAAGGGAGTTCTGTGAGGGCACCGGCTTCACCTATATCGACATCTATCCGCTGGTGTCGGACGAGAACGGTATGAGGCTGGACGATTATGCAGACGACGAGATACACCTCAACGGGAAGGCGGTGGAGCTGGTGCGTGCCCAGTTGAGAGACAAGAGGGGACTGGCACTCTAGCACGGCACCGGAGTGCACATCAGCCATGGCCGGCAAACGTTTGCGCACGAGGGCGACGGCCGTCCTTCTCCGCGACAGCAAAGTGCTCCTGACCCGCGATCGCGGACAGCGCCGCTACGCGCTTCCAGGCGGCGGCATCAAGCGCAGTGAATCAGTAGTTGGCGCGATCGCCCGCGAGCTGTACGAGGAGCTTCGTCTGGAGCCGACCAGCGTGATACGCATTCCGAGGCTGGATTTCGACGGTACTGTCAACTCGCACAAGGTATGTATGGTGGAGTTCGACGGGGAGCCGATTCTGAGGCGCTTCGAGATTGAGGACTTCGTGTGGTGGGACAGAAGAGAGGATCTGCCTCTCTTTCCCCACGTCAAACGCATACTCTCCAGAGTGCGCGTTGATTGACGCGTAAGAGGTCTACTCCTGCGCCTCTCTGATTAGTCCGCGGTCCGCCAGCAGCTTGACGGCCTTGCCGAACTGCGAGGAGAACCATGAATCGGAGAAGCCGAGCGATTCTAGCATCTCGGTCGCGCTCATCGGGCCGCGTGTCATGAGGCACAGATAGGCGACGCTTTCGGTGGGGTTCCTGACCAAAGCCGACAGGACCTTATCAGGCGTCTCGCCCGTCTTCTCGACGATCTCGTATCGTGTCTCGTTCAATTCCTTCCGTTCCTTTCGAGAAGCTGGCCGGGCCTATGCCTCTTCTGTCGCTTCCGTGATGAGCCCCTTGGCTGACAGCTCCTGCACGGCCATGTTGAACCTCTCGGTGAACCACTTGTCCGACAGCGAGAGGAAGTCCACCATGTCGGCAGCGGACATGGGTTCACCCGCCATCAGGAACAGGAAGGCGACTCCCTGAGTCGGATTATCGACTAGTGTAGACAGAATGGAATCCCTTGCCTCTTTGTCCTTTTCGACTATCTCGTACCTGGTCGTACTCATATTCAGCAACTCCGCATCTCTCGATTAGCGCACACCGCATTTTAGTACACATGTGACACGAAGTCATGCCCCAATAGTCCTGTCTCAGGTGGGGAAAAGGGGGGAATACAGGCGTTTCGAGATGCGGCGCGGGGGTCTGGTCCGCAGTAGGAGCGGAAGCTAGTTCCCATCGTGGACGATTCGAACGAGACCCCTCTCGGCCAGGTCCACCATTGCCTCGCAGAACCTCTCGGTGAACGCCTTGTCTGTCAGACCGAGGAACTCGGTCATGTCGCCCGGGTACATAGGTATGCCGGACTCCAGCAGGCAGAAGTAGGCGATACCCTGCATCAGGTTCTGACTTATCACGTTCGTGAGGACGTCTTCCCGAGGCGCGCCGTTATCAGCGATTTCGTACCTGACCTTGATCATGGCAGCCATTTTACGTTCGTACCGGGTGCATTCCTATCGCCCGATAGTCCCGAGTGGAGCACGCCGATATAGGCATTTCGGAGCCTCAGAAGACGTGAAGATGGTACTGCGGTGAGGTGAGGTATGGAGCCGGTATGGCGACAGCGTGGTATATTACGCGCAGAACTCGCTCCCCCCGGGAGGCGGGAACGCGTCGGAGGTGGAGTCATGAAGATGGGCGGAATAGAGAAACTCTTCATGAACACGGACGCTCACAACAGACGCATGATTGCCAACTGCGAGCGCTTGCTCGACTACGCGAGCGTACACGAAGGCCAGAAGTACCTGGAGGTAGGCTGTGGTATGGGTGCCTTGTCGAAGCACATGGCAGCGAAGCGCGGCCTCAACGTCACCGGTGTCGACGTCGACCCGGACCAGATTGCGCACGCGCAACAAAAGACCAAGGGCGGAGCGAAGCTTCGCTTCATGGCCCTGGACGCAACAGAGCTGCCGTTCGAGGATGCGGAGTTCGATGTAGTCCTGTCATCGGGGGTCATGCACCATATACGTGAGTGGCCGAAGGCGTTCGAGGAGATTGACAGAGTACTGAAGCCTGGCGGGCATTTCGTGTACTGGGACATCGTCTATTCCGACTGGGCAGCACGACTGGGCGAGTCCGGTTTGGGTCAGAAGCTGGCCAAGCGCTACGGATTCCCGAGACAGAAGTGTATAGAGGACTTCGCGCTGGGGCACGGGCTCAAGGAGCTCTATGCCCAGAAGCCGGGGGCAACCCTGTTGCCCATTCGCCGCTTCGAGGCTGTCTACAGGAAGGACAGCTAGGCTTGCCCTCCGGCGGGGCTGCTGCGACGAGTGCGCCCGTCAGCCCCGCCGGGCTCGGCAATGCTCTCCAGGGCTTTTCGAAGATCACCGTCGAGCGATACGGCGTGGCCGGTGCTCGAATCCGCGAGTACGAACGTGACGTCGGCGTCCGCGACCAGCTCGCCGCTCTCCTTGAGCACGATCTCCTGATGCGCCACGGCGCTCTTGCCGCTGATGCGGGAGAGCCAGGTCCTCACCTCAAGGACGTCTCCCAGAACGGCCGCACGCCTGAAGTTGATGTTGATGTTGACCACGAAGAAGGAGTAGCCGCGCTCCTTCCATCCGCCGACGTCCAGCGTCTCATCAAAGAACGTCCATCGTCCTTCTTCGAGGAACTCAAGGTACCTGGCGTTGTTCACGACGCCAAACACGTCCAGATGATAGCCTCGGACTATGATCTCTGCCGTGCGAGATATCAACTGTCGGACAACCCTTCCACAAAGAAGGGCCCCATGAGAGAGGCCCTCTGGCATTCACTTGAGGCGACGACCGGATTCGAACCGGTGAATAGAGGTTTTGCAGACCTCCGCCTTAACCACTTGGCTACGTCGCCTTGCTGGAGCGGAAGAGGGGATTCGAACCCCCGACCTCCTCCTTGGCAAGGAGGCATTCTACCACTGAACTACTTCCGCTCGTATCGGCCCCCAGCGGAGACCGGTAGATGCGGTGGCTCGGTAAGATTCTAGCCTTCCGAGCGCCGCTTTTCAATCAAAATGGTGCCGAGGAGGAGATTTGAACTCCTACGGGCTGTCGCCCACCACCCCCTCAAGATGGCGTGTCTGCCTATTCCACCACCTCGGCATCTGGCAGGGGTGGCAGGATTCGAACCCACGACCAACGGTTTTGGAGACCGCCGCTCTACCAGGCTGAGCTACACCCCTTCGAAGCTAGGATTATACCATAGCGGAGCTTTGCAGTCGACCCCTGGGATGGTACCTTAGTCCGTGGATTGTCCGGGAAACGGCACTGAGGTGAGGCAGTTTGTGATCA
>CAZNOI010000011.1:0-88878 GCA_964574685.1 uncultured Dehalococcoidia bacterium
TAAATGAGTGAACAACCCCTCTTCGGTAACATTTTCACTTGAGTTGACACGGGGGGCGCGGGTGCACTGGGGGAGTCTATGAGCGGTTACCGGGCCGTGTTGCACGGGGAGCGGTTCAGCGCTGAGAAGGCTTCTGCAGTCGCTGTGCCCACCGTCCACGCCAGCGCTGGAACTTGGCCCGGCCCTCGTGATCCAGGAGGCTGGTTAGCTGTTCGACGCTGCGGCACCGGGCGCAGGCCTGCCAGGCGGCGGCTATGTCGTGAGGGGACTTGCTCACAATGCCGTCCCTCGACTCCATCAGGATTGCGAAGACAACCAGAGACATCTGATTCACGCCGCCACCTCATGCGGGCTATCACGATCTCTCAGATATATCTACACCATATCCCCCGTCGTTGCAAGGAGCACGGCTGCGCCGGATCAGCCACGTGTGGCATTGCCGCCGCCGCAGACTGATTGGCTGGGACAGGCATTACAGAATGTCTGGTCGAAGACGCCGGCTCCGACACACTGCCAGCAGGACTCCATCTCGGCCCCGCAGGCGGGACAATCGAGCATTGGGCCCTCAGCTTCCGCCGGACTCAGCCCGTATTCGGTAACCATGTGCATGTAGCCGCAAACAGGGCAGTACCAGTACCTAGGTGTCGGCAGAAGCGAGTCCGGTTCTCGAACTCTCATTGATGGTGGTATCTTTCGTGAGATCGTGGCCAGTATACCACAGGCATCCTGTCACTTCAGCAAGTCCCTTCGTCGACAAAGCCGCGTGAATGGCGGTACGGGCTTGACTGTAACGTGCGCTTTCTGATAGCCTCACCGCGATGGTAGCTGTCCGCCAGGCATTGATGGTATGCCTCATGCTGGTGATGGTATCTTCCGGTTGCGGGGCAGTGACCTCCGCAGGCGACTCGCCATCAGCCGACTTCCCGTCATCCGCGGATTCGCTGCCGGAACGCTCCTTCATGCCTCTGGCGGCGAGTCCTGTGCCGTGGCCGTCGCCGGCATCGTCCTTCTCCCTGGAGTTGTCTGTTCCCGGCGCAGCGGTCTACGAAGGCAGGCAGCCGCCCTACTCGAGGACTGGGTCGCCGCGTGACAGGGTGCATCTGGTCAACAACAGCTCCGCCGCTGATCCTACGTGGAACGAGCTCCTGGTGTTCATCACGGCCGACGACACGGACCGGACGCCCTACGTCGAGCAATCCTTCGTGTGCGCCGACTTCGCAGAGGTCGTGCATAACAACGCGGAGGAAGCCGGCATCCGTTCGGGATACGTCGGCATTGATTTCGAGGGTGCGGGTCCCGGCCATGCACTGAATGTGTTCCACACCACGGACCGCGGTCTGGTCTTCGTTGACTGCACGCACAGCAGGGAGTTCGAGGGAGGCCGTGCTGGCAGCGTTTGTGGAGCACCGGAAAGCTGGGATAAGCTCGCATATGTGGCGATAGGAAGGCCCTACGGCCTGGTCGATGCGGAAACAGAGCTTTGCCCGGCGTATTCCTGCTTCATCGAGTTCGACAGGCTGCGCGATGACTTCCGGCAGGCGTCGGAGCAATACAATCAGGATGTCGAGGCATACAACGAGTGGGTGTCGGGCAGGGTTTTCATCGAAGGTTCGGAGAGTCATCGCCGTATGGTCGAATGGCAGCAGACCCTCGTCGAGAAGAGAGCCGAACTAGACAAGCGCGGGAAGTCCCTTGGCCCATTCTGGCAGCCGATGGGCACAGTAGCCGCCGTCAACATCTACTGGTAGCTGGCCTAAGCGGTGAGGGTACCTAGTATATGGCATAAGCAAGGGGCAGCAGCACGACTGTGGCGATGCACAGTATGGCTGCTATGGCCAGCAAGACGATTGCCGGCCACCCGATGATGCCAAAGGGCGGGCATTCCAGGCTGAAGGCTGCAACGATGGCGATCAGGGCGAAGAATGAGCCGCCTGCGGACAGCGTGTGCGCTGTTGCCCTTCTTCTGTATCGCCTGAGAAGCCGGGAAGGCGAAAGCGTCCTGCAAAGCATGTCAACCTCCGATTCGGCGGGACAAAAGGATACTTCGAGTCGCACGCCGGTGTCAAGGTGTTGAACTCTGGTCGTGAGTGAGTCAACGTTTCTGGGTACGCCTGACTGAAAGTACCAGGCCATGCAGTACTTTGGAGGGATTGAAGTCGCGGTGGCCTGGTAGCAGAATGGTGGCACGGTCGCTTCGAAGCCCCAAGCCTGCTTCACCCGCCGTGCGGCAGCCTTGGGGCGTTCTCTTGCCCTGGGAATCCCGCAAGCCGTCCCCGAACCTGGCCTGCAGAGACTCACGCGTGCTTGTCTATGATCTCGTTAAGTATGCGCTGAGTCTTCGTCGGGCTCTTGACGTTCTTCCACTCGATCTCGACCTTGGCCTCGCCTGCGGTGGCGACCCGCACCGTGCCGAAGTCGTTCATCCTGCCGAACACGGAGACCTCGACGTAGACCGTCTGCACTTTGCTGAGGGGGCAATCGATATATGACTTGCTGATGATGCCAGTCTGGCAGATGACCCTGCGGTTCGTAGCGGCATAGACCGTATACTTCCAGCGAAGCCAGGTGAGGCCCGTCCAGGACATTCCGACAAGCCATGAACCGAGCAGCAGGTAGATGATGACCATGCTCTGAAGATAAGCGTACGCTACGGAGAATACCGCGACAAGAAGCAGGACCAGCGAGGCCGGCCCCATCATTCGTATCCAGAGGAGAGGCCGCGTCTCGTAGAGCGCCACTTCGCCGTCGGTGAGTATGCCTTTCGGAAAGGCGCTCGGCCCGTATTTGCCGTAGCTCTTGAGTTCCTCTGCGGTCTGCTCGCGGGCCGCTGGTCTCGGTTCCAAAGCGACGGAGGGTTCGGGCTCGCTGTTCACCTCGACGTCAATCGGCACGCTGCCACCGACAGGTACGGCCGCCCTGCGCCTGAGCCGAGCGCCGCACTTCTCGCAGAAATTGTCCTCTTCGAGGACGCCTGAACCACACTTCGGGCAGAACGGCAATTCCAGCCTCCGCTTCCCGCCTGTCGGCCGACAATGGCACCAGGTTTGAGCGCGTGTCCGGCGGCCGGGTCCGGGCCGATTTCGGGCATGAGTTTATCAGACGGTATCGGCGATTACAACGGGTGAGAGAGCGCCAGGACTGGGGTCGCACTCAAGACTAAAGTATGGCCCCGGCCAGTACGTTAATGGGATTGCCCGCTCGCTTGCCCGAGTTGGACAATATTCAAAGCCAGGAGGCAGACTGAACGGAGGTCAGTCATGGACCCTGAATCCTGTCCGAAACTGTACCAGTGCCAGAGGGTTAGGATGACCCCGATGATCCGGGTCCTCCTGAAGTGCACTGCGGCCGAGGCCATGGAACGCATATGTGCAGACTGCGATGAGTGGGTAGACGGTCGTAGTAGGGGCGATACCGACGGGTCGAGCGCCGGTGCCAGGGACTCTGTCTACACTTCGCCGACCGGCGAGAAGATCATGGTGATGATCGGAGACGGCTCAAGGCCGGCAGACGATAGGCGCCGGAGCTGAGTGCGAACGCTGCAAGTCCTCGTCAGAAGAGGATCAAAGCGATAGGCGATGCCACAACCGAGATGAGCAGGACCAGACCAAGAAATGCCAGTTCAGCCACTGTGATGAGACCGGCGAGCCCCATGAAAGCGGCCGGTGGGAATAGCAGGCTGGCCAAACTGGCCAGCAGAACGGCTCCGGCCATAGCGTGCAAAAGGTAGTCGTCTCGGGCGTACTTCCCCAGTAGCCTCCTTCGCAAGGCCTGACGCTTCTCTTCCAGTGCCCAGGTCAGTTCAAGCATCATCGACTTCCCTATGGCTGTAGTCTCCATACGTGGACCTCATCATCTGCTATGAACAGCGTCTCCATCTCCGAAAGCGGGTGCGAATCCGGCACCAGATACAGTACCACTCCGGCAACCGCCTCGCCCCTCCTGAGCTTGATGGAATCCGGGAACGGGTCTCCCAGGTCTCCGACCGTGTATGGGTACCAGCCGTACGTGATGTCCCGCTGGTAGTTGCGCAGCCTCATGTCGACCCTGTTGACAGTGACGGGAGAGTCCGACGTATTCGAGACTGCGACGGCCACCACCACGAACGAAGACCCCGATGGCGCCTCGCACGCCCATGTCCTGGGAACGAACATCTCGTAGTCGCAGTAGCGGTTGGTCTTCCCCGCCGACACGACGCCGACGGACAGGTCCGAACCTACTATGGTGTCGCCGACGACGTGCTGGGTCGGCTCGAGCGTTTGTGCACTGTCGTCATTGGAGTAGTCTGACGTACCCACCGCATTTGAGGCTCTTACTCGGTAATAGTAGGTCGTGGTCTCGTACAGGCCGGAATCTCTGTAGTTCGCTACGTCCTTGCCGACCGAGGCGATTCTCCTGAATATCCCGGCTGCGCCCCTCTTGCGCTCTATGTCGAACTTCAACTCATTGTCGGAGTTGTCCTGCCAGGATATCCGGATGCTCCCGGACGAAATCGCCTCCGCCTGGAGTAGACTCGGTGCATTCGGTTCTGTCGGCTCGGGAGTCGGGGTTGGCGAGAGAACAGGTGTGGGAGTGGGGGTCGGCTCACCGTTTTCGGGACGTGTGCTATCGACAATGGCCCATACGATGAGGGCAATCAGCGCAAGTATTAGCAGCGCTATAGCAACTGCCGGCAAAGGCTTCATTGCGGGCCTGTCAAACGTGTGCTGTGACTGGGTTCTATCATATCGCCTACTCTTTGTCAACGAGCGTGTGAGCCGGTGCCGGCATCCTGAGACCGGCCCCGTCATTGCACTTATCTTGACATATCCTACCGATTTTCGGCGGAGGGCGCGGACCGCTGCTCTGGCCCGCCCCATGGCGAGGCTTGCGCCTTGCGGCGTTGGGCAGCACCGGCCAATCGGTCGCGCAGGCGGTTGCTGACCCTCGGCTTTTGTGTTATACGTGGAAGGCGATGGGTGCGATACGGCGACTCCTGGAACTGCAGGAGATCGATCTGGAGATCGACCAGCGGACATCGGAACTCGATTCCGTCAACGCGCGGATCGGTGAGAACGACGAGGTTGTTGCGGCTCAGCAGGAGACCGAAGAAGCTCGCAAACGCCTGACAGATTTGGAGCACCGGCAACGTGAGACCGAGTTCGAGACAGATGAGTTGTCAAACAAGATAGCGGAAGAGGAGAAGAAGCTCTACGCAGGGTCGGTGAAGAACCCCAAGGAACTCATGGGACTCCAGAAGGAAGTCGAGCTGATCAGGGAGCAGCGACAGCAGAAGGAAGATGGTCTGCTTGCCTTGATGCTGGATGTCGACTCCGCACGTGATGAACTGAGAGACAAGGGCCGACGGCTCGAGGAGCTCGAGGCCCGCTGGAACTCGGAGCAGGCCGAGCTGCAGGCCCGCAAAGAACAGATTGAAAGCGAACTTGACGCGCTCACCGGCAAGAGGGCCGAGGTAGTGGCAGATATCGATCCACCGGCGGTGAGCCTGTACGAAAGCCTCCGTGCAGCGAAGCATGGCAGGGCAGTGGCCAGGGTGGAACAGGGCATGTGCACCGGCTGCAGAATAAGCCTGCCCATGTCCGACCAGCAGAAGGCTCGAATGGGCCAGGATGTGGTCACCTGCAGCAACTGTGGCCGTATCCTCTGTCCTTAGTGTCCTTCCGTGGCCGTCCGTCACTCTCCGCCCGGCAGACCTCGACCCGCCTTGTTCTACTCAGGTTTCGATTGACGCTCACTTGCGGTTGTAGTAGATTGGAACCGGCCAAGCAAACCGGGTGACCGCTCTTTCCGGTATGCGCCGGAGCAGGGAGGAAAGTCCGGGCTCCACCGAGCAGGATGCTGGGTAACTCCCAGGAGGGGCAACCCTACGGAAAGCGCCACAGAAACATACCGGCCCGAGAGATCGGACCAAGGGTGAAATGGTGAGGTAAGAGCTCACCAGCGTCCGGGAGACCGGGCGGCTGGGCAAGCCCCATCCGGAGCAAGGCCAAATAGGAGGACTCAAGGGACGCTCGGCCTGTCCTCGGGTTGGCCGCTTGAGGTGGTGGGCAACTGCCATCCCAGATAGATGGTCGCCACCCGGTGCAGAACGGGAAGAAGGCTCGCCGTAAACCGCTCTGCACCGGGTACAGAACCCGGCTTACAGGTTTGCTTGGTCGTTGCCTTGTGTCGGGCTCGCCTCCGAGGAGGTGGGCCGGAAGGCTGGCTTTGTCAGAGACGCTTTCGCGCGATTCCATAGTCCGGCGTCTAAACACCCGCATTGTGGGCAGGGAAGTGCTGCACTTCAGCAGTGTCACATCAACTATGGATGTGGCCAGGAAGGCGGCGACCGAGGGTGCAATCGAGGGCACGGTGGTGGTGGCCGACGAGCAGACTCAGGGCCGGGCCCGTCTCGACCGGAACTGGATCAATCCGCCGGGTGTACTTGCCACATCGGTGATCCTTCGCCCGAAGATGGACAGCCTGCTGCGACTGACGATGATGGCATCGCTGGCCACCGCACACTGTGTTGAGTCGGTTGCCGGACTTGAGACTTCGATTAAGTGGCCGAATGATGTCCTGGTTCGCGGCAAGAAGGTGAGCGGCATACTCACCCAGAGCGCTCTTCGAAGGCAGTCGGTCAGATGGGCCATTATCGGCATCGGTATCAATGTCGACTTCGATCCTGCCTCATATCCAGAGATCGCCGATACGGCCACAAGCCTCCGCATTGAAGCCGGCCGTCCCGTGTCTCAGCTTGATGTCGCCGTTACTCTCATTGGGGAGCTCGACCGGCTCTACCTGGCACTCAAGCGGGGGGAACCGGTTCACGACGACTGGCGTGACCGTCTGGAAACCATCGGCAGATTCGTCACAGTGACATCCGGCAGAGCGGTGGAAGAAGGTCGCGCAGAATCAGTAGACAGCGACGGAGCGCTGGTGCTGAGGCGGGGGGACGGCAGCCTGGTCCACATCACAGCCGGCGATGTGACCCTTCGGCGCTAGGTGAGTCCGCCGTAGTCAGGAGACCGGGCATGTTCAAGGGGGCAACCTTCAGGGTGCCCCCCTCTCAATTGACCTTGACGGCGTTGTTGTGCTAGGTGCCGGGCTCTTGCTTGCCAGCTGCACGCAGCAGCGGGGTCACGAGATCCATCGGAAGCGGGAATACCACCGTACTTGAGTGTTCGGTCGCGATCGTGGTCAGTGTCTGCAGATAGCGCAACTGGAGCGCGGCAGGCTGAGTTGATATCTTCTTGGCGGCCTCGGACAGCTTCTCCGCTGCCTGCAACTCGCCCTCGGCGTGGACGATCTTCGCTCTTCGCTCTCGTTCTGCTTCCGCCTGGGCGCCGATAGCTCGCACCATTGAGGGTGGAAGCTCGACCTCCTTGATCTCCACCACGCTGACCTTCACGCCCCAGGGATCAGTCTGGTCGTCTATGATCTGCTGGAGTTGCTGGTTCAGCTTGTCTCTCTCGGCGAGGAGTTCGTCGAGCTCCGATTGACCTATGACGCTTCGCAGCGTGGTCTGTGAGATCTGCGAAGTCGCATAGCGGTGGTCGTATACCTTGATTACCGCGTCCTCGGGCTTGACAACCCTGAAGTAGACAACGGCATTCACCTTGACTGTCACGTTGTCCTTGGTGATAGCTTCCTGTGAGGGGATATCGAGGGTCACTACTCTGAGGTCAACTTTGAAGCTGCGCTCGACGAAAGGGATTATGACGTAAAGTCCCGGCCCCCGTACGTCGGTGAACTTGCCGAGCCTGAATATGACACCTCGCTCGTACTCCTGGGCGATCTTGATTGCTGCCGATGCCACAGTGATTATGATGAATACGGCCGCTACTACACCTATGATTATCCCGGACACTACTCACCTCCCTGCGCCTTCTTCTTGACCCACAGCTTCAGTCCGTCCACCTTCGTGACTTCCACCTCCGAGCCGGGCTCGATTGTACCACCCTCGCTACGTGCTGTCCATATTTCTCCCTCTACGAATACCGTACCGGTGGGATCGAGAGGCGTCTGCACGAGAGCCACCCGACCGAGGAGGCCCTCCTTGCCTGTCAAGGAGCGTCGCCGCTGTGACCGGACTACCGCACTCACTACGAACACGAAGACCGCCGTGATGACGGTTGCCACTATTGCGATGACCCACCAGTTGATCTCAAGCTGGAACAACTCTGGACCTCCACCGAACAGGATAATCGATCCCATGATAAGAGACGCAAGTCCACCCAGAGTGAGTATGCCAAACGTGGTGGTGAAGATCTCGGCCAGGAAGAGGACGAATGCCAGCACTATGAACAGGATGCCGGCCCAGGAGGCTTCCAGCACCGAGAGCGAGTAGAAAGCTAGGATGAGCGAGACGGCGCCGACAACGCCCGGCAGTATGGTGCCCGGATTCACCAGCTCCAGGATGAGTCCCGTGGTCGCGAGTGTCAGCAGGATGTAGGCAATATTGGGATCGCTGATGGCCTGCAGGAACCGCTCGAAGGTATTCATGTCGTTGCGGTTCTTGGTGTAGCCTTCGGTCGATATTGTGACGTTCCCACGGGCCAACTCGACCTTCATGCCGTCCAACTTGGATATCAGGAGGTCGACGCTCTCAGCTCCTACGTCCACCAGTGGAGGATCGAGATAGGGGGTGTCCAGTTCCAGCAGTTCGCGCTGCGATTCCTGGATAGGCGCCAGCCCGAGGGCCTCCTGGTCGGTGAAGGACAAGGCCTCGATGACGGTGGCCTGCGCCGCCTTCAGATTGCGGCCCCTCATCTTGGCCAGACCCCTGATATTGGCTGCGGTATCCTCGGTTATCTTCTTTGCCATCGTCTCGGACAGGCCCTCCTCGGAGTCGATTGACACCGGGCTGGCTGCCCCTATGCGGCTCGCGGGCGCCATGGCAGCGACGTGCGAGGCGAGTGTGATGAATGTACCAGCCGAGCCGGCCCACCGGTCCACGTACGTGGCGACAGGTACCTCCGAGTCAAGAATCCTGCCTACAATCACCTCTGTGGTGGAAAGCAGCCCTCCGGGCGTGTTCAGTTCGATCACCACGAGAGCAGAGCCGTTCTTCTCGGCTTCCTCGATCCCCCGGTCAAGGTAGCTGGCAACGGAGGGGACGATTGCGCCGTCAACGCGCAGAATGTCCACCCTGGTGGACTGCGCGCCCACCGCACCGGCAAGCATTGACACTGCCGACAGGAGTATCAAGAGCAGCAGGGCTATCCTGGTCGCCTTCACCATTCCGAGGGCCGCTCCTTCAACGGTCCGCCCTTCCCAAATGGGGGTCGTTGCGGCTAGCGTAAGCGGGTGCTAGACTTGGCTTCAAACCCATTGTATCACAAGGTGTGCAGAAGGTTGCCTGTATGGTCAAGGCTGTATTCTTCGACTTCTATGATACGATCGTCAGGTTCGATCCACCGAGAGAGGAATTGCAGGCCAAGGCATGCGGGGAGTTCGGAGTGAGAATTGACCGTTCTGCTGTGCCTTATGCATACTGGCTCGCGGATGACTACATGGCCCGAGAAAATGCGAGCAAGTCACTCGACAGGCGCTCGTCGGAGGACTTGAAAGCCTTCTGGGCGGCATACGAGAACATCATACTTCGGCACGCGGCGCACGAGGTCTCTGAAGATCTGGCGCTACGGATTGTGACCAGACTAAGGCAACTGGACCGGCGTCTGGAGCTTTTCGAGGACGTCTTGCCCGCGCTGACTACTCTGAAGGCAAGCGGCCTGACGCTGGCGCTGGTATCCAACCTGAATCACGATCTGAACCTCTATCGCGACGAGCTAGGTCTGAAGCCGGTCATAGACTTCACCATTGCATCTCATGAGGTTGGCGCCGAGAAGCCGCACCCACCCATATTCCTCGCTGCTCTGGAGAGGGCGGCCGTTGATGCCTCTCAGGCAATCCATGTGGGTGACCAGTACCACTCCGATGTTCTGGGTGCGCTGAGTGCAGGCCTCAGGCCCTTGCTGGTCGATCGCCTCGGCTACTGGACGGATGTCGACGAATGCCCGCGTATCAGGAGCCTGACGGAGATAGTCGAGCATCTGTAGCCAGCGCCTCCAGTACGAGACGAACGGTCTCGCGCCAGCCGTCTTCCCGTCCGGTCATGTTGATACGTACTTGCGTCCTGCCCACTCGCACATCAGGCCCGAACCGCGATCCCAGTGCATGGCGGTCGAGCCTGGTTTCGGGCCCGAACCTGATTACGACCTGCCCGGAATCCACGTAGACCTCCTGGACTTCTGCCTGCGTACCGAGCAGCTTAATCGTCACCACATACAGCAGGCGGTCGACTTCCTCCGGGAATTCGCCGAACCTGTCCCTGAGTTCCTCGCGGAAGGAGGCTACGTCCTCTACTTTCTCGGTCCTGGACAGCCGCATGTAGAGTTCGAGACGCGTGTTGAGGTCGGGAACATACGACTCGGGTATGAGGGCGGACAAGGGCAGGTCGACTGTGGTACCCGTTGATTCCGCCGGAGACATCCTGGGCTTCTCGCCCTTGATCCTGGCCACCTCTTCAGCCAGCAGGCGCGAGTAGAGGTCGAACCCGACCGCTCCCATGTGCCCGCTCTGCTCCGGCCCCAGCAGGTTGCCGGCACCCCGTATCTCCAGGTCTTTCATTGCTATCCGAAAGCCCGCACCGAGTTCGGCGGCCTCGTATATGGTCTCCAGCCGCTTCCGGGCGTTGTCGGTGAGCCTTTTGCCTCTGGGGTAGAGGAAATAGGCATGTGCACGGTTGGAGCCCCGGCCCACCCTGCCGCGCAGTTGGTACAACTGCGTCAGGCCCATCCTGTCGGCGTCGTCGACTATCAGCGTATTGACGTTTGGGAGGTCCAGACCGGATTCGATAATGGTGGTGCAAACGAGGACATCTACTTCCCCCTTTGCGAACTGCACCATAGCGGACTCCAGAGAATCCTCCCGCATCTGCCCGTGAGCTACCGCCACCGTGGCCTCCGGCACCAGTTGCTGGACTTCTCTTGCCACCCGGCCTATCCGGTTCACGCGGTTGTGGACGTAGAAGACCTGTCCGCCTCTCTCGAGTTCCCTGACAATGGCTTCTCGAACTAGCCGCTCTTCATATGGTCCGACCATGGTCTTGATGGCGAGTCGCTGTTCCGGCGCGGTCTCCACGTTGCTCAGATCGCGAACGCCGACCAGCGACATGTGGAGAGTGCGCGGGATAGGGGTGGCACTGAGTGTCAGGACATCCACTTCTCTCCTCATTTGCTTGAGCCGCTCCTTGTGTGCCACGCCGAACCTCTGCTCTTCATCGATGATAACGAGGCCCAGGCCCTTGAAGTCTATGTCCTTCTGGAGAAGCCGGTGAGTGCCGATACATATATCGACACCGCCGCTTCTCAGTCCCTCGACGACTCTCTGCTGGTCGGCAGGGGAGCGGAATCTGCTCAATTGCTCGATAGTCAGCGGAAACGCCGCCGTGCGCTCTGTGAAGGTCCTGTAGTGTTGCTGGGCGAGTACGGTTGTGGGAACGAGTACGGCAACCTGGGAACCGTCCATTACTGCCTTGAAGGCGGAGCGAAGGGCCACCTCAGTCTTGCCGTAGCCGACGTCGCCGCAAACGAGGCGGTCCATGGGGCGTGCGCTCTCCATATCACGTTTGACATCATGTATCGCTTCAAGTTGGTCGCGGGTCTCAACATAAGGAAACGAGGCCTCCAATTCCTGCTGCCATACCGTGTCCCGTCCGAACTGGATACCCGGAACCGTCTCCCTTGCCGAGTAGAGAGCGAGCAGGCTTCTGGCGAGTTCGCCGGCGGCGTCCCGTACCCGCTGCTTGGTGCGGCTCCACTCCTGCGTGCCGAGTCTGGTGAGGCTGGGGGCGTATCCTCCCGGCCCGACATAGCGCGCGATACGGTCGACCTGGTCGCTCGGCACATACAGCCTGTCACTGGCTGCATACTGGAGAACGATGTACTCACGCTCCGCGAGATCGACCTCCTTCTTGGTCATGCCCTCGAATCTGCCGATGCCGTGGTCCACGTGGACAACGTAGTCGCCCGGACTGAGCTCTGCCAGGAGCCCGTCGTGGCGTGCCGGCCTCTTGCCGACGGCCCTGGGCTCCTTCGTCACGCCGAACAGCTCTATGTCTGTGATGAGGCGGGCCCCTGCACTGTCGGAAAGCGTCCAACCGCGGGCGAGCGATCCTTTCACCAGAGAGAGGGAGCCTGGCTGTGGCAGAGTAGTGAGCTCCTCGACCGGCAGCGCGAAGGTGTCTTGCTCCGCCAGCAGCTCGCTCAGGCGATGAGCTTGATTGGATACGATAACCGTTCGGCGCTTTCCCTGCCCGCGTGCTGACAACTCCTCAGCCAATTCCAGAAGCCTGCCGTTGTAGTCCGGCGCATTGCCGAGGTCAAGATGAATGTGCTCCTTACTGTCGCCCCATCGCGAAAGCGACAGCCACCGCCATGATGACTCGCCCAGCCTGCGCTCGAGTTCCTTCCATGAGTGATACGGCACCGGGAAGTCCGGCGGCAATCGACCCCGTTCGATGTTGGAGCGGCGTACGTCCGAAGCCTGATCATCCAGGTCCTGGAGCGATGCCTGGATTGTCTCGGGCTCATCGAGCACCACGAGCGTTCCCTCGGGAAGGTACTCGGCTATCGACCCATCGTTAATCAGAGGCGAATAGAACTCCATGCCGGGCACCCGTTGATGCGAAGAGAGCCTTTCGATGTCTTCTCGCAACAACGCGGCAGCGTCTTCCTGCAGTCCCGAGGAATCGAGGCTACTGATACGCGCCGCCAGTTCTGCCGCCGGCACCGTAATCTGACTGGCCGGCACTACCGCCAGCCGCTCTACCGGTTTGACCGATCTCTGAGTGCCTGGGTCGAAAAAGCGGATGCTCTCGACCGTGTTTCCGAGCAATTCGATACGTGCGGGCAGATCGTAGTTCGGCGAATAGATATCGAGGATTCCCCCCCGGCGGCTCAAGGTAGCATACCGGTCGACCAGTTCCTCCATCTCATAGCCAATGCGCAGCCACCGCTCAATAGTCTCACCGGGCTCCATTCGACCGCCCACCTGGACAATGTGGCACGATTCACGGAATGTCGGGCGATCGGTGAGTCGGGAGGCCGCGGCATACGCGCAGGCAATGAGCAGCGGCCGGACCCTGCCGCCGTCCAGGGTATACAGCGCCATGAGCGTCTGCTGGACTGTCTGCGGGTCCGGAGAGAGGCGCTCGTACGGGAGGGCATCGGGCGCGGGCAGAAGAAGGACGTTTTCGTCTGTACCTACCCATACGGCAATCTCTTCCGCGAGCTGTCTCGCCCTCGTGGACGCGCTGGTCAGGACGAAGACCGGGGCGGCAAGCGAAGTGTGAAGCGCTGAGATAACGTAGGCTCTGGCGGATTCGGGGACTGCCGCCGTGTTTCCCCCGCTGCGATCTCGAATGCTGCGAACGAGGCGCAGGTACGATGGTGCGTCTTCGAGCAGTGGGAGTAGTCCTGAGAGTCTCATCTGATTCAGATATCCCGGAGGCGGATGACACTGGCTGCCCTATTCAATTGTACCGGTTCATGGCGACGGCGATACCCTCGGTGAGTAGGGATTCGATAGCCCCGGCAACGTCCTGCATCACACGGGTGAGCGTGTTCCTCTCTTCATTGCTCAGGTCGCTCAACACGAATTGTGGCGTCCTGAGGTCTGACTGTTGGTGCTCGTCCAGCGGTGCAATCCCGATTCGGATCCTCGGGAACTCCTGGGTGCCGAGATGGCCGATGATTGACTTCATGCCGTTGTGGCCGCCGGCGCTGCCGCGCTCGCGTATCCGAAGCTTGCCGAAAGGCAGGTCAACGTCATCGTAGATTACGACCAGGTCTGCGGGAGGCACTCGGAAGTAGCGGGCAAGGCGCACAACGGCCTCGCCGCTGAGGTTCATGAACGTACGGGGCTTCGCCAGGAGAACTTCGGTCCCGTGTATATGCCCTGACCCTATCTTGCTGCGGAACCTGCGGCGGTCCACCGAAATCGCGTACTTGCGTGAGAGGAAGTCGATGCAATGGAAGCCTACGTTATGCCTGCTATTGGCATAGCGCCGGCCCGGGTTGCCCAGTCCTACTATCAGCTTCGGATTATTCAATGCACGTTGCTTCAGATGGCTAGTGCTTGCCGCCGACTTCTTCCAGGATGCGCAGCAGGTCTTCTTCCCCAATGATCTCGGTGCCGAGACGCCGCGCCCGTTCCATCTTGGAGCCCGGATCGGCGCCCACTACAAGCTTGCTCGTCTTCTTCGTCACGTTGCTCCCGACTGTCCCGCCGAGTTCGCGTATTCGATTCTCAGCCTCGGAACGCGGAAACGAGTCTAGCTTCCCGGTGATCACGAATTCCTGTCCTGAAAGGGGCAGTTGCTCGTCCCGGCTGGGTTCCGTAACCATCTTCAATCCTGCTTTCTTCAGCTCCTCCACCAGGTTGCGGTTGGAGTCCAGGGCGAAGAAGGAGGCCATGCTCTCAGCGACCTTCGGTCCGATTCCGGGCACTCTGATCAGCTCTTCCTCCGTGGCAGCGGTAAGCCTGTCCATGCTGCCAAAGTGGGAAGCGAGGGCCTCGGCGGTCTCCGAGCCGACGTGTCGGATTCCGAGGGCGAAAATGACTCTGGACAGCGGTCTTTCCTTGCTTTTTTCAATTGCATCTATCAGATTGTCCGCGCTCTTCTCGCCGATCTTCTCGAGATCGAGTAGCTGCTCTCGCCTGTACTTCAGGGTGTACAGATCGGAGATGTCGTGTACCAGCCCCTCGCGCAACAGAGCTTCGGACATCCTCTCACCGATCCCCTCTATATCCATTGCCTCCCGCGAAACGAAGTGCTTAAGCATCTCATAGCCCTGAGCGGGACATGCTCGGTTAGGGCATCTCGACATAGCCTCGCCCGGGTCCCTGACGATGACCGTCCCGCATACAGGGCACTCGCGCGGCATCTCAAAATGACGCTCTCGACCGGTACGAAGGCTTGTTACGGGAGCCACAACTTCGGGGATAACCTCACCGGCCCTCTGGACTATGACTGTGTCTCCGATGAGGAGGTCCTTCTTACGTATGTAGTCCTCGTTGTGAAGGGCAGCCTTGCGGACTGTGACCCCACCCACGGACACCGGTTCGAGGATAGCGAAGGGATTGATCGTGCCCGTTCGACCGACATTGACCCCGATACCCAGCAGGCGGGTATTGGCCTGAACAGCCGGGAACTTGTAGGCCACCGCCCAGCGCGGCTCGCGCGCAACAAACCCGAGTTGCTTCTGCAGGTCGAACCGGTTCACTTTGACGACTACGCCGTCCGCCTCGTAGGGCAGTTCCTCCCTTGTGGCTGCCAGGCCCTCGTAGAAGGACTCCACTTCGTCGATGCCACGGAGCAGCCTGTTGTGAGGGTTGAGCTTGAAGGCAAGCGATTGGAGATAGGCGAGGGTTTCCCAGTGTGTGTCCGGAGACTCGCCTTCGGACCAGCCCAGCGCATAGATGAATATGTCCAGGGGTCGCCGGGCGGTGATGCGGGAGTCAAGCTGCCGTACCGATCCCGCTGCCGCGTTCCGCGGGTTGGCGAACAGCGCTTGACCGGCCTCCGCCCTGTCCTCGTTGAGCTTCCTGAAACCGGCCTTGGAAAGGAACACCTCGCCTCTGACCTCGAAATGCTCCGGCGCGGATGCCGGCACAGAGAGCGGGATGCTCCTTATGGTCTTGAGATTGACTGTGATGTCTTCTCCCCTGTATCCGTCGCCCCTGGTCGATCCTGTGTGGAGCCTGCGGTCCCGATAGACAAGGGCGACCGCCAGGCCGTCCATCTTCGGCTCGACCACCAACTCGAACTCCGACAAGCCAAGGGCTGTGCTGATTCTCCTGTGCCACGCGAGCAATTCATCGTGCGAGAAGACATTGCCGAGGCTGAGCATAGGCACGGGGTGTTCGACGACACCGAACGCTTCCACAGGGGCAGCGCCGACCCTCTGCGTCGGTGAGTCGGCGGTGATGAGTTCGGGATGCTGGCTCTCCAGTACCTGGAGTTGGCGCATGAGGGCGTCGAACTCAGCATCGCTGATATCAGGGCTGTCGAGCACGTAGTATCGATAGTTGTGGTGGTTGATCCTCTCTCGGAGTTCCCGGATTCTCTGCTCGGCTGCTTCCTGTGCCAAGGGCGTCACCTGCTCCACAGCGTAGGGGCATCGCAGCGTGTGAACGGTCCGCTACAGTGTCGTAGTATAGCACAGGCATAGGAATGTGAGCACAGAAGGTCGCCCGTTCTTTGACAAGAAGGGGTGGTTTGTGATATTAAGGACACCGGCGGGGTACATGGCGAAGTTCATCTTTGTCACCGGCGGAGTAGTCAGTTCAGTCGGCAAGGGAATCGTCGCCGCATCAATAGGGAGACTGCTCAAGAGCTACAACGTCACAGTTACAGCCCAGAAGCTGGACCCCTACCTCAACGTCGATCCCGGCACCATGTCTCCCTACCAGCACGGCGAGGTCTTTGTGACTGAAGACGGTGCGGAGACGGACCTGGACCTCGGTCACTACGAGCGCTTCATCGACATCAACCTGACCAGCGCCTCCAGTGTCACTACCGGTCAGATATACAGCTCGGTCATCGCGAAGGAGAGGCGGGGTGACTTCCTCGGGGGCACGATACAGGTGGTACCGCACGTTACCAGCGAGATCAAGAAGCGGATTCTCGAAGTCGCCGAACTCAGCAAGGCTGACGTTGTGATCGTGGAAGTTGGTGGGACGGTAGGCGACATCGAGGGCCAGCCTTTTCTTGAAGCCATCCGCCAGATGCGAAACGACATCGGGCGGGACAACGTATTGTATATTCACGTCACATTGCTTCCGTGGGTCTCGTCCACAGGGGAACTGAAGACGAAGCCGACACAGCACAGTGTCAAGGAGCTCCGGAGCATTGGTATACAGCCGGACGTTATCGTCTGTCGCAGCGACTACGAGGTAACCGACGAGACGAAGGAGAAGATTGCGCTGTTCTGCGACGTGGAGAAGAGGGCGGTTGTCCCGTTGCCCACAATGCCCGTCATCTGCGAGGTGCCGCTGACACTGGATGAGACGGGTCTGGGGGAAATCATACTGGAGCGGCTTGCCCTGTCTTCGGCAGGACAGGACTTCAGCGAGTGGCGAAGACTGGTCGATCTCATGCGACACCCGAAGGAGCCGGTCAACATCGCGATTGTCGGCAAGTACGTGAAACTCAGGGACGCATACCTGTCGGTGAAGGAGGCCCTGCGTCACGCCGCCCTGTATCATGACCGCGATGTACAGATCGTCTGGATTGAGTCCGAGGAGCTTGAGAGCGAAGAAGAGGAGTCCGTGCTGAGGACGGTGAACGGGATTGTGGTTCCCGGCGGTTTCGGCTACCGAGGAATCGAAGGGAAGATAAGAGCCGCTGAGTACGCTCGTGTCAACAAGGTCCCGTACTTCGGGCTTTGCCTTGGTCTTCACATAATGGTCATCGAGATCGCCCGGAACGTGCTGCACTTCGAGAAAGCCAATTCGAGAGAATTCGACCCGGACACGACACATGCTGTTATCGACCTCATGCCCGAGCAGCGCGACCTGACCGACAAGGGCGGGACTATGCGTCTGGGCCTCTATCCGTGCCAGTTGACGCCCGGCAGCAAGGCCGGAGCCGCCTATGGGGCACCCTTGATTTACGAACGTCATCGCCACCGCTTTGAACTCAACAACGCCTATCGTGAAGCCCTTGCGAGCGCCGGCCTCGTTCCGAGCGGGCTTTCGCCCGACGGTCGACTGGTGGAGATACTCGAGATGGAAGGCCATCCCTGGATGGTCGGGGTACAGTTCCACCCCGAGTTCGCGTCGAGACCGAATCGGCCGCATTCGCTGTTCCGCGAGTTCTTTGGGGTGGCCAAGGACACTCTAAGGGTGGGCGACCAGCGACCGCTGCCTCTCGAACGGGCTTAGGCATTCGACCTTGTCATCTCCGTGTAGACAAATACAGTGACATGTGGTATATTCGTGAGGACTGAATGCGAATCTTCCTAGACACCGCCAACGTCGACGAGATCCGCAGGGCTTCCAAACTCGGCATCATCAGCGGTATTACCACTAACCCTTCACTAGTAGCCAAAGAGAAGCGTGCGGACATGCGGTCGGTGATTCAGGAAGTGGCCTCCATTGTCGACGGTCCCATAAGTGCAGAGGTGCTTAGCCTGGAACCTGAGGCGATGATAACGGAGGCCAGAGAAGTCGCTTCATGGGCACCCAACGTAGCGGTCAAGATTCCCATGTCGCCGGGTGGCCTTCAGGCCATCTCAGTGCTTTCGAAAGAAGGCGTCAGGACCAATCTGACACTCTGCTTCTCCCTGAACCAGGCGATACTGGCCGCACTGGCGGGCGCGACTTACATCAGCTCATTCGTGGGCAGACTGGATGACATCGGACATGACGGAATGCAGGTTGTGGCGGATATCGTTCAGATGCTGGCCCACTACAGAATGCCATCAGAAGTGATAGCAGCCAGCATACGTCATCCAATGCATACAGTGGCCGCAGCAAAGGCAGGCGCTCACATAGCCACAGTACCTTACAGTGTGCTGGCGCAGATGATGCAGCATTCGCTCACGGACGTCGGGATAGCTCGATTCGCTGAAGACTGGCAAAAGGTCCAAGGCATGTAGATCCCCTTCCCACGGACCACCTTGCCCGACTTGCACCGGCGTGAGCATTATTCAATCCAATCATGGGGTAGTGTCATGAACATAACTGAACTCGAAACGAAAACAAGAGAGGAGCTGCTCGCCGACGCCAAGGACCTCGGCATAAGCGGCGTCAGTACTCTTAAGAAGGAAGAGCTGGTCCTGCGCCTGTTGCAGGCGAACGCCGAGCAGCAGGGCTACGCCTTCCGGGGCGGCATACTCGAGGTCATGAACGACGGCTACGGCTTCCTTCGCCAGTCCCATCTGCGGCCTGAGAGCACGGACATATATGTTTCCCAGTCTCAGATCAGAAGATTCTCCCTTCGGACAGGGGACGTCGTCAACGGACAGGTCAGGCTTCCGAAGGATGGCGAGAAATACCACAGCCTCTTGCGAGTCGAGACGGTCAACAATCTGGACCCCGAGGCAGCCAAGAGCAGGGTCATCTTCGATCGCCAGACTCCTGTCTTCCCCGACCAGCAGCTCAAGTTGGAGACCACGCCGAACAACCTGTCGACAAGGATACTGGACCTCTTCGCTCCCATAGGCAGGGGGCAAAGAGGCATGGTCGTTTCTCCGCCCAAGGCCGGGAAGACGGTCCTGCTCAAGCATATCGCCAATGCCATCGCCACCAACGCTGAAGATGTGCATCTTATGGTCTGCCTGATCGGAGAGCGGCCCGAGGAAGTGACGGACTGGAGGAAGTCTGTCAAGGCCGAGGTAGTGGCATCAACCTTCGATGAACCGGTGGAGGAGCATACCAGAGTCGCCGAGGTAGCTCTGGAGCGGGCGAAACGGCTGGTCGAGATGGGGATGGATGTCGCAATCCTGCTTGACAGCATCACCCGGCTCACTCGCGCGTATAACCTGGAGATGCCCTCCAGCGGACGTACGCTATCCGGCGGCGTGGACCCGGCCGCTTTGTACTCACCCAAGCGGTTCTTCGGGTCGGCCCGCAACATCGAGGAGGGCGGCAGCCTGACCGTTATAGCGACCTGTTTGGTTGATACCGGCAGCCGTATGGACGAGGTGATCTACGAGGAGTTCAAGGGTACAGGGAACATGGAAGTGCATCTGGACCGCAAGCTCTCCGAGCACAGGATATTCCCTGCGATAGACGTACAGAGAAGCGGTACCAGGCACGAAGAACTCCTGTTGGACGAAAATACCCTCAAGCAGGTCTGGGTCGTAAGACGGATGATGACGCTCATGGCATCCAATACGGCCAACTCGACGGAGCCGACCGAGAGAATACTGGACAGGATGTCCAAGACGGCCTCGAACACCGAATTCCTGGCAACTCTCGCCAAGGAATACTAGGTCCCGCATACGCGTCCTCAAGTTGTTCCCTGCCTGTCCCGTTGGTATAATCGGGGCCGATACCCATGACGTACCGAAGAGTTGTCATCAAGGTTGGCACCAATGTGCTCACGGCCGGGAGCGACCGCCTCGACCTGGAAGTCATGGCTTCCCTGGTGGGTCAGGTAGCGCGACTGCACTCCAGAGGCATGGAATGTGTGCTTGTCTCTTCAGGAGCTGTGGCTGCGGGTCGCCACAGGCTCGGGCTGGCGGACGAACGCAGGGAAGTGCCCTTCAAGCAGGTGCTGGCCGCCGTCGGCCAAGGTAGGCTGATGAACGCCTACGATGAGTTGTTCGCGTGGCACGATATCACCATCGCGCAGGCCCTGCTGACCAGGACCGACCTCGGTGACCGGCTGGGCTATCTGAATGCCCGGAGGACGCTGGCATCCCTGCTCTTCCTGGGTGTAGTGCCAATCGTCAACGAGAACGATGTGGTTGCGGTCGAGGAGATGGAGGATGCCATTTTCGGCGACAACGATACACTGTCGGCGCTGGTGGCGAATCTGGTCGACGCCGAGATTCTGATCCTCCTGTCCGATACGGGGGGACTGCATACTTCAGACCCGAATGTAGACTCTGGAGCCAGACTCGTCGAGCGCGTGAAGAAGATAGACGCTTCTGTGGAAGCTCTGGCGGGCAAGACGGCAGGGAGGCGGGGCACCGGAGGCATGCTCACCAAGATACAGGCGGCGAAGATTGCCACAGCCTCCGGCGTCGCCGTCTGCATGGCGGACGGCAGGGAGCGCGATGTGCTCATCAGGATTGCTGAGGGGCAGCCTGTCGGGACGCTGTTCAAGCCGACCGCATCGAGGCTCGAGGGCCGGAAGCGGCGGCTCCTCGGCAGGCGCTCGAAGGGCGAGCTTGTCATCGACAGCGGGGCAGCGGCTGCCCTGAAGGAGCATAACAAGAGCCTGCTTCCCGCGGGTGTCAAGGAAGTCAGGGGGGATTTCGGGCGAGGCGACATCGTCAGCGTCCTGGACTGCAATGGGACGGCACGAATTGCATGCGGCATCACGAATTACAGCGCCGCCGACATATGCAGCATCAAGGGCGTGCGGTCGGACAGGATCGCGGAACGGCTCGGGTATGAGTATGGGGAGGAGGTAGTCCATCGTGACAACCTCGTGCTCCTCTAGTCTGGAGCGGTGTGATGAGCGAATCGAATGAAGTCAGGGCCAAGGGCGAGGCTGCCAAGACAGCGTCCAGAACGCTGGGCTACCTATCTACGCAGGTGAAGAACAAGGCACTGTCGGCCATCGCGGACCAACTCGTCAAGCGGCAGGCGGAGATCATTACGGCCAACGAGCTGGACTATACCGACGGGAAGAAGTCAGGTATGGGAGCGGCCATGCTCGACCGGCTGTTGCTGGATGCGGGTCGCATAGAGTCGATAGCTGACGACGTGCGGAGTATTATGGCCTTGCCCGATCCTGTAGGGGAGACATTCGAGATGCGGACACTGGCCAACGGACTCCAGGTTGGCAAGAAGCGCGTTCCCCTGGGCGTAATAGGAGCGATATACGAGAGCAGGCCGAACGTGACGGTAGACATATCAGTCCTGTGTCTGAAATCGGGCAACGCCGTGGTCCTTCGGGGCGGCAAGGAAGCGGCGAACTCCAATCGCGCACTGGCCGGTGTCGTCCAGGACGCGGCCTATGGCGCGGGCATCCCCGAAGGTGCGGTCCAGTTGATAGAGTCCACGGACAGAGCGCTCGTTGGGCAGATGCTGGCGATGCGGGAGTACATCGACCTGGTCATTCCACGAGGCGGCTCCGAACTGATCAGCTTCGTTGCCAGCAACGCCAGCATGCCTGTGGTGACCGGCGGTATAGGGGTCTGTCACACTTATGTTGATCGGGGGGCCGACCTCGACAAGGCGGCAGCCATCACCTACAATGCCAAGGTCCAGCGTCCCACGGTCTGCAACGCCCTTGACACGGTTCTCGTACACTCCGGCATCGCGCCCAAGTTCCTGCGCAGGATTGCTGTCGAGTTCGGAAAGGCAGGGGTCGAAATGCGTTGCGACCAGCGGGCGATGGAGATGCTGGGGGACAACCCGGGAGCCAAAGTGGTGGCCGCCACAGAGCAGGACTGGGGGACCGAGTTCCTGTCGCTGATCGCCGGCGTGCGCGTGGTCGACAGCGTGGATGCCGCAATAGACCACATAGGTCGCTATGGCTCGGGCCATTCTGAGGCCATAGTCACAGAGGACTACTCGGCCGCAATGAGGTTCCTCAACGAGGTTGACGCCGCCTGCGTCTACGTCAATGCCAGTACGCGGTTCACGGATGGTGCGCAGTTCGGACTTGGGGCTGAAGTGGGTATCAGCACGCAGAGATTCCACGCCCGGGGCCCCCTTGGCCTGAGAGAGCTCACAACATATAAGTGGATAATCCTGGGTACCGGGCAGGTGCGTTCTTAGAGCGGCCGCCAAGGAGGAACAAGATGGCGAACTATCGCTTCGAGAGGGAGTGCCGGACACCCCATTCCGAGGCATACCTGATAGTGACCGACAATGACCGGCTGGGCCGGGTTGACGTGCACTTCACGCCTTCGATAGTCTACGCCACCCTCTGCGTAGGGGGCAACATAACGTCGGACGAGATCCAGGACCTCATCGATACGATCGACGAGGAGTTGGTGATGTCGGCTGATGTACCGAGAGACGACTTCATAGTAACCGTGTATCAGGGGCGCGAAGTCGGGGTCTTCAGCGACGAGGAATTCGACGAGGAAGAAGACGAGGACTAGCCTCGTCTAGCGCTTCTTCCGGGCGAGGAGTGGCTTCACGGCGACCCGGATGCCCTCGGTGGTGAGCCCGTTCTTCGCCAGAAGCTCCTGTGGTGCACCGGACTTCGAGTAAACGTCGTTTACGCCCATGAACGACATGGGCACCGGTTGTTCCTCAGCCACCACCTGCGCGACGGCGCTGCCGAGCCCGCCTCTCCGCTGGTGCTCCTCAACCGTGAGTATCGCGCCGGTCTCTGTTGCAGCTTGCAGGACGGCCTCCCTGTCGAGCGGCTTCACCGACGACATGTTGAGGACCCGGCAATCGACCCCGTCGGACGCCAGTTTCTCGGCGGCATCGAGCGCGACGGCTACCATCAAGCCGTTGGCCACGATTGTGACGTCCTGCCCCTGTCTTACCATGTCCGCCTTGCCGAGCAGGAACCGATAGTCGTCGGAATGGATGACCGGTGTCTTCGGTCTGCTGAGCCTGATGTAGAACGGCCCGGGCGTGGCGGCTGCAGTCCTTATGACCTGTGATACCTCTATTGCGTCGGCGGGCACGACCACGTTCAACCCCACGAGGGCTGTTGCCAGAGCTACGTCCTCTATCGCATGGTGAGAAGTGCCGTCCTCCCCCACTGTTATGCCGCCGTGGGTCGCCACTATCTTCACATTCAGGCAGGGCTGGGACACGCTCATCCGTATCTGGTCGAAGCAGCGCCCGGGCGCGAACACAGCGAAAGTGCTGGCGAAGGATGTCTTGCCAGACACCGCGAGGCCCGCTGCAATGCCGATCATGTTCTGCTCGGCCACGCCGCAATCGAAGAACCTGTCGGGGAACTCCCGGGCAAAGAGCATGGTCATGGTGGACCGGGAGAGGTCGGCGTCGAGCACGGCGACGTTGGGGTCTTCTCTGCCCAGTTCGACGAGAGTCCTGCCGTAGGCCTCCCTGGTGCTCCTGTCCACCCTAGCCCAACTCCTCGAGTGCTCGCTGTACCTCGTCGGGTGTAGGTGCGACACCATGGAAGTCCAGATTGCTCTCCATGAAGCCTACGCCCTTGCCCTTGATAGTGTGAGCTATGATGGCGGTGGGCCGGCCACTGGTCCGGCGCGCCTCGTCGAAGGCTTCGATCAATGCTCCGATGTCGTGGCCGTCAACCTCCAGGGTGTGCCAGCCGAAAGCCCGCCATTTCTCGGCGAAAGGCTCAAGGCTCATGACATCGCGGTTCCAGCCGTCGATCTGCTGCTTGTTGTGGTCTACTATGGCCACCAGGCTGTCGACATGGAAGTGGGACGCGGCCATCGCCGCCTCCCATACCTGGCCCTCGTCGCACTCGCCGTCGCCGAGCAGCACGTATACCCGGTAGTCCTTCCGGTCCAGCCTCCCCGCGAGCGCCACGCCGATGCCAAAGGAGAGGCCCTGCCCCAGAGAGCCTGAGGACATCTCCACCCCGGTGGTGGTAGTGGCATCGCAATGACCCTGCAGGCAGCTACCCATAGCGCGCAGGGTATCCATCTCGCACTCGTCGATATAGCCACACTCAACCAGGGTGGCGTAGAGGGCGGGGGCCGCATGGCCCTTGCTGAGGATGAACCGGTCGCGGTCCTCCCACCGGGGGTTGGCCGGGTCATGGCGCAGCACGCGGAAATACAGGGCTGTGATGATGTCGACTGCCGAGAGGGAGCCGCCGGGGTGTCCGCTCCCGGCCTTCCCGGTCATCCTGACTATGTGGCGGCGGAGCTGCCTGGCCGTAGACTCCAGGTCCTGAATTGAAAGCTCCGTGCCCTGCTTCTGATGCTGCTTCATGAAAGCAAGAGCCCCGGCGCTATACTGAGCCGAGGCTGCGCGAGGTGGACTGATGTTATCGGCTCCTGTTCAGGGAGGGACATAGCCTGCCTCCAGCACGGCGATTATAACCGAACATTGTTGCTCAGTCTACACTTTGCTATAATCCGCTCGTGATCGTCGATTTCCACACTCACATCCTCCCCCCGAGCACTAGGGACAGGCGAGAAGCCTACTCGGGACGCGACTCGTGCTTCGGTATCCTCTACAACGACCCAAAGGCGAAGATCGCCACCGCCGAGGAGATGGTCGCCAACATGGACAAAGAGGGTATCGGCATGTCGGTGGTGCAGAACATCGGCTGGTCCAGCCAGGAGCTCTGCCGCGAGACCAATGACTACATCCTGGAGTCCATCGCGCGTTATCCTGACCGGCTCGTTGGCTTCTGTGCCGTGCAGCCGCTGGCAGGTGACGAGGCCGTGAAGGAGATCGAGCGCTGCGCCAAGGCGGGCGCCAGGGGAGTAGGGGAGCTGAGACCCGACACGCAGGGATTTGACATAACGGATGCAGGGACAATGAAGCCGCTGGTCGAGGCCATGCTGGAGCACAGCATGGTGCTGTGTACGCATTGCTCCGAGCCCGTGGGCCATGAGTACGCGGGCAAGGGTTCGGTGACTCCCGACCAGCTATACGCTTTCATCCTGAACTTCCCGGAGATGCTGCTCGTATGTGCGCACTGGGGTGGGGGACTCCCATTCTATGGGCTGATGCCGGAGGTGAAGGCTGCACTGGACAGCACATATTTTGACACGGCGGCGTCGCCGTTCCTTTACAGCCCTCAGATATTCGAGCACGTGGCGGCGATCCTCGGCCCCGAGAGGATACTGTTCGGCAGCGACCACCCGCTCATGCGCCAGCGCCGGGTAATCGAGTCGCTTGACGGATTGGACTTGAGCGAGCAGGACCGGGAGCTGATACTGGGCGGCAACGCCTGTAGACTGCTTTCGCTGGGCTGACCTAGATGGAGCAGATTCGGACTTTCATCGCGGTTGAGCTGCCGGAAGAGGTGAAGCGGCACCTGGAGGAGGTCCAGCGGCAGCTTCGCGGTCCGGGAGACCTTCCGGTGAAATGGGTGTCGCCGCGGGGCATCCACCTGACCCTGAAGTTCCTGGGGAATGTACCCGCGTCAAGCGTGGACGATATCGCCAGGGCTGTCGCCGCTGAATCGGTCAAGACGGCACCCTTCGAGCTGAAGCTGGGCGCCGCCGGGGCGTTCCCGAACCTGAGGTCACCGCGCGTGGTCTGGGTAGGGCTGGCGGGTAACACCTCACCCCTGTTGGACTTGCAGAAGGAGATCGAGCGTTGCGTGGTCCCGCTGGGCTTCGCCCCGGAGAACAGGCCCTTCTCGCCCCACCTTACGGTGGGGCGCGTGCGCGAGGGGGCGCTTCCCGAGGACCGGCGGCGTCTGGGCGAGGCGGTTTGCAGGCTGGCTGTGGTGTCGGATGTACCGTTTCGCGTCGATTCGGTGAGCCTGATGAAGAGTACCCTTGCCCCGACTGGCGCTGTCTACGAGTGCCTGTCCTCCTCCGAACTCGGCGGTCGCTGAAGCTCGGCTTGCCAAGCGGGCAGAGTTCCAGTATACTGAACGAGTCCAAAACCTGGCGGAGGTGGCTTCGTGGAGAATGCCCAATTCCCCAAATGCCAGAAGTGTGATTCTGGCGACTTGGTGCCCCTGTCTGACTTCGGAAGCCAGGGGGCGCCCATCCACTACAAGGTGTGGGTTTGCACCAATCCTGATTGCGGCTTCAACATAAAGATCAGGAACGGCGACATCTACATGAATGAGCCGATTCTGAGTGGTGCGACGCACAACGCGCGCTTCCGCTAGAGACAACCGCCGCTGTCTCGGTCAACGCACAGTCACAACTCGTCGCCTATCGGCTACTCGAGGTAATCCTTCAGCTTTTTTGATCTGCTCGGGTGGCGCAGCTTGCGAAGGGCTTTGGCCTCTATCTGGCGGATTCTCTCCCTCGTAACTCCGAATTCCTTGCCCACTTCTTCGAGGGTGCGGCTGCGCCCGTCCTCCAGGCCGAACCTGAGCTGGAGCACCCGTCGCTCTCTTGGGGTGAGCGTTGAGAGGACTTCCTCCACCTGGTCTTTCAGCAGGTTAAGAGAGGCAGCCTCTGCCGGTGGCAGGGTAGACCTGTCCTCGATGAAGTCACCGAGGTGACTGTCCTCCTCTTCGCCGATGGGCATCTCCAGGGATACGGGCTCCTGCGATATCTTGATGATCTCCCTTACCTTCTCGGGGAAAATGCCCATCCCTGACGCAATCTCTTCAGAAGTAGGCTCACGCCCGTACTCCTGAGACAGCCGCCGGCTCGTGCGTATAAGCTTGTTGATGGTCTCGACCATGTGGACGGGTATTCGGATGGTGCGGGCCTTGTCGGCGATGTCTCTGGTTATCGCCTGCCTGATCCACCAGGTTGCGTACGTGCTGAACTTGTATCCCTTGCGGTAGTCGAACTTCTCGACGGCCCTTATCAGGCCGATATTGCCCTCCTGTATCAGATCAAGGAGCGACATGCCGCGCCCGATGTACTTCTTGGCGATACTTACGACAAGCCGAAGGTTGGCCTCGACGAGGTGACGCTGGGCCTTCATTCCTTCGTTCTTGACGTGTTCATAGTGGTCTTGGAGTGGTCCAACATGGGGTTCGATTCTGGGCCGAAGGGCGGAACCGAGCGTCATCTCGGGGAGTACCGAAGGGGACTGTACGTCGCTGAGGACCGTGAACAACCCCGACGGAATCACGGAGGTCAGGAGGGAAAGGTCCCTGGTGTTGTGCTCGACCACCACGGGGTCCTCGGCGAGCCTTTCCGCAACTCCCTTCACCAGATCGAACGGTATCTCGCCGTCGATCGCCGTTCTAAGGGTGGGGTCGGAGATCTTGTCGGCCAGCCTGGCGGATGAATCGAGGGACAGTTCGGATTCGAGGGCGTCGAACAATGGGGCATGCTCACCCAGGAGTGCCAGCAGCCTGATCGTGAGGTCAATAGGCGAGGGGTAGTGCCCGAACTGGGTGAGCCACTCCTCCTCTACGCGCTTCACGAACCTGCCTTCCTCCATCGTCCTGGCAAGCTGCTTCTCCTCGCGCGCACTCAGCAGGGAGACCCGGCCCATCTCTCTGAGGTACATCCTCACCGGGTCGTCTATCATCTCTTCGAGTTCAAGGCTAACGCTCTGAAGGTCGGGCAGGCTGATCTCCTCTTCCCATATATCGGCCTCTGTAGGGCCCTCTTCTTCCTGAAGAGCAGTGGCCTTGGGGCCTTCCGCTGATTCGGTGTCACCATCGGCTACAGACGAGAACACGTCATCATCTTCCTGTTCGGCCTCCTCGTCCGCCTCGTCCGGAAGGATATCGGGCTGGCCCCGGGACGATGAAGGATGGTCGTAGATATCGCCGATCAACTCGTCAAGCTGTTTGGAATCGTCCTTTTTCATAGGTCCTCTCTGCCCTGGGTACTGCCTCCAGTCCTCTCCCTCATTCTCTCCACAAGCCTGGCGTTGACCTCAAGTTGCCTTGCCTCAAGGGAGGCTGCGTACTCGTCATCCGGCTGGATTCCCTCCTGGACGGCCGCCAGGTACTCGGCTGTCAGGGTCTCGCCCTCCACCCTCAACCTCCTCTCTTCGAGGCGGCACAGGCAGCGCGCAAGCTCAGCTTCCGCTGTCTGCGGGCTGGCCGGAGGACGTGCTGTGCCAACCAGCCTCTGAAGGTGCTCCTGAAGCTCCTCGCTCAGGCATTCGACCATATCATCATAGTCGCCAGCCTCGCAAAGCGCCCGGAACACCTCTCTGTTCTCGCTCAACTCGAAGCAGTCCGCCTCCACACTCGCGGCTTTGTCCTTTAATTCCGAGTGTTGCAGGAGTATGGACAGGCAGCACTCCTCCAGGGGATCGCCGTAGCGGGCCTGGCTGGGGGGTCGTGGACCGGCAGTCTCCCTCCCGTCGTACCTGCGTTGCCTGGAAGCCCTGGGACTGTGCATAGTCGCCGATATCTCGGCCAGCTTGCGCGGACTCACTCCCAGTATGGTGGCGAGCCTGTTGAGGTAGTACTCCCTATCGATCTCGCTGTCAAGTTCGGCTATCAGCGGCAGGAGCTGCTCGCTCGCGGCTGACTTGCCTTCCGGTCTGGAGACGTCAAGGTTCGAGGTTACAACCGCAATCAGGTGCTCCACCAGGGGCGTGGCCGAGTCGACCAGCGCCTGCCACGACGCGGGGTCCTCGCGGATGAGAGCGTCCGGGTCCTTGCCCCTCGGGAGCGACAGTACTCGGAGGTCGGCCCTGAGTCTCGATGTGCCCCCCAAGGCGTTCCGCACCTCAAGGGCCTCCCTATCCAGTGTGCGGCGGGCCACGTCTATTCCCCGCAGGGTTGCCGCGTCCCCGGCGGCGTCCGGGTCGAGAGCAAGCACGATGTTCCTGGTAAGGCCCTTGATGGCCTTGACCTGTTTATCGGACAGAGACGTGCCCATCGAGGCGACTACGTTTCTGAACCCGTGCTGATGCGCCGCAATGACGTCCATGTAGCCCTCGACGATGACCACGCGGTTGCTCTCGCGAATGGCGTCCTTCGCCATGTCGATGGCGTAGAGCACTGTGCTCTTGTCGAACAGGGCGGTCTGGGGTGTGTTGAGGTACTTGGGTGTTGAATCATCCAGCGCGCGGGCTCCGAAACCGATAGTCCTGCCCTTCACATCCCTGACGGGGAACATCAGGCGGTTGCGAAAGAACTCGTATGTACCAGATTCCTTCTCCCTGAGGAGCCCAACCGCGAGCAGGTCACGGTCGCTGAAGCCCTGCTCGGTCATGTACTTCTTGAGGCCGTGGCCGCTGTAGCCAAGCTGGAACTCGCTAACTGCCGCATCGCTGATACCTCGCCCGCTCACATAGTCGCGTGCAGGGGCGGCCGGCGGGTCATCGGCGAGCAGCCGACGGAAATAGGCAGCAGCCTCCCTGTTGACCTCGTAGGGCCTGCTGTCCCGCTTTGATTCCGCCTCGGTTCTTCGTCGACCTACCTGGACCCCCACCCTGTCGGCGAGCGTCCGCAGGGCTTCGCCGAAGTCGATGCTCTCCCTCTTCATGAGGAAAGCAATGGCGTCGCCGCCCTCGCCGCAACCGAAGCAGCGCCACGATTGGCGGTCAGGGAACACGTAGAACGAAGCGGTCTTCTCCTGGTGGAAGGGACAGAGCGCCTTGAAGTTGCGCCCGGCCTTGGATAGGCTGACATAGCTTCCCACCAGGTCAACTACATCCACTCTGGCTTTGACGTCTTCTACGGTACCCATGCAATCACGTAAGCTATGCGACCGGCCTGTCGGCGAGATGCGCCGCAAGGCTGATGGCGTAATTGTCCGTCATCCCTGCGATATAGTCTACTACGCCCCGCTCAGGGTCGTCGCCGGTCCTGTACTCTGACGGTAGGTCGTCCGGATGCCTTGAGAAATGCCCGTGAAGGAAGTGAATCACGCGCTTGGCCCGCTCCGTCTCCTCAAGGGCGGTCTGCACGTCGTAGACCTGGGTGAATAGGAACTCCCGCAGCGCATCAGCGGCTTCCAGCACGGGTGGGCTCATGGCTATAGTCGGAGTGTCGTCTCCATCGAGTCCTGTGGCAGCCCAGGATTGATCGATGATGTCGCATACCATGGTGTTGATTCTTGCTGAGTGATTACTGCCCAGTACCTGGATAGCGCCTGCTGGAAGTGAGTCCTCCGATATTGCGCCTGCTCGAATGGCGTCACCGATATCGTGGTTGATATACGCGACAGAGTCGGCCAGCCTGCACACCTGCGCCTCAAGGGTGGCAGGAATCGCGCGATCAGTACCCTGTATGCTCACCCGTGATTTGGAGTGCTTAAGGATGCCGTCCCGCACTTCATATGTCAGGTTCAATCCTGCGCCAGCCTTTTCCAGGAGGTCCACTACCCGTAGGCTCTGCTCGTTGTGTCTGAAACCCCTGCTGTACACCCTGGCGAGCACGTCCTCGCCGGTATGGCCGAAAGGTGTATGGCCGAGGTCGTGCCCGAGCGATATCGCTTCGACAAGGTCCTCGTTCAGGTTTAGTGCCCGGGCAATGGAGCGGGCGATCTGCGAGACCTCCAGTGTGTGCGTGAGACGGGTTACATAATGGTCGCCCAGTGGCGCAATGAATACCTGAGTCTTGTGCTTCAGGCGTCGGAAAGCCTTGGAATGTACGATGCGGTCCCGGTCCCTCTGGTACTCGGTCCGCATCGGCGACGGGGTCTCTGCCTGCGCTCTGCCCTGTGTGAGACTGCTCTTCGCCGCCCACGGAGAGAGACTGTCCTCCCGTGCCTCCAGCCTCTGGCGAATGTCGCCGTGTATCATGAAGGACGCAGTCTAGCCCACCCCGGACAGGCGTTGCTCCGCGGAAGCGATCAAGTCCCTCGTCTTGTCGATGACGTCCCTGTTTACCGAGACCGAGGTGATGCCCCATTCGACCAGCTTCTCGGTAATCTCCGGGAAGTCGGAAGCTGCCTGCCCGCAAATCGAGGCCGTAACGCCGCGTGCAACGGCCGACTTCACGACCCGCTCAATGGCCAGGAGCACGGCCTCGTTGCGCTCGTCGACGTAGCCATCGAATTTCTCGTTGTCCCGGTCTATTCCGAGAATCAACTGGGTGAGGTCATTGGAGCCGATAGACACGCCGTCAACACCTACGTCCAGGAACTCATCGATGAGAAAGACGTTGGAGGGGACTTCGACCATCATCCAGAGTCGAAAGTCGTTTGACTGGGACAGTCCCTCGGCCTCGACCATTTCCTTCACTCTGGCCAACTCGTCGACCGTACGCACGAAGGGCAGCATCACCCACAGGTTCCTGTGCTTCTGTCGGACTCTCTTGACGGCCTCGATCTCGAGTCTGAAGATGTCAAACTCTCTCACGTACCTGGAGCACCCCCTGTAGCCTATCATGGGGTTCTCCTCGTGCTCCTCGTAGTCCGCTCCGCCTTTGAGGTGCCGGTACTCGTTGGTCTTGAAATCAGTCGTTCGATAGACAACGGGCCTCGGGTCGAACGCCTCCGCGAACTGCATGAGACCGTTGGCCAGGTGGACGGTGAACTCCTCTCCTCTGCCTTCCTTGAGCATGAATCTGGGGTGCTCCCCGATCTCGGAAATCATGAACTCAGCCCTGAGGAGTCCAACCCCGTCTACGTCCTTTGCGGCCATGGCCTCGGCAAGACCGGGCTCCGCGAGGTTGATGTAGACCTTTGTTCGGGTCTTGACACGCGGCTTCGGAGCCTCGCTGAGACACGGCTCCGCCTTGGCTTCGACTACACCTTCGTACACCTTCCCCAGAGTGCCATCCACGGTGACGACCTGGGTCGGCTCCAGGACCTGCGTTGCCTCTCCAGCGCCCACTATGCAGGGTATGCCAAGCTCCCTGCTGACTATGGCCGCGTGACAGGTCCTGCCACCGCGATCGGTCACTATGCCGGATGCCCTCTTCATAGCGGGAACGAAGTCAGGTGTTGTCATTTCGGCGACCAGGATATCGCCGAGCTTGACCTCATTGATCAGCGCGGCGTCCTTGACTATCTTGACCGCGCCGGAGCCGAGGCCGGGACTTGCCGGAGATCCGCTGATAATGACCTTGGACTGGGGGACGGTCTCGGAGGGCCTCGATACGACGTCGGTGAGTGTTGTCACCGGCCGTGTTTGCACTATGTACATGTGGCCATCCTGGCGCGCCCACTCCACGTCCTGCGGGAACTTGTAGTGCTGCTCTATCTTGAGCCCCAGCTTGGCCAGGGAGACTATCTCGCCGTCTGTCAGCTTCTGCTCGTCTCGCATCTCCTCCGGCACCGGCAGCCAGACGTTCGTTTCCTCGACGTCCTTGCTCTTGTCCGGTCTCTTGACGAGGTGTGTCTCCTGACGGGCTATCTGCTTGTCGAGTATGGTCATGCCGTCTTTCGAGACCAAGTAGTGATCGGGAGTAATCTCGCCCGATACCACTGCTTCCCCCAGGCCATACACTGCTTCGATGGTAACCTTGTCTCGTTCACACGAAAGGGGCTCAACAGTGAACATAATGCCGGATATCTCGGACTGAACCATCTTCTGGACCGGTACGGCTATTCCGACCTGAACATGGTCTAGCTGCTGTTCCTGCCGGTAGAAGATGGCGCGTGGCTCGAACAGCGAGGCCCAGCATTCCTGGACGGCGGAGACGACCGAATCCTCCCCTTCGATGTTGAGGAAGGTACGCTGCTGACCAGCGAAGGATGCTTCGGGCTGGTCTTCGGCAGTCGCTGAGGAGCGGACCGCTACGAGACCGCCGAGCCTGCGATATGCCTCACGGATTTCCTCGGCAATGCGCTCCGGCATCTTTGCCGTCGTCATCAGCTTCTTGATCTTGGCGGAGACCTCATTGAGTTGCTGCGTATCATCCGAGTTGAGGGGTCTCAGCAGTTCGGCTATGCTCTCCTTGAGGCCGGTCTCCTCGAGGAATAGCATGTAGCTGTTGGTCGTGACGATGAAACCGGGGGGTACCGGGATGCCAGCCTTGGTCATCTCGCCGAGGTTGGCCCCCTTGCCGCCGACAAGGGGGAGGTCTCTCTTGTCGACCTCACCGAACCAGACGACGCCTTTCCGAGCTTTGCTCACAGTGGACCTCTCACTTCAATGAGTTATCGCGGGTGGCGGAATGTTGGGTGGGCAAGTCTGGGCCGTTGAAGCACGGCGCCGCTCCTCTTGGCCTGGGGCTTCAGTCGACTCTAGCAGTGATACTGGACACCGCCTACAGAGGGTGGGTCAGCGATAAACGCAGTCCAAGTAGTGAAATATAACATCTTTTGCCGGAAAATCAAGAGGAGAAGCCTCTGTCTTGCCGGTGCGAGACGACCCTGGGGCAGCCACACCCCCCAGGAGGAGTCATTCTCCGCCCCGGCTGCGTCCTCGCGCCAACCGGGCGAAATCACCCCAGGAGAGCACTTCCGGCTTCTCCACGAGGTCCTTCTCCTGTGCCAGGCGCCTGATCTCGGTCAACGTGGCATTAGTTTCCGCAGTCACCAGCGTCCAATCGGGACCCTCCGGTATCCAGTATGGTGAGCTGATTCGCACTGCGCAGTTTTTCTCCCTGTTGACGTAGATGCCAAATCCGTCACCCAGCATTGTCCGATAACCTCCTAGCTGTTGCCGGCCATTTCCGACAAAGCGGCAATGACCTCTTCTACTGCATGGTCGGGCGTCGACGCCCCTGCGGTCACGCCCACCGAAGACAGACCATCCACCCAGGAGGCGTCAATCTCCTGAGGCGTGGCGATGTGGTATGTGGGCGTTCCAGTTGCTGCGCAGAGTTCGGCCAGTCGCTTCGTGTTCGCACTGTCGTGCCCACCCACGACTATCATCGCATCGACGCGGGCACTGAGATCGAGGGCGGCGCGCTGGTTGCGCCGAGTGGCATCGCAGATGGTGTTCACGACTCTCAGTTCGTTCATGTCTGCAAGGCGAGCCACGCCGAGCTCTGATACAAACCGGGCCAAGGCCTCCACACTCTGAGTGGTCTGACAGACCACTCCGAGGCGCTTCGGCCACGGGTCGAGCTTGGGCAACTCCTTCGAGGCGCTGGCTCGCTCTCCGGCCCATCCCAGCAGACCCTCGACTTCCGGGTGCCCCCTGTCGCCGAATACATGGACCCAGAAGCCGGCCTCGGCAAGGCCCTGCGCCGATGCCTGCGCCTTGCGGACAAACGGACAGGTGGTATCGATTACCTTGAGACCCTGTGCCTCTGCCTTCCGCACCATTTCGGGAGAGACGCCGTGCGAGGTAATGGCCACCACCTTTGTCTGTACCTGATCGAGGCTGGGAGCCGGAATCACGCCGATCCCGGCCAGCCTGTCAACGACCTGCTGGTTGTGCACCAGCGGTCCCAGCGTCTGGATCTCACCATCCTCCCCAGCGGCCTTCTCGACGATATCGATGGCCCGCCTGACGCCGTAGCAGTAGCCCATCTCTGAGGCTTTCTCGATCCTCATGGCCCCTCTCTGGTCTCGCTCCTGATGGTGGGCTGGTATTCCTCGGGCAGGAGGTCGGCGATACGGCGAATAATGATAGAAGTATGATCTCGCAGCCTGATCCTCTTGGGAACCAGACCCTCCGGGGGGAGGTTGAACGGGCGGCCAATAACCACCTTGATTCGTGGCCGCCGTTTCACTACGCTGAGGCCCTTGACCTGTTCGCTCCCGGATATCCCCACGGGCAAGACCGGCGCGTTCTTATGGGCCGCTATTCGAGCGGCCCCGTCCTGGCCTTCCTGGATACGGCCGTCGGCGCTCCGTTTCCCTTCGGGGAACATCCCGAGGACCCCATCCTGGTCCAGGACGTTCCAGGCGCAGCGCAATGCCTGCTTGTCGAGCTGACCTCGCCGGACGGGGAACGCGCCATAGCGTTCCACGACCGCCTTCGAGAAGGCCGACTGGAACAGCTCCTCCTTGGCCATGAACGTCACCCGCCGGGGAATGCTGGCTCCCAGTAGAGGAGGGTCTATCACACTCAGGTGATTGGCCACGATAATCAGCGGCCCCCTGCGGGGCACGTTCTCCTTTCCCTCGACATGCCATCTCGTGAGGCAGATCAGCAGAAGCTTCATGAGCGCCGTGGCGCCGGCGTAGAAGAGACTCATTTGTCGGTATCGACCATGCTCAGAATACGCGTGACAACCTGATCGGCCGATATGCCATCCGTATCGACCAGTACTGCATCCGCCGCCGCCTTCAGTGGGGAATGCGCTCTACGGCTGTCGATGTCATCGCGCCTTTTGAGGTCGGAAAGAACCGAATCGTAGTCGGCCTGCTGTCCCTTCTCCAGCATCTCCAGATGTCGCCGCTTCGCACGTTCCTCCGGCGACGCGGTCAGGAACACCTTCAGGTCAGCGTAGGGCAGCACGACGGTCCCGATGTCCCTCCCCACGAGAACCATGCTGCTTCCCGTCGCGAGTTCGCGCTGTCTTGCCACCATCGCTTCCCTGACCCCGGCGACGCTTGATACGAGGGAAACGCCCTTTTCCACGTCTTCTCTCCGTATCTCGTCCGTTACATTCCGGCCGTCTACGAGGATGGAGTTGTGCCCCTGGCCGTCATCGGGCTTTCTCAGTTCCATGGACACCCTGTCTGCCAATGCGGTAAGGGCGGGTTCGTCGGTCAGATCCATTCCTTGCTCAATGGCGACCAGCGTGATAGCTCTATACATTGCTCCCGTATCGAGGAAGCCGTAACCCAGGCGTTCGGCAAGGCGCGCTCCCACCGTGTTCTTGCCCACGGCCGAAGGACCGTCTATTGCGATGACATCAGGCAACGGCATGGGCCCTTCCCGAGAAGCTGCCAATCGATGCCAAGATTATAGCCGAGGCCAGAGTGCCGGGCAAACTGCGGACAGCCGGGTCAAACGGTTCTGACAGCAGGGGGCAAATGGAAAACCTGCGGTTGTATCGGCCGCTCACAAAATGAGGTTCAGGAGACCACCCACCGAAAGGGCAACGACTATCATGATAGCGGAAGCCCGGGCCATATCCCTGGCGCCGAGTTCTCTTGCCAGGACCACGAAGCTGGCAATACAGGGGAAGAACATCGCCAGCACGACGGTGCCAACGACCACCTGACCTGCGCTGAGATCCAGAGTGGTGAGCATGCCCACCGCCATGTCCTTCCTGAGAAAGCCTATGGCGATTGCAGACACCGCCTCCTCGGGCAGGCCGAGAAGGCCGCTGACGACTGGAGCAGTGACCGCGGCAATACGTTCGAAGACACCCGCAGCGTAGAGAAGGGTCACCACGAGTATACCAGCCAATACCACCGGGATGGCCTCCCTGAGGAAGCCGAAGACCCTCATTGACAGCTTTTGCACGAGTGCGCGCGGTGGAGGAATCCTGTAGGGCGGGATCTCGATCAGTAGTTCGGGGCTGAAGCCCTTGACTGTCAGGTTCAGGATGAAGCCCAGCAGGATCCAGACGATGAACAGGGTGCCGTAGACCATCGCAACGTATTCGACCCCGTAGTCACCGACCAGCCCTATCACCATCGCCTGGAGGGCTGCGCAGGGCACGGCAATGGATATCAGAGTCGCAGCAATGAACCTTTCCCTCCTGCTCTCGAGTATGCGTGTCGCCAGAATGGCGGGCACATTGCAGCCGAAGCCCAGCAGCGTCGGGATTATCGCATAGCCGTGCAATCCTATCCTGTGCATGATGTTGTCGAGAAGCACGGCAAGTCTTGGCAGGTAGCCAAGGTCTTCCAGGAAGCCGAGGACGAGGTAGAAGGAGAACACATAGGGGAGCACCGCGCCGAACGGTATGAAGAGCCCCGTCGTGAAGATACCGAAAGACTGGGTATAGTCTATCTCCCCCTCGATCAGCTTTCCAACCAGGACATCATGCCAGAACCCGGATGAGCCGAGCGCGTCACTGAGGTTCATCATCAGCGGCTCCCAGAGGACCTCAAAGAACGGCTCGAATACGTAGCCGATCAGTCCCTCGCCGATGAAGCGAATGATGGTGAATGATGCGACGAGGATGGCCGCCGCGATGAGCAGTCCCGGGAAGGGCCTCATTGAGGCGTCACCCAGACGCTCGATCCAGGTGAGATGCCTGTGCGATACGGTCTGCACCTGCTCCACGATGCGGCCGATCGCCGCCCATCGTTCGTCGTGAGTGCGAGGAGCGTCCGATGGTATGGTAGCCTGGTCCAGGCTATCGACAAGTTCCCTTAAACCCTCCCCCTTGATGGCTGAGGTTGGCACCACCGGGACACCGAGAAGCTCCGCCAGTTGCGCGGGGTCTATAGACAGACCTCTGTGGGTTGCATCGTCCCACAGGTTGAGCGCGACTACGACCGGTCGGCGGCGCTCAAGCAGCTCAAGGGTAAGGTAGAGGTTGCGCTCGAGGTTGGTGGCGTCGACCACGTCGACGATGATATCGCCTTCATCGAGCATCCGAGCTGCGACCTCTTCGGCCTTGCAGGTAGGCTCGAGCGTATACGTGCCCGGGACATCTATGATTTCGGCATCCTGTCCGCCCAGCCTCATGTGCCCCTTCGTGTAGCCAACGGTGGTACCGGGGTAGTTGGAGGTCACCACCCTGACTCCCGTGAGGCGCGAGAAGAGGACGCTCTTGCCAACGTTGGGGTTGCCGACAAGAAGGATCTTCATTTCTAGTCCATCTCGACCTCTACTTTGTCGGCCATCCCGAAGCCGAGCGCAATCTGAGTGCTGTCGACTTGCACGGTTACGGGACCGCGCATGAACATCGAACTGACTTTGCGAACACGCTTGCCGGGCCTCAGACCGAGGGCACTCAGTCTTCTCGTGAGGCCGTGACCGCCGTGTACGTCTACGACGACGCCCACCTGCCCCGTCTTCATCCGGGCGATGGTTGTGCGTTTGCCGTTACTCATCGAGACGGCGCTCCCGGTTGCTTGCAGCACACCTGCAACAGTAGCCCTCCATCCGGACCTCTGTCTTGGTGACGATGAACCCCTTTCGTTTGCCGACTTGCTCACGCATGCGTTTCGCGAGCGGACTTACGAAGTCGAAGACCTGACCGCAGCCAAGGCAGAGAAGATGATGGTGCTCCACAGACGGTTTGGCCTCGTAGTGGTGGTGCTCCTCTGTGAAGTGTCTCTCCTCGACCAGGCCCAGTTCTTTGAAGACCTTAAGGTTTCTGTATACGGTCGACAGACTTATGGTCGGCTCGTGCTCGCGAGCCAACCGGTACAGTTCGTGGGCGTCCAGATGCCTGTCAGACTGCTGAATGAGGTCGAGGAGCAGCCTCCGCTGAGTGGTGCTGCGTCTGCCGGACAAGACCGCTGTGGAAGTTGCCGTACCCATGGCCTTTACCTCCAGTTAATGCAACTGGATTGCATTTGCAATATCAAACTAGCACGTTTGGGAAAGCGTGTCAATAGCCAGAAGAGGTGATTGTCCGGTTACTCTCTAACTGGACGTGATATAATTGAGACAAGCCGGAGTCGGGGGTGATAGAAGCTGGATTCGGGTGATATAGCGAAGATGGCGATGGACGCCGCGCTCGAAAAGCAGGCAGAGGACATCCTGATGCTGGATGTCCGCGAAGTCTCGTCCTATGCCGACTACCTCGTGATATGCACTGCGGAAAGCAAGAGGCAAACGAAAGCAATCTCCGAGGAGGTCGACAGGGTCCTGGACGAGGTCGGTGTACGGCTGTATCGCCAGGAGGGAGACGCCGAGTCGGGCTGGGTCCTCCTGGACTTCGGGGACGCGGTAGTGCACGTGTTCGCCCCCGATGAGAGGGGCTATTACGATCTTGAGAGCCTTTGGAGCAGCGGCACCCCAGTCGTCAGGATTCTATGATCCAGGGCTCTATGTCGCGGGCATAGCCGACGATCTCTTCTTCGCGAAAGAACAGGGCGATCTCCCTCTCGGCGCTCTCCACTGAATCAGAGCCGTGCACCACGTTTCTGCCTATCTCAAGTGCCAGGTCTCCACGAATGGTCCCCGCACCGGCCTCTGCAGGGTCAGTGGCACCCATGGTCTTCCTCGCCACTTCAACAGCCCGGGGACCCTCGAAGATGGCGGCGACCAGCGGCCGTGATGTGATGTAGGCCACCAGGCCCTCAAAGAAGCCCTTCCCCCTATGGGAATCATAGTGCCGTTCGGCCAGCTCCCGGTCTACATGGAGGAGCTTCAGGGCCACTAGCTTGAGCCCGGTCTTCTCAAGACGGGACAGTATCTCACCGGTCAGGCCGCGTTGGACCCCATCCGGTTTCACCAGTACCAGTGTTCTCTCCATTACCACCTGCCTTTCTCGTCAATGCTCGATCGCGCACGAATGCACCGTGTAAGCCATCGTACAGCCTCATCAAGGCCGCTGTCGCGTGTTTGCCTGTCAACTCGAATGACTTGGATGTCCTCGCGGCGCTTGAGCGCATCCGACCACGGGTTGGGCGCAAGCATGATTGTTCCCATGAGTGGCTTGCCTGAAGCGAGCACTTCCTCGACGGCGCTCCGGAAGGAAGACGAAAGCAACTCCATCTTGCCGATCTCGTCCACGACCACGACGTCGGCGTCCCCCAGCGCATTCGTGATAGCCGGAACCGCCACATTCTTGAGACTCGCAAGGTCAACGCCGTATTTGCCCACCCTGTTCCTGCTTCTGATGTCGACGTGGGCCAGCACCGCCGTGTCGCCATCCGTGGTCTCGATGCGGAACCCCTTGCGGGTTCCGTGCTCCCGTATTTCGGAAGTGTAGAATCCACCGGCCGCAACACCGCTTCTGGCTACGGCCTGTTTTACAGCCGTGGTCTTTCCCGATCCCGGCGGGCCCGTGAGCAGACAGGCGACCGCCGTTTTGCTGTCTGAGCCTTGATTCACAAGCGGGCCTGCCGCTTCTGACTGGTGGTGATCGACGGTGCTCTCAAGTAGAGGGGCTCCAGAGTCGTAACGTCATCCGCCTGGCCGGCGTACAGGCGCTGCCACGCGAGTTCCGCAAGATAGGACGCCCGGCGCATTGCCGCCGGACTCTGCACTACCGAGGCTCCTTTGTCCGGCAATCGACGCACATGCTCCGTCGTCTCAGGAGGCATGTTGCCACAGAAGACGGCGGTTTCCGGTGCGTCATGAACCACTTCCTCGGGGGTGGAGACGTGCTCTTCTCTCAGCTTCTTCCACTCGCTATCCAGAAGGCGAAACAGGGCTGTTGCCACTTGACCTCTTCCGGCAGGCAACATGGGTACGATCGGCAGTCCGGTCCATGCATAGGGATAGGCCTCCAATTCCAGGGTGCCGATCCCGACTATGGGTATCCGAAGTCCTACGGCCAGCCCCTTGCCGATGCTCAGGGCGGTACGTAGCCCATTGAAGCTGCCCGGCCCTCTCGCCACGGCGACGGCGTCCAGGTCGTCCGGACGCGCTTCCGCGCGCTTCAAGAGGTGCTGCAGGTTCTCGAATGTAGTGGCAGTATGGTTGCTGCCGGACTGCCATGTCATCTCGACGATCGGCTGCCCGCGGTACGACAGGGCGATGCTTGCCTGACCGGTTGAGGTATCGATAGCGAGTTCCATTTGTCTTCAGGCTGCACTGTGAGAGTGCTCGGACAAGTGCGCCAACAGGTGTTCGTAGTCGGGAGCGTGCGCGGTCAACACTATGCTGCGACTCCTGGAACTGAGGAAACCCAGTTGGACCAGCAGATGGTCCTCTGGGAGAAGGCCGCAGCCCTTGTCGGCCCACTCGACCACGCACAGTCCGTTGACATAGAGATACTCGTCGAGCCCAAGATCGGCTATTTCCGCAACCGAGTCCAGTCTATAGAGGTCAACATGATAGAGGGGAAGGCGACCCCTGTACTCGCGTACCAGAACGAAGCTGGGGCTGACAACGTTCGCTGTTACCCCGAGCCCCAGAGCGATTCCCTGTGTCAAGCACGTTTTCCCCGACCCGAGGTCGCCCACAAGCAGCACCGTGTTGCCGGGACGGGCGTGTTCCCCGATCATATGCCCTATGCTCTGAGTCTGCTCAACGGTGTGGGTTACCAGCCTGAGTCTGTCCACGGTCCTGTCCATCTCCCGGTCCTGTATGATTGTATCACATAGAATGCTATCGGGATGACCAGCGCCCAGCAACCAGTCCGCTGCTCATGGACTGTACTCACTGTGTTGGCATGATTGTACAGTCCTTACAGTCCGTCGAGAAACACGCAGTCCGTGACATCATGCTTGTGCGGACCATACGGGGAGTGTAGAATGAGGTCGTATGGGCTCATTGAACTCGGGAGACCTCAGGCCATGACCTTCAGCAGGTGGAAGAGGCTTCTGGAAAGCCCGGAAGGTACCGGCGGTCTTCTCGTGGACGGTCGCCCCGCTGCGCGCGTGAGATACAGCCTGCGCATCGAGGTTGAAGACCTGGTGGCGAAGACCTTCAGCGGCGAGCCCAAGGCTCTGATAAGACAGATTCAAACGGTGTCCGGCCGGATCGGAGTAACTGATGGAGACGCCGACCTTCCGATCGAACCAGATAGTCAGGAACACGCTGTGTCACTGACCCTGGAGGATGGCCGCAGCATCGATATCGCGCTGGTCGATTTCGACCCCTCGAACGGGGAGTACATCGTCCGAGCCGAGGCGATATGAGCCCGAACGCCTAGCGGTCCCGGACAGAGAGCTTGCTACCGCAGGTGGTCCCAGCCCTCTGCCGTGATGTCCAACCGCCGCCCGTCTTCTCCTATCACCTTGATCAGCGGCCCGCCCTTTCCCTTGATGGTGCCTATGGTGGTTGCCGGGATGTCAAGGTCTCGGGCAACAACGGAAACGACGTCGTCGCTGGCTGTGAACAGCAGTTCGTAGTCCTCACCTCCGGCAAGCGCGAGCATCATCGCATCCTGTCCGGCCGCAAGCCTGGTGAACTCATGTATCGGGAGATTGTCGGCGCTCAGTTCGGCGGTGACGCCGCCGGCCTCGCAAATGTGCCTCAGGTCGCTCAACAGCCCGTCGCTGAGGTCTATCGCCGTCCGGACACCGTGTCGCACCAGCGCCTGTCCCTCCCGCACCCTGGGCCTCGGGCGCAGGTGTGCCGACCTCAAGTACTCCCTCGCCTCGGCCTGTACATGTGCCTCGGATGTCAGCGTCCTGAGCCCCGCGGCCGACTGGCCGACCCAGCCTGTGACGGCGATGGATTCTCCGGGCTGAGCACCCGACCGTGTCAAGGGAGGCGCGTTGGTGCTTCCAACCACGGAAAGACTCACGATGAGCTGTGAAGCCCTGCTTACATTGCCGCCCACTATGGCCACGTTGTGTTCTCTCGCGAGCAGGACCATTCCTGTGCACAGGTCAGCGACATGCTGCAGTTCTGTGTCCGGCGGCAGGGCGAGCGAAAGGAGCGCATACTCCGGAACGCCGCCCATGGCTGCGATGTCGCTCAGGTTGACAGCGAGCGCCTTCCAGCCCAGGTCATCCCAGCCGGCGCTCCGCAAGTCGAAGTGCACGCCCTCCACAAGGATGTCCGTGGTGGCCAGTTCCGTGTCCCCGACACGCTCCCAGACGGCCGCATCGTCCCCGATTCCCAGGACCACCTCCTTGCGGTACGTGGTGCTGAAGATGCCTTCGATATGTCTGATCAGTCCGAACTCGCCCAGATCGCTTACCTTCATGGGCTGCATTATAGGGTCTGGGCGTCGTGCCAACAAGCTCTGGTCAAGGCCCTGTCGAACTGGTATAGTGGCTCGGGTCAAGATGCGAGCTGCAATCATCGCGGATATCCACGGCAACAGCGCGGCGTTGGAGGCTGTCCTCGAGGACATCCAGCAGTTCGACGGAATCGATGCCGTCTGGTGCCTCGGCGACATAGTGGGGTACGGCGCAGAGCCATGCAAGTGTATCGAGACGGTGCGCGGGCTGGATGCTCTGGCCGTGGCGGGCAACCATGACTGGGCGGCGATAGGGAAGCTCGATATCGAGGAGTTCAACTCAGACGCGGCAATCGCCAACAAGTGGACCGGAATGCAGCTTGGGCCGGACGAGATCGACTACCTCAGTAACCTTCCGCTTCTGACTTCGGATGGTGACTTCACCCTCGTGCATGGCAGTCCCAGAGATCCTATATGGGAATACGTAGTGTCGGACTACGCGGCTGCAGCAAGCTTCGATCACTTCGACAGCAGGTTCTGCCTCGTGGGACACAGCCATGTCCCTCTTGTCTTCGAGGACTTCGATTCTGGGATTGGGTCCCGCTACATCGAACCCCCTGTGGAGGGTTCCCTTGCCCTGGGGGAGGGTCGCCTGATCGTGAACCCGGGCAGCGTCGGACAGCCCAGAGACGGTGATCCGAGGGCCAGCTACGCCGTATGGGACTCATGCGACGATGTTGTCCTCTATCGCAGAGTCGCGTACGACGTCAGCGCGACTCAGCGAAGGATGGCGGAATGCAGGCTGCCGGAGCGTCTGGCCGCCCGCCTCGCTTACGGCTGGTAGGGCAGGGCCCTTCGACGACGTATACGACGTTGTTCTCGCGGACGCCATTTGCTATACTTCTGGTGGCATTCTCGGAGAATACACAGAAGGGAGCCGCATGAAGATAGAGAAGGTTGGAGTCGTCGGTTGCGGGCTGATGGGCGCGGGCATCGCGCAGAGTTGTGCTCAGTCCGGCTACAACGTGGTTGTGTCGGAGATCAACGACGAGTTGCTGAACAAGGGGATGAGCTCAATCAAGAAGACCCTTGCCAAAAGCGTGGAGAAGGGGAAGCTGGCGAAGGAGGAGGAGGAGGCAATAGCCGGTCGCATCAAGGGTACCACCAATACCGGGGACTTCTCTGACAGGGACCTGGTAATCGAAGCCGCCATTGAGAATATGGACCTGAAGAAGAAGGTATTCGGTGAACTGGACGGCATATGCGCTCCGGACGCGATCCTTGCGTCCAATACATCGTGCCTTTCCGTCACAGAGATAGCTTCTGTCACGAGGAGACCGGACAAGGTCGTCGGGACCCATTTCTTCAACCCGGTGCCGGTGATGGCCCTGCTGGAACTGGTCAAGGCGCTGAGTACCTCTTCCGGTACCATGGAGGCCATGCGCAGCTTCGGCGAGTCCCTGGGCAAAACAATCGTTGTGGCTCAGGACAAGCCGGGTTTCATTGTGAACCGGCTCCTGGGTGCCTTCATGCTTGAGGCAATAAGGATGCTGGAGAACGGTGTGGCCACGAAAGAGGACATCGACAACGGCATGAAGCTGGGAGCCAATCATCCCATGGGACCGCTCGCACTGGCGGACTTCGTGGGTCTGGATACCATGTACTATATAGCACAATCGATGTACGAGGAGCTCAAGGACCCGAAGTTCGCTGCCCCGCTGCTGCTCAAGAGAATGGTGACGGCCGGTCACCTGGGACGGAAGTCCGGCAAGGGATTCTACGACTACCAGTAGGGTGCCAGGCGGTGGACATAACACACAGCACCCCCGTTCGCAGCCGCGCGGCTGTTGCGGGGGTGTTGTATTGCAGAGACAGACTTGGCGCTTGAAGTCCGGGCTTGTTCGAAGGGAGGTCATTTGCTATATTGGCCTCGGCTGGTTTCGGGAAGCCGCGAAAGAGCAAAGGGGGCGCGCAGATGTTGAAGAAGGTGGGCATTGTCGGTTGCGGGCAGATGGGTAGCGGTATCGCACAGTTGAGCGCTCAGGCCGGATATGACACGGTCGTGTCCGACCTGAATGAGGAGCTGCTTGACAAAGGAATGAAGGCGATAAGGGACTCATTGGAGAGAGGGGTTTCGAAGGGCAGGGTGCTGCGTCACGACGTGGATGACGTATTGGGCCGAATTGCGACCACTACCAGTGTGCAGGACTTCAGCACCTGCGATCTCGTAATAGAGGCAATTGTTGAGAACCTGGAGGAGAAGAAGAAGCTCTTCGTCACGCTCGATAACTTGTGCCCCCCGGAGACAATACTGGCCAGTAACTCCTCCTGCCTCTCGATCACAGATATGGCCATGGTCACGAGCAGGTCGGACAAGGTCATAGGCATGCATTTCTTCAACCCGGTGATGATCATGACCTTGCTTGAGCTGGTAGTGACGATACTCACGAGCGATGATACGTACAACAAGGTTAAGGCCTTCGGCGAGTCGCTTGGCAAGTCGATCGTGGTGGCGCGGGACGAACCCGGTTACATAGTGAATCGCCTGATGACCCCCTTCGTACTCGATGCAATAAGGCTGCTCGAGACCGGCGTTGCGAGCCGGGAAGACATCGACACCAGCATGGTGCTCGGCTGCAACCACCCCATGGGCCCCCTGCGCCTGGCTGACTTCATCGGTCTGGACACGGTGCTGTACATCTCGGAGTCGATGTATGAGGAGTACAAGGACAGGAGGTACGCGCCGCCGCTGACGCTCAAGCGGATGGTCACAGCAGGACACCTGGGCAGGAAGACCGGCAAGGGCTTCTATGAGTACAGGTAGTGTAGGTATTGACATAACGGAGCGGGGGCCGCGCTTCCCGTTACAATTCAGTACTGGCTTCCGCGCTTCTTGTATTCGGCGCACGAGGTGGCACGGGGCCGGTGAGGGCTGTGGCAGGAGCTGCGCCAGTTCCACATGCAGCTATCGCAGAGGATGACGTTCATCCCGAGCGCGCTCTTCACCTTCACTTTGAGTCTGTGCAGTGGACCTGACGACATGCGGCCTCCCAGCCGCTCGGTTGGCGGTTATGCCGATTATAGCGGGGTAAGGTCCGTCGGGCAATTGCCGGTGATCGACAACATGCAGCCGGAGGTTGACAGCGATGCCGATAGTCAGGATTGAGATGTGGCCGGGCAGGACCCACGCGCAGAAGGCCGAATTGGCCCGTGTCATAACCGAAGCGATGGTCACCGTAGCTCATACCACTCCGGAGGCGACCACAGTGGTGTTCCAGGAGGTGGCCAAGGAGGACTGGGCGACGGGCGGTGTGCTGGCTTCGGACGCCAGATAGTCGACATAACCACGACTGAATTCGCGGGCGCGTCTGCGGGCATCGTACCACCGCGTTAAGGACGGGCTTCCCATTGACCTATGCTTCAGAAGATATCGCTGAGGTCGAAGACGCTTGAGAAATACCGGCTTCTGCTCGGTGACGGCGTCCTTGACGAGCTAGACGAACTGGCCGGCCATCTGAAGGGCGTCCGGCTCTGTCACATCAACTCGACCCCGTTTGGTGGTGGAGTGGCAGAACTGCTCAGTTGCTACATCCCTCTCATGCGAGGTTTGGGGATCAACGCCGACTGGCAGGTGATACACGGGGACCGGCGTTTCTTCACAATCACCAAAGCCATGCACAATGCTCTGCAGGGCGGAGATGGTTCACTGATTGCGCGGGAGGAGACGCAAAGGGTCTACAAGACGCAAAACCAGTTGAACGCACGTGAGATGGACTATGACTATGACGTCTTTGTCATCAACGATCCGCAGCCGGCGGCGCTGCGCCAGTTCGCCAGGCATACCCCGGCGAAGTGGATATGGCGCTGCCATATCGACAGCTCGGAGCCGGATCCCCGGGCGTGGAACCTTCTCAGCCCTTACATCGAGCTGTACGACGCAGCGGTGTTCACGATGCGGGAGTTTGTGCCTCAGGGCCTGAGCGTGCCCGAGATTGCCACAATGGCTCCGGCGATAGACGCCTTCAGCTCCAAGAATATGCCCCTCGCGAAGACTCTGTGCCGCGAAATGATCGAGAACCTGGGGCTGGACCGGGCACGCCCATTGCTCGTGCAGGTCTCCCGGTTCGATCCCTGGAAGGACCCGTTCGGCGTTATCGACATATATCGGCTGGCGAAGGAGCGGGTGCCGGGACTTCAACTCGCGCTCGTCGGGTCGCTTGCTGGAGACGATCCGGAAGGCTGGGGGATGTACGCGGCGATCAACACCGAAGCCAACAAGGACCGTGATATCCATGTCTTCAGCAACCTGACCGGAGTCGGCAACATGGAGGTGAACGCGTTCCAGACAGCCTGTGACGTCGCCATCCAGAAGTCAATCCGCGAGGGATTTGGGCTCGTCGTGTCGGAGGCGCTCTGGAAGGGCACGCCGATGGTCGCAGGAAAGGCCGGAGGCATCCCAATGCAGATGACGGGCAGGCTGAGCGACTACCTCGCCAACAGCATTGAGGAGTGTGCGGAAAAGGTGGTGTACCTTCTGCAGCACCCGGATATCGCAGCGGAGCTGGGCAGGGAGGGCAGTGAGAACGTCCGCCGCAACTTCTTGATGCCTAGACTGATCCGGGACGAGCTGGCGCTGGTGAAGCGGGTGCTGGAGGCGTAGGCGCCCCCTTTCCTTTTTTTATGAGTAATGTCGCACTATAGATGTTATGTGAAATACAGAAGAGCGGTCAGTGGGCCAGGCTGGCTGCGTGTGGGCCGGTGTCACGGCTCCTCGCGGCGATCGTGGGCCCCGGAGATGTTGTAGAGCTCTCCGTGGACCTTGTTAAGGAAGCGCAGTACGTCCGTCGCCGCTGTCTCGATTTCGACCGCCAGGTGTTCAAGGGCGACGATGTCCGTTGCCTGGGGATCAACAGTGATGCCCTTGCCGTTGTCTTCTCCTTCGGCGCGCGGGGGCAAAGTGATCCGGAAGCGCAGGCAACGGCTCTTTATTCCAGCCTCCTCCACGCGGACGAGTAGGTCGCTCATGCCCGTGAGCCTGACGTTGTTGCGGAGGCGAGAGACTCCGAGTTCACGGAGGAGACGGATCTTGTCGTCGAAGGACAGGCGGGACATGAGCGGGCGGGCAGGCTCCGGCCTTGCGCCTACAAGCACGCGCAGGGTGAATGCCATCAGGTCATCTATCATGGTGTGGGCTGCGTGGATTCGACCTATCAGAAGTAGCTCTTGGTCGCTTAGCCCGGACGTGCTGCCTGTCACTACTACCTCCTTGCAGCCCCGTGTCATTGTACTGCTCGTGGGATTGCCGTTCAAGCGAAAGTCGGACTGACGGCCTGGTACCGGAGCGGGACTCTGATTGCATCGGTCTGTGGCCGCATCAGGCATCGTTCGTGAGTCTGCCAACTCGGTCCATGAGCATTAGAACAAGCGACCGTACCCGCGTGGACTTCTGGACTGCACGAGCGCGCCACACCTGACCGACAGTCCGGAATGACCACTGGCACTGAGCTCCGAGTAATGGGACATTCTGGACTGGCTCGTTGGTGCGGATGGGCCGTAGCCGGCTCGGTGCGCCGGTGTAGCTGGCAGGTGGGTGATGCCGTTATGTAAAACAGTCCGGTTCTGATGTGCTGTTATGTGAAGCAGCTTACCCTACGCTCAGCGGCGCTCCAGCCCCGGTACGGATCCCCAGAACATGGAGTACGTGAAGAAGCCGTAGTAGTCAGGGGAGTCGAGGATGAATGCGGGAGAGTCAGGGCTGGTGAGGGCGCGGAACAGCGCGAGGTCGTCGCTGGTCAGCTCGGAGTCGACACTGGGCCAGCGCATTTCGATGAGGCATATGAGTGCCTGCCGAAGCTTTGCGCTGAGAGGCGCGGCGAAGGTCTGGGTGAAGGTATCTGTGCAGAGGTGAACGAGGCCGGCGGCGCGAAGGCTGCCGAGGGCGCGGAGATAGTGGCTCTGTGGGTTGCTGTTGCCGGTGAAGGGAGCTATGCCGGAGGACGTGGCGTTGAGGCGGGCCTCCAACACCGGGTAGCCCGGCAGCAGGAGTTGTGAGGAGTACATGAGTATGGCGACGGTCCCGCCGGGCCGCACGACGCGCGCCATCTCGCGCATGGCCTGAATCCCCAGCACCGGGTTGTACCCAACGCAATCCGAGCTCCAGGCCCAGTCGAACGATGCATTCTCAAAGGGGAGGCTGCCCGCGTCGCCCAGCTCGAAACTCGTGCGGTCCGAGATCGCTGAACTGAGGGCCGCCCGTCGCGCGTGCTCGATGAGATCCCGCGAGATGTCCATGCCCGTGACCTTGCCCGCGGTGCCCACAGCCTCGGCCAGTCTGAAAGTGTTCGAACCGATTCCGCAGCCGACGTCCAGCCCCCGGCTGCCATGTGGTAGTCGCAACGCCTCTATCGCCCGCTCGGTGGCCTGTTCCCTGAAGGGTTCCGACTCCGCGAGACGTCGCGCGTACTCTTCTGGTGAGTTCTGCCCTGCGATTTCCTGACTTCCCCTAGCCGGATGGCCAACCTTCCGTGAGTGCCAGCCTATTATAGCAGGATTGGCGCCAACCGAGGCCCGAATTGACGCCTACGACTTCGGCTGATAGCATCTTGGGAGAGAGGTGCCTTTGTATGGAGACTATGAAGAGACTCAATGACCACCTTGCGAAGAGAGTGGGGGGGTTGAGGCGTCTCAGGGATAGCGGGACCAAGATCGTGGGATACGCTCCTGGTGGCTACATGCCTGAGGAACTGGTCTACGGCTGCGGGGCCATTCCGGTCGGCCTCATACGCGGGGGCGACCCGGAGCCCGTCGCGGAGAGCGGGGCCTACGTGCCCCGGTTCATGGACACCTTCTGCCGCTCGCAGATCGGCTACAGGATGCTCGGCGATGACCCGCTCTACCAGATGCTGGATCTCGTAGTCGTACCCATCACGGACCACAACATGAAGGCCGTGGCGGACTGCTTCGACTTCTTCGCTAACGACAACGTGTTCAGGTTCGGGGTGCCGCATCAAAAGGACGAACACGCCCTTGAGTACTACGTGGCAGGTCTTCATCAGCTCAAGGAGAGGCTCGAGAAGTTCACGGGCAACCCGTTGGATGAGACCAGGTTCAGGGAGGCCGTCGGCCTATGCAATCGGGTGCGAGCACTGCTGCGCGATATCAGCCTCATGCGCAAGGCCGACCCGCCACCGATTGGAGGCCGCGATTTCGTCAGACTGAACCATGCCTCGTTCATAGCCGACAAGCGCGTTCTCGTGGAGGCTCTAGAGTCCTTATGTCAAGAACTGAAGTCCAGTAATACCTCCGGCCCGGCCCGGCCCCGGCTTCTGCTGACAGGATCCACTCTTGCCATGGGCGACTACAAGGTGCCCGAGATGCTGGAACAGGCCGGTGCCGATATCGTTGTCGAGGAATTCGCGGAGGGCGTCCGGCACTACTGGGAGGATGTGAAGCTCAACGGTGATCCGATTGAGGCCCTCGGCGACAGGTACTTCAGGAGAAGGCTTCCGCCCGCCTGGTTCAGGCCGTCCAGGGAGAGGCTGGACAGCCTTATCGAGTTGGCGCGCGATTTCCGTGTGGACGGCATTGTCTGGTACCAGTTGATGTACCGCAGCAGCTATGACATCCAGGCCTTCTACTTCGAGAAGATGGTGAAGCGGGAGTTGGGTATCCCCATGCTGAAGCTGGAGTCCGACTATGACGTATCCGAGAGGGGACCGCTCAAGACGCGGATCGAGACCTTCGTGGAGATAGTGAAGTCAGGGAGAGGGAGGTAGCCGTGTATACAGAACTGCTGACCCTTTGCGGCTTCGAGCCGGATGAGATCGAACGCGAGAGGCCCAGAATCGACAAAGCGTTCAAGATTCTGGAACTGGGGGAGGAGGATTTCCACAGAGGTGAGGCCCGGCTTCGAGAGAACCTCGACATTGACCTGGTCGGTGTTCGTAAGTTCGTCGGAATATGGATGAGGGAGCTGGTGAACCTCGTCCTTGCGAAGGAAGAGCACGAGAAGGTGGTCTACAGCGAGTTCCCGATGGAGCTGAGGCCCCTGATGTCCATGATGCTTGCCACCGATGAGAAGCAAGTGTATTTCGCTGTCCCCGGCCAGATCCTGAATATGACTATGGGTCAGATATTCGACAGGTTGACGCCGTATCTGGAAGCCGGTGAGGAGAACGGTCTCCCGCCGGGTTCGGCACACTGCGCCCTGTATCAGATCAGGCTGGGGGCTATGGTGAAGGGCGTGATACCCTTTCCCGACCTCTCGGTGATGGCGTCATACCACTGCGACCAGCCGGCTGAGGCCGAGCAGTTGCTACATGAGGTCTATGGCATACCGGTCGCGTATCTGGATAGCTGCGCGGACCCGAACTGGGGAGATTGGCCGGAATTCAACGACCACCGGGTCCGCTACTGTGCTTCGCAAGCCCGGAAGATGTTCAAGCTCTTCGAAGATATGTTTGGCGTCGAGATGACTGAGGAGCACACGCGCACGACCAACAGAGCCAACGCCATCTTCCGTCTCACATTCCAGACGCTTGTGGAGATGATCGGTCACGCCGACCCCCAGCCGATCAGCCAGGCCAGTCTCGCGCATGCTTTCTTTCTCAATTCCATGCCGACAAGGGACATCGAGGGCAAGCAGCAGGCCCTGCAGATTCTGACGGAGGAAGTGCAGCAGCGGGTCGAGCAGGGCGAGGGCATTGTGGAGAAGGGAGCGCCGGGCGTGTACTGCGCCGCCACAATCAGCGTGGACCCGAGCATAACGCGGATGATCGAGAACACGGGCCTCGCGATCCGCGTGCAGATGCCCTACTGGCTCAGCCCCTGGGTGCTCACCAAGCACTCGTACAGAGAGTGGGCTGATATGATCGGCGTGGGCCCCTGCCTTGATGTGCCGCACTCCGCGGAGGCTCATGTCGCGATCAACATGGAGAACTGCCGGGCGTTCAACGTTGACGGTGCCATCAACTTCTATCCATACTCCTGCCGGGCCTGGGTCTCGACCGTGATGATAACGAAGAGGACTATAGAGAAGGAGCTGGGCATCCCGGTTCTGGTGCTGGAGGGGGACTCCTACGATACCCGGAACTACAGCGCCGGCCAGTTGAGGACGAGGGTGGAGACCTTTGCCGAGCTGCTAAGGGCAACGAAAGCCTTGAAGGCGGCCTAGCGGCCATTTGCGCGCCCGGCTCAAATGGGATGACTACTGCAGGCGTCGACGTCGGCGCTGCCACGGCCAAGGCAGTCATTGTGAAGGACTCCCATGTCCTCTCTCATGCCGTCATGCCCACCGGCGACAATGTTGTCCGAGCGGCTGAGACCGTAGCGAGGCGCGCCCTGGAGGGGGCCGACCTGTCGATGCAAGACCTGGGGTATGTTGTGTCGACAGGCTATGGCAGAAACGCTGTGGCGTTTGCCAACAAGGCGGCGAGTGAGATCATCTGCCATGCGAAGGGCGTCAATTTCCTCATGCCCGATGCACGAACCGTAATCGACATCGGCGGCCAGGACAGCAAGGTCGTGGGTGTGCGCGGGGACGGTACTGTCAGCGACTTCGCCATGAACGACAAGTGCGCCGCCGGTACGGGACGCTTCCTGGAGGTGATGGCCGATGTCCTCGGCCTTGAGATCAACGAGATGGGCACGGTGTCCCTGACGAGCAGCGACCCCTGTCACATAAGCAGCACCTGCACCATCTTCGCGGAGACAGAGATGGTCTCGCTCCGCGCTGATGGCAGGACCAGAGAAGACCTCGTGGCCGGCATACACCGGGCCGTGGCCTCACGCGTGGTTATCATGGGAAGGACCGTCGGGTACAGGCCGGAAGTAGTCTTCACCGGCGGAGTTGCCAAGAACGCTGGGGTTGTCCATTTCGTAGAAGCCGAGGTCGGGTTCCCGGTACGAATACCCGAGGAACCACAGATCATGGGAGCCCTGGGCGCCGCGCTCATCGCGCAGGCCGAGGCGGAGTAGGACGCGTGGCACGCCTGAGGCCCCGGTGAGCGCACCCGAGCTCGGTGCCTACCTCACTGCAGGAGTGATCCCCAGTTGCTGCAACAGTCTTCGCCCTATCTGTGCCCTATGTGAGGCGTGGGGCGCGGCCATGCTATATTCGAATGAACCATCGCTCCTGCAGACAGAATCGTTTCTTCTCCCGGCCCAGCGTTCTGGATGGGCCTAGTCATGCTGGCACCGATTGCGCGCAGGGAGGCAGTCATGTCCACCGAATCAGAGCGGGGTTTCATCGGCATGACCATACTGCGGGTCACAGTGGAAGAGTGGCAGAATCCATTTGGGGAATTGACACGCCGTCCTGTTCGGCAAAGGCCGGCGAAGTCCACCGAAGGTGGGGGTGGAACGCGTTGAAGAGTGGGCCGGGATGGTGCTGAACCAGAATGTCACTTGGTAATGGTGCTGTCCTGACTAAGAAGGCGGCTCCGGAGTACCTGAGTGCCGTCAACGAGGAGTATCAAGTCCACGTTTCTCGTGTCCTCATCGTCCAGTGACGCCAGCACTTCGGCTGCTGCTTGAGCGCGATTAGGCTCCGCTGCCTGCAGGACCAGTATGTGGAGATCCGCCCACCGTCTCTTGAACTTCTCCCCAGCGCTCGCCAAGGCTGCGTTGACGCAGTCCTCCATTGCCACGTCGACACCAACGGCTTCAGAGGGTCCAAAGACTTGAACCCAAGCATCATCCTCATCCGCCCCTGAGTCGCCGACCTTCTCCAGTCTCCATTCCTCGTACCATTCGAAGGGGTGTGTGGCACCCTGCAAGGGTGCGTTGCATGCCTGAAGCACCGCCTCAAGGAATGCACGCCTGCCTGCTTCTGTGACAAACGAATGCCACTTCTTGTCCTGTAGATCAATGAGCCTGAAATGGCCTCCGACTTGGTTCTTCAAGGGACTCAGGAGTTCACGATCGCACCAGGAGGGGTCGCATTCTACTTCGCGCGGACCACGTTCTGACCAGATCACCATATATCCTTCGCGTTTGAACCGCAAACCTTCCACATCGGCCACGCTCATATCGGGGGCCACGCGTTCTATTTCCTTCTTGGCCCGGCGGCGCGCCTTCCGGTCGAGGGACCAGCCCTCGGGGACGTAGAGGCGGTTCTACAGCGGGCTGGACGATAAGACCCTTCAGCGACCAGCCCTCGGGGACGTAGAGGCGGTACTGACCGCCGCACGAAGGCACGAGGTGCTTCTCGTTCGATAGAACCATCCCCACCTGGCCCTGTAGGTCATATGCCAACTCTTTGACCTCGATTGCGGCAGTCTGACCACCGTTGGTGACACTAATCTCCGGTGTTGCAATCTGAGGGTGAGCCTCATCCAGGTCCTCGCGAATCGTCCATGTGCCGCCTAGTCGCGACGAGAGATGGTCGCAGGCAATCTGGATGCACCGCTTCTCGTCCTCCTTCAAGGCCACGTTGCTATCCCTTCATATGCTGAAGGCGGCCACCACTGGTGCCGCCTTTGAGTGCCTGGTGGAGACGGGGGAGAGTCGAACTCCCCGTCCAGAAGAGCTTCACCCGGAGCTTCTACAGGCTTAGTCGGCCTCTGTATCTCGCCCCGCCGCCGTCCGCCGACCGACTACGACGGAGCCAGCCGGTGAGTCTTAGGCAGCCCCTACCGGCGTCGGGACTACAGCACCTCGGCTTTTCGGCGCCCTACCCTGCCCGTCGAGGTGAGGCCAGGGAGAGCGTGGCTGCCTTAGTTAGGCTGCCAGTGCGTATTCGCGTTCGCCAGTTACTTTTGTGCCACCTGATTAGCGAGGTTGATGGCCACCTCGGCCTGCGACTCCGTGACTCCACTCCCCTGTCGAGCCACACGTCCCCATTATGTCCACTGGCGACTACCGTTTCTTCCCTGCCGGGGCCTTCTTGCTCATCGCTCGTTGCATCTGGCGCTCGGCGTCGCGCTTCGCGATGGCTTCGCGCTTGTCGTAAGACTTCTTGCCGCGCGCAAGCCCCAGCTCCACCTTTGCTATCCCATCCTTAAGGTACAACTTCAGCGGCACCAGCGTCAATCCCTGGCGTGACACCGCCGCGCCGAGGTCGTCTATCTGTCGCCGGTGAAGAAGCAGCTTGCGGGGCCTGTTGGGTTCGTGGTTGTAGCGATTGCCGGCCGGGTACTTGGCGATGTGTGTGTTCAGCAGCCACATCTCACCACCTTCCGGCCGCGCATATCCGTCGCGCAGGTTCGCCCGGCCCATTCGGATGGACTTGATCTCCGTGCCGGTGAGTGCGAGGCCGGCCTCTACCGTCTCCTCGATATGATAGTCGTGATAGGCCTTGCGGTTGACGGTAACTGTCTGCACTGCCATTGCCTGCCGCCGGATATGACGTTATGTACAGCATACCGAGGATAGGTATTGAAGACGTCCTCCCCACCCTCGCGGTCTCATGCAGCCCGCGTGTCAGTCCCTTGCGCCGACTATGGCAACACCGGAGACGCCGCCTCCGGGCAGCCCTCCGTAGTTCTGAGCGATTCCAATCTTCGGGTCCTTGAGTTGTCTTGGACCTGCCTTCCCCTGGAGCTGGAGGTAGGATTCGAAGATCATGCGTATGCCGCTGGCGCCGATGGGATGGCCGAAGCACTTTAGACCGCCGTCGGCATTGACGGCGACCTCGCCTCCAAGGTCGAATGTGCCCGCCTCGATGTCCTTCTTGTACTGGCCCCTGGGGGTAAAGCCGAGGTCTTCACAGATGAGCACCTCGGTGATGGTGAAGCAGTCGTGTATCTCGGCGATGTCGACCTCTTTGCGGGGGTCCTTTATGCCGGCCTCTTCATAGGCCATCTGGCCGGACTTCACAATCTCATCGACGTGAACGAAGTCGTAGTCCGACGCAATGACCCCGTGCGGGCCTGCACCCGCCGAAATGGCGAATGCCTTGACCAGTACATAGTCGTCCCTCATGCGCTTGGCGATCTCCGGAGTCGTAATCACTGCGGCCGCCGAGCCATCGCTGACACCGCAGCAGTCGAACAGGCCAAGAGGCCAGGCTATCATGGGTGCGTTCAGCGCCTGCTCGATGGTTATCTCGCGCTGGAAGTGGGCCCGGTGGTTCAGGCTGCCGTTGTGGTGGTTCTTGACCGCAATCATGGCAAGCATGCGCTTGCCCTCTTCCGGCGTGAGTCCATATGTATGGAAATACCTGGTCGCAGAGAGCGCGAATCTGGCCGGGGCCACCACCGGGGCCCAGACCCAGCTTCCAAACTGGGGCTCGCCGCCCATCTGTGTAAGGCCTGTCGCGCCGGAATCCTTCAACTTCTCCGCGCCACAGGCCAGTGCAATATCGTAGATGCCCGCCGCCACCGCGTATGCCGCGCCTCTAAATGCCTCGATCCCTGTGGCGCAGTAATTCTCCACCCTCGTCACAGGTATGTAGTCGGTCTTCAGTGCCCTGGCGAGTCGACAGCCGGCGAAACCTGTATCAGCACCCTGTATACCCAGCCATCCGGCCTGTATGTCTTTCAGATCGACGCCGGCGTCCTCCAGTGCCTCATGGCAGGACTCAACCATCAAGTCCTGGTCGCTCTTGTCCCACATCTCGCCGAACCTGGTGCAGCCCATACCAACGATTGCCACTCTGTCTTTGATGCCTGGCATCTGCTATGCTCCTCTCTGAAGTGACTGCTTAGACCCCGCCTAGGTCCTCGGCGGCATCGATTTCCAGAAGTAGTTGTTGAAGCCGTCCTGGGTCGTCAGCTTCCTGAAGCTCATCTCCACCGGCATCCCGACTTCCAGTTCCTCCAGGACCTTGTCCGTCATGGTGGTGGCCATTCGTCCGCCGCCTTCGAAGTCGATTATGGCGGTCACCCTGGGCGCCTCGAGCCGCGTGCAGAGGTTGTCGGCGCTGAAGGTGAATATCCTCCCCTTCTTGTCGGACAGCCGCACTTGTTCGAACTGGTCCTTCGCCTTGCACACGGGGCAGACTCTCTGTGGCGGGAAGTGGATGTTGCTGCAGGAATTGCACTTGTGACCATGCAGCGGGAAAACCTGGCTGGTGTCTCTCCATAGCGCTACCGAGGAAATGAAGCCGCCGGGAGGTGTCGGCTGGGCCTCGAAGACCAGCAGGTTGCGCCACTGGAGGTAGGTTCTGTAGTCGTCTACCACCCGCTTCTTCGCCAGGTGCCCCTTGATGCCTCGCCTGTCACGTGTCTTCTCAACCTGCTCGGTCACCATCAGAGCGAAGGCATCGGCGCCGTTGCCGTAGCTGGTGAGCAGGATTCCGTCTCCGGCTTTGGCCTCCTCGATCGCCGCTACGAGCAGCATGAGCGGGAAGGCCGTGCCCGTGTTGCCCACGACGTCGAACATGGGGTTCTGTACCTGGGACTTTGGGTCGACACCGATCTTCTTGGCTACCTCGCCTATCACCCTGGGTGTGGGCGCAGGCAGGATGACCTTAGAGAAGTCACTTGGCGTCAGTTTCGCTTTCTCCATCAGCGCGGAGACAGCGCCCGCAACCGTATCCCGGAACCCTATCGCATAGATGAAGCGGTCCTCCCAGGCGCGGATGTAGGTATCCTGGTCCGAGCGCCAGATGTCATGCAACTCCTTTGACTCCGAATGAACGGCGTTCACTTCCAGAGCGACATTGGATCCCCCTACCAGTATGGCTGCTGCGCCATCGCCGCAGTTCTGCTCAAAATCCGTACCGGGGGCACCCATACGGGCATCTGATGCTACTACCAACACCTGCCTTGCAGCGCCGGAGTTAACCGCATTCAGGGCGGCCTTCAGCGCGGAGGTGCCTGCCCTGAGCGTGTTGCCGAAGTCGGCTGTGTCGATGTACCTTCGGAGGTCGCACGCGGCGGCTATGGTAGTGGCTACCTGCTTCTCCCTGTAGGGGGAGGTGGTTGTAGCATAGTACAGGCCGTCGATTGTTTCCCTGTCCTGTCCTTCAAGGCAGTCGAGGGCGGCTGCGACGGCCATGGTTGTGCTGTCCTCATCGAAATAGCGGATTGCCTTCTCACCACGCAATCCCTTCATTATTGCTTCCCGGCTCAACCGCCAGAGGGGTATATACGCACCGTACGACGTGATGCCGGCCATTCAGAATCCTCCTTCGTAATCGGCTCGGTTAGCTGTGATTAGAATAGCAGGTGAACGTGTGGAGTGTCAAACTCGTTTGCCTGGGGCACGAAAAGCTGATAACATCGGCGATAGAGAGGATCGAGTTAGCGCATGTTCGATAGCCCGCGAAGGCTTGCTACGCTGTTCCTGGTCCTAGTGCTGGTCGCCGCTGTGTTCGTAGTGGTCGCCAGGTATACGCCCCGTCCTCCGGTTGAGGGTCTGGAGGTGGTGGGAGAGGCCTGGGACTTCATACTGAGCGACTACGTTGACCAGGACGAGATAGACGCCGGTACCCTGAGCGAGGGCGCTATTCGGGGTATGATCGAGTCGCTGGAGGATCCGTGGTCGTCGTACATTACCGCCGAACAATATGAGATGGTCCATGAGAACCTGCAGGGCAAGTTCGGTGGTATCGGAGCGGTTGTATCAACAGACGGTGGTGAGATTGTCATATCCGAGCCGATCGAGGGCGGCCCAGCCGAAAAGGCCGGGATAGTCGCGGGCGACAGGATTCTGGGGGTCGACGGGGAATCGACTGCAGGCATGACTGTTGACCAGGCGGTTAGCAGGATTCGTGGAGAGGAGGGCACCGATGTCAGCCTTCTGGTCCTCCATCCTGATGCGGACGAACCAGTCGAGATAGTGATAACCCGTGAGATCATCGAACTGGACACGGTCGAGTTGGAAATGCCCAAGGAGGACATTGCCGTCGTCGACATAGCCCAGTTCAGTGCCAGTACTACTTCCGAGTTCGAGTCGGCTCTTAAGGACGCCCTGAGCAGCGGGGCATCGGCGATCATCCTCGATCTGCGCGGCAATCCAGGTGGTCTGCTCAGCGTTGCTGTGGATGTCGCCAGCCAGTTCCTGGACGATGGCATAGTCCTCTACTCGATGGATGCGGAAGACAACCGCAAGAACTACGAGGTCAACGGCGAAGCCCTGGTTCCCGATGTACCTGTGGTGGTGCTTGTCAATGACCACAGCGCCAGCGCCAGCGAGATTGTAGCGGGGGCACTCCAGGACAGGGACCGGGCGATACTGGTCGGGACTCAGACGGTCGGCAAGGGTAGCGTGAACCTCGACTTCAGGCTCAGCGACGGCTCGGCTGTGAGACTGACCACGCAGCGCTGGTATACCCCGAGCGGTCACCAGATCGAGGGCAACGGCCTCACTCCTGACATACAAGTTCAGATGACGCCCGAGGACATGCAGGCCGGTCGTGACCCTCAACTCCAGGAGGCCTTCGACTACCTCGAAAGCGTACTCTAGCTGCAACCACGGACGCCGTCCCGGCACGCGTCCACCCCACAGTGATCATGACCAGACCCGTGTCTGTTGCCGTTGCGCTTAGCGGCGGTGTTGACTCCGCCGCCGCCGCCGCCATACTCAAGAATCAGGGCTACGAGGTCTCAGGCTTCATTGCGGATTTGGCTCCGGAGTCCGAGAGGTCGTGGGCGTCGGCGCGCAGGTCTCCTGAGTTCGAGGAGAGAGCTGAGGCGGCCCACGATGTGTGTCGCTGCCTCGATATCCCCTTTCACATAGTGGACCTGACGCGGGAGTTCGAGCAGCAGGTCATCGGGCACTTCGTCGCCGAATACACACAGGGCAGGACCCCAAATCCGTGCGTTCGCTGCAACGCCGTCATCAAATTCGGCCATCTGCTGCAACACGTCTTGAGTCAGGGCTACGACCGGATGGCTACCGGGCACTACGCGAGGGTCGAGAACCCGAATGGAAGGCCGCTGCTGATGAGGGCGTTCGATAGGCGCAAGGACCAGACCTACGTGCTTCACCGGCTCGGTCAGCCCGAGCTTGGTCGCCTGATATTCCCGCTTGGGGCGGTCACGAAGTCGAGCGCGCGGGAGACAGTCCATGATCTGGGCCTGCCTGCCAGTGGCCGCGAGAGCCAGGACGTCTGCTTCGTCCCCGGCGGCGACTACAGGTCGCTGCTCAAGGAGCGTGCGGTTCTACTCCCGGGCGAGATCGTCGACAGCCGTGGCAACGTCCTTGGAAGGCATGAGGGCGCTGCTCTCTTCACCGTCGGTCAGCGCCGAGGGCTGCGCCTCAGCGCATCTGAGCCCCTCTACGTATTGTCCGTAGACTCGGCCTCTAACCGGGTCGTCGTCGGCACGGAAGATGGGCTCCTCACAGATAGCTTCCGCGTCAGTGATGTTACATTCGTGCGAGGCGAGCCCCCGCCGGAGTCGTTGGCGGTTACTGTGAAGGTCAGGTACAGATCGGTCGAAACGCCGGCCGTAGTGGAGATGGACGGAGAGGACTCTGGACTCGTGCGGCTCGAATGCGCCCAGAAGGCTGTTACACCCGGCCAGTCGGCGGTTTTCTACCAGGGCGACGAGGTGCTTGGCGGCGGCGTAATCACGTGAGAAATACACTTCACACACATTGCGTACACCTTTCGGCTTGTAGTATAGTACTGAACATGCAGCGGACGGGACAGAGTCCGCGCCGGGATGGGAGGTAGTGCCTGATGCTTGAGGACTTCAGGGACATCATGATCATAATCATGGCGTTCATGGCGATAGGAGCGTCGCTGCTCTTCGCTACTGCCACATTCATACTGTTTCGAAAGCTGTCCAGCACCGCAGACACTGCGCGGGACCTCATGCAGGAGGTCAGGAACGCGACAAGCCTGGTGTCGAATACGGTCGTAAGGCCGACGATCAGGGTCGCTACCGTCTTCGCCGGCGCAAGGAAGGCGATGGGTGTCCTGTCCAGGCGTGACGAGAGGAAGGAGGGAAAAGGTGGAAAACGAAAGTAACGGCCCCGGCTTTCTCGCCGGCCTGCTGATCGGAGGACTGATAGGAGCGATCCTCGGTTTGCTGTTCGCCCCCCAGCCCGGAGACGAGTCGCGACGGCAGCTCCGGTCCAAGATGGACGAACTGGCATCTCTGGGGAAGGCTGCCTGGGAAGAGGGCAAGGAGGCGGCCACCCAGAAGGGGTCGGAGTTGCAGGCCCGCTTCGAACACGTCACCAAGAGGCGTGACTAGCGGGCGTTTGAACGGACCTCAGGGTCTCTAGCTTGAAGCCTTGGGATACGAGCCCAGTATCTTGAGGAACCTGACCAGGCCCTGCAAATCCGCAAGCGCCTGGCTGCAGGCAGTGTCCTCCACGTGGCCCTCGAAGTCAACGTAGAAGACGTATTCCCATGCTCTGTCCTTGCTGGGCCGGGACTCGAGCTTGGCGAGGTTCACTCCCCTGTTGGCAAAGGCGCCGAGGCAGTGGTAGAGTGCGCCCGGCGTGTTCTCCGTGGCGAAGACAAGTGAGGTCTTGCTGTTCTCCGTCCGCTCTGCCTTCTCCTTCGAGACCACGAAGAACCTCGTGTAGTTTCCCCTAACTGTCTGTATGTTCTCCGCCAGGACCTGCATACCGTAAATCTCCGCGACCCTGCGGCTGGCGACGGCGGCGCAGTTCGAAAGCTTCTGGTCACCAATTATCTTGGCGCTTCCTGCGGTGTCGTACGTTGGCACGATTTCGGCCTTCATTCCGGAAAGGAACCGCTCGCACTGGGCCAGGGCCTGCGGATGGGAATAGACCTTCTTGATCGTCTCTATGGACTCACCCGGTGGCGCCATCAGGCAGTGGTTCACTTCGAGGAATAGCTCGCCGTAGATGTTGAGGGCGCAGTTCAGGAGGAGATCGTAAGTCTCGTTGATGCTGCCCGCCTGCGAGTTCTCAACGGGGAGGACACCGAAGCGCGCTGTTCCCTCGGTAACTGATCGGAAGACATCCGAGATCGAGCGGCATGGGTATGCCTCTACTTCGCCGAAGAACGCCAGTACGGCGTCTTCGCTGAAGGCACCCTTCTCACCCTGGAAAGCTACGTAGTACTTGGCAGCCATGTCAATCGTGGAGCAATTCTGGTGTCCCTACTGTTTGCCGAGAAGTAGAGCCCGCATGGCCTCTTCGTTCTCGGCGCTGGTCAGGGCAACGACCTCGTCCTCGGCTTCGAACACAGTATCTTCTGTCGGGACCCTTGGGTTCTTGTCGCTGCCTATTACCAGCAGTACGAGACTCCCGGGCGGCAGGCGGAAAGAACCGAGCTTCCTGCCTATCACCTTCGAGCCGGCAGGGATCTTCGCCTCGACCACTTCGAGAGCACCGCTCTTGAGTTTCAGAAGAGGAATCAGAGGATGAGAAGGCAGTTCCTGCTCGATGTGTGCCAGTATAACATTCGTGCTGCTCACCGTGGCGTCGATGCCCAGTATTTTGAACAGGCGCTCGTTACTCGGGTTGGTCATCCGCGCTATGGTGCGCGGCACGCTGAACATGTGCTTGGCCACCTGGCATGCAACGAGATTGTCCTCGTCACCGTCGGTAACGGCCACCAGCATATCTGCTCTACCCGTGCCTACGGCGTCGAGGATAGCGGCCTCGCACCCGTCGCCTCGGAACACTACACTTCCCAACTCCTCAGCCAGTTTCTCGCATCTGGCCGGGTCCTGCTCGAGGATTAGCACCTCGTGGCCGTCATTGAGCAGCATCTTCGTGAGGTGGTACCCCACTTCCCCGCCGCCCACTACTACTATGTACATACGCCTATCCCAGTACCTTGTCTCTCAGCAGTTCTGCTACGACCTTTGTCGGGCTGACTGATTCGATGCCCAGGTTGCGATACATCTCTTCGCGGATGGGATCGTATATTCTTGAGACAACCCTCGGCACTTCGTAGATGTGTTTGGCGAGCTGGCATGCCATCACGTTGCGGTTGTCACCCTGCGTTGCCGATACGAAGACGTCGGCCTGTTCGATGCCCGCCTTCTTCAGGGAGTCCTCTTCAAGCCCGTTTCCCACCAGGGCGGTGCCCGAGAAACTCGATGACAGCTTGCGAAGGTTGTACGGCTCGATGTCCAGTATGGTGACCTTGTGTCCGTCGGAATCGAGGAGTTCCGCCAGCATTGCCCCGACCCTGCCGCAGCCCATAATCACTATGTTCATGTTGGTCTAGCCTTCCGCCTGAGGGATGGGTTCACGGGTCACCAGCACCCAGGAGGGCGCGTTCCTGAGAACGTACGGCACAACATTGCCCAGGCTGAACTCCCCGAACTTCTTCTTGTAGCTCAGCCCGATCACCACGAGATCGACGCCACGCTCGATTGCCTCATCCACCACCGCAGGCCCTATCTCTCTGGCCTGCAACAGGTCTGTTCGGACCTCGTAGTCCTGTTCTTCGGCAATTCGCTCCGCTCGATCGAGGAACTCCTCACCGCGCTGGATTTCCTGCTCGATTTCCGCGTCCAGCGGCAGCGTCCTGTCGACCTGGATGACATACGTCACGTAGATGCGACCCTTGGCGCGCTTCGCCAGTTTGCAGGCCAGCTTGATAGCCTCTTCGTCCGCTCGAGTCCCGTTTATTGGTACCAGAACCCTCTTGAGGTCCATCCGCGCTCCGCCGATCGTGGCATTCGGACGCAATTACCAAATTACCAGTTTAGCCAGTGCAATGCGCCTTGTAAAGACCGGAATGCACGTTCTTGGGACCGGATGTCGGTCGGCCCAGCTTGCCATGGAATTCTCAGCCGTGCTAGAATCTGCGTGACAGATACCTTGTCCCTGTAGCTCAGTGGATAGAGCAACTGCCTTCTAAGCAGTGGGTCGTGAGTTCGAGTCTCACCAGGGACGCCACTTAGCTTCGACCTCAGCTTCGGAGCCCGCCCGACGCGGCGGGTCTTTTTGTGAAAACCGACCTACTGCCTCGCCCTTTTCGGAAGGTCACTTTTGGTTCACTCCCGGTTCACTTTCTGGTCACATTTGGTTCACACTTTTTTGACCGGATGGAAGGGAGCAGCCACCATGGACGTGACAAGACCCAGGAACAGGCGGTGGGAACAAGTGGACAAGGACTCCGTCGAGCTGAGCACGCTGGCCAGGCACTTCGAGCTCCACAACAGGACCGAGGGCAAGAGCCCGAGGACCGTAGAGTGGTATCGCCTGGTACTCAGGCTGTTCCAACGGTTCCTCATCGAGAGCGAGAAGCCCACCAATCTCGGTGAGCTCTGGGAGCCGGAGGTCCGGGAGTTCATCCTGTACCTCCAGGACAAGAAGAAGTGGCAGGACAACCCCTGCATGCCAACTCGCCAGACCGGGATCGCCGCTATCACCATTCAGACCTACATCCGCGCTCTGAGGGCCTTCTTCAACTGGCTCTACGAGGAGGGCTACACGACCGAGAACAGGCTGGCGAAGCTGAAGCCCCCCAAGGCCCCGGCCAAAGTGGTGGAGGTTCTCACTGAGCAGGAAACGGCCCGAATCCTGGGCTGCATCTCCACCAAGACTGCCAACGGCGCTCGCAACTATGCCACTGGTAGATCGGTCTTCCTGACAGAACTTGAATACTACCTTCGCATTTGGAAGAAAAGGATTCGGATCGAGCGTACTGACGATCAGGAAGTCACGGAGATAGTAGCTCTTCCCACTGCTATTCTTGTGGCTTGCTGCAGCGAGTTGTAGTATCGTAGACTTGCCCGTGCCGTTGAGGCCGCAGAAGGCCGTTATCGGCGACTTGACTTCGATTGGCGTATTCTGATGGCATCGGAATCCTTGTATCTGCATACTCATCAATACGCCTCCGAAATTGGCGTACCTGTCGCCTTCCAGGAATTTCGCTTGGAGCACATCCCGAGAATCAGTCACCGGCTGCCTCCAGGATCTGCTGGGCACTGACGTGGTAGTGCTCCACGGTTACTACCGGCTTCCAGCCAAGCCTGGCCGGGTCCTGGATGGGATGTACTCTCGGCTCCTTGGCGCAGTCGAAAACAGCATACAGCCAGTAGTCCTTCTTCAGCCTCTCGGCCGTCCTGAACTCGTTGGGGCTGAGCGCGACCTCGTCAACAGACGCCCTGCCCTTGACTTCAATGAAGCGCACTTCGATTGCGGTATCCGGGTCTTCGGGGTGTGGCCTGCGTGAGATCAGGTCGAAACCACGGTTCTCCTTCTCGACGCTCAGAACCCGCCAGCCGCGCGCCTCTTCGTACCTGATCACGGCCTGCACGGCGATCCGCTCGGTCTCAGGATCGGATACCATTCGCCTGCCGGTCGGCGTTTCCCGCTCCGGATGCGGCAGCACCCAGGCACTGCCGAGATGCTGGATGCTGCTGATGGTGCACTCACGCTCCTTCTGGAGCTCTACCCTGCGCCGCTCCAGCCGGTTGTTCAGCTCGTCGAGCTTGTCCTCCAGCATCTTTATCCGGCCATCCAGGCCGGGCTCCTGCGACCCTGCTTCTTTCTGGGTCTGCAACTGGGCGAACTGGATCTGCGCTCTGTCGATGATAGCATTCAGGCTGATCTCCATGTGTTCGGAGATGGTATTCACGTCTTTCTCGCGCTGCCTGCGCTCCTCGTCCAACAGCGGAAGGAGCGCTTGCTCATAGAGCGATGCCTCTGCCTGTTCACGTGACGGCATGTCGAGGTCAGCGGGCACAGGCGTTCCCTTGGGCGCTGGTGAGAGATCGAGAAAAATGGTTGGCTGTCGCACAGAGATAGTCCCATCTTGCGCGGTCTCGGTAACGAAGAGACGCTTGTGCAGGACGTTGCCGCGCCCATCGCGCACCTCGGCCGAGTACAGGTGCAGGAGGGCCGGGTCCCTGCGCTGCAGGTCGTAGAAGACGGCTCCCCGGTGCATGTCGTCCTGAACATGCTCCTGGACCAGTGCCCGGACGCTCTCGTATAGCGGATGCCCAGGTGTCACCCATTCCAGGGTTGGGTCCTTGACCAGCAGTTGCTTGTCGAAGACGATCTGTCGGTATTCGCGGCCCAGCTTGCCGAAGCGAGGCTCCAGCCTCTCACCGTATGGAAGCAACAGCCTTGGAACCCGGCCAACGCGGTAAACGTGATCGTCCTTCTTGGGCTCCTTGGGCGAGAGTCCGGCCAGCGGGCATGCCTCGCGGAAAAACCCCTCGACAATCTCGGGGACAAGCCGACGCTCCTTTGCCTCCTCAGACCTGCCAACGATGGCAGACAGGTTCAACTCCCGCTTGGCAAGTCCTTCCAAGGTAGACTCGGTGATCTGGCGCAGCCTGTTTGTGTCAATCTGTTGGACGATCCGGTCTTTGATCACGTCCTCCGTAAGGTTCCGAGCGTACATTTCGCGGAGCATCCGCTCAAGCTCGTTGGCTGGAAACACATCACCCAACACGTTGAATACCTTGCCGGTTCTGTTGGGGTCTAGGTCCTCTTCGATCTGTCTGATACGGTCGAGAAGGCGCTCCAGGACGCGCCCTTCACGCGTGTTGGTGGAGACGAAGTTGGCGATCAGACAGTCCTTCTCCTGACCGTATCGGTGTATTCGGCCCATCCGCTGCTCCAGACGAACGGGGTTCCACGGAATGTCGTAGTTGACCATGTACCAGCAGAACTGCAGGTTGATGCCCTCGCCGGCGGCCTCCGTCGCTACCATCACCTGGCAGTCTTCCTTGAACTCCCTCTCCGCGTGGATTCGCGTACCGGGAGTGTCGCGGCCACCGATCTTCATGCCGCCGTGTATCTGGGTGACGTTCAGGCCCCAGTCACGGAGTCTGCCCAGGGGGCGGCCCTCACGGCCATCGCCTGCCAGGAAGTCCAGTGTGTCTTTGTGCTCTGTGAAGACCAGCAGCTTCATCTTCGGGTCGCCGAAGATACCGCTCTCAGTGATCACTTCTCGCAGCTTGATCAGCTTGGACTCGACCTCGCGTGCCTCAAGGCCTCTCGCCTGGTCTACGAGCTTGCCCAACTCGATGATCTCTTCACGCAACGACTCCGGATCGAGGGAGGCGACAACATCCTCAAGCTCGGCGATGATTTCCTCCTGCATCTCCTCAGGCAGGTCGTCGAAGTCGTCGGGCAGCTTCTTCTTGATCTGCTCCTGCCTGTATGCCTCCGGGTCTTCAAGTATCTTCTCTCGTTTCGACTTCATCCTCTCCAGCGTGCGGCGCACCGCGTAGACGCTTGACGCAAAGCGGCGCTGGAGCATAGCCATCGTGAAGCCCAGCGCGCGTCCCTGCACTGTATCCGCCTGCGAAGCCTTGATCGACTGGTCCTCCACGTACCGAGTCAGGCTGTCATAGAAATCAAGTTCCTCGTCATCGAGAGGAAACGCCACCGTTTGCACATTGCGCCTGGTGAACAGGCTCTTCGCCTCCCCGGTGTCGGGGTTCGGAAACGTGACCAGAGCTTCTTTGACACGGCGCAGGTAGAACGGAGCCGAACGCTCTTCCATGGCCTTCTCAAGGCTCTTGATGTCGCCGTATACGTCTTTGTCAAGCAGCCTGAGGAAGAGGCTGAAATTGGCGGGGTCGCCTTTGTGAGGCGTAGCGGTCATAAGCAGATAGTGGTCGGTCATCTCGGAAAGGGATTCGCCCAGCTGGTAGGCCAGCGTCTTCTTGTCCTCGCTGTAGGCGCTCATCTTGTGGGCCTCGTCGACGACAACAAGGTCCCAGTGGCTTCGCATCAGGCTTTCCTTCGCATCCTCAATGCGTGACACCCAAGAGACTGATGTGATGGCCTGGTCGATGTCCTGCCATGGATTCGCGCCGTATGCGGCCCTGAGGATGTCACCACGGACGATCTGAAAGCTCTCTCGGAACTTGTCCTTGAGTTCCCTTTGCCACTGGAAACAAAGGTTGGCCGGGGTCACTATCAGTATGCGCTGGATGAGCCCACGGATCCTCAACTCCTTGATAAGCAAGCCAGCCATTATGGTCTTACCAGCGCCCGGGTCGTCAGCAAGCAGGAATCGTATGCGCGGCAGCTTCAGGAAGTAGTCATAGACAGCTTCGAGCTGGTGCGGCAGAGGATCGACCCTGGCGATCGACAGGCTGAAGTACGGGTCGTATTCGTAGGCCAAGCCCAGCCGCATGGCCTCCACGCCAAGGCGGAACCGCTCGGAGTCACCGTCGAAAGGCTCCTTCTCAGGCGAAACCTGCAGTTGAGCCAACTGCTGGCTGCTCAGCACCGGCTCATAAACCTTGCCGCTGCTCAGCCCCTTGCCCACCAGCTTGACCGAGTCCCCCATCTCCGTCGCGATGATCACCTGAACTGCCTCAGGGAACATCGGCCCTCGGACTATGCTGTTCTGCTTCAGGTCGTTAGTTGGCACCGTTGCTCCTTCGTGTGGCCAAGGGTGGAGTGCTTACCCTCGGAGCAAAATGACCAGGCCTATTCTTCCTCTTCACCTGCAAACTCCTCATACTCAGCCGGCTCGATGACCGTCTTCTCCCCTCCGGTAGACCTCACGTCGCGATTCGCGGGCTTGCCCATCGCTGCTTCGATGCGCTCAAGCAAGGCATTCTGCCTGGCTTCGAAGAAGTCCTCGAAGCGGTCTACTCGCATCGCCTCCGGACTGATGACATGTGAGCGCAGTATTTGGTTCATGCGGTGTGTCTCTATATCAGCGCTCTTCTCTATGCGAGCTAGGTACGCACTAGGTGCCTTGCCTCCGATCAGTCGGTTGGTTCTGGCAGACAAGGGAGTCTTGTTCACGATGCAGTTACAGCGTCCCTCATCAATGCCCTGCCTGCCACACCAGTCCTTGGGGAAGATGTGATGAATGTCGATGCTCTCATCGAAGTAGGTCTGGAGGTCTATGCTGTCGCCGCTCCTGAAGTCGAGACCGCCGTCGCGCATCAGGATGGCGTGCATCCCCTTGTACGCCGCGCTGTTCCTCGTCCTGAGCGTCAGCAGGCGAGACTCAGCGAAGGTGGCATCCGCCACAGTTGCTGGCTCAGTCCCTCCCCTGACCCAGTCGAGGGTCTCCGGCAGGTCCCTGGCGAACCTGCTCTCGACCGCGCCCCCGTAGAGTTCGCCGAAGACGCCACTCCAGTACCACCTGATGAGTCTCGAGCGGACGCCGTCGTTGTCAGCATCATTGCCCAGGACGGCTAGTATCGCCGCCAGAGGCACAAGCTGCGTCTTGTACGGCAGGTCGCGCGCGTTGAAGACCTTCTGTCCATACAGCAGCTTCGCGCACTTCTGGAATCCCTCCTCCACAGTATCCGCCCAGGCTTGGTACTCATCAAGTGAGAGACGCAAGATCTCTCGCCGCTTGCAACTGATGCCCGGTGCATCCTCAGCCCTGATACCGTCCGAGACGGCCCGTACGCGCTTCGCGCGAGTAGAGAGCAGCGTGATGGCCTGCAAGAAATCGGTGTTGTCGAGCGACCCCAAGACCCTATTGACCTTCAGACGTTTCGCTCGCGCTGACCAGTCTTCGCGAAGGTTGAAGTTATGGATCGCAAATGTCGCTGTAAGCAGCTCGAAGACCGTAAGTGAGACACCACCGGTGTTGACCTTCTCGAAGACCTGGCATACGGCTTCCTTGGGAGTCTCTTTCCTTAGCACTATCACGGGCACCTGATACTGCTGGAAGCGCTGTATCACCGACTGCACCAATTCATTCCATCGAGCAATCCTCTGCTGGAAGGTCTCTGCATCCGTGTTCAGGTACTCCATCTGCCACGAGGTCAGGCCCGCTGTGTCGTAGACAAGTCCAAGAGGCAACAGCTCCGCGGCGCATTCTTTGTCCATCGATGAGTAATCGGCGGTGACCTCATTCCGGAAGTTGCGGACCATTCTATCTTCGGGTACGGCGACGATTGAGTCTTCGTAGTCACCGTTGTGATCCAGGGCCTTTGCCATGTCAAGGTAGTACCACAAGCGCAACGCCTTGCCCCGCGAGTCCTTCGTCGCGACCGCTCTGTTCATGTACAGTGCTTGATAGAGTGAAGTCAGCCTTTGCTGGCCGTCTAAGATCATGCGCTCGGGTTCCATTTGTGTGCTGAGTTCAACTCCCTCGATGGCGCGAGGCTTGAAACGAATGTCTTCGCCACCAATCTGTAGCATCATTACGGCGCCAATGGGGTACGACTGCGAGATGCTCGCGAGCAGGCTGGTGATGTGGTCGTCGTCCCAGATCCATCCACGCTGGAAGTCCGGGAGTTGGATCTTGCCGTCGCGTATGTCCTTCAGCAGATCGATCAGCGACTCTTTTGTACTGTCGAATGTTGTTACTGTGGGCATGTTCCACTCTCCGTTTCGTCGCCCGAATCATGAGTCGGCCAGCAGGTTGCGGCAAGGAGGCCTGAAGTTGAGGGCCCTCCTACACTTGCTCGCTCCGGTGTGAGGATAAGACGACAGCAAGCAGACTTCGGGCAACCAAATCTTCGAAGTAGAACCAGCTGCCTCGGTAGCCCGATTAGTACCTCCACTGCATGCTGCCACATCGGCACTGTAGGATGCTTCGGCTAGCGTCATCGGCTCTCCAGATGTAGTCACCGCACTCCGCACACTTGAACCTGTTCAATGCGACTTCGCAGGCCTGTATGAGAACCTCAACCTCGTCAGGCACGAGACTCCCCGTATGGGACCCGCGATTCGCAAGAGCTATCAGGAGGTCTCGAGCCACCTTCCAATCATCTAAGGGCTCAGAGTACTTCAGCCATGACCCGTTGTCGCGTTTCCTCAGACGCTCTTTGGCCTCAGCCGCGATTCTCCCAAGGAACTCGACGCAAGTACGATGATCGTTACGATCCCCTCGGGCATACGGCATCGGCACCCGCAGCTTCTCCGCGGCGATGGCAAGACTGGTATCCATTATCTGTCTGACGCAATTACCCGCCGCTTCGCAGTTCAGATTGATAAGGCTTCTCGCATCGTCGAACGTGTCCTCAGAGTCGGCCCACTGAATGCCTACATCGGGACTTGTCCAAGGCCTCAGCACCAAGAACCTCCATTTGTCGCAGGGGAGCACCACGCGCAGCTCCTGGAACCACTCACGATCATGTGTAAGCAATAATACCTGTCGTTCGCTCAGATCCTCCATGAGTAGTCGGGTTACGTTCCCCCGATGTCCACGATCAAGGCTAGAGACGATGTCATCAAGTATGATAGGGCGGCCTGAGCCACCACCAGCGCTTGCTAATGCAATGAATATGCAAAGCCCAAGGCTGTTTCGGTGCCCTTCGGAAAGCGTAAGTCTAGGTGAATCCTGTTCGACGCCGAAGAACTTGAGGCCAATGTCAACGGACTTCTCCGAGTCTTCGGGCAGATAGAGCTCGACGTTCTCTATTGGCTCGTTGGGATGCAGTCTTGACCATAGGGCCTGTATATTCGCAGAAATGCTCTGAATTATCGAGGTCGTTCTCGCACGGATTTCCTCTCTGATATCGGACTCCGCTGAGTCCAATGCAGCCACAAGCCCACTGATGGCATCAATCTTTCTTTGAAGTCGATTAACGACAGGTACTTTCAAGAAGGTCTCGACTTTGGCCGCGTCTTCTATCAACTGTTGGCTTGACGGCGGAATGCGCTCCGCGGCTAGTCTGAAAGCACTATCGACTGCCGCTACGGCTTCACCTAGCTCCCCACGTTCCACTGTGGAAGCTGTCTTCCATCGACCTGTCCCCTGAAGTCGATCGAGCTCTGTTATGCATTGCTTCAATTCCTTCTGCTCATCGAGTTCAAGCCAAGTCACGATGCTATCGTCCTTGGTATGCGTGAGCGTGAGGTCTATCGCGCTGGCCAGGCTTGATCGAGCTCGAGTCGCTTCATCCCGCGCAGTTCTTAGGTCTTTCAACGCTTCCAGTTCACTCTGCACGTGAGCAAGGAATGCCTTTCTGGGAATCCCCTTGCCACAGGCTGGACACTTGATGTCGTTGACGTCGGGATCGATCCGCTCACCGTGCCTCGCTGATGCCTCCAACACTTCAATTCGACTGTCCAGCAACTCATCTACTTCAGCCAGGATTCCCTGCTCCGAATCCAGCATTGCAGCGAACTTTGCAGCCAAGTCCTCATCGCAGACTCCTTTGATCAACGTGTGCCGACGAATCTCAGGTGTGAGAGAGCCGACTCTCTTTTCAATGGCCTCCTTCAGTGCGACAGCCGATTGATGCAGACTGGGCGGCCTCCCAATATCGAGGTACTTCTCCCAGAGGTCCTCGATAGCCTGCATCGCAGCCTCTTCGGAGACGTCCGGTAAGTGCTTGAGCACGTCCCGCTTCAGCGGGTCCAGGGCACCAAGCTTGCCTGCAAGATCACCCGTTTTCTCAATGCTCCTTCTCAGAGCTGCGATGTTCTCAGCAGCTAGCTCCAGACCCTCCAGGCCGAGCAGTGGGAGCAAAACGGAGTACTTACCTCCCTTGGTGTCAACCACGAAGGCTGCTACCTCGTCCTGTCTGAGCAACAGGTGTTCTAGCCGCCACGTCTGAACGTATTCAGCAAAGCCTTCAGAATCACCGGTGAATGTCGGCGTCCCGTCAGTGGCTAGGGTAGCCTCGGCGCGGATATCGCCCTCGAACGTGATGCATAGCGAGGCGTTGGAACCGGATGGAGTATGCGTGTTAATGATTCCTTTCTCGTGGCGCTTCCCGCTGTACTCATGTGCAAGGTGGCTGATTTTGCCTTTCCTCACAACGTACTCTACTGCATCTGCGAAGCTCGACTTGCCCGAGCCGTTAGAGCCATAGACCACTACATTCTTGTGGTCAGTTGAGAGCCGAACCCCATGTGCAGCACCCCTAAACCACGACAGGTGGACTGCGCTAATCTTCATTTTGCCCTTCAACGTTTTCCGCTAACTTGATCAGTTCAGCCGCCAGCGTCTTGATGGCCTTGGGCGTCTGGTGCTCTTCGAAGAAACCTTCGTTCGCCCTCTTCACGAGCAAGTCATACGCTGGCTTGTTACAGTCCGCAAGGTCTTTCATCGACAAACTGAGTATGGCCTCAATCGTTTGGACATCCGTAATGTTCCCAGACTCCGTATTGGCGGATTCACCATTCATATGTCCGATTCCCCACTTTAGGTAGCGCTCGCTGTGATTACTGCCCCCTCTACCTGCTGGAGCACAAGAAGTAAGCCTTGGATACCACCGGAGTATCCTTCGGCACCTTGCCTCCGGGTTATTCTAACTCGGTTGAGAGTCGCAGGCAACGTTCTTCTATGGCTCTGCGAAGGAGAGGATGGTTTCGGTCTCCCCAGCGCATCAGAATTCTAGGGTTTCCCCAAGATGTGGTATGCGTACTCTAGGAGCGAATCGCTCGAACATCTCGGGGTGCTCCGTATGAATCGGCACTACCACTTCAGGCTCGATCTCTCCTACCACACGCTCGATGTCTCGCCGGTGCATGTGCCCGGACGTATGAGCATACTCCAGATTCAGTCCGCATAAATCTATCCAGTTGAGAAGTCTTCTGAAGGATAGCTCCATCTCCTCCTTAAATGGCTCGGCCTTGCCGTAGATGTATGTACCTTGCAGCTTTCTCCCATCGGCCGGAAAGAAGTGGAGCAGCGTGTGGACTCCGTTTGACGTGTAGAGCACATAGCGATCGGGATTCGCTACAACCTCATCCCTCAATGAACCCCAGATGAACGTGTCATCGCTAAGCTCTAACCACTCATCCTCACCTTCCTTCGGTCTTCTCTTGGGATTAAGCTGCTTCCTCTGAGACACTAGCAGTTTGTCCTCGTGCCCCTGGCGACCGTCCGTGTAGGCCTCGACGAACAGGTCTTCTGGAAGACCACTGCACTTCGAACTGCTTGAGGATAGCTTGCGACGGGAGATGTATATCTTGAACTCACCCGCCGATGGAAGTCCTGGGCACAAGCACTGAGGGTGGTTGAGATACAAGATGAGGTAGGCTTTCTTGGAGTCGAAAATAACCGTGCGGCCATGCTCGGCTGCCACGCGCCAGATCAGTGCTATTCGGTTCATGTCGGCCGGAGAGGCATCGTAGATGATAAGGCCGTTATCGCGGGAGAGGATCTCCCGGATTCTCTGTTCTACCTCAGTCTCGCTGGCGAGTGCGCGTGTATCAGGCTCACCCTCTTCCTCAGGCGGAGGCCCGATGCGCGTGCCCTCACAGAGTAGAATGTCTACGCTTGCATCCCTGCAAGCTTGAACGAAAGCCTCGCTGTCCATCTGGGCACTGCCGTGGAAGCGCAAGTCGCCGGTATAAGCGATCACCATGTCTCCGGCTCGCAACAGGTACGCGCTCGCACCGAGGATAGAGTGGTCTACGTCGAACCGGCTCACGCGCATGTTGCCTACATTCCAGTCAGTGTCTTTCTCTGAAATGACGAAGGAATCCATGCTTACTCTGGTCTGCCAATCTTCACGGATATCATTTCTCAACTCGATCAGACATCTCGATATCGGCGACATGTACACAGGTATATCTGTCCGGAGCATACCCAGGTATCCATAATGGTCCATATGGGCGTGTGACAATAGGACCGCATCAATCTGGCGTCGTTCCGTTTCCCCGGATACCGAGGGTGTACCGTCTGCAGAGTAACTAACGGTCAGCCCGGCGTTCTTGTAGAAACCACCCAACCTGGGAAGGACGCCAGTCTTAAAGAGATCGTCTATGCACCCCGGCCTTACGAGCGGGAACTCAAAGAACGCGTCCTCCCGCGAATACGACATCCCGAAGTCGAGGAACAGCCGAGTATCCTCGGCTTCGACCAGTATCTTGTTACCGCCAATCTCCCCCGCACCACCATAGAAGCTCAGCTTCATCCTATCAGCACCTCGATGCCTGCGACAGTATAGCACGAGTCAATGACAGTACACCATAAATAAAAGGGGCTTCCTTTAGGGAAGCCCCTTCTGATTTGAAAGAACTGTCATATTCCCCATATCGACCTGAGCACGTTGCCCAGCTTGCGGGGTAGCTCGTCCGAGCGGCACGCGATGAGCCTGTCGTCGCCGAACATCCTCCCCACGTAGCCGCGCGTCCTGTCGTCGGGGTCCAGACGATCCGATTGCCCTTCAGCGGTCGCCCGTCTGCCGAATGCCTGCCCTCGATAAGCTGGCGGAGAAGAGGTACCCCAATGGCGTGGTGGCGCGTGGCCGGACCCTCAACGAGCTGGCCCACGCGTGTCTCGGGGAGATCGAAACGGAGCTTGACGGGCACACCGGGACCAGGAAGCTCAAAGAGCTCGTGGTGCTGACGAGGAAAGGCAAGGGGCTGGCGGAGGCGAGGGCCATCGGTGTCTGACGTGAGTACGCCTGCAGGAGCCTCAAGACGAGCCTGGTGGAGCTCCTCGCGGAGAAGATGAGGCTCAGCCTCAGGCTTGGAGGGGCACGGTGAAGCTGTCCCTCGCCGTCAACCCGGCGTCCCGTCCGGACGGGACAGCTGTCAGAGAACCGGGCCGTATCACCCCGCGACAGACGGACTCCCACTGGCGTTGGTGTATTACAATATGAGCGCAGAACATTCCATGAGATAGAAGGTATGGCGCTATGGATATCACATCCACGACTGGCAGGGGGACGCCAGCCTCGAAGTCGCCACATGCCGACCACTTCTAGCACTGTTTCCCCGCCGGGCTAATTGATCGAAATCCTTGCCACAGACAACAACCGCCCGGACCTCACACGGTCATCACCCAGGGCCTGCAACCATCTCGTTGGACGGTCACGCCTCTTTGACCGGAGGGCCGCATCATCCCTGCCGGCATAAGACGACCGCGCCTGTCGCCCCTTTGGGATATCTTTGCTATAATGTCCGCAATTGTCCTTGACGACCATCACGGAACAAAGAGGATAGCCATGGAACCAGCGCAGAGCCTTGTCCGCTCGACGCGCCTTGCACAGATTCAACATCTCCTGCACAGCAACCCGGGTGGCATGACAACCCGCGAACTCGCCAGTATGTGCGGCGTCTGCATGCGCACGATCCAGAGAGACCTGCTTGACCTGCAGACGGAGCTTGGCGTTCCCATTACGGAGGACGGGGACCGCTACGGCATCCTGGCAGGCTACGTATTGCCGCCGGTGTCTTTCTCCCTGCAGGAAGCCATGGTGTTGCTTCTGGCTTCGCGCCTCGTGTTGCGTCAGACAGACGAGTATAACCCGCACGTTCAAGCAGCGCTGGGGAAGCTGCTCAACGTCGTTCCTCCAGGACTCGGGCAGAGGATGCAACAAAGCCTGAAGGGCTTCGAGAAGAAGGCCAACAATCCCGACTTCCTGCGACTCTTCGAGCAAGTCGCCATCGCATGGGCCACCCAGCGCCGGTTGCGCATCCAATACCAGTCGCTCAAGAGCACCGAGGAGAAGGAATGGCTGCTCGACCCCTACTTCGTTGAGATGACGAGCGTCGGTTACTCGACATATGTGATCGGTTATGCGCAACGCGAAGGGCGGGAGGGGATCACGACCTTCAAGCTCGACCGCATCAAGAGCATCGAATTGCTGGAAGACAGGTTCGAGATGCCTGAAGGCCTCAATCTGGACGGCTTGCTTGGCTCCAGTTGGGGGGTGATGTGGGGAGAGGAAACGGAAGTGAGGCTGAGGTTCTCGCCGGCGGTCACCAGACGTGTGAAGGAGACCGTCTGGCATCAGTCACAGGTATTGGAAGACACGCCGGACGGTGGGTGCATAGTGACCATGCGGGTCGGCAGCACGATCGAGATGACGCCCTGGATTCGAGGCTGGGGGCCGGATGTGGAGGTGCTGGCCCCGCAGGAATTGCGTCGAGAGTTCGCTGAGTATGCGCACCGGCTTTCTGAGGTCTACTGAAATTAGGAGGGCCAGCGTGGTCGTGGATGAAGTCGAATGCAGCGACCGGAGGCTGGTGAATGAGTAGGAGTCACGAGCTTGTTCCCTCCGACCAGAGCCGCAACAAAACAAGGACCGAATTCTAGCCATTTAGGTTCGACACCACGCCCGCAGACCCAACGCTCCATTAGGTGCCACATAGGCGCTCGCTCTCCTGGATCACCAGTGGTCCAGGAGCATCCATGTTCCTTGCGCGCACTCGGTGGCATCTCTGGGCATGGGACAGCGCCGGCGGCGCACACCAGGAGCATCCATGTTCCTTGCGCGCACTCGGTGGCATCCGAAGAAGCGTCAGTGCAGGAGAGCAGGTTGGCACGGAGGCAACGTGGCAGAATTAAGCTTCTACGCACACAGCAGGGAGGCAGACCCTAACCCTGAAAACTGGCAAGAACTTCAGAGTCACCTTGAAGGAGTGGCCAATAGGGCAGCAGGGTTCTCGGAGACGTTCTCCTCGAGCGAATGGGGATACCTGGCAGGTCTGTGGCACGATTTGGGGAAGTACCAGAAGAGCTTCCAGGCGAAGCTGCTTGGACAGCAGGCCACAGTCGAGCACTCTGGCCTGGGTGCCGCCTTTGCCTTTCGGAGCTACGGCGAATCGGCAATCCCTTTGGCCTTCGCCATCATGGGGCATCATGCCGGGCTGGCGAACCTTCAGACGAGCGGCGCTGGCTTCCCCTCTCCTCTCCAGGAACGATTGAAGGACAATGAAAGACTGCTGGATGGTACTCTTCCGAGCATCCCTCCATCACTCGTCAATCTGCCTATTCCAGACCTACCACAGTGGCTGGCCAACCAGAAGGTCGACGATCACAGTAGCCAGGCCATTTTCAGGCGGAGGACCGAGTTTTGGACTCGCTTCCTTTTCTCGGCACTGGTAGATGCGGACCGACTGGACACCGAAGAGTTCAATGATCCCGCCTCCTCTGCTCGCCGCGGTAGCTTCCCTTCTCTTGGGACGCTCAGGCAGAGACTGGACGCGTATATCGACCAGAAGATCTCGTTTCTTACTGCCGACGAGCGAGAGTCTCCTGTCAATACGGCTCGTGCCCGGTTCCTGGCCGCTTGTCGGCTGAATAGCCAGGGAAGACCGGGCTTCTATAGCCTGACTGTACCCACGGGCGGCGGCAAGACTCTGTCGGCAATGTCATTTGCGCTTCGCCACGCTGAACATAACAGCATGCGCAGAGTGATCGTGGTGATACCCTATACTAGCATCATCGAGCAGAACGCCCGCGAATACAGAAACGCTCTGGGGATGGAGAACGTGGTGGAACACCATTCAGGCGTAGACCCGATCGAGCAGGAGTCCGTCCATGGTGAGGAGACAGCCAGACGACTTGAACTGGCCTGTGAAAACTGGGACGCGCCCGTCATTGTGACCACCGGTGTTCAGTTCCTGGAGACCCTCTTCTCGAATCGCCCCTCGCGTTGCCGCAAGCTGCACAATGTTGCCCGTAGCGTCATCGTATTTGACGAGGTGCAGATCTTGCCGCCGGGCTTCCTGATCAGCATTCTGGACGGCCTGAACGACCTAGTGGATGACTACCAGTGCTCGATTGTCCTAGCGACGGCAACTCCACCGGCACTGGCCAAACGGGACAGGTTCCCATGCGGTCTTGAGGGTGTCTCCTCGATTGTCGGGGCATCTGGCAATACCGGAGAAGGGTTGAAGAGGGTAGACTTTACTTGGCCACGGGAAAGCGACCAGCCGCTGGAGTGGTCTGAGCTGGCCGAAGAACTGGCCAAGCACCGGCACGTTCTCGCAGTGGTGCATAAGCGCGATGATGCACGACGGCTGGCAAGGGAGCTCCAGCGGTTGGTGCCGCACGAACCGGTCGTACATCTCTCTGCTCTCATGTGTGCCGCTCACCGGCTGGATGTACTGGCGCGCATTAGGGGGCTGCTGCGGGATGGCGCACATTGTCGAGTTGTGTCAACGCAGCTGGTGGAGGCTGGTGTTGACCTGGACTTCCCTGTAGTGTATCGGGCCATGGCCGGGCTGGACAGCGTCGTCCAGGCCGGCGGGCGCTGCAATCGCGAAGGCAGACTGGACAGGGGTCAAGTCGTCATCTTCCGCGCACGAACTTCTCCGCCGCGTGGAACACCGAGGCGGGGCATGGAAGTCGCGGAATCGCTGTTGAACGAGAACCAGGGTGTACTAGACCTCGATGACCCAAGAATCATGGAGAAATACTTTCGCATGCTCTATTTCGCGGAGAACCTTGATGCACGTGGCATTCAGACAAGCCGAGAGCAATTCAACTACGCTATTGTAGGTAGGGACTTCAGGCTTATTGAGGACGGTTTCACCAGTTCGGTAGTTGCCACCTACGGTGACGCCAGGAAACGTCTGGATGACCTTCTCAGAGACGGCCCGAACCGGCAGAACCTGCGGGCGCTCCAGCCATTCATCGTGAACATCTACCCCGACGCGTTCCAGAAACTGCTTTCAGCAGGAGCATTGTACGAAGTTGAGGAAGACATCTACACATTGTCACAAGGATTCGACCATCTCTACGATGACGTGTTCGGTCTGATTACGGGAGACGAGCCCGCGAGCGAGCCGAGAGCGTTCATTGTCTGACCTTGGACTTCGAGGCGACGCCGAAGGACAGGTCGGACTGCAAATAGAGCTGAGAATGAAAGGAGGTAGGCATGGCAATAGAAAGAGGCCCCACATTGCGCCTGCGTGCACGGGGGCCACTGGCCTGCTTCACTAGGCCGGAACTCAAGGTCGAACGCGTCTCTTATCCAGTCATGACGCCGTCCGCAGCACGAGGGCTGCTGGAGGCAGTCATGTGGAAGCCGGCCGTCGCCTGGCACGTCGAGCGAATACGGGTGCTGAAACCGATCAAGTTCACCTCGTTTCGGCGCAACGAAGTGAACCGCAAGGCGGTCATGCCGGTGGCGCAGGTGGTCAGAAATGGAGGCCCTGCCCCTGTTTACTTCGTCAACGAGGACAGGGCGCAGCGTGGCACAGTAGCTCTCAGCGATGTGGACTACGTCATTGAAGCGAGGCTGTCTCTGACCGACAAAGCTGGAGCAGAAGACAACATGAGCAAGTTCGTTGACATGTTCGAGCGTCGCGTCGCCAAGGGCCAGCACTTCCACCAGCCGTACTTCGGTTGCCGCGAGTTCGTCGCCGAGGTCTTGACGGCCGACAGCGCACCGGAACCCATAGCGGAAAGCCGTGATCTCGGGCTCATGCTGTGGGACATCAAGTATGGCAGTTCGGGCAATATCCCCATCTTTTTTGAGGCCGGTTTGAAAGAGGGCGTACTGGATGTACCGCCGGATCCGGCGTCATGCGGTGCGCCGGTGGTCGCGGGGGGAGGAGGACAATGATTCTACAAGCGCTCTACCAGCTGGCGAACACGGAGAGGTTGATGGAGGACCCTGACTACGAATGGAAGCCCGTAGCATGGCTGGCTCACGTTTCGCAGGAGGGCAAGTTCCTGTCCATAGAGGGGACCCATCACATCCCTCCAGAGGAGCAACTGAAGAGGAAACCGAAGGGCGTCGCCAAGTACTTCAAGCTGCCCCGCGAGAAGGCGGTCACGTGTGGGGACAGGGCGTTTCTGCTGTTCGGCAAGTCAGAGTATGTGTTCGGGGAAGACCCGCAGACAGACCCGGAAAAGAGAAGAAGCCGGGACAGGCTGGCGGCCAGGTTCTCCATGTTCCGTAACAGGGTCAAAGAATGCCTGGACGCCACCGGCGATGAAGGGGTGGCAGCGGTCTGGAAGGCCCTTGAAAACCTGGCAGCGGGCAGGCAGAACATAGACCTGCCGGAGGGATACGCTTCCAACGACCTCTTCGCGTTCGTGTACGCGCCGGATGTGGATATGCTCGTCACCGATCGTGAGAAGGTTCGCGCCTATTGGGAGTATTCCCGAAGGGAGGGCCCTTCCGAAGGCGAGCCTAGTCGAAGATGCCTGGTGTCGGGGAAGCTGTTGGGTGACCAAGTCCTCAACTTCCCACTTCTCAAGAGGGTACCAGGTGGCACCACAAGCGGTGTGGCACTGGTATCCTTCAACCAGAACGCCTTCAAATCATATGGTTGGGACGGCAACCTTAACGCCGCCATCTCACGCGACGCTGCCGAGGCCAGTTCGACGGCTCTCAACCGTCTCCTTCACCCGGCCTATCCGGCCCCGGACGGTCGGACCCTGCCGCAGAGGAACCTCAGGTTGAGCGACAATACCATCGTCTGCTTCTGGTCGCCTGAAAGAAACGGGGATTCGTTCTGCTCCGCCTTCAGCGGCCTGATGGAAGGCAATCCGGAGAAGGTGGCGGAGCTCTATCGTTCCGTCTGGCGGGGAAGGCCCCCCGATATCCAGGACCCATCCGCCTTCTACGCCCTGACCCTCACCGGCTCACAGGGTCGGGCCATAGTCAGAGACTGGTTCGAGTCCACGGTTTCGGTGGTGGTTGATAACCTTGCTGCCCACTTCGCTGATCTGGATATCGTGAGGAACACACCCAAACCCAGGGACCGCGATCTTCCTCCGCAGATTCCACTTCCTGTGTTGCTGGAGGCAGTAGCTGAGCCTGGGGAGAACCGGCGGCAGAATGTCCCTGCTCCGCTGGCCGCGTATTTCGTCGATGCCGCGCTGTCGGGCGCTATGTACCCGCTGGCGATGATGCAGAGGGCTCTCCTTCGTTTCCGAGCGGAGCTAGGGATGGAACAAGATGAGGCGCAGGGATGGTCTGTCAAGCAATGGAACGACGCCCGCGCTGCCGTGATCAAGGCAGCGCTCAACCGCAGGCAGCGCTTCTATCCCGATACAACTTGTTATGAGGAGGTGCAAAGGGACATGGACCCAAGCAACAGCAGTAGCGGCTACACCCTAGGGCGACTCATGGCCGTGTTGGAACGCATGCAGCAGGAAGCGATGGAAAATGTGAACGCTTCGGTTGTCGACAGATACTTCAGCGCAGCGTCGGCGGCACCGAAGAGTGTCTTCGTACGATTGATGAAGAACGCACGTCATCACGTTCGCAAGGCACAGGATGATCCGGACCGCGGAGGGACCGTCTTCAGATTGGACAGACTGGTTGACGAACTGGCTGATCGGTTCGATCCCGAGCAGAACGGCTTCCCGTCGCACCTGGACCTGGAACAGCAGGGCCTCTTTGTGCTGGGCTATCACCAGATGCGAAGGTGGCTCTGGATGCCGGGCGAGGAGCGCGAGCGCTGGGAGAAGGCACATCCTTCAGCGCCGCGTGCCTACTTATGGAAGACCAGCAAATCATTGGGTCCCGATCAATAGAAGGACACATTGTAAGGAGGATGACAACATGGACTCTCTCAAGAACCGCTACGATTTCGCGCTGCTCTTCGACGTGACAAATGGCAATCCGAATGGTGATCCCGACGCCGGCAACGCTCCCCGACTCGATCCGGAGACCGGAATCGGCCTAGTCTCCGATGTATGCCTGAAACGAAAGATACGCAATTACGTCTGCCTGGCCAAGACCGACCCGAAGACCGGTGCCCCGGAGTCGGGATACGACATATACGTGAAGGAGAGAGCCATACTGAATCAGCAGCACCAGAAGGCATATGACGCGAAGGGGCTCAAGCCGGATGCCAAGGGCGTAGAAAAGGCTGGCCAAGCGTCCATCGCGCGAGGCTGGATGTGCCAGACATTCTTCGACATACGGATGTTTGGAGCCGTAATGTCCACCGAGATCAACTGTGGCCAGGTGCGTGGCCCGGTCCAGCTGACATTCGCGCGTTCGGTTGACCCGATTGTCTCTCTGGAGCAGGCGCTTACCCGAATGGCTGTCACCACGAAGAGGGAGGCCGAACAGCAGGGCGGCGACAATCGAACAATGGGCCGCAAGGAGATCGTCCCGTATGCCCTCTACGGCGCGCATGGCTTCGTGTCGCCGCATCTGGCAGCCGACACCGGCTTCTCGAATGAAGACCTGGAGCTCCTATGGCAGGCTCTGGTGAACATGTTCGAACTTGACCGATCAGCAGCACGCGGCGAAATGGCTTCCAGGAAGCTGGTCGTCTTTGAGCATGAGAGCCCGCTGGGCAATGCCCCAGCTCACGTCCTGTTCGGAAGAATCAACATCCGGCGCAGAGACACTTCGAAGCCGGCGCGCGCATATTCGGACTACGAAGTCGCTTTCGATAAGGAAAGCCTGCCCGCTGGGATCAAGGTTCACGAGATGCTATGAGGTAGCACTGTGTACGATGAAAATGAGTTGCTCCCCATATCTGCGCTACAGCATCTGGCGTTCTGTGAACGGCAATGGGGGCTCATTCATCTGGAGCAGCTATGGAATGATAATCGGTTGACTGTCGATGGGAGCCACTTCCACGACCGGGTGCATGAAGAAGAAACAGAGACGCGTGGTGACTTGCGCATTTCGCGGGGACTTCGTTTACGTTCACTGCGGCTGGGACTGATCGGCAGGGCCGATGTGGTGGAGTTTCACAGGCTATCAGAGACGGAAGATCGCTCGTTTGGGCTTCGTCTGGAATCAGCAAACGGGTTCTGGAAGCCATTGGTGGTCGAGTACAAGCGGGGGAAGCCCAAGGCTGACCACTGCGATAAGGTGCAGTTGTGTGCGCAGGCTCTCTGTCTGGAGGAGATGCTGGCTGTCTCGCTCCCGACCGCGGTCCTCTTCTACGGGAATCCGCGTAGACGCTACGAGGTGCGTCTGGATGACAGTCTGCGGGAGAAGACGGAGACCTTGGCGGCGCGCTTGCACAGTCTCTCGCATGCGGGCAGGACACCGTCCCCACGGTATGCGAGGCGGTGCGAGAATTGCTCGCTGGTTCAACTCTGCCTGCCCAAAGCGGTCGGTGCTAGAAGGAGTGTCCACCGCTACTTGTCGAGGGCTATCGCGCAGGCTGTGGAGGAAGGGTAGTGAAACATCTGCTCAACACCCTCTACATCACCACGCAGGGGTCTTACTTGGCGCGTGATGGTGAAACAGTGCTTGTGCGTGCGGATGGGGAGACGAAACTACAGGTGCCTGTGCATACACTTGGTAGTATCGTGTGCTTTGGACAGGTCTCCTGTAGTCCCTGGCTGATGGGACTGTGTGGAGAGCGAAACGTGGCAATCTCATTCCTAACCGAGGGAGGAAGATTCCTCGCTCGAGTGCTGGGACCAGTATCGGGCAACGTGTTACTGAGGCGCGAGCAGTATCGTCGGGCCGACGATAGGCAGACGTCCGCCGAGATCGCACGGTCTGTGGTGCTGGCCAAGATCGCAAACAGTCGAACGGTGCTCCTCCGGGCCGCACGTGCCGGGTCAGTCGACGGGCACGCGGACCTCGCGGAAGCCGCTGATCGTCTACTTCAGCATCTGAGAAGGTTACACGAACCGCTCTCACTTGACACCGTCCGCGGAATGGAGGGAGATGCTGCTCGTACATACTTCAGCGTGTTCAACCATCTGATAGTAGCTCAAAGGAAAGACTTCTTCTTTCATGAGCGCAGCCGCCGTCCACCGCTTGACAACATGAACGCGTTGCTCTCCTTTCTGTACACACTACTTGTGCACGATGTTGCGGCTGCCTTGGAAGGAGTAGGCCTCGATCCGGCGGTGGGATATCTGCACCGCGATCGTCCTGGACGCCAGGGGCTAGCGCTGGACATGATGGAGGAACTGCGCCCGTATCTGGCGGATCGACTTGCCCTGTCCCTTGTCAACCGGCGGCAAATCAAGGGCGAGGGCTTCGAGCGGACTGCTACAGGTTCGGTTGTCATGGATAAGGAAACGCGAAAGGATGTGCTAGTGGCATATCAGAAGAGGAAGCAAGAGAAGGTCGAGCATCCCTTCTTGCAGGAGAAATTGGCGATCGGACTTCTGCCGCATGTCCAGGCGCTACTCATGGCACGACACCTCCGCGGCGATGTGGACGGATATGTACCATTCATCTGGAGGTAGGTGAAACTAGTCTCGTTGCCGATAGCTGGCGAGCACCTTAACAAATGAATAGCGGCATATAGCTTACTGTGACACTTGCAGCAGGAGGCATGCAATGATGGTGCTAGTAACGTATGATGTGAACACTGAGACGAGAGCCGGTTGTTCAAGACTGCGACGGGTGGCCAGGCTGTGCAAGAACAAAGGTCAGAGGGTACAGAAATCCGTCTTTGAATGCCTGGTCGATCCGGCCCAATGGAAGGAACTGCGACAGCGGTTGGTGGACGAGATCAGTCTTGAGGAGGATAGTCTGCGGTTCTACTTCCTGGGCAAGAACTGGAGACCGAGGGTTGAGCATGTGGGCATCGGTACATCCTTTGATCCTGAAGGCCCTCTTGTCGTCTAATTCATGTGGGCGCGGACCCTGAGCTCTCATGGCCAGCACGTGGGGTCGGCGAGCTTCAGGTATCTGATCGTCACCTAGTAGGCTGCCGAGAGACCTGCAGCTCCGGGGCACTGGAATCAGGCGATTTCGTATTCGGACTACGGTCGCTCTCCGTGCGAGGGCGTGGATTGAAACGTCGCGGTCTCCACGATCGGGGTTGACCATTAGGTCGCTCTCCGTGCGAGGGCGTGGATTGAAACGTGGTCACGGTGAACAATCGCGACTATGACCCGGCGTCGCTCTCCGTGCGAGGGCGTGGATTGAAACATCGCGGGCGTGATAGCCGCGATACTCAACGCGGCGTCGCTCTCCGTGCGAGGGCGTGGATTGAAACTCGACCAATAGCAACTATGCCGACTGGGGAGAGTCGCTCTCCGTGCGAGGGCGTGGATTGAAACTCCTCCGTCATGGCCAGCACCGCCCGTGCCTGGGTCGCTCTCCGTGCGAGGGCGTGGATTGAAACACGGACTCCGCGCCGTGCTGTGATATCCACGCCCTGTCGCTCTCCGTGCGAGGGCGTGGATTGAAACCTGTGGGCCGAGGTGGACGACGCCTGCCGCCTGGGTCGCTCTCCGTGCGAGGGCGTGGATTGAAACAACTTCTACTGGCTCCGCACTGTGCTGCCGTGGTTGTCGCTCTCCGTGCGAGGGCGTGGATTGAAACACCTGCGACCCCTACCAGCCGATCGACAAGGCCCAGTCGCTCTCCGTGCGAGGGCGTGGATTGAAACAGGAACGGAAGAAGAGGGAAGTGATGTTAGACGCGTCGCTCTCCGTGCGAGGGCGTGGATTGAAACAAGAGCCAGAAGATCACGGTCGCAGCGAATGACTGTCGCTCTCCGTGCGAGGGCGTGGATTGAAACCATATACCTGCCTATTGTGGCTTCTGTGCTGTCGTGTCGCTCTCCGTGCGAGGGCGTGGATTGAAACCATGAGTATCTGGAGTATCTGCACCGGACCCGCGGTCGCTCTCCGTGCGAGGGCGTGGATTGAAACCGGAGACGATATCCAGGCACGCCAAGATGTACCCGTCGCTCTCCGTGCGAGGGCGTGGATTGAAACTGTTCGCAGAGCTGGACTGGGTGCCGGCCAACATGTCGCTCTCCGTGCGAGGGCGTGGATTGAAACCCTCCTTGACAGTACTATCTGGCCGAAAACACCTGTCGCTCTCCGTGCGAGGGCGTGGATTGAAACCCGTGGACACCTGCCCTGCTGGGGGCGGCAGTTGTGTCGCTCTCCGTGCGAGGGCGTGGATTGAAACCCGGATCAGGGGATGCACCGCCGTTGCCTACGGTCGCTCTCCGTGCGAGGGCGTGGATTGAAACATCACGTATTCAGACGATCGTGGGCCTGGCGTATGTCGCTCTCCGTGCGAGGGCGTGGATTGAAACCCTACGGTCTAAGCCTCCCAAGGCTGAATCCAGGCTGGTCGCTCTCCGTGCGAGGGCGTGGATTGAAACAAGAGCATGCTCGATGACGATGGCCTGTATCTAGGTCGCTCTCCGTGCGAGGGCGTGGATTGAAACAAGTGTACGCTTGTAACCAAGCGTACGTACGGGGTCGCTCTCCGTGCGAGGGCGTGGATTGAAACCCGTTTGTGCAATCCTGTGCTCATGCCGTACCCCGTCGCTCTCCGTGCGAGGGCGTGGATTGAAACCCTACGGTCTAAGCCTCCCAAGGCTGAATCCAGGCTGGTCGCTCTCCGTGCGAGGGCGTGGATTGAAACAAGAGCATGCTCGATGACGATGGCCTGTATCTAGGTCGCTCTCCGTGCGAGGGCGTGGATTGAAACGACCACGGCCGCTGAATGACGTCGCCCTTGACGGCGTCGCTCTCCGTGCGAGGGCGTGGATTGAAACAGAGCTACTGGCGGGCTCACTGGGAGCACGCGAGGTCGCTCTCCGTGCGAGGGCGTGGATTGAAACGTGCATGATAATCCTCCGCAGTTAGTTTGTCTGCCGTCGCTCTCCGTGCGAGGGCGTGGAATCTGTATTCCCCACACGCGTGGGGGTGAACCGCTCCGGTTTTGGGGGATACGAGTTCTCAGCTAGTATTCCCCACGCACGTGGGGGTGAACCGCAGGAGTGCGTGGTCCTGGCAGCCAACGTCTATGTATTCCCCACGCACGTGGGGGTGAACCGCGGGGCGCTCCAAGATCGAGGCTATAGTGAGAGTATTCCCCACGCACGTGGGGGTGAACCGAAATCCCTGCATTTGGCGGCCCCCGAGTCCCAGTATTCCCCACGCACGTGGGGGTGAACCGCGACGGGACGCGTGCCTCCCGAGCTCGCGGGGGTATTCCCCACGCACGTGGGGGTGAACCGGAGTGAGTGATGTTAGAGCGAGGAATGAGTAAGTATTCCCCACGCACGTGGGGGTGAACCGTGATGAAAAAGCTGCTACAAGACCTTCTGATAGTATTCCCCACGCACGTGGGGGTGAACCGGCCACCGCGGCTTGAGTTGCAGTGAAGCCCAGGTATTCCCCACGCACGTGGGGGTGAACCGGGACGCGTCAAGCCCGCAAGGGTACCAGACGGGTATTCCCCACGCACGTGGGGGTGAACCGCGATTGGCGCGTTGCGGATGATACAATCTTGCGCGGAGGTACGAGAATGGCATCGAAGGGACGCATCGAGGGATACTTGGTCCTGACATTAGAGTTCTCATGGAAGGATAAGCAATGGAACGGCGTGTGCCGCCAACTCGGTACGGCCACGTGTGGTAGTGACATTGAAGAGGTGCGAGACGCGCTGCGCGAGTTGGTGCCTCAGCATGTCGAGTTGCTCCAAGAGTCAGGCGAGCTTGACCGATTCCTTCGTCGGTGGAAGATCCCTGTCCGCAAGACCCGACCTCGGGGGTACGTCACGCTGGACACGCCACGCGTGAGGTCTCTCTATCAAGTGCTGGTGGTGCCGATTCGCCGAAGGGCGCCAGCGGAGGCGACATCCCGCTTCAAGCCATCGCCAGAAGCCGCTCGCTAGGAAACGTCGAAGACCTTGAGTGGTATTCCGCAGATCATTATTATCCACTAAAGCTGGGCGAACCACAGCCACGCGGCGACCGTAGATGTCGCCATCCCCTTCTATCGTGTACTCCGGCATTGCCACCTCATCCAGTGGTGACAGAGAGAGACCCGCGCCGGCTGGTTGCATGATTGATGGCAGGCGACACCATATGCGGTCGGGCAAATCTCTCATCGACCGCAAGGGACGCTCGCGGTTCCCTCGCAGGCTCTCATGAACTGAAGGCTGGTGCATCGTGACAGACGAGCAGATTGGACCCGAAGAAGAAGTGGGAGAAAGTTGGTGGTTCAGGGCGCGCTTCAGAATGGCCATGTTCGTCGCTGACTTCTACCAGCGCTTCGGCCGGTTCATCATCTTTGAACCTTTCATGGGAATACTGTATCGAGTCTGTCGATGGCTCGACCCTACCGAGTTCACCGATGAGCACATCAACCCGGCCATGGTTGCCGGCATTCTCAGAGCCGCGCACATCTCCCCGGAGAGATTTGCGGAGATGTATGAGGAGGCGAAGGCAAGCGGAGAACTGGACGACGATGATGACCAGTGGTAGATGTATAATGTCATGCAGACAGCGACCTCCCCATCATGGAGTATCGGCGATTGAATGGACGCCTACCTCGACATTGAGACTACCGGGCTGTCACCATACAGGCACTCTGTTACCGTCGTCGGCATCTCTCTTGGAGACGGCGAAGACGTCGTACAACTCGTTGGTACTGACATACTTCCCGAAGCGCTGCTCACGGTACTGGCCGCTGCCTCGACGCTGTACACCTACAATGGCACGAGATTCGACCTTCCTTTCCTGTCGGCTCACACAGGGATCGACCTCAGATCCAGGGTCCGGCACATAGATCTTATGCATGAATGCTGGCATTGTGGCCTGTATGGAGGTCTTAAGGCAGTTGAGCGCAGGCTGGGAATAGGGCGGGAGGTCGTCGGCATAGACGGGCTGGAAGCGGTCCGTCTATGGCATCGCCACGTGTCACTGAACGATCCCGATGCACTTCAGTTGCTGCTCGCCTACAACAGAGAGGACGTGCTCAACCTGAGGCTGTTGAGGCGAAAGCTCAGTGACCGACGAATAGGCCTGCCCTAGCTCCCGGGGGTCTCGGCGCAGTACTCGAACCGCTATTTCCTGGGCCAGAAGCCGAGCCACTTGTCCTTGCCGCATTTGGTGCA
>CAZNOI010000012.1:0-75382 GCA_964574685.1 uncultured Dehalococcoidia bacterium
TGGAACAGTGGCTGGACTCTAGAGAGCGGTGCTACTACTTACGGGGTAAGGTCACCCGGACCAGGTGCGGAAGTCGAGCGCTATCTGCTCGAAGACCCTCGATCCCTCAACGTGATCGGGGTCGAGATGGGTGTATGTAGCGTAGTCGATGCGGTCGATGTCGCAGCGGTTGAGCTGTGAGACGATCTCGGCGGGCGTGTCGATCAGGAGGTTGATGTCGTGCAGGAAAGCGGACGGCCCGGTGCGGGCATACGGAATCCCCTTCTCGCGCGCCTGCTGGTAGACCGGGCACCGGCAGAGGGGTCTGGGGATGACCATGCACCCCCCGGAGCCCGTTATGGTCCACTTCATTGACCCAGGGAAGCCGTCAGGCTTCGGCGGCCCCTATGCTATCCCTCACGCCCCGACGGCGTGCTTCAGGTCACCGTCCACCGTACCCCGGACTTGCTCCCTCTCTTCTGCAAAGTCAAAGCCCGTCCAGATTCCAATAGATCCAAGCACTGAGTCCTGGGGATGGAACTGTCTGAACAGCTTGAAGTAATATGCCGCTTCTTTACTGTTAAGCACCGCTTTGGGATTCTCGGCCTTGATGCGTTCGTATTCATCGTCGGTCATCTCGCTTTCGGCCAACTCCTCACCTGTGCTTTCGCACCCCGCACCCTGCGTATATTGTACCTTATATCGCCATAGAATGTCTTCAGGCAAATACCCCGTATCCTCGAAGGCTTTGCGGAGAATCCACTTCTCTATCCTGTCGCCTACCTTCTCGGACTCGCGTATCTTGAGCTCGGGAGGTATCTTCATGCCCAGCTCTATCATCGCCACGTCCAGGAACGGCACCCGCAGCTCCAGGCTGAAGTACATCCCCATCCTGTCGGCACGCTGAAGGTTGATGTTGTGGAGATTGGCTATGCAACGCCTGCCCTCCGCATTCAGCTTGTCCATCGGGAAGTGCTTCATGTAGTGATAGCCGGTGAACACCTCGTCGGCGCCCTCGCCCGTGAGCACCACCGTTACGTACTCGGCGGCCAGCTTACAGGTGAAGTAGCATGGCACCGCGCAGCGCACCAGCGACGGGTCGTACGTCTCCAGCTTGTTGATCACCGTCGGCAGGGCCTCGCAGTACTCGTCATCCGTGAAGATCAGCTCGTGATGCGTCGAGCCGATGTGCTCAGCCGCTATCCGCGAAGCCTTGACGTCGTCGCTCTCCTCGCCGCTCGCGTCCTTCATCCCCACCACGAACGTGTGGAGGTGCGGTATCTCGTCAGCAGCAATGGCCGCAACCAGACTGCTGTCCAGACCGCCGCTGCAGAATGAACCAACGTGTACCTCTCTGTCGGCAAGCAACCTCTTCTTGACCGCTCCGATGAAGGTCTCGCGGATGGCTTCGCAGGCCTCGTCGACATCGGCCAGAAGGTGGTCCTGTACGGGCGGAATCTCGTAGTACCGCACGAACCCGCTCTTCGGGGTGTAGTAGTAGCCTGCGGGGAACTCATGCACCTCTTCGACTCCGGCGAGGCTCATCGCGCCCAGCTCGGATGTGAAGTACATCCTGCCGTCCACATACCCGTAGTAGAGCGGCTTGATGCCGATGGGGTCGCGGGCCATCATGAACTCATCGCCGTCGAAAAGGGCGAAGGCGAACATCCCGTCCAGGTCGCGCACGCACTCCGGCCCCTTCTCCTTATAGAGGTGCAGTATGACCTCGGTGTCGGACTCCGTGCTGAAGTCGTACTTGCCGACGAGGTCCTTCCTGAGCTCTCTGAAGTTGTATATCTCGCCGTTGCAGATGATGCCCCTTCTGCCGCCGTCAGCCAGGATAGGCTGATGCCCGCCGGCAACGTCCACGATGGACAGCCTTGTATGGCCGAACACCGACCCGCTGTGGGTGTGGATGCCGCGGTCGTTCGGGCCCCTGTGGGGCAACGCGTCCAGCATCCTCTCTACTGTTTTCACGTCGGTCGTGCCTATACAACCTGCTATGCCACACACTCTCTTATCGCTCCTTCCATATGGACCGCCTACGTGGCCTGCTGTCCTGTCCGGACAGCTTTGACTCTCCCGTCTCCTACTTGAACGGATCCCATCGAATCGTCTGCTTCTCGTAAGCAGGCGGGAACATCTGGATGAACTCGTCGTAGTAGTAGATTTCCTTGAAGGTGGCGTACGGCAGGCCGTAGGGGCTGTTAGGGCGCTCCCTCAGCTCCTCCGGGTCCACTACGTGCGCCACGAGCCTGTCCATCACATCCTCGGTGCCCACACCCATGGAGAACCGCAGCTTCTCACGATTCGCGATCTTCTCGGGAAGCATGTCTCGGAAGGCTTCCCGCAGAACGTACTTCTCCGTCTGCTTCTCACCGTATATCTTCCACTCCATGGGTATCTTCCGCGCGAAGGAGACCACCTTCGGGTCGAGGAACGGGGTCTGGTAGACAACAGCGTTCGCCATCCAGCCGCGATCGAGACGCCGCAGGGCTGTGTTGTAGGCAATGCTCAGAAGCTTCTCGGCCAACTCCTCTCTTCTCTCGGGCGTGGTCACGCTCGGATGCTTGAGCACCATGCGGTACCCGCCGAACAGCTCGTCAGCGCCCTCACCGACAAAGATGAGGTCCGTGAAGTTCTTGGCAAGCTTGGAGGCGTAGAAGTTGGAGATCAAGCCGACTATGCAGTCCTCATCGAAGCTCTCCAGGAACCAGACCATCTCCGGTATGCAATCGAATATCTCGTCGTCGGTTATCCGGCATATGTGGTGTTCGCCGCCAAGGAACTCGGCCATCAGCTTGGCGTTCTCCAGGTCCGGACCGGGTGTACTGTCCACCGTCGCTGTGACGAGTACCAGGTCGGGATTGAAGCCCTTGGCTATGGTTGCGACAATCGAGCTGTCGAGGCCCCCGCTGAGGGCCGACGCCTTGATACCGGCCATCCGCTTCTTCGTCGCCTCAATCAGCAACTCCCTCAATATACCTGCGGCCTCCTTGACATCGCCGCCCGGCTCGGGCACGTCCGGCTCGTAGGGGGCGAACTCCTTCAGCCCATCCCTGGAGCTGTAGATGTGCTGAGGCGGCAGCTCGTGGATGTCGGTCCTGATATGCCCGATCAGCCCCTTCATCTCCGTGCTGAAGCAGAGCACCCCGTCCTTTGTTCCGTAGAAAAGGGGCCTTGCGCCGATCTGGTCACGAGCCAGGATCACCTCATCTCCGTCCACTATGGCGCAGCAGTAGCCTCCGTCCAGATGAGCGAAGCACTGCTTGCCGTGCTTCTGATAGTACTCCTTGAACAGCTCTACATCCGTCTGGCCCTCGGGCCTTCCATTGAACAACTCTCCATCGAACACGATGTAAGGTGGATGGGCGAATGCCACAGCCGGCGTCTTCTGTGGGGTCAGATTGACCTCGATTGCCCCCAGTGCACCGTTGCCTTCGGGGAGGGTACGGATAGCGATGTTGTCCGGTCCCCGGTGGCGCATGGTCTGCAGCATCTCCTCCACCTCGGCGGTGCACTCCTCACGATCCTCCTCCGCCGCGAAGATGATTCCCGCAATTGCTCCCATTTGAGGCTCCTTTCTTGTCGGGTTGCGCTGGTCTCCCTATGCCGCTTTCAGAGCATCCAGCTTGTTCACAGCATCGAAGCCGTCCACACAATAGAAGTCTGCGCCGATCTCATTCGCAAACTCCTCGGATACAGCCGCGCCGCCTATGAGCACCTTGACCTGGTCACGGACGCCGGCCTCCTTCAGCGCATCGATAACCTCGCCCATGACCACCATCGTGGTCGTGAGCAGCGCGGACAGGCCCAGGTAGTCCGGCTTCTGTTCTCTGACGTATTCCACAATCTTCTCGGTCGGGATGTCGATGCCGAGGTCTTCCACCTCGTAGCCCGCGCCCTTCAGCAGAATGGCCACGATGTTCTTTCCGATATCGTGAATGTCACCTTTGACCGTCACGATCGCGAATTTGCCTTTCGTCTCGACGTTGGAGGCCTCCAGCAACGGCTTCAGAACGTCCATCGCCGCGCCCACGGCCTCGGCGGATGCCAGCATGTCCGGTATGAAATACTCCTTGTTCGCGAACTTCTGCCCGACCACCTCCATGCCCGCCGTCAGCCCTTCCTTGATTATCTTGTCGGCCGGGAATTGCTGGTCGATTGCCTGCTGGGTCAACTCCAGTACACCGGGGCCCGTCAGGTCCTCATCTATCCCTTCGTCGTCGGCCGTCTTGCGCCCCTGGATCACGTTCTCCTTCAACTTCGCTATCAGGTCGTCGCTCATCGGCTATCTCTCCTCTCGTTTCTCAGGTATCATGCGTACACGTTGAGTCTGGGCAGAAGGCCGGGGATCTCGTCGTAAAGCCTCTTCGTTGTTGCCTCATCTATGTGCTCCACAGTCGCTGCCAGCAGCTCCTGCGTCCTCTCGTGCGCGAGTTCGCAGGCGTTGTCGCTCTCCCCATCACCCTCGAACGGATAGGGCATCGATAGCTTGCCGCTTCGCATGAGAGGGCGTATGTACTTTATGTAAATCTTCTGCGGAGTCTTCACGGTCTCCCTGACCTGCCTTAGGGTCTTTGTGGCCTCTTCCTCATCAACAAGCGGCGGGGTCAGGAAATGCTGGATCATTTTGAAATGTGCATCGTCCATTACCGCCTGCATCAGACAGAAGATGGAGTTGCAGTCGAGCAAGCCGTAAGCGCAGTGCAGGAACTGAGGCCCCGCCAGGCTGAGGAGTATATCCGAGAACAGCCTCTCGATCGACGACTGCGTGCCCGGCACCTTGGCGTCGCAGACGCCCGATGTGGAGTAGCAGGGCAGCTTATAGAAGCGCGCCATCTGTACGCAGTCCACGTTATACTGCGAGGTCTCGGGAGCTCCGTAGGAGTCCCCAAGCGTGTCGAGCCTGGCCCGTACCGGCACACTGCCGTAGATGACCGGAGCGCCGGGGTTCACCAGTTGCCCGAGTACTATCCCCGCAAGCACCTCAGCGTTGATCTGCGCTATGATGCCGTCCTCCTTGATCGGAGCGGTACTCCCGGCCTGAGGGGCAGAGGAGACAACCACGGGCAGGTTGCGCTTGCACAGCTCGATGTATGTGTCGGTCGTGTCATCCACGAACTGAAGCGGGCTCTTCACCAGGCACGTGATGAAGGAGATGATCGGGTTCTCCTTCAGCCGCTCCCTACCTCCGACTATGATCTCGGCCATGCGGACTACGTTGCCGAGCTGCTCCAGCGTGGTCAGCCCCGCCATGACATGCTTCGTCGTGTTGTTGAGAGACGCGAAGTACTTGTTGACGTCCTTGTTCTCCGGCGTGACGTCCTTGTCCTGGATATTGACCGTGCGGATGTAACCACCTAGGGTCTCCAGGTGCTCACAAACGTGCGCCGACTGACACAGGTGGTCCACCGTTCCGCGCTTCTGTACGAAGCGGGGCACCCGCTTCTCGACCCCGGGGTCGGTCTTGCTCACGAAGGTATCGAACTCCACATCCAGCCATATATTGGTCTCCGAGCCGGAAATCCAGTGAACCCTGGGCTCATCGCCCTTCATTAGGAGAGCGTTGTCCTCATTTCTCGCGCCCAGCTTGACCGTCTTGGGCGCGCTGTCGAGCCCCCTGGCAACAACAGCCTCAGGTATCCTGACCAACCAGGACTTGTGGTCACCCTGAATCGTCGAGACATCCGCGCCGCTGCCCCCGAAGACCTCCGCGGCCTCGGCGTTGAAGCAGACAAGGCCGGGGTCGTGGAGTATCTCCAGTGACGTTCGGTGGATGACTTCAATCTGCTTTTGACTCAACCTCTCCAGTGGCTTCTCTATGAGGATTCCCTCTCTGGGCACGCTGCGCCTCCATTCCCGCTATCTAGTCCAACGGCTATGCAACAAGCAGGCCCTTACGATGGGCCCGGATATACGCCTTACAGCCGGAGTCTTTGCCTGAAAGCAGATCCCCCGCACGAACCACCGTCATCATCCTGTCATCCAGAGGGTCGAGGATCGCCGAGTCGAGCCCGGCCGCGACCGACATCAGCAGGAAAGCTCTGTTGATTACTCCCCGGTTGGGCAATCCATACGATATGTTGCTCAAACCCATGGTCGTGTGGGCTGCCGGGTAGCGCTCCATGATTCTCTGAAGCGTCCTGAGCGTGACAAGGGCCTGCCCCGTATCCACCGATATCGGCAGCACCAGCGGATCGAAGAAGACCTGCTCTTCCTTGACGCCCAGCCGGTTGAGATGCGTCATGATCTGCTCGCAGGCCGCCATCCTGTCCTCAACATTGTCGGGTATCGCGCCCTCGCCCATGGCCAGCGCCACTATGGAAGCTCCCCTCTCGGCAGCAAGTCTGCCGATGGAGTCCAGGCGTTCCGCGTCCGCGTTCACCGAGTTGATCATCACTGTGTCGCCCGAGTACTTCTTCAAAGCGGCCTCGATCACCGAACCGGTGTCGCTGTCCAGTGTCAGTGGCTTATCAGTGACGGACTGTACGACTTCCACCAGCCACCCTATGGCAGCCTCCGGACTTTCCCAGGAGCCACCGCCGGCTCCAGCATTGACGTCTATGTAGTCGGCCCCCGCAGCATCCTGATCGGAGGCCAGCTTCTGTATGAAGGCTGCGTCCTTGTCGGCGATAGCCTGCCCTACTGACTTGTTGGAGGCGTTGATCTTCTCACCAATTACTATCATGATCCCTCAATCTATGATTCCCGGTATTTCCCGCAGGATCGTGCTGCGCGCTTCGTCCGGAAGCCGATAGCCTTCCTCCGCAAGGATCTCCTGGGCCTTCCGTTTGGCCCTGATAGCAGTGTCCTCACTGCCCTTCTTGACCCATTGCTCCAGATGGTCTCTGTCGCTCAACACGGGCTGATAGTGCTCTTTTCGCATATGTCTGCGCGTGTGTTGCGAGTAAACGAAGTGGCCGCCGGGACCGACCTCTTTGATGAGGTCGAACGCCATTGACTCCTCGTTGACCTTGATGCCCTCAACAGCCCGCATGACCATTCCGATGATCTCATTGTCGACCACGTACTTCTCCAGGCTCACGCTCAATGCGAAATCCATGAGGCCGGCGGCGTCATGAATGTAGTTCGCTCCGCTCAGACCGCAGAGAAGCAGGGTCAGCGCTGACTCGTAGCCGCACTGGGCGTCCACAATCTTGGCGTCAGACATACCCGCAGTGGCATAGAAGGGCAGGCCGTAGAACTGCGCCATCTGCGCGCTGGCAGCGTTGACCAGGCCCATCTCGATGCAGCCGGTTATGTACTTGAGGTCCCGGAAGTCATTGCTCGACGCCACGGAAGCGAAAAGGACCGGTGTGCCCGGATTCACCAGTTGAGCGAGGCATACCTCGGCAAGAGAGTCCACTGTCTGAATGACCACGTTGCTGGCCAGAGTGACGGGGGACGTCGAGCCGCATAGGGGCTCCGCCGGCAGAGCTATGGGTACGCCTCTCTCGGCCACCCGGACTATCATGTCGCCGTAGACGTCGTCGATCTTGAGAGGGCTGATGGCGCAGAGGATTATGGATATGATGGGCTCACGGCCCAGGTTCTCGGGCGAGCCGGAGACAATCTCGGCCATGCGGAGGACCTGCTCGATGCCTCCGTGAGTATAGACGCCGCCCATCACGTGCTTGCTGGTGTTATCCAGGCCCGCGAAGAAGCGATTGGCGTCCACAATGTCGGCTTCCAGGTCTGTGGGATAGGTGGGCAGGAGGAAGAAATGAATGTTGTCCAGGCCGTCTACCAGCCTTGCGATGTCCTTGAGGTCTCTGAGCGTTGCCTTGCGCCTGTCTCCCGTCACGCCGTCGATGATATTCAGCGCTGTGCCGCCTGTGCCGGCGTGTACCCGGGAGCCACCCAGTTCCAGATGGTGCTCCGGCTTCCTCCCGTACAGGACTACATCCGACGGGGCCTTGTCGACCAACTCCATAACCATGGACCGAGGCATCTTCACGGTCTGGCCGTCCACGTTCGCCCCGGCCTGACGAAAACGATCGAGGGCCTTGTCCGAGTTCACCTGCACGCCTACCTCTTCGAAGACGCGCATCACGGTCTCATGTATCTGCTGAGCCTCGCCATCGGAAAGCGGCCTGTAAGAGCCGCCGGCTAGTCCTTTACGTACCATTACTCACATCATCCTCTCATGAGACAACCCGAGCTCTTGCATGCCGAGCAAGGGTGCCGAAAGGCTTCCTCTGTACCGGAAACGCCAATCCCGATAACGCCTGAAGCGGACTTCTTCGGCAACATGAGGTAATCGTCGGTCAGGGTGAGATATGGTAGCGAGCCACCCATCGCATCGAATATCACCCTCTGCTGGCTGATGTCCCAACCGCAATGGCCGGGGCTGAGGCGCGGAGTTGCCCAGGTGCCCTCAGCTCGGGCCAGGCCCGCTATCTCACTCTGCACACGCGCCGCCAGACCCTCTGTCGAACTCGAACCGATGGCATCCAGGACATACGACTCGATTATCATCGCGTTGTCGGCGAGTGTGGCGGCCATCTCCTCCAGTCGGGGGCCGATTGTGAGTGCGAAGAACGCCGCACGCTCACAGCTCGCCAGAAGGCCGGAAATGACCTCTCCTTCCAAGATTATGGAACCCTCGACCTCTACCCTTCTCTCTTCGACTCGGACTATGCGCCTTATCAAGTAGGAGTACGACGGCTCCAGAAGCTGTCTCGCGTTCCCTATGTACTCGTCGAGAAGCGTCGCAATCCGCGATGAGGGTTCCGCGTCATCAGCGTACCCGATGAAGCGACAGACCCTCTTCCTGTCTATTGGCTGGTCTATCTCAGAATGAATCGTAACCACAGCAATTACAGCCCAAACGGTCATCTACAGTGAGCACTGTCGGAATCTGGCTAGACGCTCCCAAGACCGGAGACAACTGTCGCCGATATCGAGGGGTGTTCTACAGAACTTCTTGTGGGGCTAGAAGCGCTGCCGAATCGAGCTGAAGGACTGAAGGGGCGATCGAAGAAACTGAGGGGAAAACCAAGATGCTATCTACCCGCTGACTGAGGTACATAGAGGCCCCCCTTAAGACGCCTGCCAGCACACTACCTCACGTCACTGCCTGACCTCCCGCCTGTTTTGACCCTCCTCACGATTTCGATGTCGCATGCTATGGTAACACACCCCCCATCGCTTGTCCAGCCCTGTGCGCGCCACTGCGTAGCGGACTATTACGCTCCTATAATAAGACCACCAATCCACCCACGAGGCGCGAAGATACGCAACGAGCTACTGCTGGACCCGGCCTCCCCACTCCCTCCGTTTCAGTTCCCCGCGCTTGATCTTGCCCGATATCGTCTTGGGCAGGTCATCTACGAACTCGATTACCCTCGGGTATTTGTAGGGCGCCGTTACGCTCTTAACGTGCTCCTGCAACTCTTTCGCCAGTTGTTCGGAGCCGTCGCGCCCTCCTGCGAGCACCACGAATGCCTTGACCACCTCGCCGCGCAGCTCATCCGGGCTGGCAACAGCGGCTGCCTCGGTCACCGCCGGGTGTTCCAGCAGCGCCGACTCGACTTCGAACGGGCCGATCCGGTAGCCGGAGCTTATGATCACGTCATCCGCACGGCCCACGAACCAGAAGTAGCCTTCCTCGTCCATAACAGCGCGGTCGCCCGTGAGATACCACTCACCCGCAAACACCTCGCTCGTCCTCTCGGGGTCCTTCCAGTATTCCCTGAACAGCCCGATGGGCCGCCGCGGCCTGACGCGCACCGCGATGCTCCCCTCCAGGCCCGGACCCGCCTGCAGGCCATCCTCGTCAAGGACAGCTATCTCGAAGCCGGGCGCCGGCTTGCCCATCGACCCCGGCCTTATCGGGACGCACGGGTAGTTGGCGACCAGGTTCACGGTCTCGGTCTGGCCGTAGCCGTCGTGGATGTCCAGGCCGGTCTTCTCCCGCCACTGCATCATGACCTCGGGGTTCAGCGGCTCGCCCGCAGCGGTGCAGTGCCGCAGACTCATCGGGCTCGATTTCACGAGATCTTCCTGTACCAGCACTCGGTAAACCGTCGGTGGCGCGCAGAAGGTGGTAACGCCGTACCGCGCTATGATCCTCAGTGCAATCTCCGGGTCGAACCTGCCACGGGCGTCGTGGAGGAAGACGGCCGCGCCCATTGTCCACTGTCCGAAGAGCTTCCCCCATGCGGCCTTGGCCCAACCCATGTCGGAGATGGTCCAGTGCAGGTCCGACGGCTTCAGGTCCTGCCAGAAGCGGGCCGTTATCGTGTGCCCGATGCCGTACGAAGCCTGGGTGTGTATCACCATCTTCGGGTAAGCAACGGTGCCCGAGGTGAAATACAGCAGCATTGGGTCGTCGCTTCGGCTCGGCTCGACACCCGGCCTGCTGTCCGCCGCCCGCCCCACCTCGTCCTCGTAGCCCAGCCAGGGGTCGCCGGGCCTGCCCCTGACTGCCATCAGGCGTACAAGCCCGTCACAGGACTTCGCGGCCTGCTCCACCTTCTCCGCGTTCTCCGCGTCCGTGACGACCATAGACGCCTCGGACTTGCCTATGCGGTACTCGATGTCCTTGGCAGTGCACTGCGTGGTCGTCGGCATCGGGATGACGCCCAGCTTGATCATGCCCAGGACTGCCTCATACCATTCGTGAATCCGGGGCAGCATTACCAGCACCCGATCGCCCTTCCGCAAGCCCAGCCCTGCCAGCACGTTCGCGAAACGATTGGACGCCAGGGAGAGTTCCCGGAACGTGAGCCTGCACGGGTTCTCACCATTCGCGTCGACGGAGAGGAGCGCGAGCTTGTCGGGCTCGCGCGTCGCCCAGCCGTCCACGATGTCGAAGCCGAAGTTGAAGTGCTCCGGGACATCCAGCGTGAACTCCCGTCGTCCAGTTTCATAGTCGACCATATTGGGCCTGTCAGTGCTCATACCGGGTTACCTGCCGTTTCCGCGACGGTGCGGCGAACCACTCGTTACTACAGAATGAGCATCGCATCACCGAAGCTGTAGAACCTGTATCGCTGCTGCACCGCCTCGCCGTACGCCTTCCGTATCAGGTCCGTCCCCGCGAAGGCGGAGACCAGCATCAGCAGTGTAGAACGAGGCAGATGGAAGTTGGTAATCATGGCGTCAACCACCCGGAACTCGTGGCCGGGCAATATGAAGAGGTCCGTCCATCCATCGAAGGAGGCGACACGCCCGTTTCTCGATGCGGTATGCTCGAGCATGCGCACGCTGCTCGTGCCTACGCAGACGACTCGCCCACCCCGGGCTCTCGTTGCTTCGATTCTGATCGCAAGTCCGCTGTCGAGACCGCCGTACTCTCTGTGTATGGCGTGCCGCGTGGGGTCATCGGCGGACACAGGCCGGAAGGAGTCCAGCGAGAGGTGAAGGGTAATGAAGCCAAACCCGACGCCCTTGCCACTGATCCTCTCCATGAGCTCAGGTGTGAAGTGAAGGCCGGCGGTGGGAGCCGCTACACTGCCCTGACACCTCGAATACACAGTCTGGTAACGCTCGGGGTCCTCGACGGCGCGGTGTATGTACGGCGGCAGCGGGACCGCACCCGCCTGCAGCAGGGCGTCCTCGTCGGACAGCTCCACAACAACGACCCCGCCTTCACCCTTGGACACGATTCTTGCTTCGAATTCCTCACCGGGCCCCAGCGCGATCAGAGTGCCCGCTTTCAGCCTGCGTCCCGGCCTCGCCAGGCTCTCCCATACGCCTGGCTCAAGACGCCGGAGCAGCAACAGCTCTATCTTCGCTTCGCCGTCGACCTTCCGGCCCGTGAGCCGCGCGGGTATCACCCGGCTGTCATTGCACACCACGAGGTCGCCCGCTTCCAGGTACTCCGGCAGGTCACTGAAGACCCGGTGTTCTATCCGGCCCGAGTGCCTGTGCAGCACCATCAGCCGCGACGAGTCGCGCGGCTCGATCGCTCTCTGCGCAATCAGCTCCTTCGGCAGGTCGTACTCGAAGTCGCTCGTTCTCATTCCAGTCAATTATAAGCAACTCCAGACTGTGCAGTCGAGTGCGGAGCCGGCCCGGTGTGCTAGAATTGACTTCGGGCAGGCTGACCGAGGGTTGATTTCACACCACCGGAATGTTACAGTCTTATAGTTTGGAGAGGGGCAAATGGAGAAGATAGAGTTGGCTGCGGAGAAGAGAACGGTGCTCGGCAAGAAGGCCCGATTCGTGAGGAAGCAGGGTCTGACGCCGGCGAACATCTACGGTCACGGCATCGAGTCCACAGCCCTTCAGATAAGGACCTCTGACCTCATTCGTACCGTGGTTCGCGCGGGCAAGACGGGGCTCATCACACTCAAGGTCCAGGGTGAGAAGAGCCCGCGGATGGTCATAATCAAGGACTTCCAGCGGCATCCTCTCACCGAGGAGCTCCTGCACGTCGACCTGTATCAGGTCAAGATGAAGGAGAAGATGAGGGCCGAGGTGCCCGTGTCACTCGTCGGCGAGGCGCCGGCGGTGAAGGACCTGGACGGCATACTCATCCAGAGCCTCAACTCCGTCGACGTTGAATGCCTGCCTTCGGACATCCCTCACAGCGTGGAGGTCGATCTGTCCGTCCTGGACCAGCTCGACCAGTCTATCTACGTCAAAGACCTCCGGGTGCCGGAGGATGTCGCCCTGCTCACGGACCCCGAGCGCGTGGTGGTAGGTGTCTCGGGACGCCGCATGGCCGCAGTGGAAGAAGAAGTGGCCGAGGAGGAGGAAGCCGAGGCGGAGGCGGAAGCCGAAGGGGAAGCTGCCGAAGAGGGCGAAGCTGCCGCCGAAGAGAGCGAGTCCGAGTAGTCGTACCCTAGCTGCCGAGCACCGAACCCACGAAGTCGCGGTGACCCCTCATGAAGTCCGCCGCGCTCACCCTGCCCTTGCCCTCCAATTGCACCACCAGCAGGCCCAGTACGCCTTCGCCGGTCTGCACGCCCACTATCGCGGGCTGGCCCGATTCAAGCATGACCACTCGACCGGGCTCGCCGCCTGCTTTCCACTCCACTGGCTGCGCCTGGACTATCTTGAGCGACTTGCCCTGCCATCGCGTGTAGCAGCCCGGCCAGGGGTAGTAGGCGCGGACCATTCGCTCCAGCTCAACCGCGCTGCGCCGCCAGTCTATCTCCCCGTCGGCCTTGGATATTGGCTCCGTATATGTGGCCTCGCTCTCGTCCTGGGGCCTCGGCTCCAGGGTTCCGTCGAACCAGATGTCCAGCGTATCGTCCAGCAGACGGGCCCCTGCGTCGGCCAGCCTGCGGCCCAGGGACTCCGTCGTGTCGTCGGGCTCCATGTGCACTATGAACTGCGACACGATCGGCCCGGTGTCCATACCCTCGTCCATCTCCATGATAGTGACGCCCGTGTCGCAGTCCCCGGCCAGTATGGCGGCCGGGATCGGCGCCGCGCCACGGTACTTCGGCAGGAGAGAGGGGTGAACGTTCAGGCACCCGAACTCCGGTATCTTCAGCACTTCCCTGGGAAGCATCTGCGCGTAGGCGGCAACCACGATGAGGTCCGGCTCAAGGGCTGCAAGGTCGCTCACCTCGGTCGGGTCTTTGAGACTCTCGGGCTGGCGCACTGTCAGCCCGTGCTCCAGCGCGGTCTCCTTCACCGGCGGCGCGGCGGGAACGCGTCCCCGGCCCACCACCCTGTCAGGCTGTGTGTAGACCGCGACTACCTCATGGCCGCCATGAACAAGCTTCAGAAGAGAGGGAACGCTGAACTCCGGCGTTCCCATGAACACGATTCGCTGCACCTGTATCATATGCTTCAATTGTAGCACAAGAGAGGTTGAGGTAAGTTGACAAAACCGGCTCCCGGTCCTAGCATTGATTAGGGCATTCATACGAGAGAGAGCATCGCAGATACCACAGACCCCCGCTCCGGACCACCGCATGACGTCTGCCTGCCCGGGTGGTATCATAGTCCGGCGGCCATATCGAGGTGAAACCCATGCTGCGTAAGCTTGGCGCTATCCTCGCCATCATCGGCGTCAGCACAGGCATCGGCTACGTCCTGTACTGGGTGTTCGGCGTCGCGTACGATACCATACCCACGCCCCTCAAGGTGGCTATCGTCTGCGTCGGGCTCGGCTTCGTCATCCTCCTGACATCCATCCTGCGGGAGCGCATGGCTGCTTCAAGGGAAGAGGATTTCAAAGGGGTGGAGAGATGATCATCGTCACCACCGACGCCGTGGAAGGCATGAAGACCGTCAAGACTCTCGGCCTGGTGCGCGGCAACACGATAAGGGCGCGTCACGTGGGCCATGACATCATGGCCTCTCTGCGCAACCTGGTCGGCGGTGAGATCACCGACTACACCAAGATGATGGCCGAGTCGCGCGAGCAGGCCATCCAGAGGATGACGCAGCAGGCGGAGTCGATGGGCGCCAACGCAATCGTCGGCGTGAGGTTTGTCACATCGATGGTGATGTCAGCCGCGTCAGAGCTTCTCGTCTACGGCACCGCCGTCGTGGTCGAGTAGGCCCCGTGCCCAAGCCGACTATTGCGGGACAAGGTATTTCGTCCTGTTCGCAACCGTTGTTTTCACACACCGTTTCCCTGGCCCACCACCTTGCCCCAATTGACCATTCAGCCTCCAGAATCATCGGCAATCAGCGCTGGAAATGAGCTTAGAATGGATGTCTGGGGGATGGCCGGAGCCCTGTAAAGCCAGAGCCTCTTGTGCTACAATACGCGAGTCTGACCACTGGGTTATCGATGTAGCCTGGGATCAGCCATGATTCCACAATTCTACTCAACGCGCAAGGGCAATTGTGATTCATGAGTGAACGAGAGCCAATCGATGGGGACAAGAGGTTCTTGGCGCATGCGATCACATCTGAGAGCCCGAAATGGCGAACGGCGACTTCACGCGTAGAGTTCCTGTACCCACGACACGGCGATATCAGAACGCCTTTTGCACGCGACTACAACAGAATCCTCCACAGCACCGCCTATAGGCGGCTGAAGCACAAGACGCAGGTGTTCTCCGCCCCGACCAATGACCACATATGCACCAGAATAGAGCACGTGAACCACGTTGCGGCAATCAGCCACACCATATCCAATCACCTTGGACTGAACACCGAACTGACTGGGGCCATCGCGATTGGACATGATGTCGGACACGCTCCCTTTGGCCATGCTGGTGAGAGACACCTGACCGAGATCGCCAAAGCAGAGATTGGGTTCAGATTCTGGCACGAGAGAAACAGCCTCAGGTTCGTCGACAAGTGTGAGACCCTAGAGGACCCGAATGGTATTCACAGAAACCTGAATCTGACTTATGCTGTTCGCGATGGCATCGTGTGTCACTGCGGAGAGGTCGACGAGAACGGATTGACTCCGAGGAGTGAATCGATCGATCTGGATACGATAGAAGAGCCCAACCAATACCAGCCATACACTTGGGAGGGCTGCATTGTCAAGGTATCTGACAAGATCGCGTATTTGGGGCGTGACATCGAGGATGCCATGAGGTTACGGATTCTCTCCCTCGGTCAACTTCGGGAGTTGTCGCAACTGGCCAGAGAACACAGCGAGCAGCGAGTACGCGACATCACAAATACGTTTGTGATTCACGAACTCATCATTGACCTGTGCAGAAATAGCTCTCCCGAGTCTGGAATACGGTTATCAGATGCGCGACTGCGAGCAATGGACGCGCTCAAGGAGTTCAATGTGAGGTGCATATACGGACATCCCAGATTGAACACCTACAGCGAGTACGCTGGCCTTGTCATTCGTTCGATCTTCAAACAGCTGAGGTCGTACTGGGAACCTGGTATGATACTGGAGAACCTTGAAAGAGACCGGAGTGCATTCCCTTCTCTCACCGGGGGTTTCGTAGGCTGGCTGCGGAAGTACGACGGACCTAGCAGACAGCAGGGCGGACGACCTCGGTATGCGAACTGCATACTGTATGATTGCCGCGAGCAGAACGACTATTGCATGGCCATCATCGACTACATATCGGGTATGACGGACCACTTCGCCCTACGTGCGTTTGCTGAACTCACATCATTCTGATGTCATCTGGGATGGAGGAAGTAAGAAACTGGGAAAGCAGCACACGGCACAGAACAACAACACCGACCTCTCCGCCTTAGAGAACTGGCTATGGGACGCGGCATGCGTGATCCGAGGTCCGCTGGACGCGCCGAAGTTCAAGGACTACATCCTGCCGCTGGTGTTCCTCAAGCGGCTCTCCGACGTGTTCGAGGACGAGATCAAGTACCTGGCCCACGAGTTCGGGGACGAGAAGACCGCTCTCAAGCTCGTTGATCAGGACCACAAATTGGTGCGGTTCTACATACCCGAAGCCGCCCGCTGGCCAGCCGTCGCCAACAAGACCACTAACGTGGGCGAGTACCTTACCGACGCAGTGAGGGCCGTGGCCAGAGAGAACCCGAAGCTGTCGGGCGTCATCGACGTCACCGACTTCAACGCCACCACAGCCGGGCAGCGGATCGTCGATGATGGACGGCTAGCGGCACTCATCCAGGTACTCAACAACCCCAAGTTCAGGCTGGGACTGGAAGACGTTGAGCCGGACATCCTGGGCCGGGCCTATGAATACCTGCTGCGCAAGTTCGCGGAGGGCCAGGGCCAGAGCGCCGGAGAGTTCTATACACCTCGCGAAATCACCATCGTCATGGCCCGCATGCTTAACCCCCAGCCCGGCGAGACCGTCTATGACCCCTGCTGCGGCTCCGGGGGTCTGCTGATCAAGTCGCATCTGCGGCTTCTGGAGACCAAGGGCGGGAGTAAGAACGGGCGACTCAGGCTGCCGGAGAGTGTCGCCCCCCTCGCACTCTACGGTCAGGAGATCAACCCGTCCACCTTCGCCATGTGCCGCATGAACGCGGTGATCCATGACATGGAGGCCAACATCGGCTGGGGCGATACCATGCAGCGTCCGGTCTTCACCAGGTCTGACGGAGGTCTCCAGGAGTTCGATATCGTAGTCTCCAATCCCATGTGGAACCAGAAGTTCGAGGCCCGCATATACGAGAACGACCCGTATGAGCGGTTCAAGGGGATACCGCCTGCGTCGAGCGCCGACTGGGGCTGGGTTCAGCATATGGTCGCCAGCCTCAAGCCGGACGGGCGGATGGCCGTGGTGCTGGACACCGGTGCGGTCAGCCGGGGCAGCGGCAACCAGGGCTCAAACAAGGAGCGCGACATCCGTAAGCGGTTCGTCGAGGCTGACCTGATCGAGGCAGTGCTGCTATTGCCGGAGAACCTGTTCTACAATACGACTGCGCCGGGCATCGTGATGGTGATCAACAGGGGGAAACGGCATCCCGGTGAGGTTCTGCTCATCAACGCCTCCAAGCTATTTGCCAAGGGGCGGCCCAAGAACTACCTCGAAGACGAGCATATCGAGCGTATCGCCTCGGTGTACAGGGCCTGGCAACAGGAGAAGGGCGCATCCGCGATCACAACCACAGCGGACGCCGTGAAGAATGACTACAACCTGTCACCCAGCCGTTATGTGGCGGTGGACGGGGAGCAGGAGGTGTTGCCGTTGGAGGAAGCAGTGGTGCTGCTACAGGAGGCGGAGGAGGAACGAGTTGAGGCTGACAAGCGCTTGACCGAAGTGTTGGCATCGCTCGGTTTCGGAGAGGCCCGCCAATGATTCGGACTGCGCAGGATGGCAATCTCGCATCTTCTGGTACCGGCAGGTCCTCCCGAGTTCAAGACCTGCCAGAGGGCTGGAAGACCATCCGTGTCGCCGACGCCGTCCAGAAGACCATACAGGTAGACCCGGCACGAAAGCCTGATTCAACATTCAAATATGTGGATGTCTCGTGTGTTTCCAGTGATTCCCTCCGCGTCGTTGACTACAACGAACATCTGGGTAGTAACGCCCCAAGCCGAGCCCGGAAGGCGATCCTGTCGGGTGATGTACTCTTTGCTACCGTGCGTCCGTATCTGAAGCGCGTAGCCGTCGTCCCGCCCGAGCTTCACAACCAAGTATGTTCAACGGCATTTTGCGTTCTGCGGGCAAGACCAGATACCATCGATCCGGGCTTTCTCTTCTTCGCAGTTTCGAACGATCCGTTCGTGGCTAGTGTCTCTGAGCTTCAGCGGGGTTCAAGCTACCCGGCCGTAACGGACAAGAACGTGATTGATCAGCCAATCCCCCTCCCTCCCCTCCCCGAGCAGCGAGCCATCGCTCACGTACTTCGGACCGTGCAGCAGGCCAAAGAGGCCACTGAGAAGGTCATCGAAGCCACCCGCCAGCTCAAGCAGAGCCTCATGAAGCACCTCTTCACCTACGGCCCCGTGCCCATCGATCAGGCTGACCAGGTGCCCCTGAAGGAGACGGAGATTGGGCTACTACCGGAGCACTGGGAAGTTGGCTGGCTTGGAGACAAGCTTCGAGAGCCTTTGCGCAACGGCCACTCGGCGAAAGCCAGCAACTCTGACGAAGGGATTAGGACGCTCACGCTAACTTCCGTGACGAAGAACGACTTCTCGATCAGTAACACCAAGCTAACAGTGGCAGACCCCATCCGCGTTCGCAACATGTGGCTCAAGAAAGGAGACGTTCTGGTCGAGCGGGCGAACACTCCCGAATATGTCGGACTGGCGGCTCTCTACGACGGCGAGGACGATTTCGCCATCTTCCCAGACCTACTTGTTCGTGTACGTGTGCAAGAAGAGCGACTTGTCCCCAAATTCCTCGCGGAGTTCCTCGTGACGCCTCCCTGCCGAAAATATTATCAGATGAACGCAAAGAAGACTGCCGGCAACTTCCCGAAGATTGACCAAGGCATAATCGAAAGCACTTGTATTCCCATCCCCCCAGTTGGTGAGCAAATGCGGATTGCCAGCGTCCTTTCGTCGGTGGATGCGAAGCTGGCATCAGAGGGTGCACGTTATGAGGCGTTGGAGATCCTGTGCAAATCTCTTCTTCACAACGTCATGACAGGCAAGATGCGAGTCAATGACATCGACTTGCCCGAAGCTGAGTCGGAGGCAACAGCGTGACCATCGGTGGGGAGAAGGCATCTGTGCAGAATCCCTTCCTGCGCTATGCCGCAGAGGCAGGGTGGACCTGTCTTTCACCCGAGGACACTTTCAGTCTGCGGAGAGGCGCAACCAGCCCGGTTCTCGATTCCGTACTCATCGAGCAACTGCAGAAGCTGAACCCCGGCATCATCGATCAGTCGAGGGCGGAGCAGCTACGGGATCGCATCGTCCGCGTGCGCCCCAATATCGCTGGCAATCTGGACGCCTGGGAGTACCTCAAGGGGCTGAAGACGGTATTCGTGGAGGCGGAGAGGAGAGAGCGGAACGTCCGCTTCCTGGACCTCGACGCCGTCGAGAACAACGCCTTTCACATCAGCGACGAGTTCACGTTCTCCAACGGCACTCCACCGGACATCCGCACCGACATCATGCTCTTCGTCAACGGCGTCCCCGTCATCGTGGGCGAGACGAAAAGCGCCAGAAAGCTGGAGGGAATCGCCGAGGCGATGGACGACCTGCGCTACTACCACCAGCACGGCCCCGAGCTAATGGCGGTGCTCCAACTCTACAACCTGACCCACCTCATCCACTTCTACTATGGCGCTACCTGGACCCTTTCGCGTAAGGGCCTGTTCAACTGGCGCGAGGAGCAACAGGGCGATTTCGAGATGCTGGTCAAGAGCTTCGTCGAGCCCCGGCGCGTCCTGCACATGCTGACCGAGTCCATCCTCTTCACCCGCAAGGACGAAGAGCTCTCCAAGGTGGTGCTGAGGCCGCATCAGATGCGGGCGGCCGCCCGGTGCGTCGAGCGTGCGAGAGAGACAGAGAAACGCAAGGGGCTCATCTGGCACACTCAGGGCTCGGGCAAGACCTACACGATGCTGACGGTGGCGAAACAGCTGGTGCAGAACCCGGTCTTCGACAGCCCTACTGTGCTGATGCTGGTCGATCGTAACGAGCTCGAATCGCAACTCTTTCGCAATTTGGAGGAGACAGGCATCGGCTACGTCGAGGCGAGCAGCAAGAGAGTGCTGCGCGACCTCCTGAAGGCTGATCGACGCGGGCTCATAGTCTCAATGATCCACAAGTTCGACAAGATCGATGCGGACATCTGCCTCCGCGATAACGTCTTCGTACTGGTCGATGAGGCGCATCGCACCACCGGCGGCGACCTGGGGAACTACCTGATCGGTGCCCTGCCTAACGCTACCTATTTGGGCTTCACCGGCACCCCGATCGACAAGACCGCCTACGGCAAGGGTACGTTCAAGGTCTTCGGCACAGACGACCCGAAGCGCTACCTGGACAAGTACTCGATCCGAGAGTCGGTGGAGGACGGCACGACTGTCCCGCTGCATTACCAGATCGCTCCGAACGACCTGTTGGTGGACAGGGAGACGCTGGAACGGGAGTTCCTGGACCTGGCCGAACTGGAGGGAATCAGCGACATCGAGGAACTCAACAAGGTGCTTGAGCGGGCAGTCACGCTCAGGAACATGCTCAAGAACCCTGAGCGCGTGGACAAGGTCGCCAGGTTCGTCGCCGATCACTTCAAGAGCACCATCGAGCCCATGGGGTACAAGGCGTTCCTGGTGGGCGTTGACCGGGAGGCCTGCGCCCTCTACAAGCAGGCCCTCGACAAGCATCTACCCGCTGAGTACTCGGAGGTAGTGATAAGCACCCAGGGCAAGAAAGACCCCGAGCGGCTGCGCAAGTATAGGCTCACTGAAGACCAGGAGAAGGACATCCGCAAGCGCTTCCGTCGCCCGGAGGACCAGCCCAGCATCCTGATCATCACCGAGAAGCTGCTCACGGGCTTCGATGCGCCGATCCTCTACTGCATGTACCTGGACAAGCCCATGCGCGACCACGTTCTGCTTCAGGCCATAGCGCGGGTCAACCGGCCGTACGAGGACGATGAGGGCCGCCGGAAGCCATCAGGGTTCGTCCTGGACTTCGTCGGCATATTCGACAAGCTGGAGAAGGCATTGGCCTTCGATTCGAAGGATGTCGAGGGCGTAATTCAGGGCCTTGACGTTCTGAAGAAGCGCTTCGATTCCCTCATGACCAAGGGCAGGCAGGACTACTTGCCCATCGCCGCAGGGAAGACCGCCGACAAGCAGACAGAGGCCATCCTGGAGCACTTCCGGGACAAGGATGTCCGCGACGAGTTCTACACCTACTTCCGCGAGCTGGAGGAGCTGTACGAGATCATTTCCCCTGACGCCTTCCTGCGCCCGTATCTCAAGGACTACGACAGAATCGCCGATATGTGCCGGATTCTCAGAAGCAACTACGACCGGGGCATCATTGTCGACAAGAGCTTTCTGCGGAAGACGGCCCAGTTGGTACGGGAGCACACGAAGACCGGCTCGATTCGGGAGCCCGGACCTGAATATGTGATCGGCACCGAGACACTTGAGGCCATCGCCGGGGAGGAACAGCCGCCCACAGTCAAGGTGTTCAATCTGCTCAAGGGCCTTGAGAAGCTGATCGCCGACAACGCTGACAAGGAGCCCTACCTGGTGAACATCGGCGACAGGGCGGAACTGATAGCCCAGGCGTTCGAAGACAGACAGAAGACCACGCAGGAGACGCTGGAAGAGCTGCGCAAGCTCATCGAGGAGGTCCAGCAAGCCCGCCAGGAGCGGGACGCGACCGAGCTGTCGCCGGAGGCGTTCGCCGTTTACTGGCTGCTGAGCAAAGACGACGTCGGCAAGGCTGGCGATATAGCCAAGGCGGCTGGCGAAGCGTTTGATAAGTACCCGCACTGGCGCACGAGCAGCCATCAGGAGCAGGAGGTTCGCAAGTCCTTCTACAAGGCCCTCATCGACGCGGGGGTTGAGGGGGTTGTCGATATCGCCCAGAACATCCTGAGGATGTTGAGGAGAGCAACCTCATGAGGGCCATGCCCGCAGCCAACCAGAAGCCCCTCACCAGGCCGATATCCAAGGCCACATTCCGAGCCGAGGTCGACTCTTGGGCCGTACGGATCGGCGTGCAGCCGGTCGAGGTCTACATCCGCCCCATGAAGAACAAATGGGGCAGTTGCTCCACCAATGGCCGCGTGACCTTCGATTCAAGCCTCCTCGCTCAGGACAAGAGCTTCCGCGACCGCGTCATAGTCGAGGAGCTGCTGCACCTGAAGGTGCCGGACCACAGAAGGCTGTTCAAGGCGCTGTTGAACTCGTATTTGCGTTCGTGAACACGCAGAAACCCATGGGAAGGATAAGGACATCAATGGTTAGCGAAGTAGCTTGCCAACTTGTGGACAAGCGTGATGCTCGACTCAACTCAACAGACAAACAAATCCTAGTCGCTGGTTCCGTTCGATCGCAAGCGCGAAGGGTATGCCGCCGGTTAATTGGGTTGGCACCGCCGTCGTGGTCGAGTAGCGCCCTACCCGATCACCACCGCGATAACGATTCCCACGGCCATCAGCAGAGGAAGCGTCAGCGTCACCACCACGTTCTTCCCCATGATCGGGACCAGCTTCTCGATCTGGTCGTAGTACCGGCGGGCCCCCTGCACAGCCATCCACCCCAGCGGAAGTGTGATCAGGCCCAGCAGCGCCAGGGGCGGGAGCACGCCCACCGCCACGGACGCGATCAGCGCGACATACGCACCGGCCAGCAGCGCGGCGTAGACCAGCGAGCTTTTCTCGCGGCCGATTACTATGGGCAGGTGACGCCGGTTCACCAGCGTGTCGGCCTCGACATCGGGGAACTGGTTGAGAAGAAGGAGGTTGCTGACAAGGAAGGCGGGGACTATTGAGGCCAGTCCCGCCGCCAGACTGTACGTGCCGGTGAGGGAGAAATAGGTGCCCATGACCATGAGCGGCCCGAAGCCCAGGCCGGGCGCTATGGCGCAGAGAAGGGGCGACTTCGTGATATGGGTAGTGTAGAAGTAGAGGACTATCACGCCGAGGATGCCCAGCGGGATGATACCGGCGCCGTGCACTGTGAAGAAGTACCAGCCGATCCCCAGGATAGCCGCGATGCAGGCTATGCCCAGCATGAACGCCGCCCGGGGGCTGACGAGACCCTGCACCAGTATGCCGCTGCCGCCGCTGAACGGAGTGCGCACCGTCTTGAAGTCCACGCCGCTCTGGTAGTCGTAGTACTCGTTGATGACGTTGACGGCTATGTGGGCCAGCAGGGCCCCGACCATGGCCAGTGCGAGGTACCCGGCGTTGATGGCGAATCCATCCCAGGCCGCTACCGCCGCCCCCACGAACACCGAGACGGGCGTCAGTATGAGGAACGGGGCCCTTATCTCCTGAATCCACGCCGTGGCTGTAGTCATTCCGCGCCTCCTGCGAAACCGCGTCCCGCTATACGGCCCTCACGCTGATTATCGACAGTATGATGAACACGACCACCAGCACGATGGTGAAGCGGAACAGCGTCCTCTCGATGCCGCGCCTGGTCCTGAAGGCCGACTCGCCTCCTCCGCCGAATATCCCGCTCAGCCCGCCGCCCTGCGCCTGTGCCAGGATTATCCCTATCACCAGCACGGACACGATTATCTGCGCTATGTGCAGCAGTGTCATACTCTCTGGCCCTCCCCCAGTTTCTTCTGCAGCAATCCGCCCACCACTTTCGGGTTGGCCTGCCCCTTCGTCGCCCGCATAACCTGTCCCATGAGGAACTTCAGTGCCTGCTCCTTGCCGCTGTGGTAGTCCTCGACAGCGCCCGGATTGTCGGCCAGCACCTTCGCCACAGTATTCTCAAGCTCGGACGTATCGCTGATCTGAACCAGGCCCTTCTCCTCGACGACCACCGTCGCGCGCTTGCCCGTGTTGAACATCTCCTCGAACACGGACTTGGCCATGTTGATGCTGAGCGTGCCGCTCTCCACCAGCCCGATTAGCTCCACGAGGTGCTCCGGCTGCACCTTCGTCTCCGCTACATCGGTGCCCGTGACGTTGAGCATCCGCGTCATCTCTCCGAGCAGCCAGTTGGCCACGGTCTTGGCCTTCTTCGCGCTGTCGCCGTTCTTCGACACCAGCGCCACAGTCCTCTCGAAGTAGTCCGCCATCTCGCGCGAGAACGTAAGCAGGTCGGCGTCGTACCCCGACAGGGCATATTGCTCCATGAAGCGCTCGCGCCGGGCGTCGGGCAATTCCGGCAGCCGCTCCCTCAGCTCCTCGACCCACTCCCTGCCCACCACCATCGGCGGCAGGTCCGGCTCGGGGAAGTAGCGGTAGTCGTGGGCCTCTTCCTTGCTGCGCTGCGATACAGTGATGCCCTTCTCCTCGACCCAGCCCCGCGTCTCCTGCACCACGCGCCCGCCCTTGTCCAGCGTCTCGCGCTGTCTCTGCTCCTCGTAGGAAAGCGCCCGGAACACCGCCCGGAAGCTGTTCATGTTCTTGACCTCGACCTTGGGCGGCCACATGTCGCTGCCCTTCGGCCTGACGCTTATGTTGGCGTCGCACCGGAAGCTGCCCTTCTCCATGTCCGCAGTGGACACGCCGAGGTAGCGCAGTATGCTGCGCAGCTTCATGAGATACTGCCGGGCCTCCTCGGGGGAGCGAATGTCCGGCTCGCTGACGATCTCCATGAGGGGCACGCCGGCGCGGTTGACGTCCACCAGGCTGTAGGACTCGCCACTGGGGTCGGTGCGGTGCACCATCTTGGCCACGTCCTCCTCCTGGTGCACCCTGGTGATGCCGATGCGCTTCCTGCCGCCGTCCTCAGTATCGATCTCGAGCCAGCCGCTGACGCACAGCGGCATGTCGTACTGCGATATCTGGTAGCCCTTCATGAGGTCGGGGTAGGGGTAGTTCTTGCGGTCGAACTTGGTATTCTCCGGTATCTCGCAGTGGAGCGCGAGGCCGGTCATGATATTGTACTCGATGGCCCTGCGGTTGATCACAGGGAGTACGCCGGGCATTCCGAGGCAGACGGGGCATACGTGGGTGTTGGGGGGAGCATCGACGTAGTCGGTGCTGCAGCCGCAGTACATCTTGCTCCTGGTGGTGAGCTGGGCATGCACCTCCAGGCCGATGATGGTCTCGTAGTCCATCCGCCCCCGCTCGCTCGCGCGCTGCTACGTAGTATATCAGTACAGCGCCAGTGCGGGCAAGACGGGGGGAGGGGGCTTCCATGAGCTTGGCCAAAGGCTGAACAGTCAGTTCCAGCTTATGCCCGTCTCCTCTGCCTTAGGCTCCCAAGACCCGCGATCCTTGTTCTCAGGTACCATGTACCGTGTACGAACCGCGAGTTCGGGATACAGATAATGAATGTGCGCAGCGAGTCTGAAAAGCTGATCGTGGTTCTCCTGGATGTATTTGTCCGCAATTGAGCAAGCATATACCCAGCATTCGGCGCCACCGGTGGAACTCAACTTGAGATCAATTATGTCGAACTCGTGGACATCTCTCTCACGTTTGGGGAGCGTGGGATCGACAACGATCATTCCGTTGAGTACAAGCCTATCCTGGGCATCGTCTTGGAGCAAGACATCGATAACACACATGGCTTCGAAGTAGTCGCCCTTGCGGTCGTCGCCGCAAGAGCCTTCGATAAGCATAGTTCGCAACATCTCGCGCAAACGCTCAAGATGCGACCTCACGTCTGAGTAGTTCAGGAGTCGGGGAGGAAGAGCAAGCGCAGTTCTGGCAAATTCAGAACGCACTTCTGCACTTGGTTCATTGTGATCCCAGGAGAAGCCATCGAAAAAGGAAAGCCACATGTGGTTGTAGAAGTTGGCCCATAGTGGCTCATAGGCTTTGACGGAGCGGAGCGCTCTCAACAGCCTAACGACAAATGGGCTACTGCGTGCCGCCCTGCCGATATCGATTCGTCCTATTGCATCCCCCACGGCCACCGTAACGCCGCTATTGTTCAGCCTACAGTGTCCTGTCCAAGACAGATGCTTGCCAAAGCCTTCCATGATTAGGTCCACATCGCTGGGTCGCATCTCCTTCACACCCTCAAGCGACCAGTAACATGACAGTCGTCCCACTATCCGCATTATGTGTGCGAGACTTCGTTCTCGGCTATTGTAGAGCCCAATTGAGAACCAGCGATGTGTTGCAGGGATCGGTAGGCCTACACCGCTTGAATAGTCAACGTCCAGCAGCACACCTGTCTCATAAGGGTATGAAAGCAATCCTCGCTTGCTCTTCTTCTTGCCTATCAACACGTATTCAAAGTCAACACAATCGTATTCCTTGGAGAAAGGGATGTACGGAAGCCGAAACAAGATTGAGAAACCGGTGTTGCCGCCCAGAAGGTCCTTTGCTCTTCTGGTCCATTTGGGGGGCAAACCTGCCGGCTTCATGCTTCTGGGAAGGCGATTGTCGCAAATGATCATCCTGAAACTGACATCATCTTCCTTCAACCAATCGAACTGGAAGTTCCTAGAGAGCATGAGACTGGCAACGATCTTCTCGTAGAGCCTGCTCGCGCAACGGATTTCGTCGCTTTCATAAAACCTGCCTCGAAGGTATTCACGGCTGCTAGCCAACAGCGTGTGTTCGGTCACCAACTGCGAATCCGGCAAGTGCTGCGTCGTTCCGCTACCGTAGAGGTGCGTCGGAGAGATGTCGAGGCGAGCAGTTCCGAAGTACAGAGCGTCCCTCTGAACATAGTCTGCCATATCGGCCAACTGAAGATAGAAATACCCATCGTTCTGTTCGTCGAGGAGATTCTTGACTGCCACCGTCAGGTCATCTTCATCTAGCTTCATCTGTCGTTTCAATTGAGACCATGAATTCAGGAGCTCGTAAGCCGAGAGGTATCTGTAGAACAATTCATATCCCTCTAGTGAGAACACCTTGTTGAAGATACGCTCTTGCCCTTCGTTGTTACTCCAGAGTGTCCTCGCAACAGGTTCAACTCGCTGTCTTACGTAAGCCCTCGGTCCATCCTCGGTTACGTCGGTGCCCATATGGCTGGCAAGGAGCAACGCACGTTCAGTCGAGATTGTGAACGGAAGATGCCCAGTGTGGAGGAATACGGCAGACAAGCGGAGTGGATCGCAGTACTTCTCCGGAATTCGCTCGTCAGCCCGACAGCAGTCTATGAGGCACTCAACCTGATGGAGCGTCCCATGATGATGCTCATACTTAGGATACTTGGCCATTTCAAGGAATTCGGGAATCAGGCCCAGATTGCTGATTGCCTTCAGCCTGTCAAACAGCGCGCGATACGCACCTTCAACGGTGCGGGTCATCTCCGTAACCTTGATAGCCCGGTACAGAGGATCGTACCGATAGTCACGGCTGCTGCCCAAAGTCATGCTACCCGCCTAGTCATACAACGTTCCGGATGGTATCATCCACTACCAGCCATCCCAATCCCAACGACTTCCGGCTCGCAACATTCTAGCATCCCTCACGAGGGTGGTCAACGATCGGCAGCATAAGCTGCGCACTTGTCACTTCCCATCTCTGCTCCCCATCCAGCTACGTGTTGGCAGGTGGAAGCGGAGGCGGAGGCAGAGGCGGGTTCCCATTCCCGCCTTTCGACAACTCCGCTATCCTCTTCTCCAGTTCGCTGATCCTCTTCTCGGACCCCGCACCTCCTTCGACCGCCCTGCCGCCGAAGTAGAATCCGGCGATCGCGGCGATGAGGCCGGCGAGTATGCTGACGATGGTGTCCACGGTCTCCTGCGACGCCTCGGTACCGTCCTCAAGCAACTTGAACACGGCTATCGCCAGTATCACGATCGCCGTCAGCCCGATGATGCTCCGCCGGAACCCCGATATGCCTTTCGTCTCCTCCTGCCCCTCCCGTTTCGCCTTCTTCCACCCCACGAGCGCGTCCGCCAGCATCAGGACCCCAGCGAACAGGACAACGGCCAGCACATATCCCCACATCTCTTTGTACCTCCTCCTATGATTCGACGAGGGGCCGCGATTATATCATCATCCACGAGGGTGGTCAACGATTTATGCCTGTAAAAGGTGGCGGTAGCCGGGTTGTGTTATAATCAAGCCTCAACCGCGCACCCGCCCGCTTCTCACCCTGCCGCCGCAGGCAGGCTGCACCGGATAGCTCGAACCTCTCGTTAGTCCCGGTACCATTGAGTCTATTCAGGCATCGCCGTCGCGATGTACAGTAGGGCTGTGCGCGGCTCGAAACGAAGATGAAGAGGCAGGTACACAGGATAGCTACGGTGTGCGAGGTCCGCCACTACAAGGACGGGCGGGTCGCCCACTGGCACTGGAAGACGTACAAGCATACCGCCGTGCGCCTCAAGAGCATTTCCTGTGACGGCTACCACAGCGATATCTGCATCGACATCTGCCAGAAGCCGCTCGACGGCCTGGGCAGGTACATCCTGCCGAAGCCGCTTATCACGGATGCGTGATCTCCGGGGCTGTCCGCGACGACTCCGGCGTTTGAGAAAGAACCGGGTGGTGGGTTCCGCTTCGATTCACCCACCGTGCGCTTCTACTATTGCAGTCCCTTCGTGGACAGCCTGATCAGCCATCGCACGACGGCCTTCTCCAGCGTGTTCCGCACCACCGAGTCGGCGAAGTCCAGCCTGTCGAAGTAGAGGCGCAGGCTCTTGATCCTGTAGTCCTCGTATATCAGCACCTCGGCCTGCTTCGAGAAGGCTTCGCTCCCGTCCGGCAGCTTCGCCCGGACGATGAACTCCTCGAAGAAGGCGTTGCCGTCGACCATGATGATCACGGGCTCGATCCTGACTTCGTCCACGTGGCGGTACATCCACTCTATCCACCTTCGCACGCCGTCCTTCCCCTTCAAGGTGAGGCCGAGCAACTCGATCTCACAGTCCTCAGCGAAGCATGACACCATGAGTTCGATGTCCTTGCTCTCGATGGCGTTGTCGAAGTCCATCGCCACCTTCCTGATCTCGTCCGGCAACTGATCGAACTCCATTACAGCCTCCTTCCGGTTAGCGAAAGCGGGCCTCCAGAATAAGCCGCAACATCGGATGGCGCAAGGCCTCTCATCCAGAGCACCGGAGCGGATGCTCCGGGCTACCCCTTCCGTACGGGGGACTCGGCGAGTCGCCCCTCCGTCCGACGTGGCGCGACCTTCGCCTGTAGACGGGGCGGTGGATTCCGCTTCGCTTCACCCAGCATACGCCGGTGCGGGTTGCAGCCGCCCGCAGATGTGTTACACTTCCCTGCACGTCATGAGCGAACCAAAGGAGCAGCCCGACGTACTCCCGGTGTCGCGCTCGAAGCGCGAGGCGAGGTCGTGGTACGACCGCATCAGCCGAATCTACGGCCCGCTCACGGGCATGTTCGAGCGCAGGTTCGCGCTGATGGCGCTCGACCGGCTGGCGGTGCGCTCCGGCGAGTCGGTACTGGAGGTCGGCTACGGCTCGGGGCACTCACTGGAGCTGATAGCGAGGAGTGTGGGGGAAAGCGGCACAGCCTGCGGAATCGATATCTCGACGGGCATGCTCGACGTGGCGATGCGCAGGGTAGAGAAGGCGGGACTGCAGGGGAGAGTGCATTTCGCCATCGGGGACGCGGCCAACCTGCCGTACAGGGACGGCTCATTCGACGCCGTGTTCATGGCCCACACGCTGGAGCTGTTCGATACGCCGGAGATGCCAGCCGTGCTCGATGAGGTCCGGCGGGTGCTGAAGCCCGGAGGCCGCGTGGGAATCGCCAGCCTGTCGAAGAAGGGCGGCAACTCACTAATGCTGCGCCTGTACGAGTGGGCGCACAGGATGTGGCCGAAGTACGTGGACTGCAGGCCGATATACGTCGAGAGCGCTGTCAGTGCAGCCGGATTCGTGATACAGTCGAGCCAGAGGGCCGGGCTTTTCGGCCTTCCGGAGGAGATCGTGGTGGGCGTCAGGCCCGCCTGAGAGCAGGAGTCGGCAATTGAAAGCACCAGCCGCCGGGTTCGGGGTGGCCTCCAGCCTGCTTGCCGGAGATATCAGGAGTCTCGCGGCCTCACCTTCGGCAACAACCGAGGAAGAGGCGCTGCCCGCCTACGTCGCCCTGCTGGACGGCTTCTCCTCGTTCGTCCGGGAGATGGGCTTCGATCTCGTCGAGGTGGAGTTCGGGTTCTCGGTGGTCGGCGCGGACCGCCTGATGAGCCGTGCCGCCGACTTCAAGCGGCTGCTCGCGCCGTTCCGCACGGTCATGGCGCACCTGCCCATCGGCGAGGTCAATATCTCGGCGCTCTACGCCGCCATGCGTGAGGCGGCGATCGCCGAGACGAAGCGATACATCGACTTCTGCCGCGAGCTTGGCATATCGAAGCTGGTTGCGCACCCGGGCAGCTTCGCCGGGATGGCGGACAGGTACGCGATTCTGCAGAAGGAGACACGGGGGATCGCTTACGCGAGCGTGAGCGAGGTGAATCGGTACTGCGTCGAGCGGGGGATGGAGCTTGCGGTCGAGAACCTCCACTGCATGGAGCCGCTGTTCAACACGCCCGAGGAGATGGAGCCGTTCGCTCAGGACGGTATCGGCATCGCTTTGGATACGGCGCACGCGGCGGTGAGCGGCGTCAGTGCGGTCGAGTTCGTCCGGAAGCTGGGTCGCCATATCACGGAGGTCCACCTCAGCGATTCGGCCTCCGACGACCCGGTGAAGCATGTCGCCCTGGGCTGCGGCGACGCGGACCTGTGCGGAGTGCTGGACGAGCTGGACTCAATCGGTTTCAGTGGCAGGATTGTGATCGAGGTGGAATCGAGGGACGACCTGCTGGCGAGCATCGACTACCTGAAGGCGAACGGCTACCAGCCTACTCCCACTTGAAGAACCTCATCGCGAGGAACAGGCAGACCACGAGCCAGCCGCCCAGTACCGCGAAGTTGGTCGTCATGGCGTGCATCGGCGAGGCGTCCACCATCACCTGCCTCAGCGCGTCGCCCAGATATGTGACCGGGATCGCTTCCACGATGGGAATCATGAAGCTGGGGAAGAACTCCACAGGGAAGAATATGCCCGACAGGAAGAGCATGGGGAACTGCAGGATCTGCACGATGGGCATCGCGCCCTCGGTCGTTCTGGCGCGGGACACCGCCAGATAGCCCATGCTGATGAAGGTAAGGGTTCCCAGCAGCACCAGCCCCAGCAACATCAGCCAGCTCCCGCTCACCTCGAGGTCAAAAGCCACATAGGCAATGGCTATTATGATGCCCGTCTGGACCAGCGCCAGCACCAGTCGGTAGACCACCTGGCTCACCACCATCGTCGGCTTGCTCACCGGCGTGGCGGCGAAGCGCTTCAGTATCTTCTTCTCGCGCCATTCTACGAGCGTCAGCGAGCCGAAGAGCCCCAGGATCATGATCGACATGGCGAGTATTCCAGGCACCAGGTAGTCGATGTTGCTCAGCTCCTTGGACTGGACCGACTGCTCCTGGAGCTGGAGCACCGGTTGCTGTCCCGTCACCTGCCGGTCAATCTGGTTCATCGTCTCACGCAGAATCGAGAGTATGACCTGAGAAGAGGTGGTCTGCGACGGATCGTAGTAGACTGTAATGTCAAGAGGGTCCGAGGGTGTCGCCGAGCCCAGCCCCTCGGGGATGATCACCAGCGCCCGGATATCCCCCTCCTTGAGGTCTTCGAGCAGGGCGTCCGGTTCGCCCGTGGTCGTGTCGAAGACATTCATCGATGCCAGAACGCTGACTATGGTTGCGCCTCGTTCGGACTGGTCGTTGTTGACCACACCGAGGGTGTAGCTGACTTCGCCCCCTCCCGAGAAGACAAGCCCGAAGATAACCATGAAGAGGATGGGGAAGGCTATAGTGAAGAACAGCGCAGTCCTGTCGCGGACGAACTGCCTGAAGTCGGCCACAATGAGCCGGAGAAACGCCTTCATTCGCGGATTCTTCTGCCCGTCAGCTTCAGGAATACGTCTTCGAGGGTTGCGCGCCTCACAAACAGATTCTTGAGCTGGCGGGACTGGCCGCCCTCGCTGGAGTAGCGGAGTATAGACGACATGGTGGCGGGGACATCCTTCGAGTAGACGATCACTTCGCTCGAGTCGATGACGACATTGGTTGCGCCCGGAAAGGCCAGCAGGACTTCCAGGGGAGGCGGGGGCTCCATCTCGAACTGCACGGCGCTTTCCTCGAAGTACTCGTTGACCAGGTCCTCGGGAGAACCCATCGCTATGATCTTGCCGTAGTCGATGACCGCCACGCGGTCGCACAACTGCTCCGCCTCTTCCATGTAATGGGTGGTCAGGAAGACGGTCTTGCCCTTGTTCTTCATCTCCTCGATTACCGACCAGAGGCCGTGCCTGGCCTGCGGGTCGAGCCCGGTAGTCGGCTCGTCGAGGAAGGCGATATCAGGGTCGTTGACCATCGCGAGGGCTACGGAGAGGCGCTGCTGCTGGCCGCCTGAGAGGTTCTTCACCAGCACCTTGCGGCTGTCCTGCAGGGCGAGCAGCTCCATGAGTTCCCCAACGGGAAGCGTGCGCTCGTAGAAGCCGGAGAACAGGTGCAGCGTTTCCTGCACGTTAAGCAGGGGAATGAGCGTGGGGGCCTGAAGCTGGACGCCGATGCGCTGTTTGATCTTCGCGGGTACTCTGGAGACATCGAGGTCGAGAACGGACACAGTGCCGGAATCCGCCTCGCGCAGGCCCTCGATTATCTCGACCGTGGTGGTCTTGCCGGCTCCGTTCGGCCCCAGCATCGCGAATACCTCGCCGGCCTCCACCTCGAAGCTGATGTCATCGACGGCCGTGACGTTGCCGTATCGCTTCACGAGGTGCTCAACGCTGATAACCATGCGGCGCGCACTCCGGCCCCGGTATTAGTGCTGGCAAGCCGGACACCGAAGTGATTCTACAGTGGGACACGAACGAGGTCAATCACACGGAGAGGACGGAGAGCATCGGCCTGAGGCAGACGCAGTACGCACAGGGGGGAATCTCTGCTGCACCACAGCCGGTAGTGGCTCAGGTTCAGCGGCCTAGATGTGACTTACAGCCTTGCCCTTGTAGTAGGCATCGCGGAGCATCTGCCAGTTCCACTGCTTCGTCTCGAACTGCTTCGTGGCCCCGCACTTCTTGCAGACACCGAAGTTGGCCCCATCGATCAACCAGTGATGGGCCTTGTTCCTCTGCCTGCCATCCTCCGAGCACTCCTGTTTGTTGCCCACGGGACACCTCTCTGTGGTATTCTAGGTTGCCAGGAGACAACTGCATGAATCGCTTCTCTCTGTACTCCTGGAGCGACGTCTCCGGGGATGTCTCTCATTACGATAGTCCTTTGCGAAAAGGCTGATGGTGTGGTGATAATGATAACCCCAAAATGGTGGCTTTGCAACACTTCTTGACACAAAATGGAGGACGATTATGGATTTCGCCGATGTCGTGCAGCGGAGGAGGAGTATCCGGAGATACACGAGCGACGCTGTCAGCGACGAGGACGTTGAGTTCGTCCTCGAAGCTGCAAGGCTCGCGCCCTCCTGGGCTAACACTCAGTGCTGGCACTTCGTAGTTATCAGAGACGAGACACTGAAGCAGCGGGTAGCCGAGGCTGGCGCGGAATGGGGTTCACGGTGGATCAGGAAGGCGCCGGTTCTGATAGCGGCCTGCGCCGACCCCGCGCTGCCGGGGCACAAGGGCGACATCCCCAACTACCTGGTGGACATCGGAATAGCGATGGAGCACCTCGTCCTGGCCGCAACCGACCGGGGACTGGGCACCTGCTGGATCGGCGGATTCTGGGAAGACCAGGTTAAGGAGATACTTGAAGTGCCGGACCACCTCCGCGTTGTCGCGATGACGCCGCTGGGCTATCCCGACGAAGCGCCGGAATCCCGGGACAGGAAGCCGCTGAATGCCATAGTCAGCTACGACCGCTACGGCGGATAGGCTACGGTCAACAGGTGAGCGAGGTGAGATACATGCATATAGCGCCGCTTGCTGCTACATTCAGCGATTCGGTGCCGTCGCTGTCTATCGGTATCCTGAAACGGTGGTCCGCAAGGGATATCAGGTCGTCCGAGAGCCCCGACGCCTCGTTGCCCAGGGCCAGCAGCAGCCTGTCCTGGCAGTAGAGTACCGACGAGTCGTCCCACCCGTCCAGGTCGGCAGCGACCAGCCCGAACCCCCGGGACTTCAGCTCCTCGACCAGGCGCATGTAGTCGCCCCTTCTTCTGAGCCAGAGATTGAGCACGGTTCCCGCTGTAGCCTGGACGCACTTAGGCCCGAAGGGGTCTGCGCACTGCTCCGAGAGAACGGCCCCGTCGAAGCCGAAGGCGACAGCGGTGCGGATCAGCGTGCCCACATTCCCGGGGTCCTGCACATCTTCGAGCACCAGCACTCTGCGGCCTGCAAGCTCCGGGAGCCTGGCGGAGTAGGTCTCGGCAGGCAGGCGAACGATAGCAGCGGGACCCTGAGGATTCCTGACGGAGCTTATGGAACGGAACCGGGCTTCAGCAAGGTAGTGGGTCGCGAATCCCTCGTGTTCCACCGGCTGCCCTTCGATGGCCACAATCTCCAGCACATCCGGCGCGTGCCTCTCCAACACCTGGGCGACGGCCCTCGGGCCCTCGACCATGAAGGCGCCGGCTTCGACTCGTCCCCTTTCCTGGGAAAGACCCTTGTACCACTTCAGTGGCTTCAGGGGAGACCTGGAACTGGCGATACGGGCCACCGAGCACCACCTCCGAGATCAGGCAATCCAGAACTGAACGTTGTCGGTTGAATGAAGGCCTTTCAGTGCTTCCACTATCTCAGACTGCTCGTTCTCCGCTATCTCCCGGTCGGAGTCGGCGTAGCCCAGCACCTGAACGAAGTCCGAGCAGAAGTTGCCCTCGTCCAGCTTCAACAGCGCGCTGCCGTAAACATAGACCACATTCTTCCCTTTGTGGTCCATCTCCAGCCACTGATAGGCGTTCACCATGTCGCTGTACCACTCTTCCCACTTCCGCTTTCTCTCTTCCTGCATGCGCCCTCCTTCCGACGGGCTTCACGTCACACAAGGATTCTAACAATCGCGGGCGCTCGACGCCAACCCCATGCGGCTTCCACGTATGGCGCGGAGAGGTACTCTGTGCTATATTCGTCAAGTCACCCCGCAGGTATTTCACAGGACGCAGAGAGACACGCATGGACATGGGAGAGGCCCGGCGCAAGCTGATGAGGCAACTGGCCTACGAAATCAGGGACGGGAACGTCCTCGAGGCAATGGGCCGCGTACCACGAGAGCTGTTCGTGCCCCCGGCAAGCCTGCATCTGGCATACGAGAACATACCGCTGCCGATTGAGGCAGGCCAGACGATTTCGCAGCCGTACATAGTGGCCCTGATGACGGAGGCCCTGGAGCTGACAGGCAGGGAGAAGGTCCTTGAGGTCGGCACGGGCAGCGGCTATCAGACGGCCATACTCTGCGAGATGTCATCGTGGGTGGTATCCGTCGAGCGCCACGAGCGCCTGTTGGAACCTGCGAAGAAGCGCCTGGACCAACTGGGCTACACGAACGTGGAGCTGCATGCAGCCGCTGCCGAGCTGGGATGGAGACCGGCGGCACCCTACGACGGCATCATAGTCACGGCAGGTGCTCCCAACGTTCCGGAGGAACTCGTAGACCAGCTTGCCAAAGGCGGCCGAATGGTCATCCCCGTCGGCGGGCCCTTCGACCAGGAACTGCTTCAAGTGGTCAGGCAGGATAGCGGAATCAGGACTACCAACCTCGGAGGCTGCCGTTTCGTTCCGCTCATTGGCGACAGCGCCTGGTCGGGCGACTGAAACCTCTGCCGCCGCGCTGCGCGTAACCTTACACCCTCTTTGAAGCCTGCAATTCTCATGTCTTACCGCGAAACCCCGGAAATGGTAGAATATGAACACGGGATAGAGGCAGGCAGCTCAGCTTGACTGTTGGATCTATTGTCCTTGCGGGCGGCAGAGGTAAACGCCTGGGCGGGGAGAAGCACTCGGAAGTGGTCGCCGGCAGTAGCGTGATTCAGCGGGCGGTTGAGCGTGTCCAGTCGTTGAGCAACGAGACACTTGTAGTCATCTCCCGCAGGCAGTCGGCGTCAGCATTCTCCTACCCGGGAACGACAACAGTCCTTGACCTGTTTCCGGAGAGCGGCTCACTGGGAGGAATCTACACCGGACTTGTTCATGCAAGCTATGCTCGCAACCTGGTGGTGGCCTGTGATATGCCCTTTCTCAACGTCGATTTGCTCAGGTACATGGTCGACATCTCGCCGGGCTACGACATCGTCATGCCGAGGCTGGGGAACCAGACCGAGCCGCTGCACGCCGTGTACTCGCGCGAATGCATAGGGCCGATGGAGAAGCTCATTCGAGCGGGTGATCTAAGGATTGCGAGGGTATTCGATCAGGTCAGGGTCAGATACGTTGAAGAGCGTGAATCGGACAGATACGATCCCGCCCGCCTCAGCTTCTTCAACATCAATACGATTAAGGACCTGGAGAAGGCCAGGTCAATTGCCGAGAGCCTGGGGGCGTCTGAAGGGCCGCCCAACTCCGGGGGTCACAGCACCAGATGAACCGCTGGGTCAAAGCCAGCCTCATCACCGCCGCAGTCTCGTCGGTGTTTGTGGCTGTCCTGTTGAAGTACATGATGGACGTCCTGACGAGAGCAGAGCGCATCAAGATCGAGCAGAACCCGTCGGACTACGGTCTTGAGTATGAATCAGTCGCCTTCCCATCGGACGAGGCAGGCCTGACCCTGCGCGGGTGGTACCTGCGTGCGCCCTCCAGTAACAGATGCATCATTATGACACACGGCGGAAAGAGTCATCGCGCGGACCCCACGATAGGAATGCTCAGCATCGCAGCAGGTCTTGTCGCACGTGGCTACAATGTCCTCATGTTCGACCTTCGGGGTCATGGCGAGTCAGACGCCGGCAGGATGACAGGCGGCGCGACGGAGAGAAGCGACCTCCGGGGAGCCATCGGATTCGTCGAAGGTCAGGGGATAGCACGGGAGAACGTCGGGTTGCTGGGCTTCTCACTGGGTGCGGCAACGTCTCTTCTGCTGGCGGCAGAGGACAAGCGCATAAGGGCGGTCGTAGCGGACAGCTCGTGGGCCAGTCTTATGGACATGGTGCGCAGTCAGATAGAGAGACGCACGTCCATGCCCAATCAGCTCGCAGCCGTGGTACCCTTCCTCGCCAGGAAGGCGTATGGGGTCGACCTGGACGGCGTCAAGCCTTTGGACGCGGTCGGCAGGATAGCGCCCAGGCCAGTCCTCTTCATTCACGGCGAGTTGGACGATGTAGTACCCTTCGACAGCTCCGTGAGGCTTCACGGTGCCTGCACCAGCCAGGGCAATTGCCTGTGGACCGTGCCTGATGCCGGCCACGTGCGCTCCTACCTTGCCAGACCGGAAGAGTACATTGCCCGGGTAGTCGAGTTCTTCGACAGGAACCTCGCTTAGTCTCCGGGAGCGCCTGAGGATTGGAAACGTGATATCGGTCGAAGAAGCGCTCGATAAGATACTGAGCAACTTCAGCAAGCTCGAGGGCGAAGAGGAAGAGCTTCTCGACTGCCTGGGAAGGGTGGCCCACGAGGATGTGCATTCGACAGTCGATATACCTCCGCTGGACAACTCCGCAATGGACGGCTACGCGGTACAGGCGGCGAGCACATACATGGCCACGCGTACCCGTCCAGCTACACTGCGCGTCGTTGGAGAGGTAGCCGCGGGCTACGTGACCAGCCTTGAGGTCGAGGAGAGTACGGCCATCAGAATCATGACCGGCGCGCCTGTACCCGCCGGAGCTGACGCCGTAGTGCCTTTCGAGGAGACCGACGAGCAGAAACGCAGAGCTTCGGGACGTGCTTTGGATACTATCGAAATCCTGCGTGAGGCCCAGTCCGGCGACAACATACGGAGGGCCGGAGAGGATATCGCATCCGGCGACATGATTGCGAAGGCCGGAAGCTTGCTGCGTCCCCAGGACATCGGTGTTCTGGCATCGATAGGCCGTCAGGTCCTGCTCGTTACCCGCAAGCCCATCGTGGCTATCCTGGCCACAGGAGATGAACTCGTCGAGATCAAGGACCCGCTGCCAATCGGGAAGATCTACAACAGCAACACCTACAGCATCGCGGCCCAGGTACTGCGCCATGGCGGGCAACCCGTGATACTGGGGATAGCGAGAGACAATGTCGCGGACCTCGAAGGCAAGATGAAGCAGGCTAAGAGCGCCGACCTGCTGATTACCTCCGCCGGTGTCTCCGTGGGCGAATACGACGTGGTCAAGGACGTGCTGGCTCGCATGGGGACGGTCGATTTCTGGACGGTGCGGATGAAGCCCGGCAAGCCGCTGGCGTTCGGCGTGCTTGAACTTGGCGGCAGGCAGGTCCCTCATCTTGGTCTGCCCGGCAATCCGGTAAGCTCGATGATAACCTTCGAGCAGTTCGCGCGCCCGGCCATATACAAGATGCTCGGAAGACGAGATAGCGCCAGGCCGACCGTGTCAGCCATAGCAGGTGACCGTGTGAAGAACACGGATGGCCGTCGGGTCTTTGCCAGAGTCCGCGTGACGGATGAGGACGGCAGGTATGTGGCAAGGCTCGTAGGGCCACAGGGCTCCGGCATACTCACCTCCATGTCGAGGGCCAACGGCCTCATGATCGTCCCGGAAGACGCACCCTCAGTGGAGAGAGGAGATGAGGTGCAGGTGCAGATGCTGGACTGGGAAGAGGACTTGCGAGACGGTACCCCGGAGGGAGGAATCTGATGGTCCCGGTACTCAGGGTTGTCGGCCGCAGCGGAGCAGGCAAGACACACGTAATGGAGCGGCTCGTGGCGGAACTGAAAGGCCGGGGCTACTCGGTGGCCGCCGTCAAGCATACCGCCCACGATTTCGAGATGGACGTAGAGGGCAAGGACTCATGGCGTCTATCCCGCGTTGGCAGCGATACAACAGTGCTGACCTCTCCGAACAGACTCGCACTGATCAGGCCCACCGAGCGTGACACAACCCTGGCCGGGATAAGGAAGCTCCTGGGACTGCAGTTCGACATTGCACTGGTGGAGGGTTTCAAGCAGGAGCGGGGACCGATGATAGAGGTGCACCGCAAAGCATCGGGTGAAGGCCTAATCTCACAGGTCGAGGAGCTTATGGCCGTCGTTACGGACTGGACCCTGGACGTCGACGTGCCGCAGTACAGCGCGGACGATACGGGAGGTCTAGCCGACCTCATTGAGCGCACACTTCTGAGGAACGAGGAAAGCGATACCATCGACCTCTACATCAACGGCAACCCCGTTCCCATGAATATCTTCGTGCGCACCATATTCAGCAACATCCTGCTCGGGATGGTCTCATCTCTGAAGCGCGTCCCCGAAGCCGAGACAGTGGAAATCGCGTTGAAGAGGACTCGTCGTTCATGATCTTTGACGCAGCAGACTTCGTGTTCGAGCCACCAAAGGAAGTGGTGTTCGCCAGGCGGGTGCTCATCAAGCCTGCCGCAGGATATCCACTGGAGCACCCGGTGACGACAAGCAGGTGGACCCTGGGAAAGGTCGTCGAAGGCATCAGGCGGGTAAGCTCAGCGGACATCCTCATCCTTGAGCGCAGCCTGTCTGGCGAGCCCGTGCATTCCATCTACAAGAAGTTAGGCTACGACTTCCCGAGGGTTATACTTCTGGACGTTAACCAGTGCGTGCCGGTTGCGGTCGAGAACCCATTGGCCAAGCCGCTCGCGCTGTCCACGTTCTGGATGCCGAATGTCATACTTTCGTGCGACTTCATGATAACCGTTGCTCCGTGCAGGATAGTCGGCGGCAAAGGCGAGTTCAGCATCAAGAATCTCCTTGGTCTGCTGCCCTCCGACAAGTACATGCAGGACCACAGAGGCTTCACCGAGGTGCCGGAGCACCTGGATATCGACAGTGTCGTAGCCGACCTCTACTTCACCCTTCCCTTCGATCTGGGTATAATAGACGCCCGCAAGAAGCTTGTCGCCGAGGAAGTCGAAACAGAAGGCGTTGTCCACGACTACGACCGCGTATTCGTTGGAACGCCATACGAGGTGGACCTAGAGGCTGCTCAGGCCACAGGTGCGGACACGCCGTACCTCCGTCTGATAGAAGAAGCCAGGTCCGGATAAGGAGAGCGGCCCATGTCAGAACTGCTCGAGGCGGGCATGGAAGAAGAGCAGGAAATACCCAAGCCATACCACATCGATCTGGATTGGTACCACTTACAGGGGAGGTCGTTCATCACACTGGCCTCCAGCCGCCTTTGCGACGGGTCTCACGATAAGAAGGTTCTCACGTCGGAGGCCAACATCCTGAATGCGATCAAGCAGTGCTGCTCAAAGAAGGAAGACTACATCAAGGCGAATACACCGATCCTCGAAACAGTGTTTCGCCTGTTTCTGGCCAGTGGCAATCAGCCTGCAACGCTGGAGCAACTGCGCGAGAGACTGCAACGACTGGGCAGCGTGACCGGTGAGGTCAAAGACTACTCAGTGGCGAAGCTGAAGCGTATCATCGAATCAGATCGCTACTACGGCTTCGGGGTGGCAGTCAAGCCCAAGTAGCAGCTTCAGAACCTGACCCCGAAGTCACGGTATTCCCCGGCGGGGTGAAGCCACTCCAGGTCAACGTCTTCGACCCGGGCGCCGCGCGGGCCATGCCGGAGCCACGCCAGCATCTCTTCGACGCTCTCTTTCTCGCCCTCGGCCACGACCTCGACAGCATCACCTCCCGGCAGATTCCTGACGTAGCCGACCAGGCCCAGGGCAGCAGCCTGCCTCTGCGTGTAGTAGCGGAAGCTTACACCCTGCACCCGACCACGAACCACAGCGTGCAGAGCGACCTGTTCCGAAGCCATACCTACGCCATCCAGAGTCGTCTCGCCAACCGGTCTTCAGCCCTGTCCAGCCGATGCAGCCCATGATTGTGGGCGGCCTCGATCGCCTGGCTGTATTCTTCACTGCTGATGGGCCGGGACAGCTCTGGGAACTCGCCCGCCCTGTGGCAAGGCCGGTACTGTGCCATGATGTTCACGTACGTGTCCCTGGATACCTCCTCGGCGAGAAAACGGAATATCTCTTCGCTGCCCGCCAGGCCATCGGGCAGCACCAGATGCCTGACGAGCAGTCCTCTCGTTCCGACGCCTTCGCGGTCGACCTGCAGGTCCCCCACCTGCCGATGCATTTCCCTAACAGCCCGCGTGTTCACCCGTGGATAGTCCTCTACTCCCGAGAAGCGGCGTGCTGTTGTCTCATCACTGTATTTCATGTCAGGCATGTATATGTCGAAGACGCCGTCGAGTCTTCTCAGGGTCTCCACCGAATCATACCCGCCGCTGTTATAGACAAGCGGTACTGTAAGGCCGTGCTCGACAGCGACAGCCACCGCGTCCAGTATCTGCGGCACCACATGTGACGGGCTCACGAAGTTGATGTTGTGACAGCCCTGTCGTTCGAGTGAAAGCATCATCTCGGAGAGCGTATCCCTGTCCACAGGACGGCCTTGCCCGAGCTGGCTTATATCGGCGTTCTGGCAGAAGCAGCATTCGAGATTGCAGTTGGTGAAGAAGACTGTACCCGAGCCGCCTCGTCCGACCAGCGGCGTCTCTTCACCGAAGTGTGGGCCATAGCTGGAGACCATGGCCTGCCTGCCCGTTCGGCACTTGCCCATCCGGTTTTCGAGGCGGTTCACACGGCAGCATCTGGGGCATACGGTGCATTCCTCAAGCGATTCCAGCGTTCGTTCGGCGCGCTGTCGAAGCTCTCCGGTCTCGTACAGTCTCCTGTAGCGTGCAATCATAACCTCAGCCTATTTCGAAGCCGAGTCTATCAAAAGAGAGGGGTGCTGTAAACGAAGCCCGTTCCAGCAGGCTTGTGCGCCAAGAGCGCAAATGGACTCAGTCCTGCGGTTCCAGTTCGGACTGCCTTGATTTGAGCCACCGTCGCTTCTGCTCAGCCCGAACGGTCTCGTCGGTCGGCTCGTATTGGGCCAGGAATCCTGCGCGGAAGTCTGCAAAGCTACCATTCACGATCGCTTCCCTGACCTCGTCCATGAGCCTGATTACGAAGCGCAGGTTGTGGATTGTGGCCAGGGTATAGGCCAACAGCTCCCGGCTCTTGAAGAGGTGGTGCAGATATGCCAGAGAGAAGTTGCGGCAGGTATAGCAATCGCACTCGGTCTCTATCGGGCCGCCCTCCCCACGGAACCGGGAGTTGAGAACGTTGACCCTCTTGCGCCTTGTGAACAGCGCGCCGTTGCGGGCCAGTCTGGTCGGAAGGGCGCTGTCGAACATATCCATGCCGTGGGCAATCCCTTCGATTAGGTCTTCCGGGGAGCCCACGCCCATCAGGTAGCGGGGCCTGTCCGCGGGCAGGAGAGGCGCTGTCGACTGCACGACCGCGAACGTAACCTCCTTAGGCTCGCCGAGGCTAAGCCCGCCAAGTGCATAGCCATCGAAGTCGAGTGAGGTTATCTGCTCCGCCGACTCGCGACGCAATCCGAGATAGGTGCCACCCTGGACTATACCGAACAAGGCCTGATCCTCCCGACTGTGCCGATCCCGGCATCGTCCGGCCCACACGTGGGTCCGCTTCGTCGCCTCGGTCAGCGCTCGCCTGTCTTCCACATACGGCGGGCACTCATCGAAGGCCATTGCTATGTCCGCGCCCAGCGCCTCCTGGGCCTCGACCACTGCTTCAGGCGTGAGCAGGTGTTCACTGCCGTCAATGTGCGAGCGAAACACCGCGCCGTCATCCGTTACACGCCGGAGGTGAGCCAGGCTGAAGACCTGATACCCGCCGCTGTCCGTGAGGACAGGGTCGTTCCATCCCATGAACGCGTGCAACCCCCCAAATCGCCGTATGAGGTCAACTCCAGGCCTGAGATAGAGATGGTACGTGTTGGCGAGTATCATCCCGGCACCGAGCCCGTGCAACTCTTCGGGGGTTATGGCCTTGACAGTGGCCTGGGTGCCGACGGGCATGAACAGGGGCGTATCAACTGTGCCGTGTGGAGTCTGGAGGCTGCCGGCACGGGCGTTTGTCCGGGGGCACTCAGCTTCCAGCCGGAACGAGGCGGTCATCCGGAGCTAGACCCAGTAGTTCAGACAGAGAACGGTGAACATCACCCCCAGGTAGGGGAAGGCGGAGAGCTTGTAGACACGCCAGGCATCATGCGTGGTCCCGCTCCTGAGCAGGTTGGCGTTCGCGTAGACCATGGCCGCTCCCATGACATTGGCGACCGCGAAGTACAGCCAGCCGAGGTCGGCGAACCACCAGAGGGCCATCGAAGAAGCGTATAGAAGGACTGCCAGAGCCATCAGGACCTTGATGGCGTTCTTCGGCTGCCACGTGACCGGGAAATAGACGACACCCGCCTGAAGGTAGTCCTCACGGTTGGCGACCATGACACTCCAGACGTGAAGGGGTATCCAGACCAGTATGAGGATACACAACAGAAGAATCGTCAGGTCGAGCTGCTTCGTGACTGCGACGTAGCCCATGAGGACGGGAGCGCAGCCCGCGACGCCGCCCTGGATGACGCACATGACCCGCTTCCGGAAGAGCGAGGCCGCCACGGTTCCCACAAGCCCAAATGTGAAGCAAAGGGGGTGCAGGAACCAGGCCATGGCCAGACCGGCGACGATCAGAAGCAGGCTCCAGATTAGAGCCCTGCTCGCAGGGACTATCCTTTGTGCCGGCAGTGAGCGCATGTGAGTACGCCGCATGCGCCCGTCGACATTCCTGTCGAGGTAGTTCGTCAGGCCGTTGGCACCTGCGCTGCCCACCGATATCGCCGCCACGGTGTGGATGAACAAGAGCGGGTCGACGGTTCCCTGCCCGGCAATGATGGCTGCGCAGGCCCCTATGAAGGCAAGAAGGACCGTCTCGCGGGGCTTCAGGACGGTGAGGTAATCGACTATTCCTTTGCTATCGGGGCTCTTGCTGAGGTCGGGAATCCAATGGCCGCCAGCTACCTCAGTAGCCTCTCTCATGCCTGGTACCCCCGGATAGCTTCTTGCGGTACGCCTTTATGATATCATGTCGCCGCAACACGCCCAACAGCTTCCCAGGATCGTCGCGGGCCACGACCGGTATGCGCCCAACGTCCTTGGCGCCCACCCTGACCAACGCCTCGTACAGTGACTGGTCAGGGTAAGCGACAATCGGCGAGGTCGTGGCGACATCCTCGACCTTCAGATCAGAAATGGCGTCGGTCCGGGCAGCCTCGACGTCGGCCAGTGTCACAACTCCGGCCAGCCGATCCTCGTCATCGACTACCGGGAAGCCGTGATGTCCGGTACGGGAGAGCTTCGTAACCAACTCGCTGACCGGGGTCTTCAGCGACACCGTAGGGAAGTCACCGGTCATAGCCTCACTGACCCTGATGGTCCGCATCAGGTCCTCTTCACCGTAACGCCGGAGGTCGATGCCACTCCTTATCACTTTGGTGGTGTAGATGCTCTCCGCACGGACAGTCCGGGATACGATCGTGGCAACCACCACAGCCAGCATGAGTGGTAGGATGATCTCATAGTCCCTAGTCATCTCGAAGAGGATGATTATCGAGGTGATCGGTGCGCGTGCTGCTCCCGAGAATACTGCGGCCATCCCCACCAGGGCGTAGGCCCCCGGAGGAGCCGTTATTGAGGGGAACAGCCAGTTGGCCAGTTCACCGAACGCGCCCCCGATCATTGCTCCCATAAAGAGTGACGGCGCGAACACGCCGCCGCTGCCGCCGCTGCCTATCGTGAACGACGTAGCGAGTATCTTGAGGCCGCCCAGGAGCAGCAGCGTAACCCAGACCATGCCCCAGGTCTCTCCGACCTCTCCGGTGAGCGCCTTCTCAACGGCACCATATCCGACACCAAGCAGGTCCAGGCTGTACAACGCTGTCAGGCCCACCAGCAGACCGCCTACCACCGGCTTGAGGTACGGAGGAAAGCGCCACCTGTCGAAGATGTCCTCCGACTTGTACAACACGTAGATGAACGCCAGAGACACAAATGCGGCTATGATTCCCAGCAGGGCATAGAGCGGTATCTCCCAGGCGCTCACCAGCTCGTAGACAGGGACAAGGAACGACTGCTCCTTGCCCAGGAGTGCGTGGGCAACCACGTCGGCCACCACCGAGCTCACCACCACGAAGCCGAAGCTGCGTGTGATGAATCGCCCCAGTATCACCTCCAACGCGAAGAAGACACCGGCAATCGGCGCGTTGAAGGTCGCGGATATCCCCCCGGCCGCTCCACACGCCACCAGAGTCCTCAGCCACTCCTCGGGCAGCCTGAGTCTCTGCCCGATAGTCGAACCCATGGCGGCACCGATCTGTACTATCGGGCCCTCCCGACCCACCGAGCCCCCGCTGCCGATACAGACGGCGGATGCCAGTATCTTGGCCAGCACAACGCGCGGGCGTATCCGGCCTCCCTTCGCCGCCACTGCGGCCATGACCTCGGGTACACCGTGTCCCTTGGCCTCACGAGCGAAGAAGTGGATTATGAGGCCGACGAACAGGCCGCCGATAGCTGGAATGAGGATGATGTAGTACCTGTCCAGGCCCCCCAGCGCTTCACCGAGGTCATTGAAGAAGAGGTCGTGGAAGTTGTCGATCAGCCATCTGAAGACATAGGCCCCCAATCCGGCGATGACGCCAACAAGCGTCGAGAGAACCATGCCGGTGGCGGTCTCGGAGGAGATAAGGCGGTCGTATAGCTTCTGAACCCAGGACGATATCTTCCCGAGTAGCTTCATCGGCTAGTTACTTAGAAGCTCCCCCAGCACGTCGGCCACGAGGTCCGGGGTCACGTCGTCTCGTATTGTCGGCTTGCCGACGTCGGTCAGCAACACCCAGCGGATTCGTTCCGCTCTCACCTTTTTGTCCAGGGCCATAGCCTGCATCGCACGGTCTATTGGTACTCCTGAGGCGGATACCGGCAGACCGAACCCGCTCAATGCCTCTCCGTGTAGATCCACGATATCCTTATCGAGCAGGCCGAGCCGCCGGCCGACCATGGCCGCACCCATCATGCCAACGGCCACAGCCTCACCGTGAAGGAAGCGACCGTAGCCGGTTGCAGCCTCTACGCCATGCGCGATGGTATGACCGTAGTTCAGGACCGTTCTCAGCCCGCTTTCCTTCTCATCGCTGCTGACGATGGCTGCCTTGATTGCAGCGCTCCGCGATATCACCTCCACCGAACGTTGCCGCTCGAGACCAAGCAACTCTCCCGTGAAGTCGAGAAGACTGCGGAGAAGCTGCGGATCTCGGACCATTGCATGCTTGATGACCTCGGCCCAGCCGGATACCAGCTCCCGCTCCGGGAGACTGGTCAGCGTTTCCACGTCCGAGACCACCAGACGCGGCTGGTGGAAAGCCCCGATCAGGTTCTTGCCTCCGGGATGATTGACCCCGACCTTGCCGCCGATAGACGAGTCCACCATGCCGATAAGGCTCGTCGGTACCTGTACCAGCGGGACCCCCCTCAGCATAGTAGCAGCGACGAACCCTGCCAGGTCGCCGACCACACCGCCACCCAGCGCGACGATGGAGTCGCTCCGCTCGACTCGCCGGTCTACCAGCCAGTCGTACAGCCCGGTCGCGGTCTCAAACGACTTGCTCTGCTCCCCGTGTGGGACAGCGACCGAGTCCACGGGGAAGCCCGCCTTCTCCAACTGGTCGACTACTTCTCCCCCGTAGATGTCGAGGACCAGGTCATCGCTGATTATGAAGGCCCTTCCCGCGAGACCTGCATTCCGCATTCGCGGCCCGAGCCTGCTAAGGTCGCCCCATCCTACGAACACCGGGTAGCTCTCAGTCGCGGTCTGGACTACACAGGCCGCGCCCATCTCCCGGCAATAGGGCGCATCGGTCTCCCGAATGTCGGGCAGAAATGGAGCATCAGTCCTGCCGCGACTCCCGTATCTCCAGCCTCGAATGACCTCCTCCGCAGCCTCATCGATCGAAAGGTTGTCGACGTGCACCGTCCAGTCGCTGAGGTCGTAGTACGGCTGGCGAACGCCCTTCAGGTATTCGATTCGTTTCAGAGGATCAGGCGTCTGGAGAAGGGGCCGCACCTCCTGTCCGGGGTTCTCTTCGGCATCCTTGCGCAGCCTGGAGTATATGGTGACTGCAAGCGCCTCAAGGCATATGACCACGCCGTTGGCCTTCATGATCTCGCGGTTCAGGGCATTGACGACCGCGCCGCCGCCTGTCGATATCACCCGTTCCTTCTCCTCGCACACCCTCCGAAGCACATCGCGCTCATACTCTCTGAACTTCTCCTCGCCGTCCTGACCGAATATCTCAGGTATGGGCTTGCCGGCCACACGGACGATCTCGTCGTCTGTATCGACGAACGTCCAGCCAAGCTTCTCGGCCACGGCGCGCCCGACCTTTGTCTTGCCAGTGTATGAGAAGCCCGTCAGGACTATGTTGCGAGGAGTGCCTTCACCCACTCTACGCCTTCCTTGTAGTCGTATCCGCCCAGTTCCCCGGGATAGGACGGCTCGCTCTCGAAGATAAGCGGGAGCGTGGCCGCCCGGCTATTGAGCGTCCGTATCAGCCTGGGGATATCCACCCAGCCCTCGTCCGGGCTCTGGCTCGGGTGTACCGGTACGTGCCTGTATGCCAGATAGTCCTCCCTGTTGCGCGTGTTCCAGAGATGCATCGAGCCGAGGTAAGGCAAAAGCGCCGAATGCAGCTCATACATGTCCTGGTCGTTGTACTGCGACGCCAGGTTGCTGTGCGCAGTGTCAAAACAGTAATGCAGGCTATCGAACTCCTTTAACACGCCTGTGAGGAAATCAATGTTGATGAGCGGCGTTTGCCCTACGCCCTCGATGTGGATTGGCAGTCCCCTCTTGAGCGCCAGTTCCGCCAGATACTCACAGCTACGCTTCGCGGCGTTCTCCATGCAGGCGACGGTCTCTTCGGCCACGTGTGACACCGGAGCAGGCAGGTGCGCCACCACATACTCCGCTCCCATCTCTCCAGCCTCTTCCACAGTCGTCCTTATCATCTTGAGCGTCAACTGCCGCCTCTCCGGGTCCGGATCGCAAAGATAGGACCACGTCGGAGGCCTGGGGTACCAGTCGAGTTGCACCAGCGGCGCGTGTACACTCCAGGTGATACCGAGAGTCGTGATGAGGCGCTGCAGCCTGGGGATATCATCCGGGGGCAGGTTGTATACCTCGGCCCGTCGCAGACCGTTGCCTGTCACGACCTCCTCCAGCGAATCGAGGTCATGGCAATGGAAGCCGAGGTTACTCATTCGTTTTTCGCGGGCCGGTGGTCTGCAAGTAGCTTCGATAGTTGCGCAGGGTCTCCTCTATGTGGTCCCCGCCGAACTTCTCCAGGAGGGCCTCTGCCAGGACTATAGCCAGCATCGCCTCACCTATCACGCCGGCTGCTGGCACCACGCAAATATCGCTTCGCTCGACATGGGCCTCCACCGTCTCGCCGGTGCGCAGGTCAGCCGAGGGCAGAGGGCTTGCCAGCGTGGGGATGGGCTTCACCGCAGCCAAAACCACGACCGGCTCGCCGTTGGTGATGCCCCCTTCCATGCCGCCGGCCCGGTTGCTGGAGCGGCGCCACTCTCCACCGGCCTCGCTCTCGATCACGTCGTGCGCCTCGGAACCCCGCAAGTTCGCCACAGCGAATCCGGCCCCAATCTCGACGCCCTTGATCGCAGGTATACTCATCAATGCCTGCGCGATTCTGCCATCAAGCCTTCGGTCCCAGTGAACATGGCTACCGAGGCCGATGGGCAGGCCTCCGGCCACGACCTCGAACACCCCTCCCAGGCTGTCCCCCGCCTCACCGGCCCTGTCGATGGCTTCCATCATGCGTTTCTCAGCGTCCGGGTCGGCGCAGCGAACCGGCGACGACTCGACCCTGTGCCAGTCAACCGGAGCACCCGAATCGCTCCGGCACTCACCTATGCAGACTACACGACTCCGGACTACGATACCCAACTCGGCAAGCATATTGCGGGCAATCGAGCCGACCGCAACGCGTGATGCCGTCTCGCGTGCGCTGGCGCGCTCCAGCACCGGTCTCACATCATTCAAGCCGTACTTGATCGCGCCCGGAAGGTCGGCGTGGCCGGGTCGCAGGCGGGTCAAGGGCTCGACGGGAGGCGCTGTCGGCTGAACGCTCATCTGATCGCGCCAGTTCTCCCAGTCGCGGTTCTCGATGAGAAGGGCGATGGGGCTGCCCGTCGTGACGCCGTGGCGCACGCCGGACATTATCTCGGCCCTGTCGTGCTCTATCTGCTGGCGGCCGCCCCTGCCGTAGCCGCCCTGCCTTCTGGCGAGATCGCCGGCTATCCACTCCTCGTCCAGAGCCAGTCCGGCGGGAACGCCCTCGACGATGACAGTGAGGGCTTTGCCATGGGACTCTCCTGCCGTGAGGAAGCGAAACATGGCCCCATTATAAAGAGAGCGCAGCTTGAATGCCAGTGATTACCGGGCCGTCTGTGATGGGAGGCCTGGATTCAGGACTGAAGGCTCGCCCCAGCCGCTTCCATCATCACGTCGACGGGCGCGTCCCTGCCGGTCCACAGCTCGAAGGCCAGAGCGCCCTGATATACAAGCATCGACAGCCCACCAAGCACCCGCGCGCCGACCCTGGCGGCGTCGGCGAGCAGCCGGGTCTCAGCGGGGTTGTAGATGACGTCGTAGACCAGCATGCCCTTGGGGATCAGGGCCTTTTCTATGGGACTCTGCCCTTCGGTGGGGCTGTGCTTCATCCCGATCGGGGTGCAGTTAACCAGCAAGTCGCTGTTCCAGAGCACCCCCGCGAACTCACCGCTGTCAACCGACATAGTCCTCACTTCGAGATTGCTCGCCGCGGACGGAGCCCGCAGCAGGTCCTCCGCCAGCTTCTGGGCCCGTTCCGGTACAACATCCGTGAGCACCACCGATCGCGCCCTCTGGCTGGCCAGTGCAAAGGCAACCGCCCTGGCTACGCCTCCTGCGCCTATGAGGACCGCCCGCCTCCGCGCGGGGTCAAACCCGCCGTCCTGCTGAAGGGCACGCAGGAACCCTCCAGCATCCGTGTTATGGCCGACCAGCCTGCCCTCGTAGTTGATCAGCGTGTTCACGGCCCCTATCCGGCCCGCCAGGTCATCGAGCGAGTCGATAAGCGGGACAACGCTTTCCTTGTAAGGGACCGTCACGTTCGCGCCCAGCCTGGAAGGGTCTTTGAGTCCCTGCACTCTGTCCGGCAGATTGCTCTCTTCAGTGTCCCACAGCTCGTAGCGCATATCGAGTCCGAGACGGTCAAACGCCGCCTTATGCATCGCAGGCGATACTGAGTGTCCCACCGGGTGACCGATAAGGCCTACGTAACGTGTCATTCGCGCCTGCTTTCGAGATACCCCTGGAGGATGAATACCGCAGCCAGGGAATCCCTCTTCTCCTTCTTCTTGCGCTTCTTCACACCCGACTCAGCCATCATCCGGTTGGCCGCTGCAGTCGAGAACCTCTCATCCCATCTGGTTACCGGCACATCCGTCAGGCCCTCCAGCATTCGCAGGAACTTCTCCACTGAAAGGGCCTGGCTGCCGATGGTGCCATCCAGAGACCTTGGCAGGCCGGCGACGATACGGCCGACCTCGTGCTTCCGCGCCAGGGCGACTATTTGTGCAAGCGCGCTCTCGTCGGGACTGTCTTCAACCGTTGCAAGGGGGCTCGCGATTATGCCTTCGGGGTCACTGATGGCGACGCCGATACGCTTCTCGCCGATGTCCAGCCCGAGAACACGCATTCGCTCAGGCCTTCTCGCCGACCATCTCGACGACGGCCTGAAGGGCCTGTTCCAGCTTCGTAGGGTCCTTGCCGCCACCCTGGGCCATCTGGGGCTTGCCGCCGCCCCCGCCCCCCGTCTCCTGAGCGGCCCGCTTCACCAGATCTCCCGCACTAAAGCCCCTGGATACCAGGTCGGGCGTAACCATCGCCAGAAAATTCGGCCGGTTGTCCCATACGGAGCCCAGCACGACTACGCCGCTGCCCATGCGGTCCCTGAGCAGGTCACCAACGTGCCGCATCGAGTCCATGTTCGAGGCCGGCACTGCCGATGCCAGGACTGAGACGCCGTTTATGGATCTCGCCTTGCTCAGAAGGGTGTCGACGCTCTCTCTGGAAAGACGGCGCTCCAATTCGGCGGCTCGCTTGCGTTCCTGTTCAAGCTCGCGCAGCAGGGCTTCGACCTTACCCTCGACCTCGGTCGATGGCGCCTGCAGCCGCTGCGCAATTCGGTCCAATGTCGAGATTCGCCCCTCGACCAGTTCCTCCGCGGCCCTGCCCGTGACAGCCTCGATGCGCCGCATGCCCGAGCCAATGCTGCTGTCGCTCGTGATATGAAAGAGACCTATGTCCCCGGTACGGTCGACGTGAGTTCCGCCGCAGACCTCGAAGCTGACCGGCTCATCGTGAGGACCTATCCGTACCGTCCTCACGACGTCGCCGTACTTCTCGCCGAAGAGAGCGATCGCGCCGCTGTCGACCGCCTGCCTGTACGTCATCTCCGCCTTCTCCACCGGCAGGTTGCGGCGTATGTTCTCGTTCACGTAGTGCTGTATCTGGTCGAGTTCCTCCTCGAGGACCGGCGCCTCCTGCGAGTAGTCGAACCGAAAATGGTCGGGAGCGACGAGCGACCCCGCCTGGTGCACGTCCTCTCCCAGCACCCGGCGCAGCGCCGCATGCAGGAGATGTGTGCTGGTGTGGTGCCGGGCGATATCCATGCGGCGCGACATGTCGACTGCGGCCTCTACCGTGTCGCCGATTGCCATCGTCCCCTCAACGACCTTTCCCAGGTGCAAGTACAGGTCGCTGCCTCCGGCTGTGATAGGCACCGTGTCCGTGACCTGAAACCGCCCCTTCCGGCCCCGTATCTCGCCTGTGTCACCGACCTGACCGCCCATTTCCGCGTAGAACGGGGTGCGAGTGAGCACAAGCTCGGCGCTCTCCCCTTCGGACACCGACTCCCGCAACTCCCCGTCCACGGCTATGCTGGCTATCTCGCTGTCGCAGGCGGTCTGCTCGTATCCCAGGAACTCCGTAGTGGCAAGAGCCCTGGAGGCGTAATCGGCTGTCGACTCCCGCTCGCCCGAGGTGAACTTCTGAGCGGCGCGCGCCCGCTCGCGCTGCTGCTCCATCTCGGCCTCGAAGGCTGTCCAGTCTACCTCGAACCCCCGCCGACGGGCCTCCTCGTTCAGAACGTCTGTGGGCAAACCATAGGTGTCATAGAGATAGAAGGCTTCCTGCCCCGATACGAGGTCACTATGCTCAGCCGCCTTGCGGGCCAGAAGCAAGTCCAGAACGTCCAGCCCGTTGGCAACCGTACCCAGCAGCTTCTTCTCTTCGTTGTGGATAACTGACATGACCCGGTGATATGTTGTTCCCATTGCCAGGCTGGGGTAGACGTGCTTCATAGTCGTGACGACCTCGTCAGCCACATTGTCCAGGATCCCCCATGGTTGCCCCAGCCTGCGGCCACCCAGTAGCGCCCTTCTGATGACCCGGCGCAGCACATAGCCCCTGCCATCGTTTGATGGTGTCACTCCGTCTGCTATCAGGAACGTGGCGGCCCGTCCGTGCTCGGCGATGACGCGCACATCCCTGTCGGTGTCCTCGTCAGCGCCGTAGCTGCGTTCTACAAGTTTGCAAACCCGGTCCATCAGGGGCTTGAACAGGTCCGTGTCATAGGGGGAACGCACGCCCTGCATCACGGCCGCGATTCGCTCCAGCCCCATGCCGGTGTCGATATTCTTGCTCGGAAGCGGCGTGCGCTTCCCCGCCGCGTCCTGGTCGAACTCCATGAACACCAGGTTCCAAATCTCCAGGAACCGATTGCACTCGCATGCCGGTGAGCAATCGGGCCTGCCGCAGCCCACGTCCTCGCCAAAGTCCCAGTGTATCTCGCTGCAGGGACCGCACGGACCGGTATCGCCGACCGGCCCCCAGTAGTTGTCCTCCTCGCCGCAGCGCACTATCCGCTCCGGCGGCACTCCCTGATCGCGCCAGTGGCCGAAGGCCGCGTCGTCATCCAGGTACACCGTGACCCACAGCCTCTCCTCAGGCAGCTTCAGCCATTCGCGGACGAACTCCCATGCCCACTCTATGGCTTCCTTCTTGAAGTAGTCGCCCACACTGAAGTTGCCGAGCATCTCGAAGAACGTCAGGTGCTTGAGGTTGCCGACCGAGGCTATGTCCGTCGTCCGGAAGCACTTCTGACACGAAGCCAGTCGCCTCGATGGTGGTGTGGCCTCACCCATGAAGTACGGCTTGACCTGCACCATGCCGGCGCTGGTCAGCAGGAGCGTGGGGTCACCGGCAGGCACCAGCGAGGAGCTTGGCATCCGGGTGTGCCCCTTCCCCTCGAAGAACTCGAGGAACTTTTCCCGCAGCTCGTCTCCTGTCATGCTTTCGCTCGTCTCCCCGCCTGAGCGATTTTAGTTGATGCACGTACGAGTGTCAATTGAAGCTGGGGCCTCCCCTTTCGGGCAGTCCGGCGCTCCCTCGCGACCAGCTTCAGTTGACAACGGGGTACCCGTGTGCTAAATTCCCGACATGCCGTCCTCTTACAAGAATCCCATCAGCCCTGGCCTGGCAGGATTATGTCAAGAACTCCTCTCCGAGCGCCGCCTCATACTGGCAAGCAACCGGGGTCCCGTCGAGTACCGGCTGGACAAGGACGGCGAACTGCAGCTCAACCGTGGCGCCGGTGGGGTTGTGACCGCCCTCAGCGCGATCAGCAAGTACGTCGAGTTGACCTGGATAGCGAGCACCATGGGCGAGGGCGATCGGCGTGTTGCCGCGAAGCAGGACGGCCGCTTCCAGGTCCAGTTGCCGGGCCAGAGACTCTACCTGAGGTTCGTTTCCTCTCCGCGCAACATGTACCACAAGTACTACAACGTCTTCTGCAATCCCCTGCTCTGGTTCCTGCAGCACTACATGTGGAACTCGCCCTATACTCCGAACATCGACGCCAAGGTGCACGACGCGTGGGAGAACGGCTACATACCGATCAACAAGGCCTTCGCCGAAGCCGTTATATCCGAGGCCGCCGGCGACAGGGTGCCGCCCTTCATCATGCTGCACGACTACCAGCTCTATCTCACGGGCGGCTACATCCGCCGCCAATTGCCCTACGCCATACTCCAGCACTTCATCCACATACCGTGGCCTGCGTCCAGCTACTGGCAACTGCTCCCCGACGTCATGCGACGCTCCATACTCGGCAGTCTCTGCTCGGTTGATATCGTCGGTCTCCAGACGAGCAGAGACGTCCACGACTTCATGCACTGCTGCGAGATGTTCCTGGAGGACGTGGACATTGACTACGGGAATCACGTGGTAGCACGCGGCGGGCACCGTACGCGCGTCGTGGCCTATCCGGTATCGATCGACGTCGCCGCGCTCAACCGGACAGCGCGGTCTCCAAGGGTCCAGGACTACAAGGAGAAGCTCCGGCCGCTCTTCGGCGGCCAGACAATAGTCCGAGTAGACAGGGCGGAGCCAAGCAAGAATATCATTCGAGGCCTTAGGGCCTATGACGGCTTGCTCGACCGCTATCCTGAGTTCTCGAGAAAGGTCAGAATGGTCTGCTTCATCGTCCCGAGCAGGTCGGGCATCAAGCAGTACCAGAACTATACACAGAACATCTTCGACACGGTAGACGGCATCAACTCGAAACACGGGGACGAGGACTGGCAGCCGGTGCACGTCTTCTACGAGAACAACTACTCTCAGGCCGTGGCCGGGATGACGCTCTGCGACGTGCTGTTCGTGAATCCGGTGATAGACGGGATGAACCTCGTGGCCAAGGAAGGCCCCATAGTGAACGAGAGCAACAGTGTACTGGTGCTATCGGAGACCGCAGGCGCTCACCAGCAGTTGAGGGACCACGTCATCTCCGTGGCCCCCGCCGACATAGAAGGCACCATCCAGGCTCTGCATCAGGCCCTTACCATGAGCCCGGACGAGAAGAAGAAACGGGCCGCCGCCCTAAGAGAGACCGTCAGGTCCGCCGACATAGAGAGATGGCTGCATCAGCAGTTCCTGGACCTCAGGAATCTGGCCTGCCAGCTACCGCTTCTGCAAGCAGTCTGAGCAGCCTCTCGACCTCAGGTACGCCCCTGACAGTGTAGTCCGCAGCTTCCATGAAATCGGAAGGCGTTTCACGGGACACGACGGCAACCCCAACACCTCTGAGCCACGAGGCGTTCTGCCGGAAAGCACGGAAGACGTCAGCGTCTGTTACGTCATCGCCGAGATAGACCGCCGCCTCCAGACCTCGCTCCCGCACCATCTCGAGCACCGCCGAGCCCTTGTCCATGTCGACCGGGGGTCTCAACTCGATCACCATCCTTCCCTCGGTGATTTTCAGATCGGCGGTACGGGGAATAGCTTCCAGCGCAGCAAGCACAGATTGACGGGCAGCCTGGGGGTCGCTGCACCTCCTGTAATGGACCGACGCCGTCGCCCCCTTGTCCTCGAACTGAAGCCCTTCGATCCGAAGGGACTCCCGCAATCGGGCCAGCACTTCGCCGATGATCGAGAGGTAGCTCTGAGCGGCCGGGGCCACCCGAAGCTCTCCGTCCTCCCATCTGTCCAGACCGTGGTTCCCGACGTAGACTACGCGCTCGACGCCGACCATTCGCCGGGCCTCCTCGGACGCCCGGCCCGAGACAGCAGCGACAAGCGGCAAGTGCCTGACCAGAAAGTAGAGGCTTTGCCTGCAGCTCTCGGACACAGAAGCTCCCGACGGCGATGGTGCAATCTCGCTGATTGTGCCGTCGATGTCAGTGAACAGGCCTGCGGGCATGGAGAAAAGGCCGGCTATCTCATGTATGTGTTGCCAGGGACTCCTCTCTGTCACGGGCAACCCCCGGGTGGTTACTGGTGGTCTCTGGGCCGGTACTGGAGTGCTTCCGCTACGTGCCGGGCAGCGATCATATCCGCCTCTTCGATGTCGGCGATGGTCCGCGCGAGCTTGAGTATCCGGTGGAAGGCCCTTGCCGAGAGGCTGAGCTGGCGCATGGCCGCCTGCAGGAGGTCCTGAGCTTCCGGCTCTACTGTACAGAACTCCCGCACCTCGGCCGGCGTCATGTCCGCATTGCACAGGACGCCGTTACCAGGGAGGCGTGCTTCCTGCCTGTCGCGCGCCGACTGCACTCGGGAGCGCACAGTGGCGGAGGGCTCTCCGAGCCGGTCATCTGCCAGCTTGTCGTATTCGATACGCGGGACGTCCACGAACATGTCTATGCGGTCGAGCATTGGCCCGCTGATCCTCTTCTGGTACCTGGACACGGCCGATGATGCGCAGGTGCACTGCTTCACCGGGTCCCCGAAATACCCGCACGGACAGGGGTTCATAGCGGCTACCAGCATGAAGTTCGCCGGGTACGTGATGCTCCCCTGCGCCCGGCTGATGGTCACCACCTTGTCCTCCAGAGGCTGGCGCAGTATCTCCAGGTCGGCATGGCCGAACTCCGGCAGCTCGTCCAGGAAGAGCACGCCCCTGTGGCAGAGGCTGATTTCGCCCGGCCTCGGCATCCGCCCTCCGCCGACGAGCCCGGCGTGCGATATCGTATAGTGCGGCGCGCGAAACGGGCGCTGCCTTATCAGAGGGGTCTCCTGGGGAAGCAGGCCGCTGACGCTGTATATCTTGGTGACCTCGAGGGCCTCGTCAATGCTCATTGAAGGGAGGATGGAAGGCAGCGACCTGGCGAGAAGCGTCTTCCCACTGCCGGGCGGACCGCTCATCAAGATGTTGTGCCCCCCTGCCGCGGCCACCTCCAGCGCTCGCTTGACGTGCTCCTGCCCCTTGATATGGGCAAGGTCCGTCGGGCTCCCAAAGACCTCCGGGGCTTCCAGCTCGGACTCATCGATAGCGAAAGGATCGATGTTCTCGGCGCCGTTGAGATGCCTGATCAGGTGAGGAAGGGACTCTACGGGCATGACATCTACCCCGCCGGCCAGAGAGGCCTCCCTTGCATCCACTGCGGGTACGAAGACCGTGGACACGCCCTTCTCCCTCGCCAGCCCGACCATGGAGATGATGCCGTGCGTATGCCGCAATCCTCCGTCGAGCGCCAGCTCGCCAAGGAAGAGCATGTCGGAGGCGTTGGCGCTCACCTGCCCGGAACTCAGCAGAATGCCGACCGCGATAGGGAGATCATAGGCGGGTCCTGCCTTCTTGAGGTCCGCAGGGGCAAGGTTCACCGTAATCCGCTTCATGGGGAACTGGCAGCCGGAGTTGCGGATGGCCGAGCGGACGCGTTCCTTGGCCTCCTGTACCGCGGTGTCCGGCAGGCCTACGATGAACATGGCCGGGAGGCCGCTGGAGATGTCGACCTCCACCTCGATCTCCTGGGCATCGAGGCCTATTACGGCGGCAGTGCGGACCTTGGCTAACATGTGCGAAGCCGGCACCTCTTATGTGAGCATCATTATAGCAGCGCAGTCCGGCTTGCACAAACGGGCATGCAGCGCCGTCAGAACTCGGGGTAGCTATGTGTTTCTATCACGACTTGGACTCCCCTCTCCCTGAGCTGTAGAACATAGATATCCCGGGAGGTCTCATCGAGGGGATTGTTTATGATGTAGACTTCATCGCCTTGACCCAGCCCCTCGTTCTCGACCAGCGGCGATATGTCCTCGATTTGGTTCGACCAGAGCCGTACAACGTTCAAGCTGTCGAGATCGGCAATCGGCGATATGTCCTCGATCTGGTTTTCACCAAGGCCCAATTCGCACAGATTGGACAGCCCGGCCAAAGGGGATATGTCGGCAATGGCATTGTCATCCAGTGAGAGGCTGGTCAGCGCGCGAAGCTCAGCGAGCGGGCCGATATCCGCTATCTGATTCGAGCCGAGTGTGAGCACCTCCAGGCTGCTGAGACCGGCCAGAGGCGTAACATCGTCGACCCGGCCCCCCGCAACAGTGAGATGCGAGAGGCCGGTCAGGTGACTCAATGGCGACACGTCCGTGATGCCCAGGCACACGAACTCGAGATGCTCCAGCCTGGTGAGACCAGTAACCCACGAGATGTCAGCCGTCCGGTTCCCGTCTCCGAAGTCATAGATGATGAGGCTGGTCAATTCGGTGAGCCCTGAGAGCGGCCGCAAGCCGCACTCGCCCCCCACCCAGATCTGAAGCTCCCTCAGCCCGGTGCAGCCCTCGATCCCAGACAGATCAAGGGTCGATCGACTAGAGAAAGTGAGCGATCTGATCCGCTCGAGGTCCGAGTGGTAGAGGTTGCCATAAGACTTTCCGATAGCGGCTCGTACCTGCGCTTCGACGTCGGGATCGGCAAAGGTCACAGCATTGGAGTAATAGGTTTGCTCTACGACCCCGAGAGTGACCAGCGCCACCACAAACAGTACGACCAGAAGCGTCTTGGCTCTCACGGTACTCTCCTATGCTGTAGACAGCATAGGCCGAGGTGGCCGGACTGTAAATGGCCCTTTCGTCCTGGCCGGCGCATCGCAGCCTGTGATCTCCATGGATAACGCTAATCGCCGCGACTGGTACCTAAGGGTAACTACTACCACGTTTTGGGTATACGTCCACCCTTTTGGGTAAGTGCACCATATTGACAGGCGCGAAGTGCTAATGTAGACTGCGTCTTGGCGAGTCGACGCTCGCTGTAGAGTTTATGTCTGTTCGAACTCTTCGAGTTGTCTTGCCTTACGCCATCGGGCAATGGTGAGCAGCCGGTGGGCCCCCGGGTCCCGAGGGTGCCCGTGGAAACGCAGGCGCCTCCCGATATTCGGAAAGGAGAGTGAGAATCTAGCTAGAGAGTAGCATAAGTGAAAGCCCAAACAGGGGCAAAGGCGGCTGATGTGTCCGTACTGTCCCTCTGCGCAGGGTGCCAGGGGAATGCCTGAATGCAGGCGTTCTCTTTTTTTGCGTTTGCGGGCTCGTCCGGGCCCGAGGAGGAATAGAGTCACCAAGAAGGAGGGAAGATGGAACTAAGCCGTAGAGACTTCCTCAAAGTCAGCGGCGCCGGCATGAGCGGTCTCGTTCTCGTCGGGGCCATGGGCCCCAGAACGAAGGCCCCCAAAGCCATTCCGCTGAAGAAGGAGATCCTCGGTGAGACACCGACGATCTGCTGCTACTGCTCCGTCGGCTGCGGGGCGTTGATCGCGGCCGACCCGGGCAAGAACCTGGTCATGAACCTGGAGGGAGACCCGGACCACCCGATCAGCCAGGGGAACCTCTGCACCAAGGGCCAGGCGATGCTACAGGTGCACAACGTCGACGGGGAGATCAATCCTCGCCGCCTCACCCAGCCGCTCTACAGGGCACCCGGTGCTACCGACTTCAGCGAGATGAGCTGGGATGAGGCCATCGACAAGGTCGCAACCCTGATCAAGGACACTCGCGACCGTACCATGACGGTGACCGACAGCCAGGGTCGCCAGGTCAATCGCTGCGAGACCATCGGCGCGGTCGGCGGCGGCGAGTTGGACAACGAGGAGTGCTATCTGCTGTCAAAGGCGAATCGTGCACTCGGCGTTGTCTACCTTGAACATTGCGCCCGTATATGACACTCCTCGACTGTAGCGGCTCTGGCAGAGTCGTTCGGACGGGGCGCAATGACCAACCACTACATAGACATCCGAAACGCCGACTACATCCTCATAATCGGGTCCAACGCCGCAGAAAACCATCCTATCTCCTTCAAATGGGTGACTGAAGCCATATCCCGCGGCGCGACCCTCATCAACGTTGACCCCCGATTCACCCGGACATCCTCCAAGGCACACATATATGCCCGAATGCGGTCCGGGACGGACATCGCCTTCATGGGCGGCATGATCAAGTGGATCATCGACGACATGGAGGCCAATCCCCAGGACTACAACATGGACTATGTGACGCAGTACACCAACGCCGCGCTCATAGTCAACGACAACATCCAGCTACCGGGCGAGCTGGACGGCGTCTTCAGCGGGTTCGATGCTCAGGCAAAGAAGTACGACAAGTCGGCCTGGGCGTACGGCGACGCCAACACTCCGCAGACCGATCCGACGCTGCAGAACCCGAAGTGCGTGTTCCAGTTGATGAAGCGCCACTACTCCCGCTACACCAAGCAGCAGGTCAGCGAGATCACCGGCGTGCCCGAAGCCGACCTGGAGAGGGTGTACAGCACATACGCCAAGTCCGGTCAGAAAGGCAAGGCCGGTACCATCATGTATGCGATGGGGACGACCCAGCATACATACGGTGTGCAGAACATCCGGACCTACGCCATGGTCCAGCTTCTGCTGGCGAATATGGGGGTGGCCGGCGGCGGCGTTAATGCGCTGAGAGGCACCTCGAACGTACAGGGCTCCACGGACATGTGCCTGCTGAGCCACATCCTGCCCGGCTACCTGAAGGTGCCGGCGGACGTCGACAGCGACCTCCAGGCATACCTTGACAGAGCGACACCCAAGGCTGTTACCCCACAGGGCCTTGAGGGTGACAAGAGTGCCAACTGGTGGGGCAACTACAAGAAGTACATCATGAGCTTACTCGCTGCCTGGTACGGTAACGATGCTCAGAGCGATTCGGACGCCACATTCCATCGCCTGCCCAAGGTGATCAGCGGCAAGAACTACACCCACATCGGGATGTTCGAGGCCATGGGACGAGGCGAACTCGAAGGAATGTGGTGCTGGGGACAGAACCCCGCCGTCGGCGGCCCCAACTCCAACGGCGAGCGTACGGCCCTCGGCAACCTGAAGTGGCTCGTTTGCACCGATATCTGGATGACCGAGACCGCCGAGTTCTGGCGGAGACCGGGAGTCAACCCGTCGGACATCCAGACGGAGGTCGTAGTGCTGCCGGCAGCCTGCTCCTACGAAAAACACGGCAGCATCTCGAACAGCGGCCGCTGGGCACAGTGGCGCTGGAAAGCTGTCGATCCTCCCGGAGAGGCCAAGCCGGACCTGGAGATAGTCAGCCGCATCATGCTGAAGCTACAGCAGATGTACGCGAACGACCCCGCTGCGCCGAATCGAGAAGCCATTACACGGCTGGTCTGGGACTATGGCGATGATCCGGACCCGGATGAGGTCGCAGCGGAAGTCAATGGAAAGGACCTGACGACCAACAAGCTGGTTGTCAGCTTCGGCGCCCTGAAGGACGACGGGACCACGACTTCGGGCAACTGGCTGTACTGCAACCAGTACACGGAGGCTGACGGCAACAAGCTCAAGAGCAGGGATACTGTTGACCGCTCGCTCAATCAGATCGGCCTGTACTCGAACTGGTCCTGGTGCTGGCCGCTGAACAGGCGAATCATATACAACAGGGCATCCGTCGATCTCGACGGCCAGCCCTGGGACAGCCAGCATCCGGTAATCCAGTGGAAGGGCACATGGCTCGGCGACGTGCCGGACGGCGGCTGGCCTCCAATCAACGCAGCCGACGCCGGCTCCAAGTACCTGCCCTTCATAATGAAGCCGGATGGCGTTGGGCATCTCTGGGGCCTCGGACTGAACGACGGGCCCATTCCAGAGGTCTACGAGCCCTGGGAGAGCCCTGTCAGCAACATGATGTCGTCGCAGCAATACAACCCGACGGCATTCATCGGCGAGTTCATGAACGATCGCGGCGAAGCCGCACAGTACCCGCACGTGGGCACGACCTATCGCTGCTCCGAGCACTGGCAGACAGGCATCATGACCCGGAACCTTCCGTGGCTGGTTGAGCTGATGCCGGAATTCTACGTCGAGATGGGCGAGGACCTGGCTGACGAGGTCGGCGTCAGGAAGGGCGACAGGGTCAAGGTCAGTTCGGCCAGAGGCATGGTGGAAGGCGTGGCGGTCGTCACTCCCCGTTTCAAGGGTATGCAGGTCAACGGCAGGACGGTGCACCACATAGGGATACCGTGGCACTGGGGCTACTCCGGGCTCTCTACAGGCAGCAGCGGCAACATCCTGACGCCGCATGTGGGCGACGCCAATACCACCATCCCCGAGTACAAGACCTTCCTCTGTAAGGTCGAGAAGGCGTAGGAGGTGAACGATGGCTAAAGGGATACTGTACGACGCTTCCAAATGCACAGCCTGCCGGGGATGCCAGGTCGCCTGCAAGAACTGGAACGAACTGAAGGCGGAGGAAACAACGAACCGGGGTACCTACGAGAACCCGCCGGACCTGTCCCCCGATACTTACCTCAAGATGCAGTTCCATGAGATGCCGGACTCGACGAACCAGATCAAATGGGTCTTCACAAGGCGCTCATGCATGCACTGCGTCGAGCCGGCCTGCGTGAAGGTCTGCCCGACCGGTGCGCTCTATCAGCGACCGGACGGCTTCGTCACCATAGACAGGGGCAAGTGCACGAACTGCGGCTACTGCGTGGAGTTCTGCCCGTTCGACGTGCCAAGGATCGACAGCAGCCTGATAACCGGCCTTGGGAACCGGATTACGAAGTGCACAGCATGCACCACCCCGGAACTCAACCGGCTCGATGCCAACGAGATACCTGCATGTGTCAAGACCTGCCCAACCAACGCGCTGGAATTCGGCGACAGGGAGAGGCTTCTCGCAGCCGCTGAGGCTCGTGTAGCGGAACTGATACAGCAGGGTGTTTCCGGGGCGAGGGTCTACGGCAGAGACGAGTTGGACGGCCAGGGCACAAACGTCATCTACGTCTTGGAGGACTCCCCGGACAAGTACGGACTGCCAACGAACCCCGTAGTGGCCGGAACAGCCACCGCATGGCAGGACGTCATCAAGCCGCTGGGCTACGCGGCCGCAGGCATAGTCGGCCTCGGCCTGATACTGAACATCATGGTAGCCCGCGCCAGGATCATCTCGGAGAAGGAGGGCAAATAAGATGCAGGAGGTCGAACGTTACAGCAAGGCCGCCATCTTCCAGCACTGGTGGATCGTCGCCTGCTCCATTATCCTGGGTCTCACCGGCCTGTTCTTCTTCCTGGGATGGGTAAGCCCGGGCGCGTGGTGGGGTGTGAGCGGAGTCGCCCACAGGGTGGCCGCCGTGGCCTTCGTGGCCATTCCGGTAGTCTACATGGTGACCCACCCCAGGGCTACGGTTGAGTGGATCAAGGAAGCCCTGAGTTGGGGCGGCGACGACGTAGGCTGGCTCAAGGCAGCCCCCAGCTACTACTTCGGCGGTGACGAGAGCAAGATGCCGCCTCAGGACCGGTCCAACACCGGCCAGAAGATGTGGAACGTGGTCGTCATCTTCTGCGGGATCAGCTTCGTCATAAGCGGCGCGGTGCTCTGGTTCGCTCCCCAGGGCAACATTGGCTGGGCGGTGATCTGGCACGACATCGCGTTCATCCTGGGCGGCGCCATGCTGCTGGTTCATGTCATGCTGCCGGCTTTCCATCCGAGATTCGCGGGTTCACTGCGGTCCATGGTGACAGGCAAGGTGACCGCGGAATACGCGAGGAGTCACCACCAGAAGTGGTACGAGCGAGTTGCTCGCGGCCGCTGAAGTGCAGTGAGCAGGAACTGAGGGACCAGAGAGCTCTTGGAAGCAGGCAAGAGGATTCTAAGCAGGCTGGAAGATTGGCAGGAGCGGGAAGGCCCGCTGCCGGAGCCGATAGGCTTCTACAGAGACCTGCTGAGAATCCAGGTGGAGGCCGGTGAGAGGATTCCACGGACCGGACCAAGAGCGACCAGGACTGAGATAGCTGCTCAAATCAGACAGGGCGTCCCGCTGCTGAAGTGGGACGCCCTGTCTGTCGACTGGGATGTCTTCGCCGCTGTGGTCGAGGAATCCGCAGAGGCCATAAGAGACCGCGTCAACTCCGCCGCGGAGGGATTGAGCGCAATGGCTTCCCGACGGGAGGACCTGCAGAACGCAGCCAGGGCCTGGTTCGAGGGACAGCCACTTGACCACTGGACGGACCAATCGGGCATGGAGGAAAGCCTGCTCGCCCTGGCGCTGCACTGCGCCCTCAAGCCCTTCCTCTCAGCCCGTGCCGAATCACTCATCGAGTTGGTGCCTCAAAACCAGTGGCGTGCAAGAGGATGCCCCATCTGCGGAGGCAAGCCGGATTTTTCCTATCTCGACAAGGAGTCCGGCGCAAGGTGGCTGGTCTGCTCGCGGTGTGATTCGGAATGGCTGTACCAGCGGGTGCAATGCCCCTACTGCGGGACTCAGGACCATGAGTCGCTGGCATACTATCCCGATGAGAGCGAGACATACCGGCTGTACCTGTGCAAGGCGTGCAAGACATACCTGAAGGCCGTCGACCTTAGGCGGGCGGACTCAGAGGTCCTGATGCCCCTAGAACGTCTGATGACTACGGACCTGGACAGGCAGGCGCAGGAGCAGGGGTTTTCGCCCGGTTGGACCCCCACCCCGGCGGAAGACACATAGCCACAGCCCGGCAATCGCCTCACGTGCGCCACACCCATGGAAGCATTTCCAGGGATGAATTATAATTGATAGTGTGTACTGCAACTCACGTTCAAGGCACCCGGTGCGAGGACGCGAAGATGGCCGATGAGCATATGGTGGAGGGCGCAACGCCGGATGTCAGGTATACTCGCTATCACTCGGGTGAATGGTCGGACGCCTCAACGGACGTGCCGGCCGAGATGGCTCTCTCCGTCTATGTCAACGGACTCGAGCTCGTTACTGTGCTCTGTACTCCCGTGAAGCTCAAGCAGCTTGTGTTCGGCCTGCTCTTGAATGAGGGCGTGATCGACAAACTGGATGATGTGGCGGGCATGAGAATGTGCGAGGACGACTGGCTGGCTGACGTCCTGCTGTCCAGGCAGGACTACACGCCGCCGCAGCGCCGCACGGTCGGCTCGGGATGCGGGGGAGGTGTTGCCTTCGACAAGCAGCTCGTGCGTGTAGAGTCCAGCGCTGTTGTGACAGCCGCTCAGGTCTCGTCCCTGATGAGACAGCTAAACGAGGAAGCCGCACTGTACCGGCACTGTGGGGGTGTCCATACTGCAGGACTTGCGGAAGGAGACAAGCTCCTGATTGTGGCCGAGGACATAGGCCGCCACAACACTATTGACAAAATAGCCGGCGAGAGCCTTCTGACCGGGCAGCCGACAGACAACAAGGCCATTGTCGCCACCGGCAGAATCTCGTCGGAGATGCTGAGCAAGGCGGCGCGCATGCGCGTGCCGATAGTGATATCGCGCAGTTCGCCAACGGACCGAGCGATATCACTTGCAGGTGACCTAGGCATAACACTGGTAGGGTATGCCCGAGGAGACCGTCTCTCCGTTTACTCTCACCCCGAGAGGCTGGAGGGGTCTCCCGGAACAGCAACAGCCGGTTAGGCAGAGGGGGTGCTATGGCTTTTCCAGCGATTGGATGGGTAGAGGGCGTCATAATACTGGTGGTCGTACTGATAGTGTTCGGCGTCGGCAAGCTGCCACAGGTTGGTGGCGCGCTCGGCAAAGGCATCCGTGAGTTCCGCCGGGGCAAGGAGGGACTCATCGAGGATACCACGGAAGAGGAACAGGAACAGGAAGAGAAGCCCAAGAAGAAGACCACCAAGAAGATAGCCGAGGGCAAGACGAGGTAAAGCCCTCAAGGCTACCCCGCATATACCGAGGGCTTCCCCTTCCATCGGGAAGCAGCCTTTAGGAATGAGACCTTAATGGAATTCTTTGGCATGGGGCCCCTGGAAATACTCCTCATCCTTCTCGTGGGCCTCATTGCGTTCGGTCCGGGCAAGGTCCCGGAGGTGGCGAGGAACGTCGCCAAGTTCGTCCGCGCTTTCAGAAGGATGACGACTGAATTCACAGCCGAGGTCTCGAAGGAGTTCAAGGAACTGGAGGCCGAAGAGCAGGCCAAGAAGGAAGACAAGCCGGAGGGGCAGTCGAAGACACTGCCCCGCAAGGCGGCCCAAAACGAGAGCGGCGGCGCTGAGTCCTGAGGCATCCCCCTGTGAGCAAAGACGACAAGCTGCTGACTTTCACCGGACATCTCACCGAACTGCGTTCCCGTCTAATTAAGTCCTTCATCGCGCTGGCAATCTGCACCGGCATCGCCTTCGCATTCACCACCAACGTAATAGAGTTCCTCAAAGCCCCCGCCCCCGAGGATTTCACCCCCATCTACATCGAGATGACCGAGTTCGTGGCCACCTACATGAAGGTGGCCCTCGCGGGCGGCATAGTGCTGGCGATGCCCATCCTCGTATACCAGGGCATCATGTTCGTCTCACCGGCGCTCACGCGGCGGGAGAAGAGGTATGTCTATCTCGCGCTGCCCTGGATCACATTGATGTTCGCCGGAGGGCTGGCCTTTGCATACTTCGTGCTCGTCCCGCCGGCTACCAACTTCCTTCTGAACTGGCAGGGCTTCTCGCTACTGGGACCCGATATTGGGGATGTTGCCACCGCGGAGATCAGGCTCGCAAACTACATCGCGCTGGTAATCAGGTTCATGGTAGCAGTAGGTATTGTCTTCGAGACGCCCGTGATCACCACCTTCCTCGCCAGGATCGGCATTCTGAGGCCGGAATGGCTTTCCAGCAAACGAAGGTGGGCCATAATCGTCTGCTTCATCCTCGCGGCCATCATCACCCCGACCTTCGACCCGATCAACCAGAGCCTGGTCGCCGTTCCGCTGGTTATCCTGTTCGAGATGAGCATCATCCTGGCCAAGATAGCCTACCGCAGGAGGCGGGATACCGAGAAGGACTACCTGGAGGAATAGGCCGGCTCGCAATCACGAAGGCCGCGGGTGAAGACATCTGTGCTATGATACCCCTGAGGACGTCGTGGAGAACCCGTTTCGCAATCTGCCCAGCGTCGACAGGCTCCTGACAGAGCCACGGGTCAAGGAACTCCTTGCCGAGTATCCTCACAATCTCGTGACGGACATCATACGCCTGCGTTTGGACGATGAGCGAGCAGCGCTGGCCGAGGGTGGACAGGCTTCCTCAGTTGATGAGATCCTGGAATCCGTTCGCGCCCGTATTCAATCGCTGGCTTCTCCCACCCTTCGACCGGTGATCAACGCCTCCGGAGTGATAATCCACACTAACATAGGGCGCGCCCCCCTCAGCCGGGAAGCCATGGAGGCGATGGACAGGGTCTCGCGCGGATACTGCAATCTTGAGTTCGACCTGGACAGCGGGACGCGCGGCTCGCGAACTGCGCACATCGAGCAGCTACTCTGCCAGCTCACCGGCGCCGAGGCGGCGCTGGTGGTCAACAACAACGCATCGGCCGTGCTCCTGGGGCTGACGGCGCTCGCCAAACGCAAAGAGGTGATAGTGCCCAGGGGCCAGGCGGTCGAAATCGGCGGCAGCTTCCGCATACCCGAGATAATGCGTCAGAGCGGGGCGAAGCTGGTCGAGGTGGGCACCACCAACTGCGCTTATGTCAAGGACTACGAGGAGGCTATCAGCCCGCGGACGGCGGCGCTCCTCCAAGTGCATTCCAGCAACTTCCGCATAGTCGGCTTCACGACCAGCGTCTCCCTGGAGGAACTCGTCGAGCTTGCAGAGCGGTACAGTATGCCGGTGCTCGACGACCTGGGCAGTGGCTGCCTCATAGACACCACTCAGTTCGGCCTCGACGCGGAGCCGATGTTGCAGGACAGCATCACGAAGGGCGTCGGCCTGGCCTTCTCATCGGGTGACAAGCTGCTGGGAGGTCCGCAGGCGGGCCTCATCGTCGGGAGGAAGCATCTGGTCGACAAGCTCAAGAAGCACCCTCTGGCCAGGGCGACACGCATCGACAAGACGAGAATCGCCGCTCTCCAGGCGACGCTGGTGGCATATCTCAGGGGCCGGGCCCTTGAGGACGTGCCCGTCTGGCGGATGATATCGACGCCTCTACATGAGATTGAGGACAGGGCCGGGCGCTGGGCGCGGGCCTTCGGCGAAGTCGCCACGGTTCTGGATGGCGAGAGTGCGATCGGGGGAGGAAGCCTGCCCGGCGGCACTCTGCCCACGCGCGTGGTCGCTATCGCAGGCACCGAAGGGAGAAGCCTGAAGGGAACACAGGCCCTGGCACGGGCACTCCGCACACGGCAACGTGCGGTCATAGGCAGAATCAGCGGCAATATGCTGCTCCTCGATCCACGCACCGTGTTACCCGAAGAGGATGAAGCGGTTATCGACGCGGTGTGTCACGCACTGGGTGTACCAACCAGGCCTTGAACTCCAGAGCGGCGCGCGGTCCCGGCGCGCAAGACCACGGAGTCGCACGGATGTATGTACTCGGCACCGCCGGCCACGTTGACCACGGCAAGTCCGTCCTCATACACGCCCTCACCGGCATAGACCCCGACCGCCTCCGCGAAGAGAAAGAACGAGGCATGACCATTGACCTCGGATTCGCATGGCTTACGCTCCCCAGCGGGCAAGACGTGGGAATCGTCGACGTGCCCGGTCATGAGCACTTCATCAAGAACATGCTCGCCGGAGTCGGCGCGATCGACCTGGCCCTCCTCATAGTCGCCGCCAACGAAGGGGTCATGCCTCAGACGAGAGAGCACGTCGCCATCCTCGACCTCTTCGGGGTGCAGAAGGGTATTGCCGTTATCACCAAGAAAGACCTGGTAGATGAAGAGCTCGTCAGCATCGTGACTATGGAGATCGAGGAGTTGCTGGCGCCAACCGCTCTGCATCAATCTCCAGCCGTCGCGGTGTCGGCGCTGACCGGAGACGGGATCAGCGACCTGCTGGCGGCCATAGACTCGGCGCTCACTGAAGTGGAGCCGAGAAAGGATATCAGCAGGCCCAGGCTCTTCGTTGACAGGGTCTTCACCATCGCGGGCTCCGGCACCGTGGTAACCGGCACGCTGGTTGATGGATCGCTCGGTGTCGGCCAGGAGGTGGAGGTGCAGCCTCAGGGGCTCAGGACACGGCTCAGAGGCCTCCAGACTCACAAGACGCGCATCGAGAAGGCCGCTCCAGGCAGCAGGGTAGCGGCCAACATCACCGGTGTGGGTACCACCGACATTGAGCGCGGCAATGTCCTCACCAGCCCTGGCTGGATGTCAGCAACAGAGATGTTCAGCGCCAGAGTGCGGCTTCTGCCGTCCGCGAAGCGCCCGTTGAAGCACAACGCCAGCGTGACACTGCATTCGGGCTCGGGCGAGGCGCCGGCCAGAGTACGCCTGCTCGATGCCAACGAGCTGGAGCCCGGTGGCGATGCATGGGCACAGCTACGATTGGGAAAGCCGCTCGCCATCGTGAAAGGAGACCATTTCGTCATCAGGTCTTCGAGGGACACCCTGGGAGGCGGGGTGGTTGTGGAAGCCCACGCCGGCAGGTACCGCCGGCACAGGGCCGCCGTCTTCGACAGCCTGGCGATCAAGGAGAGAGGGACGCCCGAGGAGGTCCTCACGGCGAATCTCGAAGCCCGCCAGCCCGCGGAGAGAAAGGAGCTCATCCGCGAGAGCAGCCTTTCCATCAGCGAAGCCGAGAAGGCAATGAGGAAGCTGCTGCAGTCCGGGACGGTGATCGAGGTCGGCGCCGGTGAGCACGCTTCACTCTACACTCAGAACGGCTGGGGAGCGCTCAGAGAAAGGGTCTGCAGCACGCTGGATGACTATCACCGGAAGCACCCCTCCAGAGCGGGGATGCCTCGCGGCGAGCTGGCCAGCAGGCTGAAGCTGCCTGCCGCGATCTCCGCCGCCGTCATACAGAAGCTGGCGGACGAAGGAGCGGTCGCGGGCACCGGCTCGGAGGTCAGGCTACCCTCGCACTCCGTCCAGCTAAGCGCCGAGCAGCAGGCGCGTGTCGACTCGTTCCTCGATGCGCTCGCGCGGAACCCTTACTCTCCCCCCGGCGACATCATGCCGGAGCCGGAGCTGGTCAACCTGCTGGTCAAAGAGGGGAAGGTAGTGAAGGTGAGCGACAACGTGGTGTTCGCGACGTCGGCCTACGAGGACATGGTCAGGCAGATAACCGACCACATACGGCAGCACGGCAAGATAACCCTTGGAGAGACGAGGGACCTGCTGAACACGAGCCGCAAGTACGCTCAGGTGCTCCTGGAGTTCCTGGACCAGAAGAAGGTCACGCGCCGCGTGGGAGACGAGCGCGTACTCGGGCCGGCAGCATCAAAGCAGGCCTGACACCGGGTACTACGGGTACTAGTAGATGCCGAACGCGATTGGTATCAGGATCACCGACGCGATGCAGAGAACGGCGACCACAGCCAGAAGGAAGACCAGCGGCAGACTGATCGGGGCGAAGAGAATGCCGGGCACGTTCAGGGTGAGCAGCAGGATGATAAGGATCAGGGCGAGCGTGCCGTTGCTTCTCGGAGCGCCCTTGCCGCCAAGTCTTCTGGCGTAGCTGCGTCTCCTGTATTTCAACTGAATCAGTGAGTTCAGCATTACACCTCCCTCAGGCACAGATTGCGCCGAAGCGAACTACACCAGGGTCTAAAGGAATAGAAGCCCTATGGGTGCGAAGACCACTGTCACTACGAGGAAGCCTCCGAGTGCAGCAGCAGCTATCGCGAAGGGGATGTTAGGCCAGTCGACTATGCCCACGAAGGCAAGGAGGCCTGCCAGCACGAACAGCCCCGATGTGAGCGTCGGATGACCGCCCAGCAGCTTGTTTCGATATGTGCGTCGCCTGCGCTCAAGCGTCCTCAAGAAATGCAACATGCAGGTACCTCCGGCTGTGGAGAGTGCGGACGCGGAAAGACGAACGGAGTAGACTCAATCTAGCACCGCGCGGTCTCGGTGTCAACGTGATTGGACCTCACTTTTCCTGCAGTTAGCGACCACTTTGGTTCCGGATACCCCCTACTGCAGTAACGGCCGCCCAGTGCGACTTTAGTCACATACCCCCCACCCCGTCGCCTCTATCATGCGAATGACACCTGCATCAGCAAGGGTGTCCCAGTCATAGCCCTCGTTCGGAGGTTGCAGGGCTCGCGCTTCTCTCCGAACGGGGGTTCCTATGAGTGCTTACCTGCTCGCCCAGAGTACTATCGACTGCCTCACCCCTAACCCAAAGGGCCATGTTCAGCGGACTCGCCCTGTGCTAACTTCATACCAGACCATCCTGACAGCGCAGGCTGGTTACAGGAGCTGAACTTGTCCATCAAGAACACACGATGTCTTAGCAGACGGCTGTCCGGAGTCAACGTCGGATCCAGCCGAACGCGCGTGTTCCTCGTCGTGCTCTCGGTCGCCATTATACTTGGACTTGGCGGGGCCATACTCTACGCCAACGAGGGCTACGGCTGGCCCACCAGAGAGGAGTTCAAGAGCGAACTGCTCACGATTGAGGAGAGTCAGCCAGGCTTCGTTCACGAGCTCCTGACATTGCATGACAGCGGCGACTGGTGGCAGAGGGTGAATGCAGCCTTCGAGACTGTCGACTGGGGAGCCTGGCCCTGGAAGGGCGGGGCGTTTGACCGCCAGTTCAACGCCCCTTCATGGGTCGTCTTCTTCGATACCTACGAGCCCCTGACGTTGATATGCATGTGCGTTCTGGGGTTCGCCGCCTGCTGGGCTTACAGAACGAGAGCAGAGCCGGAGGCGCCGACACCGGCGCAGGCTTTCACATAGAAAGGGTCCCCCGATGAGCGTGCAATTCTGTCCGTTCATACTCATAGCGAGGTGCAGGAGCGAGGACTTCGGCACCGCCCTCCAACACGCCGTCTGCAACAAGGGCAGGTGGCAGGTCATTGAGCCCGGCAGAGGCCAGATGACGTACCAGTGTCATCTGTGGATAGACCGCAAGGACAAGTGCGCCCTGGCCCACATAGCCTCGCTGGCCCAGTAGTCGGGAACGTAAGCTCCCTGCAGCCGCGGCGCTCTCCGCCGTGGTGCAGGAAGTCGGCCTGGCTCGGCAAGCTCGCCATCCAACGGCCCGGCTTTGCCTCAGAGCGCCTTGACAAATCCCCCCGACTCGGGCTATTCTGAATATCCGCGATCCGCCGCATTCCCCACACGCCCTTGCAGGCTCCCTCCGGGGACTCTCGTGCCCGGCAGGTTTCACGCCGATTCTTCCCACCATGGAGGTCGAGATGCTGGAGTTCCTGTTAGACCTCGAACTCAGGAGGCAGGCCCTCGCACGGCGAATGACGGCCCGGCTCGCCAGCCGCAGGAGCACGTACGGTATGGCCTTCATCGTATTCGTGGCCGGCGTACTGCCCATCTGGCTCTTCCCGCCCGCAGCCGTCGCCACGGTCCCGGCGGAGATAGTCGCCTTCGTGGCGCTGTGCATCGGAGGCTTCATGCTGGCCGTCACAGTTGTCGGAATCCCGGCTTCACTCGTACTCTTCTGATCGGAGGTCCATGATGTCGCGTTTACGAATAAGGACCGGTCGCCGCTGGCGAACAATGAGGCGGAGGCTGCCCGGCAGGCCGACAGTACGGAGCAGAAACCTTCACGCGGTGATCGCCGTTCTCCTGATAGTCTCCTGGGCTCTGCCGCCGTTCGCGCTCATCGGGGTGCCGGTGTCCATCCTGCTCGCGTTCCTTGCGATATTGTGCATAATCACAGTCGTTTTCATACCCCTGGTATTCGGGATATACTAGTCAGAGTAGGGGCATCCTTTGATGCCCTGAGCGCATGGAGGCAACCTGAAGTAACGTATGTCGGAACGCGCACTAACGGATCAACTGATTCCGCAATACGACCTCAGCCTGATTACACCGGCCTGCTTCCCCGGCGCGCCCGCCTGGAAGGCCGAGCTTCACCTGCCGGGTGACATCAGCGAGGTTCTGCCATTCCTGAACGCCGAGCTGGAGGGTGCGGAGTACGATCCAGGCGCGGGCGTACTGTTGTGGCAGAAGGACTACAGGAAGTACGCGTTCCGCGCTCACCAGATAGACATCGCGCCCGTGGAGGAGCGGGAAGAGGCCCAGAGGCTCGCTGAACGCGCCGTCGAGCTTGTCAACGACATCTGGGCGCGACGCCGTGAGATCGAACCCCGTGAAGAGGGCAAGAGGCCTCCGCCGAGCTTCCTGGCAATATACAGGCTGCTTCCTGCAACCAACTGCGGTGAGTGCGGCTACGCGACCTGCATGGCCTTCGCCAACGCGCTCAGTCGCGACCCCAAGAAGCAATCCCTTTGCCCTTATCTTCCCGCCGGGGAGTACGCAGCCCTGCAATCATAGCCCGGACAGCGTCTCCTCAAGCCCGGCAAACTGCCCAACCAGATCGGTCAGAGCCAGACGCCTGCACTGCAGGTCCAGGGCCACATCCCCATCCGGCGTGTGTACCACTACGGCCACAGGCTCCACTGAGCCGTAGACCGTCCCACCGCGACGCCCCGTTGACCGGCTCAGGCGCACCTTTTCCAGCGGCACTATGGTGACACCGCCTGTAGTGAGCGGCCTGCCGACGCGGTTCTCCGTCATTTCCTCCATGCCTTGAACCCAGCGTAGACTGCCCGGAGGGTCGGGAGGGATAGCAGGAAGCCCGCTATCAGAGCGATAACGCTCAGGGGCACCACCCGCACATCCCCGCTGAACCGCCCCATGAAGCCGTCGACATCGAAGCCGGGGCGGACGCTCACGGACGCCGTCGGGAGCGCTGTCAGTGACACCGTCGCAGGACCGACCAGGGCGAAGAGCATCCCAGTCTGAAACGGATCTCCGAGGCCGACCTGTGCGTCAAGTGTCAGGTCCCGCACCTTAACCCTACGCAGGAGGTCCCGAAGGAACCTCAGGGCGCGCCGGACGAAGCCCTTCGAGCGCATCGCGCTGAGAAAGGGCCTCACTCTCCTTCTGCGCTTCTTCGGCTCTTTCTCGGGCTTCTTCTCTCCCCGATGGATGTCCTTGCCGAGAAGGCCCCAGAGCCAGTTGACCCGCGCCCTTGACCGTGACTCGCCGCCCCGTTCAACGAGGAAGACGAGATCGATCGGGACCGCGAGCAACGCTATGAAGAGTGCGACGAGCCCGAGTATGAGATAGAGTACCCACACTCCGCGCTACTCTTCCTTCTTCTTCTCACCACGCTTCTCTATCGCCTTGCCGACCACTTCGCCGATCTTCTCGACCGCCGTAGCAGCGCCGCCGACTATGGGGGCTACGGTAACGCCGTCCTTGCCCACGATTATCACCGCCACGGGCTTGACACCGCCGCCGCCGCCCGCGCCGCCGCCGCCGCCCATGCCGGACTCCTTGCTCTTCTCGGCGGGGCCGTAGCCCTGCCCTGCACCGAAGCCGAACCCGATACTCACGAGGGGGATCAGCGTGTTGCCCTCGACCGTCATCGGGTCGCCTACAACCGTCTTCGTGCTGAGAAGCTTCTCTATCTCGCCGAGGGTTGCCTTCACCATCTCCTCTATGCCTTCCATAGCGCCTCCTTACTCGATGTTTCGCTGCCTGGCAACAGCCCGGACGGCCCGCTGTACGGCTGCGCAACTCCATTGTATGCGGCAGGCAGTCAAGAAGTCATAACGCCATGTCCGGAAAACGTAAAGAATCCGTTACATCGGGCACAGGCAGGGTCACCTGAGATTGACACATGCGCCACGCCCGTCTATCATGAACGCCCGCGAAGTCCCGCCGCCAGCAGGTGCTCTCGATCTTCGGGCCGGGGTTCTTCATCTTCCCCATCACCATACCCGTGGCCATGATAGCCGCCGCCCTGGGCACACTCGCTGTCGCCTTTGTCATCACGATTCCGCTCGCATTCGTGCTCTGGTAGAGGGGGAAGGGCCGTTCGGGTCTTGCTGCTCTAATCGACCGTCGACGCCCGGCGAACGGTGCCGGCGCTGGGCGAGTGCACGAGCATTGGTCTATCCCTGACCAAAGGCCAAGGAGGTGTGGACATGCTGGCGGTAATCGCGAAGTTCAGGGCGAAGGACGGCCAGGCGGATGAGATCATCCGGATGCTCAACCATATCGTTCCCAGAGTCAGCCAGGAAGAGGGCACCCTGTACTACACGGTCAACAGAGATCGCATGGACCCGAACCTTGTGGTTGTCATCGAGAGATACACGGATGATGCAGCATTTCAGGCGCATTCCTCTAATCCCGATTTGGCAGACGTGCTGGCCAGGTCCCAGGCTCTCGTCGAAGGGGGCATAGAGGTGGCGATGCTGGATGAGCTGGCATCCATCGAGCCGAAGTAGGCATCCGGCAAGTTGGCTTGAAGCTGGCGGGAGCGCATGGGAGTCGAACCCACCAGGGAGGCTTCTGTCTGGCTAGAGCTTCTTCAGGGCCTTCTTCAGCCTAGGAAGGTCATCCATCAGGTTCCGGAACTCTTCCCAAGTTAGCTTTGCCCCGTTCTCTTTCTTGATCCTGCCTTTGCACCATACGAGACCGGTCTTGGTGACACAGAGGTCGCCCCAATGCCCACTACTGTCGTCCGCAACATCGATCTCAATGCCTTTGTTCTTGATTTCCATCGGCATTCCCCAGTCCTTAATGCTTACCTTCATTTTGGCCACTCTGTCTACTCCTTTCTGCGTTGCGACAACTGCAGGGCCACTGTCTTTGCCAGTCGCCCAGCTTCCTCTGCACCATAGCGTGTGGCTGGCCAAGGACAGTTCCAATCTTGTCGGCAACGTCCTGCGTATCACCTCGCCAAATACTGAAGTATAGTGACAGTGCCTGTGACTTCTCTGACCTTACCCCCGAAAACAGTAACACATTGACTTAGAGTCCTCCGCTATGATG
>CAZNOI010000013.1:0-69315 GCA_964574685.1 uncultured Dehalococcoidia bacterium
GGCTGGTGGCGCTGAGGGCCGGAGCGAATCTCCGTTTCGTGCACCAGGACCACCTGACCGGCACGTCCCTGACCACAGACAGCTCGGGCGACCTGGTAGCGAGGGTCAAGTACTGTCCCTACGGGGAGACCAGGAGCAGCAGCGGCGCTCTCGGAACGGACAGGATGTTCACCGGCCAGAGGCTGGACGGCACCGGCCTGTACTTCTACAACGCCCGATACTACGACCCCCTGCTGGGCAGGTTCATCAGTCCGGATGCTTTGGTGGCACACCCCATTGACACACAGTCGCTCAACCGTTACTCCTACTGCCGGAACAACCCCCTCCGATGGATTGACCCGAGCGGGTACCAGGATGGCCGATGGTCCGATTACCAAACAGATAAGGGCTGCGAGGGCGGAGAATGCCATTTCAAAGGAGGGTTCTACGAAGAAGGCGAACATGGTATCGATGCTTCGGCATTCGCGGTTGACGCATCCGTAAGCATCGACCCGCAGCGAGGTGTTGCTCCCCTCCCGCCGCGTATCAGCGCACACGCGGAAGCGCATATAGCGGAAATAGTGAGTGAAGATGGTGATTGGCGTTTGACAACTGTTAGTGGCGGGGCTCACTTCGAACCGGAGAACTTGGACGTCTCAATTGGCGGGTCACTCGTGGAGTTCCAGTGGGGTCCGCTAGAGGTGCGCCTCGGGGTGATCGTCGGCAAGAAAGGCAACAAGTTGCAGGCAGGTGCCGTCGGTCTTGACTACGGCTGGATATGGAATTGGCTACAACAGAGCAGGAACTCAGAAAATGCAGCCAAAACGCACGCGTATATGAGATCGATTGAGTACGCCTCCGACGAGACAACGCCACTGCAGTCTTTTGAGCACGAGTACGCACAGATATCCCTCGTCACCTATGTCCCATATCACGGTACAATATACATAGATCCATGGGCTATCCCCCGCGGTCAGGTGGGCGTTGTGGCATCTTCGGTCGGGGAGGCGGGATTGATTGGCCTCGGTATTCTACCTACGCCGGAGCCCACGGCTTCACCATGGGACAGCCTTTGAGAATGTGGCGAAGGTGAATCCAGGTTAGTCCGCGGAATTGTGGGCTCAGCAGCTAGTACATCCCGTTTGGAGAGAGGAGACGACCAGCATGCGGAACGAGTTGTGGGGGGCAGACTGCAATCCTTGGCAGAGGATAGTGGGGCAAGTGGTCGTACATGCTCTTGCTGTTGTTCTCCTCATATGTTGCGTGCTGACAACCGTTGGTCTACATGGGTGTAGCCACGGAAACGGTGCAACTCAAGACACGGCCGCACGCCGTATCATCGAAGGCATCTCACTGATGGAAGCGGGGGAGTACGAACAGGCTCTGGCCAAACTGACCAGTGCAATTGAACTTGAGCCAGAATTGGCCGATGCCTACGCCAGTCGAGCAGGGGTTTACGTAGCAATTGGTGAATGGGATCTGGCGATCGGGGACTCTGACAAGGCCATCGCCCTTGACCCGCATCTGGCTTTGGCTTATGCCAACAGGGGAGCAGGGCACATTGGCAAAGGTGAGTTGAATCAAGGCCTCGCCGACTGTGACCGGGCGATCGCTCTCGACGCAGATATCGGCATCGCATACTTCAATAGAGCCTACGCTCGCCTTGGCAGAGAGCAGTATCAATTAGCTGTCGCTGACTACACGAAGGCTATTGACCTCGAGTATGCAGTTGTAGACTCGTACTCCAACAGAGGCGTCGCTCATGCATTCTTGAAGGAGTATGATTTCGCCCTCGCTGACCTCACCCGGGCGATTGAACTGGATCCCGACTGGATCAATGCCTACCTGAATAGGGCAAATGTGTATGAGAACACTGGTCAATGCGAGATGGCAATTCGCGACTGCGAGCGTGCCATCCAACTCGATCCTTTCGAGCCAGATGCCTACTATCTACGCGGGAAATGCCATTTGCAGTTGGACGAATACGAGGAGGCGACCGCAGACTTCGACAAGGCGATTGAACTCGATCCAAGCCACGCCCAATCATACGTCAAGAGGTGCGCAAGCCGAGTGGAAATGGGCGACTATGAACTGGCGATTGCGGACTGTGACCAGGCAATCAGCATTCGCCCGAACGAGGCCAGTCTCTACTATAACAGAGGGCGCGCGTTCGAGGCAATCGGCGATACTGAACGAGCATTAGCCGACTTCTTCGAGGCATTGTCACTCGCCGACGAAGATGAACTAAGGATTCTAGTCGAGATCGAGATCGAGAAGCTCAGTAGCGGATGAGGGAGTCCACTCACACCGGTCCCAGATATGGAGGGAGCCAAATGACGACAACAACGCGATTCGGCAACATTGTGCTGGTGCTTACGCTTGCGCTGGCCCTGGGGGCGGTCGCCCCGTTGGCGCACGCGAGCCCTGACCCGGGGCCGTCTACGGGGCCACCTGCGGCGGTCGACGGCCAGCCGGAGGGGCCTCCGGTCGAGTTGTCTTTAGAGCAGGGCAACGACACGTCGCCGGATGTGGTGCCCGGCGACTGGTGGAGCAGAGTGCAGGATGACATCCGCAGGTCGGAGTACCACGTCACCTGGCAGGACAGCACGTACCTGCCCGACCTGGAGGCTGCGTAGGGCGGGTGAAGCGCAGCGCAACCCGCCATCGGTGTCACGGGCGGCGGATGGCCCCTGGCTACCCGACTGGGCATTCGACGCCGAATGCCCAACCCTCTCGAAGAGCGCAAATGGCACCATAGCTCCCGCGGGCAGTTAGAAGCACGCAGCGCCCGATGGCGGGCCGCCGTTTCCCTTGAGCATGACGAGATGGTAGACTGCGCCCAACCAGACCCAACGGAGGTGGCGGCATGGTCAAGGCGGTGTCATTCATCAAGCGCAATCCGAGAATCAGCCTGGAGGAGTTCATGGAGCACTATGAGAACACACACGTACCTCTGGCGATGAGTCACTTCCCATTCAAGAGGTACGTGCGCAACTACATCACGGCTCCACCGGGACTGGAGGCCTTCGACTTCGACTGCATCACCGAGGTCTGGTTCGAGACAATGGAAGACTGCCAGGCAGCCGCCGTGTTCTCCGTATCGGAAGCCTACAAGGTCATCAGCGACGACGAGGAGAAGTTCATGGACAGGACGAGCATAGTCGCCTTCCTCGTAGAGGAGAGGGAGACGCTGAGGTAGGCTAGCCGCCGCTCCAGGCAGGCATCTTGGCCAAGTGGTCCTTCGCCTTCGACTCCGCCGTCGACCTGTCCAGGCCCTGTGTGGACATCATGAAGCCAATGACCCCACCCAGGACCTCCTCATAGCTCTTGAGACTGCCGTCCGGATTGGAGCAGTACCGGCAGTACATGCTTGCAGGGTTCCCGCCGCCGAAGTCCTCCAGCCTGGCCATCGGCATGCCGCAGCTCATGCATTGCTTGCCTATAGGCCGGCTGAACGTCAGCCTGTAGCCGTTCGAGTCCTCGATCGTGAAGTCCCTGATCCCGAAGGGCTCATCCTTGATGTCTTCTACGATCTTGACGCCCTTTCCACGCAGATCCTCATAGTAGGCGTCTATTCCGCCGTCGATTTCGACGTACAGGGTCATGCCGGTGCCCAATGCCGCGCCCTCATCCAGACCCATGCTCGCCGCCGGAACGAACATCAGCACCGCGCCGTCTTTGGACAGGTCGACATACTCCGGGTCTTCCGCCGTCGGGAAGGTCATGCCCTTCGTGAAACCGAGCTTCTCCGTGTAGAACCGGATCGTGTCCTTGACGCTTCTCGTTGCCATCAGCGGAGATATGTAACCCATCGCCGTCAACCTCCTCCTTGACTTCCTGTCGTACCGGGGCTGCAATGATTGTAGCACATGCGCCGGGAGGCATCCCGGGCGGCTACATCACAGCCGCCAGCGTCGACCATCCAAAGTCGATCGCGCCGCCGCCGTCACCGGTGAAGGGATCGTAGTATTCCCTGAACCCGGACCTGTCCACCAATTCCCGGCTCTTCCCGGCAATGGCGTCAGCCTCCTCATCGTAGCCGTGTCTCCGCAGCCCCTGTGCGATGAGCCAGTTCGTGTTAATCCAGGTGGGCCCTCGCCACAGGTACGTGCGCGAGCGGGGTCGAAAGTGCCTGCTGTTCCTGGGGACGGAAGGGATCGGATAGGCCGGCCAGTACTCCCCCGGATTCGTGAGGTGCCTGAGCAGCCGTTCACATCTCTGCTGCGGGATCGACTTGAGGGCGATCGGCATCAGGCAGGTCACGCTCGGCTCCCCGAGCTGCAGCCCGGTGTTGGCATCGACATCGAAGTAGAGACCCGTGTTCGAGTCGTAGCACTCCTCCAGTATCGCGGCCTCTGCTTCCTCGTGCAGGACGGCGAACCGCTCCCCCTTGTCCGGCTGGTCGGTCTCGCTGAACATAGATGCCAGCGCCTCCAGTCCCAGGGCGTAGACGGTGTTGAACAGCACTTCCCTGACATTGAAGAGGCCCCTGCGCGCCACCTCCCCCGTGTCGTAGCTCAGCGCCGACAGCCGCATCTCCGATGTGTAGAGCGCTGCGTAGAGGCCCAGCGGCACCTTCGCAAGCGGGCCCATGAGGGAATCAAAGGCGGGCTTGTGGTCCACGCCGCATTCCCAGGGAGAGATGATGGAGACGAGGGCCGAGTCGCCGGTCCGCCTCGTCCGGTGAAGCCACTCAAAATGCCTCTCGACGAGAGGCAACGCCTCCTTGAGCCAGGCCTCGTCACGGGTCTCCTGCCAGACCTCGCGCACCGCGAGCGCAACGACCGGCGGCTGCACCAGCGGGGAGCGGTCCGGCTGCCGCCAGTATCGCCTGAAGAGCCTCACCGGCAGCGAGGCCAGGCTGTGGTCATGGAAGATCAGGTGTGGCAGCCTCCCGTCCGGCATCGAGTTCGAGAGGAGGGTCAGGAGTTCATCCTGGGCGAGTTGGGGCCGTCCGAGGCGGGTATTCGCAACGGCGTGGAATGAAGAGTCCCAGGACCACTGGTGGGGGTACTTCTTATTCGAGGGCGCTACGTAGTAGTAGCCGGGCCCTTTCCTGGCGTTCCGGTCAAGGAGAAGCCGGGCTTCGCGCTGAAGACTGGCATCACCGGCGTTCGACACTCTCCACCAGAAGCCCCCCAACGGGAGGCGAATGCTCTACCCTCAGGGGCAGGGCTGCGAGACCTTGAATCGGGGCAACTCGACGAGAACCTGTTCAGTAATCAAGGCTTCGCTTGAGAGCACGACCAGGGTGTCCTGACCGCTGAGGCCCAGATACACATCGCGCTCGACAGTGGCCCACTGCCTGGACGTCGATCTCTCGACGAGGGACTGCCACTGTCCGTTGTACTTGTCATAGACATACGCTGTGTAGGCCTCGAAGAACTCCTCTGCGTCTTCCGTCGTATCCCAGGTCAACCGCCAGACCAGGAGCCATTCCCCGGCTTCGTTCTTGAGATAAACGAGGCTGTCCCCATCCCAGCCCTCTGCCGCCGATTGCGCGGCGCCCCGGGAAAGGTAGTTTTCGAGGTACGTCCTCGTGTAGAGCTCGCCGAGAACATCGCTGTCTTGCAGGGTCCAGGTACCACCGAGGGCAACCGCAAGGTCGGGCATCTCCACCATCGTCGGCTCATCACGCTCTTCGATGTATTTCTCGGGGTGAAGGATCTGCTCCGTGGACTTTGGCGGGTCGATGTATGCCTGATTGACGGTGTCCCAGCCGTTCGCCTCGAAGAGCGCAGTCACGAACGGCAGGCCGCCTTCATACACGCCGTCGGCGTACTCGCGACCGTACGGGAAAAGGAGGTCTATCTGCATGAATCTGGGGGCGTTCTCGAGCTGTCCCGACTCCGTTCCCTCGACTTCCTCCATGATGGCCATCCACTGGTCGGGAGACAACTCAGTAATCATGTAGTTGGTCTGCGTGAGCACGGCGTCTCCTTCGATAAGGCAGAGAGCAGCCATGGCAGCATCCGAGTTCGTCTCGCTCTCGAGATCGAGATTGTCGAAATCGTAGTTCTGGTCCTGGAGCGCATGAGTATACTCGTGGGCAAATGTGACTTCGTCCAGCGCGCTAAGCTCCTCGTTGCTGCTTACCACATTGAGCTGCCCGGTGTCATCGTCATAGAAGCCGATTACCTGCTCCTCCAACACGTCAGCCAGTATCTCGCGGACGTCCTGGCTCGGCCCGAGCAGGTCCAGCAGGACGAATATCTCCTTGTCGATGGCAGCTTCCTCGACTGGGTACTGCTCCTCCATGTCGTCAAGGAGGTAGTCCTTCAGATCGTCTCGCGGCATGAAGCTGTAGGGGACATCGCTCGCGGGAGCCAGCTCACGCATTTCCTCCACCGTCTCGGCTATCGAGTCCAGCTCACGCGTGAGAGCGTCAGTACCGTCGCAACCGGCCATGAACGGGACGAGCAGCGCAGCCGCGAGGACAAACACGAGTGAGAGCTTCTTCATATCAACGCCTCCCCCTCCTGCACAGACATGCTCAATCCCGCCTGAACTGAGCATAGCACATTATCGGAGGGGATTCTATAACCTTCAGATGCGAGGTGTTATACTGGGGTGCGTCCCCGAACGCCCGCACCCTGGAGGATGCCATGACAATCGCCGTCCTGTATCGCGACGAACTCAAGGAATACGACTTCGGGCCCGGCCACCCGTTTCGCGGCGACAGGTACACCATGTTCTACCATTTCCTCTGTGACCATGTGCCGGAGGATGACAACTACAAACCGGTTACGGCCGACCCTGCAACGAATGACGAACTCGGGCTCATATGTCGCGACGACTACATCACGTTCACCAGAGAGTACTACGGCGCGGCCCACCAGGGCCGGGAGTTCTACGGCAACTTCCACCAGTTCCAGAGCGGTGACAACATCCCTACCGGACGGCCCGGCAAGGTGGAGGAGGCTGCGAGGTATGTGGTTGGCCAGGCCAGGGAAGCCGCCGACCTGCTGCAGGGCGGCGCCTTCCAGAAGGCTGTTTGCATAGGCGGCGGCCTTCATCACGCCAAGCCGAGCTACGGCGAAGGCTTCTGCCTCTACAACGATGTGGCTTTCTGCGCCCGCCATCTCATGGCCCGTTACGACCTGGAGAGAGTTCTGGTGCTGGACACCGACGCGCACGCGGGCAACGGCACTTCGGAGTACTTTTACAATGACCCGCGCGTGCTGCTGATCGACATTCACCAGGACCCCAAGACTCTATACCCCGGTACAGGATTCCCCCACCAGACCGGGGCCGAGCGTGGGAAGGGCTTCACGGTGAATGTGCCGATGCCTCTCCACGCGGGAGTCAAGTCGTACAGCCTGGTATTCGATCAGATAGTCGAGCCGATAGCGCGCGAGTTCCAGCCGCAGGTCATCATCAGGAACGGCGGTTCCGACCCGCACTACGCCGACATGCTGACCAACCTCGGGCTGACCGTGGAAGGGCTGAAGATGATCGGCGGCAGGGTCAGGTCACTATCCGAGGTCTGTGGAGGCAGTGTGATCGACATGATCGCGTCGGGCTACAACCGGGAGGTGCTCCCGTACGCATGGCTGGCCCTCATTGCAGGGCTGGCGGGCTGGGATACCGAGATAGAGGAGCCTGCGGCCGGCCCCCAGGAGGACATGGAGGCCCACTTCTTCTCCAAGACGGAGAGCATGATCGAAGAGGTGAGGGCGAACCTGCGCGACTACTGGGGCTGCCTGAGGTAGGAGTGGTTCCGTAACTAGCCCTTCCACTCATTGCCGCAATTGCCGCATCTCCATCTCCTCTTCAGGAAGGGGAAGGGAAGCCCATACTGGCCCGGCACGGGCAGAAGCGCTGTGACAAGCCAGAAGAGGAACACCAGCCTGTTCCGGAAGGCTTCGTAGCGTACAAGGCTGGAACCACACCTTGGGCAACCGTCGGGGCTCCATTTCACGAGAGAGGGATCGCCCAACCCGCTCTCAGGCGTTCGGGCGAATCTGTCAGAAATGCCTAGTATGGCAGCAGCCAGCTCCACATCACAATCACGTACCTGGACCTTCACGCCGCCAAGGGCTGTCGAGTAGAGCCAGTTCATCGTGATGACATACTCATCCGCTACAAAGGCTGGGACCCCTTCCGATTCCAGTCTGGCACTGGCCAAATGCGCCTCCCCCGGGTACGTGAATGTAGCCACAGTAACAAGAGCCGACCCAGGCCGTTTCCACTCCTCATCCGTCACTCGCCATGGACGATTCAGCCTCATTTCGGCTCTTGACAGGTTATCCCGAGCCTGCACGAGACCGCAGTCCTTTCCTACTGCGCACTTGAAGCTCTCCACTGCCCCCACGAGGTCGCCCTTACCTTGAAGTATGAGACCTCGTTCGTTCCAAGCCTCGGCGCAATCGGGGTCCGTTTCGATTGCAGTCTCGGCCTCACGGAGCGCCTCATCCAGTTTGCCTTCATCCCTATACTCTCGCCCCCGCGCTAGAGACTCCTTGGCCCTCGTAATCCTAGAGGAAGGTGATTTCTCGATGCCTTCGTAGTCCTGATGCATAGCCCAATTATATCCTCTCAGCGGAATATCGTGAATATGGCGCAGTACCCAGAATCCACCGACTCGCTCTCCTGGTCGGCTGTGACACGCGACATGCCGGAAGCGAATCGCCTCTCACAGGGCGAACCGGTACGAGCCAGCGGTAGACGGCATAAGGAACTGCATCAACCACCACCCCCTGCTTTGACACGCCACCTTCCCCCTGCTAGCATTGTTCCCAGCAGGCGGAATACCCTCACTCCCCACCAGACCCGCTGAGTCCAAGCACAGAGGTCTCCTGATATGCAAATGGGCTTCTTCTTCGATCAAACGAGATGCACCGGCTGCTACGCGTGTGTGGTGGCGTGCAAGGACTGGCATGACGTCCCGGCAGGACCCGCGAGCTGGCGCCGTGTCGAGACGATCGAGCGCGGCACGTTCCCGGATGTGTTCGTCGCCTACCTTGCCACGTCGTGCTACCACTGCCAGAACCCCGCCTGCGTCACCGCCTGCCCGGCGGGAGCCATAACCAAGCGCCGGGAGGACGGCATCGTCCTCGTGGACAGCGCCCTATGCCTGGGCAGGGACAATTGCGACCTTTGTCTCCAGGCGTGCGAATACAGGGCCCCGCAATTCGGGTCGGAGCCGAACGCCCGAATGCAGAAGTGCGACCTCTGCCTAGACCGGCTGGCAGGGGGGAGGCAGCCGATATGCGTCGCCGCCTGCCCCATGAGGGCTCTGGACGCCGGCCCCATCGACGAACTGGTAGCGAAATACGGCGAACATACTCAGGCCGAAGGCTTCACGTTCTCTGAGGGATTGAAGCCGGCGGTCGTCTTCAAGGCGAAGGCAAGCAAGACCGAGGTGACCAGATGAGCGCTCAGGATCCCGGCGAACGAGTCGTAATGACAACGTGCTGCAGCCACTGCGGCGGCGCCTGCGGCCTGAAGGTGTATGTAAGGGACGGGGTCATCACCAGGATAGAGACCGATGACGCCGACGAGCCTCAGGCAAGGGCCTGTCTCAAGGGCAGGGCCTATCGCCAGCGCGTCTACCACCCTGAGCGATTGCTGTATCCGCTCAAGAGAGTCGGCCAAAGAGGCGAGGGCAAGTTCGAGCGGATATCTTGGGATGAAGCGCTCGATACGGTTGCCGGCGAGATCAGGCGTGTGCGGGACACATACGGCCCGCAGGCCATCCTGCTCAAGATGTCCGTGGGCGACATGAACTTCCTGCACACCGGGGCGATGGTGGCCGACAAGCTGTTCTGCATGGCAGGTGGCTACTCGTCGATGTGGGGATACTTCTCATATGAGGGCGGTACCTTCGCCGAGCTGACCACCTACGGCACGATGTCGACCCAGAGTTCACGGCACGACTTCCTGGACTCACGCATGATAGTCATGTGGGGCTGGAATCCCGCATCCACGGTGCAGGACACCAACACGACCTGGTGGCTGGCACAGGCGCGGGAGGCGGGATGCAGGATCGTGTCGGTCGATCCAAGGTATACGGACTCTACAGCCACGTTCGCCGACCAGTGGATACCAATCAGGCCCGGCACCGACACCGCAATGATGCTGGCGATGGCGTACGTGATGATTGAAGAAGGCCTGCAGGACCAGGCCTTCCTCGACAGGTATACTTACGGCTTCGACAGGTTCCGGGACTACGTGACCGGCAAGGAGGACGGCATCCCGAAGACGCCGGCGTGGGCGGAGCCGATAACCGGGGTACAGGCATCGGTCATCGCGGACCTGGCCAGGGAGTACGCGACCACGAAGCCGGCGGCGCTCATCGCGGGGATCGGGCCGGGGAGATCGGCGAGGGGCGAGCAATACCATCGCGCCGCGATAACTCTGTCCGCCATGACCGGCAACATAGGCATCCCCGGCGGGAGTGCCGCCCAGAGATCATGGCCAGCAGGCTTGCTTCCATTCCCATTCATGATGATGGGTGTACCGGAGATGTTGCAGAACCCCTGGGAGGCGCAGCAGCCTGCTGCCGGGGACATGCTCCCCTTGAGACGGATATGGCCCTGGGGCATGGGAGGATTCCACGTCGCTCAGATAGCGGATGCCATCCTGAAGGGCCTTGAAGGGGGCTACCCGGCTGACTACAAGCTGCTGTACATCGCCAGTACCAGCTATCCCAACCAGTACCTCAACGTCAACAAGAACGTGGAAGCGATGAAGTCTCCCTCACTGGAGTTCATCGTGATGCACGAGCAGTTCATGACGCCGGGCGCCAAATTCGCGGATATAGTCCTGCCGTGCAGCACCTTTCTCGAGCGTAATGACATCGCCCAGTGGAGTTCCACCTGGTTTTACGGATTCCAGAACAAGGCAATTGAGCCCCTCGGCGAGTCAAGGTCGTCGCTCGACATATGTCGCGAGCTTGCCAAACGCCTTGACATACCGAACTACTTCGACCACAGCGATGACCAGGCCCTGAGGGCCATGGTTGACGGCTGCCCCGATATCTCGGATTACGAGGACTTCAGGACGAGGGGATGGCATAAGATGCATCCCGATGAGCCACACGTGGCATTCCGGGAGCAGATCACGGACCCCGAAAACAACCCGTTCCCGACGCCTTCGGGCAGGATCGAGATATGCTCGCAGCTCATCGAGGAAATGGGCAACCCCGAGCTTACCCCGATTCCGAAGTACATGCCGAACTGGGAAGACCGCAGCGATCCTCTTGTCAGGAAGTATCCTCTGCAACTGATAACCACCCATTTCAAGGGACGGGCGCACTCGCAGTTCCACAAGGTGCCCTGGATCGAAGAGCTGATGCCGCAGACGGTGCTCATCAACGCCTCGGATGCCGCCGAGCGGGGGATCTCGGACGGCGACATGGCCCGTGTGTTCAATGACCGAGGTGAGATGATCATCCCGGCATCAGTGAGTGAGCGCATCATGCCGGGTGTGGTCGACGTGCCACAGGGAGCCTGGTACGAGCCCGATGAGAACGGCGTTGATCGCGGCGGATGCGCCAATGTCCTGACCAGGGACGCCTACTCGCCCGGCGGGGCCTGCTGCACCAACACGGCGCTGGTGCAGGTCGAGCGGGCGATGTAGTCATGTGAGGGCAAGCGGCGGGTCCCCTCGTCCGCATTTCTTGCCAATTTCAACCCAACCTCTCATCTCTGCGGACTGATAGGTTAGCGCCGGACTGCCCTCTTCTGCTATCAAAAGCCCTGAAAAAGCTTCCCAAAACCCTTGACAAGCTCGAAAGGTCTGCCCCATAATGTAGTCCATCCAGCACACGGACTGTCTGTGGCACGTTTCTGAACGTGGTCATAGCTCTAAGTCCGGCAGCTAATTTCGGACTGCCATCCAACCCAGATAGAGCGGAGGCGTCCGACGTGCATCCGTCGGGAGCGCTTGAAGACCCTGGAGGTGTGAGATGCTGAGTTCCACTTCGCTTGCCGAGGAGATGCTTGCACCGCTCCCAGAACAACCGGGCAAACGCAGACTCAGACTCGAACTGCTGGGCTTCTACAGCAGACACCCGAACGCCGGATTCACTGACCATGCTATCTCCCGCGCACTTGACTGCCGAAGACTGGATGCCGCCAGGGCACTGCGGATGATGGTCGCTGTGGGCCTGGTCGAGGAACGCGACGACAACGGGCGCATCCTGTACTCACTAACTTCGGACAGGAACAGACGCAGTCAGGTCGCAGGACTGATAGCCATAGCGTCCTGACACCGAACAGCAGAGGGATTGAGAAGACCGATACAACGGATTGCGACGAGCCACAAGCGGACATCGGGTCACAGAATAATCTCACCGTACCAGCTCATCGACGAGGAGGTCGAAAGTCATGAGCGAATGGGTGTCAGTTCTCCCGATGACTCCTAAGCGACCGTCCGGCAACTTTGAAGAGCACAGGGCCGACCGAAGAATCTCCTGTGCGGAGGAGAGGGCGCCGCCAACCCGAGCGGCACCCGCATGCCTTCCCTGGCTGAACTACAGGCCGTTGTTCCTCGACCGCTCCGATACTTCCTCAGCCAGTATGCGGTAGAACTCCTCCCTCGCGTATCTCTCCACCCAGGGCCGATGACCGCACTTCTCCAGCAGCACGAACCTGAAGCCCCGGATGGCCCGTGACAGCGGTTCCTCTACGCCTCTTGCCGGGTGCGGGTCATGGTCGCCGTGAATCGCCACTACCGGGCACTGGATGAACGTCGCCATATTCAGCAGCTTTCCGCTGCTCCGGAGATCGCCTGCCTCCTTCCATACACCCCTGAAGATGTCGTACCTGCACTCGACCGGTTCATCCTCATCAAACAGTGGTTCACACGAATCGGCCTTCGACAACAGAGTCCCAAGGCGGGACAGCACTCCGTCCCTGTCTGTACAACTCAAGTCCTCCAGCATCTGCGCAAGCGCAAGTACCTGCTGTCGATCGTTGGCGTTCAGCCTGCCCAGTCGCGTGCTCATTATCCCGCCGGCATACCGGTCCTCATAGGGCCCGCTTCCGACGAGCACAAGCTTACGCACGTGTCCGGGATAGCGCGCAGCCAGTATGAAGCTCAGCATCGCGCCCCAGGAGAAGCCGACGAGGCACAGGGGCAGCCGGCCATGCTCATCCAGCACGGTCCGTAGCTCCTCGACCTGCCCCTCCAGCGTGACCGCCGACTGCAGGGGTTCGAGCACGCCCATAGCGGAAGACAGCCGCCGGGCTACCGGCACCATCTCGCCCCGCGCGCCCGGTCCACCGTGCACAACGGCTACATCAAACGGCGCGCGACCGTAGGCCCTCAGATTCTCCATCGGTCATCCAACTCCAATCAAGGCATATGCTACGCATTTGCATCGCGAGATATCAGGGTTACTACGTATTCCTTTGCCCGCCGACCCACAGTATAATCCATCCCACTACCCCAGGGGCGCAGGAAGAGTCCATCCAACCGACATCAGGAGGAATCATAGTGAGTCTGCAAGACCATGTGAAAGCCATGCAGGGCGAGGACCGGGGCAACATCATGCTGTACGCGCTGAGCACGTGCGGGTGGTGCAGGAAGACCAAGGCCCTCCTCGACGAACTGGGGGTCGAATACAAGTATGTGGACGTAGACCTGCTGGATGGTGACTCGAAGAAGGAAGCGCTGGGCGAGCTGTCGCGGTGGAACGAGCGCCAGTCCTTCCCGACGCTGGTCATAGGCAATTCGCAGAGCATAGTGGGCTATCAGGAGGAGAAGACCAGGGAGGCGCTGTCCGGTGGCGGAAAATGAGGTCAGCCAGCAGGCTGTTGACGATCTCCACGACCGGCTGAGTGCGGAGGCGGAGTCGGGCGGCTACCATCTGAACCCCGACGTGGAGTTCACGAAGGGGCTGCTCCGGAGCCTGCTCATCAACGAGGAGAGGTACGGATACTGGGCGTGTCCTTGCCGACTGGCTTCCGGCAGCAAGGACGAAGACCTGGATATCATCTGCCCCTGTGACTACCGTGACCCCGATCTGACCGACTACGGCTGCTGCTACTGCGCGCTGTACGTCTCGAAAGATGTGCTGGAGGGCAGGGCAAAGGCCGAGCCCATTCCGGAACGCAGGCCCGGTGAGGAGGAGAGGAATAGGCGACGCGAGCAGAAGGCCGAAGTGCAGGGAACAGCCGGAGGCCTCGCGCTTCCCGTCTGGAGGTGCAGGGTTTGCGGGTACCTGTGCGCACGGGACGGGCCGCCCGACACCTGCCCGGTATGCAGGGCGGGCAAGGAGCGTTTCGAGAGGTTCCTCGAACCGGTCGCAAAGGTGTCGTTGACCCTTCCGGTGTGGCGATGCAGAGTATGCGGGTACATCTGCGCCAGAGAGGAGCCGCCTGAGACGTGCCCCATATGCAAGGTCTCGAAGGAGAGGTTCGAGAGGCTGCTCTGACCTTCGCCGGTGAGCCACAGAATCGCTGCAGCCTTCATCCCCACAGCAGCCTGAGTACTATCGATGGTCTCACCCGGTACTATCGTTGGGTACGATTCCCACTCATGCGGGGGTAGCATTGTTGGATGGGGGCGCGTGAAGCCGCCCGGTCATGAGTGGGAGGCGTTAAGGATGGGAGCCAGTATGGTGTTCGAAGTCCGAGTAGAGATCACCGATACAAACGACAGAGGCGTAACTGAGCAGGGAATCAGGAGCTACGTCGAGGATGCGTTGAGGACCTGCCCCGCGCTCAGCGGCAGGATAGCCGACCTCTCAGTCGTGCCGGCGGGTGAAGCCACGGCCGGCCGGGTCGGCCCTTCGCCTTCCAAGCTGGCCTATGGATACAACTCGACATTCGCAGGGTTCTGCTTCTGTGCGCCTTCGGCTGCGGCGTTCGCGATAGGCAATATCTAGTCGCGCACCGAAAGGTACTCGGTGTAGTCCGCCATTCGAGAAAGGGCCCTAAGGGCATCGTCAGGTGTCTCGAAGATGGTGCCTTTCCCCATATCCTCGAGCTTCCGGGCAAGGTCGTCCTGCCTCAGGTCAAACAGCCAGCCTTCGTAGGGGCACCAGGCTATCGGCTTGTCCGGATAGGCGCCGGCTACTTCCTGCATGATCCGTGTTATCGGTGGGTCGAAGCCCTCGAACCAGGCGCCGGCGAAGACAATTATGCCGTCTATGTTCGGATCGCCGAGGGTCTCCATCATGGTGAACTGGAGGGTCTCACCGAAGGGCTTCCCCGACGTCATCACCAGGGGCCATATGTCCAGCGGATTCCCCACGCTGTACCACGACGGTGACATGGTGTTCAGCCTCTCCTTCACCTGAGGCGAGAGGTCCGGCACATCGAGTCCGTATCTGGCACAGGCATCCATGCTCATAATCCCGATGCCGCCGCTGGCCGTCACGATTCCTGCGCGCCGCCCGGCCATCATAGGCAGGTAGCTGAATGCCCTGACCAGGTCACCCATCTCGTTGATGTCGTTCACCCTGATTACGCCCGCCTGCTTGAACACCGCGTCCCATACCTCGTCGCTGCCTATCATCGAGCCGGTATGGGACTGAGCCGCCCTGGCCGCCTGCTCGCTCCTGCCTGTCTTCAACACGAGCACCGGCTTCTTCGCCGTAACCCGTCTCGCGGTTTCCGCGAACCGCTTGCCGTCGCGCACGCCCTCGATATGGAGGGCGATGACCTTGACCTCCGGGTCATCGGCGAAGTACTCCATCGCCTCGGATACGTCGATATCAGCCGAGTTTCCCAGATCGAGTCCCTTACCCAGAAGGCGCAGACGGCCCACTGTGCCGAAGAACAGGCCCGACTGGCAGACAATCGCCACCGGCAGCTTCCTGACGTCCGTCTGCTTGAGGAAGGCCGTGCTGAAATCGGCGAATGCGTTCGCCGAGCCTATCGTGTTGGGCCCGAGGATTCTCACTCCGGCCTCACGTGCCGCTCTGACTACCTCTAGCTGAAGCTCTCTCCCCTCGTCGTCAGCCGCGTCGGCGAAGCCCTGGCCAACGACAATGGCCGCCCTGACGCCCTTCTCGCCGCACTGCCGTATGACCTGGGGAACGGCGCGTCTTGGAGTGACAATAATGGCGAGATCGACCTCACCGGGTATTCGGGTAACGTCTGGATAGCAGGGGCGTCCCAGGACTTGATCGTAGTTCGGGTTCACGGGATGGACAACGCCGCCGTACCCGAGCGATTCGAGGTTCTCGACAACATTGAATGACTGCTCGCCGGTGTTGGGGTTGGCTCCTACGACGGCCAACGATCGCGGATTGAGGAAGGGTTCGAGCTGGTGTCTGGGGCTCATCAGCTACCTGTGCACGACTCGCGAGCCGCCCCTGAGGGCGCCTCGCTGCACCTATTCTAACCGGCGGTCGGGGCGAAGTCCAGCGCCGCAGAGTCTACCTCCTCCTGCGCACACGCCTCTGCCCTTTCCCGAGCGATTCCACGGACTTCCGGTAGTGATCGGTCGTCACCAGATAGCACTGCGCGTCCATGGCCTCCTCCAGCCCGGTCCGGACATCGCGATGTCGTGCGGCCCTGTCTATGAGCCTCTTCCCGATGCCGAGCGCAGGCTGGCTCTTCTTCGCGAACTTGTCGGCGATGCGGCGCACCTCCTCATCGAATGTCTCGCGGGCGAAGAAGCCGTTCACCAGTCCAAGCTGGTCGGCTCTCCTGGCGTCCAGTTCTTCTCCACTGAGCACAAACTCCTTTGCCTTCGACGGGCCGAGAAGCAGGGGCAGCCGCACCGTCGCGCCCGCATCGGGCACTATGCCGTAGTCGATCTCCGGCATCGAGAAATGCGCATCCTCGACGGCGTATCTCAGATCACAGCACAGCGCCAGTTCAAGGCCGCCCCCGATGGCCGGGCCGTTGAGCGCGGCGATTGTCACTTTCTCCAGATCATCGAGAAGGCAGAATACCCTGTTCCAGTAGCACTCCTGCCGCCAGCGGAAGCTCGACGGGTCGAGTGTCTGAACGATCTCGAGGTCGGCCCCGGCGCTGAAGTACCGCCCCTCACCCTTGAGAACGACGACCCGCAGGTCCCCATCCTCCATTATCTCAGTAAGCAGCGCCTCCATTTCCTCAAGCATCCGCCAGTTGATGGCGTTCAGCCTGTCGGCACGGTTCAGTGTTATCGTCCCGACCCCCTTCGACTTGCTGTACAGGACCGTCTTCTTCTCCATGCTTCGCCCGCCTTTCGCTCAGATGGATCTACCCGCAAGGTAGCCGGAAGCCACTGCCTCAAGTAATCGGCCAGGTTCGGCGCAGTCGCCGATCCGCAGGACAACAGGCGCAAGCCCCGACATGCTTCGCGCAGATTCCTCGTCCGGTCCCATCCGGGAGGCGAGCAGAACGGCGTCGGCCTCAAGGTGCTCGGGTCCTTCCTTCTTCTCGATCGTGATCGCGTTTCGCCCTGCTTCCAGAATCCTCACCCCGGTCTCCAGCCTGGCGCCCGCTGTCCGAAGCTTCCTCAACCAGAGCCACCTGTGGACAGGGCCGACATCACCGCCGATACGCTCCGACTCTTCCAACACGATGACCGACTTTCCCCTTTCGACGAGCGCAACGGCGATCTGACATCCCACGAGTCCACCCCCGACGATAATGACGGTCCGGACCTCCGGCCGCAGGAGTTCCCGAACGTCCTGTGGACGGAGAATCCTGTTGCCTGCGGCCCGAACGCCGGTCCCGTTCCGGTGCCCGCCCGTGGCAACCAGGACCACGTCCGGCCCCGCTTCCACGACGGCAGCCCGCGTCGCCTCACGGTTGAGCCGCACCTCGACCGGCAGCCTTTGCATCTCAGCAACCAGATACCGCACGAAGGGGCCGATTCTCTTGTTCACAACCGATGCCGGCACCAGAGAACCACCCAGCTTCGAATCGCGCTCGCAGAGCGTGACCTCGTGCCCCCTCACCGATGCGGCGCGCGCGGCCTCAATGCCTGCGGGGCCGCCGCCGATCACCAGCACTCGCTTCGCCTGCTCAGCCGGGGCTTCATCCGGGAACTCCCCCTCCCTGCCGAGGCGCGGATTGACGCTGCAGTACACGGGCGGGGAGTCCGACATCTCGACGCACCGGCAGCAGTCGATGCAGGGCCGTATCTCGTCCAGTCTGCCCTGCCGGGCCTTGTTCGGCAGGTGCGGGTCGGCGAGAAGTGCCCGCGCCATGTACACAAGGTCCGCCCTGCCCTGCTCCAGCACCTGCTCGGCCACGGAAACATCCCGTATCTGGGTGCCCGCAGCCACCGGGATGCCCACGGCTCTCTTCACGGCCTCCGCCAGGTACACCCACGCGCCCTGCGGCACTTCCTCCTGTATCATCGCCACCGGAGCGTTGTGCCAGCCCGGCATTATGTCGACCTCGTCAATGCCTGCCGACTCCAGCGTCTGAGCCATCCGAACGGTATCGTCGAGCGTATAGCCCCCGTCAAGCATGTCCGCCCCGCTCAGACGGCACATGAATGTGAAATCCGCGCCGGACTGCGCTCTCATCTCGCCGACAATCTCCAGCAGGAAGCGCATGCGGTTTTCGAGGCTGCCGCCGTACTCATCTGTCCTGTGGTTGGTGAGCGGAGAAAGGAACTGCGAAATCACATAGCCGGCACTCGCGATTACCTCCACAGCATCGAAGCCGGCCTCGCGGGCCCTTCGGGCACCTTCGCCATAGGTCCGCACCATCTCCCGTATCTCGTCCACCGAAAGCGCGCGAGGCATCGACGGCTCGAACGGTCCTCCCATGCGGAAAGGGGTACCGGGGCGGCCCGTGACAGAGACGCCGGAGGGACTGACAAGCTCGACCGGGCCGTCGCCGAAGGCCCAACTGTATCCGACACCCATCTGCGCGTACACGTGAGCGCCTTCAGCATGAATCGAGGAGGTCAAACGCCTCAAGCCGTCCAGCCAACTGTCGTCGAACAGCGGCACCATGGGATCGCATACTAGCCGCGTCGGCGTGCAGCTTACACCCATCAGCGCCACCCCGCCCCCGGCTCTCTCAACGTAGAACCCCTCCAGGTATCGCAGTACGTCCTCGCGACTGCCCTGCGGGGCCATCACCAGAGCCGGCATCTTGATGCGGTTCGGCAGATGCAGGTTGCCGACATGCAGAGGCTCGAACAGCCTGACGGGCGCTGCGCTGCGCTTCATCCCATCGCTCATCACACTCCCGGGACCGACCCACACATTCTAGCCTCGCATATCGCCGAAGTCCACGCCGACGGTATTGACACACAGCCCCCCGTGGAGCAGAATGATTCGCGATATGAACTTTTGTCATTATGAACTATATTGGTAGCAGGCCTGGATGATGGAAGCGACAGCGCTGGAACGTGTGCTCACTAACCTTGCACACCTCGTTCCGGTGGTCCACCGGACCGTCGGCAAGGGCATATTCAGAGAGGCATGGCAGAACCTGGGCGAGAACGTCTCGCGCCATCATCTGGAGGTAATGAGGAAGCTGCATGAGTCCGGGCCGTTGTGCATGGCGGAGATAGCGGATGACCTGCTGATTTCCCGCCCTCAGATGACGCGACTCATTGACGAGCTGGTCGACCTCGGAATGGTGGTGCGCATACCTGACGAGGCCGACCGCAGGAGAATCAACGCCAGCCTGACCGATAGGGGCGTCCGCACACTCGACAGGTTTCAGTCCCTGCTCGTGCAGTGCTGGACAGCCAGACTGAGTACAGTAGGCGACGAAGACCTGGAGGAGCTGTCTGTGGCGCTGGAGAAGCTGCGCGAGGCGCTCTCCAGAACGGAGTAGCCGGCATCGGAGGATGCTAATGAGCATGATCGAGACCCACGAGCTGACCAAGGTGTTCCCGGGCAACGTGAGAGCGGTCGATGGAATCGACTTCGAGGTCCAGGAGGGCGAGATATTCGGATTCCTCGGTCCAAACGGGGCGGGAAAGACCACCACAATCAAGATGCTCAACACGCTGTTGCGCCCGACGTCGGGCACAGCGACAGTAGCAGGCTTCGACATCGAGCGAAACCCGGCTGAAGTGCGGCTGAACATCGGCTATGTCGCGCAGGACATCGGCGTCGATGAACACGGCACCGGGACGGAGAACCTCGCTCTGTACGGACACTTCTATCGGCTTGACGGCAAGACCATCAAACAGCGCATCAAGGACCTGTTCGAGCTGGTTGACCTCTCCGGCTACGAGGACAGGATGGTATCCACGTACTCCGGGGGCATGCGCAAGCGACTCGATATTGCTATGGGCCTGATTCACCAGCCGAAGATCGTATTCCTGGACGAGCCCACGACTGGACTGGACCCCCAAACAAGAGCGAACATGTGGGACTACATCCGCGACCTGTCGAGGAGAATCGGGATCACCATCTTCCTTACCACACACTACATGGAGGAGGCGGACCAGCTCGCCGACCGCATAGCCATAATCGACCTCGGGAAGATAATCGCGATGGGCACCCCGACCGACCTCAAGCAGTCGATAGGCGGCGATGTAGTAACGCTGTCACCATGCGACAAGGGGGAAGCGGAGTGCCAAGAGTTCATGGAACGTACCGAGTCGATTCTGTCCGACCAGCCGTTCGTCACGAGAGTCCAGGCGACGGACGGCGACCTTGCGGTGTACGTCAAGAAGGGTGAGTCCGCTGCGCCGAACATAATGAGGCTGCTCGCGAACGCAGGCGTCGAAGTGGAGACGCTCTCAGTCTCCCGCCCGTCATTAGACGACGTGTTCCTCAAGTACACGGGACGTTCAATCAGGGCCGAGCATGGCAAGGCTACAACCTTCGGCGAGATGATGCGAAGGCGCTCAAGGAGACAGCAATGAACTTCCTTTCCGATACATGGTTCCAGTTCGTGAGGCATATCAGGACGCAGCTCCGAATGCGGGTCTTCATATTCATGAACCTCATTCAGCCGATAATCTGGCTGCTCCTGTTCACGCAGGTGTTCGACGCGCTTGGTGACATCTTCAGCCGGATGCCGGGGTTCGGGGACATAACCTATCTGGACTTCTTCGCGCCCGGTGTGGTCGTGATGACCGTGCTCTTCGGCTCCGCGTGGGCCGGCATGGGAATGCTGCACGACATCGACATGGGCGTGCTGTCCAAAATGCTGGCAACGCCCGTAATCCGGCTCTCGATCATAGCAAGCCGTGTTCTGGCGTCGATGGCGATCCTCGTGATTCAGGCGCTCATCATCTTCATCATCGCAGTGATCATGGGGGTGAACATCTCTACAGGAGTGCCCGGCGTCCTGTTCGCTCTCGTCTTCATCGTTCTGCTTGGGCTGGGGTTCGCGGCGTTCTCAAACGGTCTGGCTCTGCTCTTCAAGAGGCCCGAGCCGATGATGGCCATCATCAACTTCATAGCCCTCCCGACCATCTTCATGTCATCGGTGATGATGCCGGGCGGCGAGATGGGGCTGCTCCCTGGCTGGCTCGACACGGCGAGGCAGTTCAATCCGGTGGACTACGCCGTGGTCAGCGTGAGGGGGCTGGTGCTCGAAGGCTATGTCTGGTCAGACCTATGGCAGGGCTTGCTCGTTCTTGCCGCATGGGCTGCCGTGGGGCTGGGATTCGGCACACTGATGTTCAGGCGCAGGGCCGAGTAGCGGTGCCCCTTGCACCGGGACGAGACCGGCGTGGTGAGACCGAACCGACGTCTACTGCAGGTTGGCTGTCGCCCAGAAGACCAGCGTCCCCGTGTGTGATCCAGCGCCCTGGTAGTCCTGAGGCACGCTGAGACTCACATCGGCGCTCTCCGTCTCCTCCGGACAGATGTCGGCTACGTAGCCATCCCACGGGGCGCCGTCCATGAGCACGCCGTCGACGAACAGGTCATCGCCGGTGACCTCCGGCTCAACCCAGATACACGTGTCGCCTGTGTTCTCGATCTGCAGTTCATGCGGGTCGCTGACCTCACCCCGTCTGACCTGACCGAAGTCGATGCTGTCCGGGGACACCTCGAAGGCGATGGCCGGCACGATGTCGGCCCGCAGACTGATGAAGTTCGCCGACGGAGTCTCAGTTGGAGTCGGTGCGGGTGTCGGTGTTGGTGCAGGCGTCGGCGTTGGAGTCGGAGTTGGCGTTAGCGTAGGGGTCGGTGTCGGTGTAGGCGTCGGAGTCGGCGTTGGTGGTGTGCCGACTATCACCTCGCCGTCATCTACGCAGACTCCCGGGATTTCGAACCCGTCCGCATCAGAAACTGCAACATTCGAAAGCGACAACTGCGATATGCCGTCGGCTATCGCCGTGAATTCATACGTCACGAACACGCCACTGCCCGTAGGTCCTCCGGGGGTTGTCCCGAGTATGGCCACTCCTATGTCAGAAACATGGCCGGTCCCGTTGTCTATCTGCGGCTGAGGGAACACCATGACTGCGCACCCGTTTGCCTGTGCCCAGTCACTGTAGAAGATACCCTGGCCCACCTGATCACACTGGACGACAGCCGGGTCGAAGTCCAGGGCGCATTGCGCACCACGCGTTGCGGTGTCCGTCGATACCACCACGTCGACCGTGAACGTCTCTCCAACATCGACTGCCTGGGTTGGAGGCGCAATACTGACGCTCGTGCTGTCAGCCTTTGCAGGACTGGCACCGGCCAGAAGGCAAAGCACCAACGATAGGACAAGGGATGTGCTCACGACCCGCGTTGACCTCTTCATTACGACCTCCAGTTCTATCGAAATCACACTGACAGTTGCCTGTACGGTTCCTCAGCTACGACAAGCATAACAGCCGACTCTTAAGAATATGTTAAGACGCGGTAAAGGTTTGATAAAGACCGGCGTTGTCCCGGCGGACTCACTGCGCCGTCCCCGCCCAGAAGATAAGCGTGCCGTTTTGCGCACCCGCCCCGCCGTAGTCGCCGGGGACCAACACGCTCACGTCCGACTCGTCGGTCTGGCCCGCGCAAATGGTCGCCGGGCGGCCACGGAGGCGCGTGGCTGCCTACTGAACGGCGCGCTTGCGCCTGGCGGCGATGAAGATGACGATCAGGGCCGCAAGGAATATAGGGACCACGATGGCGCTTATGTTCACCCCGCCGTCATCGTCATCGTCGAATACAGACGACGGTGTGGCTTCCGGAGCGGCCGGCTCCTCGCCACTGATCGCACCATACACGCGAGCGATGTCCGGGTCCAGGTCGCTCTCGTTGAATTCGACGACCTCGCCGAACTCGCCTTCGCCGGAAACGGTGGCCATATGCCCGGCCTCGATATCGATCGAGCTGCCATCATCAGGGTCGTACAGCGTGGCTCCGCCTTCCACAGTATAGACACTGCTCTCTTCGCCGAGGTCAACCAGTATCTCAGAATGCGCGGTCACGATGAGTGGGTCGTACGCCCACTGCACTCCCTCATACACAAGGATGATTCCGCCAACAAGGAGGCTGACGGGCCCGCCGATCAGCGCCCCCGCCGGACCTCCAATGGCCAGGCCGATGGCGGTGGGCGCCAGGCTCAAGGTGCACTCGACGAACCAGTTGCCGAACGTCTGATCGAACCACCGGTACAAGCCCGCGTCCCTGTAACTGATCGCTACGTACTCCAATTCCCCGTCCTCGAGGAAACCTTCCCTCACCGACACGGTCATCGTCATGCCGTTCAGCCAGCGAATGGTGACGATCGCGTTGCTATCGAAGTAGACGATGCCTTCGACAAAGTAGCAGGGGGCCGACACAACTTCTCTGGCCTCCGCTTCATGCACCTGCCGCAACTTGACCACTGCCGACTTGCTCCCATCAAGCGCCCCGATTCCGATGATCGCAGCCGCGCCTTTGAACGTGAGAGGCAGAGACACAACGTTCTGGACCTCGGCACGCGACCCGTCAGCGTACTCCTGCCTCGGGGACTTGTCGAAGACGACGGCGTAGACAGTCCCCCCTACCTCGCCGTCCCGCTTCAGCGCGCGGAGCAGCTTCTCGAAATCAATGCCGTTTCCAGATATGTAGTTCCACTTGGCCTCGCCCAAGTTGCCGGTCAGCGAAGCGTCGGTGGAATCCACAGCGTACTCGTCGAGCTCGGCATATCGGAGACCATGAGCCTGCAGTGACGCCTCGTCCACGTACAGTGGTTCGGTCTCTGGGAACCTCAGCGAGTAGAAGAATGCCCGGTCCTCCAGCGAGTACAGCTCCTTGAAGAAGTAGACCTCTTCTCCCGAAATGCCCCTTCCCTCGCTGTCCTTCAGGGTAGCGACCAGGTCTCCCCGTGACTCGCCTGATGGCGGGTCTTCCTCGCTGAAGGCGTCGTAATGCTGCAATGTGAAGTGCTCCTCCTTGTCGGCTTCAATGACCTCTACCGCGTGCTGCTCCAGTACATCGAAGGCCTCCTCGAAGGTTGTAGCACTGGAGAAGCCTTTGCCCTCGCCCACGATCGAAGCGAGGTAGTGATCCCCATGACGGATCAACCGGCTACCCAACATCAAGCCCGTGTGCTTGTAGGTGTACAGGAGAGACATGCGCCGACTGTCACTTGATGCCTCGATTAAGACATGGTAATCATCCGTCTGGTATTGGACGAGTCTCGTGTCATAGTCGCCCATATGCTTGTCCTCCAGGTACTCGATCATCCTCGCTACGTACTGCGGGTCATGGAAGTACATGATCTTCAAGATCATTCGCCTGTCCTCGGTGTCTCCGCTGTCGGAGTAGCGGCAATGGAGCCCCACGACATCGTCAGTCTCGTACCGGGGATCGCCATCCCAATGCAGCGCTATACCCAGGTCGGAACAATCGCAATCCGACTCGCTGAACTCAGGCGCATCGTCTGCCATGGCGACGCCACGTGCCGCCGGCAGAGCAGGCACAAGAAGAAGGGCGGCCAGCAATATCAGGACCAGGTGACCCGGCCGTGTCCGGCACTTCACAGCGGCACCTCCTAGAGCCGACGCATCTCGGCCAGCAATCGTGCGCAGTCCAGCAGCAGGATGAGCCTGCCGTTGGACCTGATGACGCCCGACAGCGACGCCGATTCGGCTGTGACGATGAGGGACAATGCCGGCTCGATGGCGTCGGCGGAGACGCGAAGCACCTCGTTTGCCACATCTACGAGCAGGCCGATTTCCTCGGTTCCGGGGTTGGCAATGACGATCCTGGTCTGCGCATCACGCTCCCTCGCCGGGAGGCCGAACCATTGCCGCATGTCGGCGACGGTGACGGCCTTGCCCCTCAGACTCATCGCCCCTGCGACGAAGTCCGGAGTGCCCGGTACTGCTGTCAATCGCGGTACTTCGACGATCTCCCTCACGGTGTCGATATCGAGGGCGTAGGCCTGGTCCGCCAATTCGAACACCACGAATCCTGACTCACCCTGTCTCTCCGCACGAGGGGCCTCCTCGGGCGGTCGGGCCGCCTCCGCCCTTGGTGACTCCTCGTGCTTCACATCGTTCCGACCAGCGTCTTCCTGTTCAATGTCCATCTGCCCTGCCTTCGCCTGCTCCAGCTTGCGCCACTGGGCATAGTACTCGTATAGCTTCTTCCGGCCTATGTTGTTCACCGAACGCGGGGATATGTCCCTCGGCCTCTTGCCCTGGGCGAAGAGAGCGAACGCCTTGGCGCGGGCTTTCCACTTCACCACAGGCGGCTTGGGGTACCTTTCGGAGTGCTCTTCAGGGTACTTTTTGGGGTAGCCGTTGGAACTCATTACGTGTTCAGCTATCAGAGTCTGGAACAGACTAGCCGAGGCACCGGCTGTTGTCAATAGAACAGAGATGGTACTTTATGCCTACTATCACTCACCTGAAGGGACTATTGAGCACTTCGTAGCCGGTCTGTTAAGGTCTGAGCAGGACGCTGAGCGGGCTTTCGGCTCCAGAGGGGTGCGAGATGATATGGGTCAGGCGGGTCTTCACCATTCCGTTCATTCTGCTGTTCTTCGTGTTATTCATCACAGTCCTGCTAATTACGCAGGTCAACTGCGGCCTCGGCAGCACGGCCTTCTACGCCGATCGGCTGCAGGAGACGGACACCTACGAGTTCCTCTACGACACGATGCTGCCGTCCGCTCTGGACGAGGCCGAGGCGGAGGCGTCGTCCGAGTACTCCATCGACATCGATGAGTTGAAGGATGAGGCTGTCTCGACGGCGTGGGAGATCTTCCCACCGGAATGGCTGGACAGCACTTTCCGCTCGGCGGTGGGGGCCATGCTGCCATACGTGCTCGGCGACAGAGACGAGTTTTCCTACACTCTGGACGCCGGAGAGCGCGTGGAACACGCCGCAGACGTCGTCAAAGACCGGACGCTGGAGAGCGAAGCCGTGACAAGCCTCTACGACGACGGCATGTCGTACATGGCCGAGAAGCTTGTGGAGAATCAGGACAGCCTGCCCTTCCCGCTGGTACTGGCCGAGGCCGATGTCGAGGCAGCACTGAAGAACGCCGCTCCCCTGCAATGGGCCAGGGCGCAGGGCCGCGCTGCAATCGAGCAGGTCATCCCGTACCTGACTCAGGAGCGGGACGGCTTCACCATCACGGTCGAGCTGGTAGATCGCGTTGATGCGATCGGCGACGCGCTGGTCGAGCTCCTGAGCGCCGAGACGACCTACGACTACCTGATCGAGCAGGTCGTCACGCCCATGGTCGCGGAGAACCTCGAGCAATCGGTGGAACTCCCGTTCAGCGTGACGCTGCTCCGCGATGATATCGCCGATGCACTCAAGGACTCCCTGCCCAACCACTGGGTCCATGAACAGCTCGAACTGATTGTCGACGGAATCGGCTCCCATTTGAAGGGAGAGAGCCAGACCATAGCCGTGGTCATAGACATCTCGGACAGGAAGGACGAGGCCGCTGCCACACTGGCGACCTCAGTCGACCAAAGACTGGAGAGCCTGTTCTACAGCCTCCCAACATGCAGCATGACTCAGTTCCTGCTCCAACTGCAGGGGCTGCAGTCAGGCGAGATACCGAACTGCCGGCCCACCGGGGTCTCCTACGAGGAGTTCAAGACCCTGGCGGGCGTCGATGTCGACGCCGTAGTGCAGGCCATGGTCATCAGCGAAATACCCGATGAGTACACCTTCACCGAGGCGGACCTGCGGTCGGCCATGGGTGAGGGCAACGAGGACTTCCTGGACGAGGCCAAAGATGCCGTGTCGGACGGCTGGGAGTACACCGACTCCGACATGCTGGCGCAGTTGGACGCCGATCAGCGTGAGACCGTCGAGGATGTCCGAGGCTGGATCGCCAACGGCTACACGTTCACTCACGAGGACTTGCGCGAACTTGCGGATGAAAACGACATCGACCTGGAGCCTTTCGATGAGGTGCGAGACCGCGTCGGCTCGGCCCGGAGCTGGTGGTGGGCGGCCTGGCTCCTGCCTGCCATATGCCTGGTCATAGTCGGTTTTCTCGGTGGGCGCAACTGGAGGAGCCGTCTGGCATGGGCGTTCGTCGTCCTCTTTATCTCGTCGATCATTCTGTATGTCGGCTTCATCACCGCGTACGGGTCTTATGGAGAGCCCGAGCTTGAAGAGGCGCTGATGCACCCCTGGGAATACGAGGGGATAGCGCAGGACCTCGCCGAGCAGGGCAACAAGCTCATCCTGAATTCGGTCGAGGCGTTCAACTCCGGACTGGGCAACAGGACGCTCTGGTTCCTCATCGGCTCAGGGGTTGTACTGATTGGGGTGACTGTCTGGGCGGTGATGGGGTCGCGGCAAGGCCGGAGTTCGGGGATTACTTGAGGTCTCTCTCGCGTCAGGCCAGCCAGGAACCCTGCGAGCGGGTATCCGCCGGGGCCGGCGGCCCGGCTTCTGCATCTTCTTCAGGCTTGTCGGCGGAGCGATTCCTTCGCCTTCGCAACGGCCCCTGAAGCATTCCGATCAGGCCGGAACTCCTGGAGGCCGGAGCCTCATCTTCGAACAGCTCCTCGCCCTCTGATGCAGTCACGGTAGCCGCTTCCTCTGCGGGCACGGTCTGCGCACCGGCTGAGTCCACCTGGGTCTGCTCGGCCTCGCTGCCGGACGAAAGCTCTGCCTCGCCCGCGGGAGCGACCGCTGGTTCATCACCGGGCGCTGATTCCAGAGCCTCACCGTCCAGTTGCCCGATCACGACGTCCGTCTCTGCAACCGGAGCTTCGGCGGGCGTAGAACCCTCAATCTGAACAGCATCGTCGGACGGCGGAGCACCCTCGGGCGCGGTAGCATCAGCGGTGGCTTCCGCTTCCGCCACTGCGACGCCTTCGCCTGATTCCGGCTCCGCGTCAGCCTCCGGATTCTGGAGTATGTCTATCATCCCCATCGGATCGACGCTCTCTGTTCCCTCTGCCCCCGGCTCAGCCGGCTCGCCTTCCACATCCGCGTCCGTGGTCTCGAGAACGTCTGTGAGCCCCGCCTGGACTTCATCTACAGGGGTCGCACTCTCCTCGGATACTTCGTCCGAGAAGGCCTCGGCCTCGTCGGAGGGCTCCTCGTCCCTCATGAACTCCGGTATTTCATCCTGGTCTTCTACGGCTGCATCATTCAGAGTCTCAGCCGTTTCGCCCGCGTCCTCGCCGACGCCGTCAAAGGAGACTGCGGGCTCGCCACCGAGTTCGTCCGTGCTGTCCAGTATCGCGTTTAGCCTGTCGACCCACTCAATCGACTTCGCGGAGAGAGCCTCGAACTTGCTCTCGAAGTGCCTTAGCTTCTCCTCCAGTCTCATCCTCTGCGTGATGTCCTCAAAGGTGAAGACCAGATACAGGGTCTCGCCGGTGTCGGCCACGATTGGATTCGCCGACATCTGAGCCGCTGCCACCGCCTCGCCCTTACCCTTCGCGAAGTGCTCCCCCAGCCAGCTTCCACCGTTCTTCACCATCTCCACGATCTCGGCGATCTCATCGGGCGCCTTCCAGAACCGGGGGAAAGGCTTGTCCAGGACATCCTCCGCAGTGGTGCACCCCCACAGCCTCAGGCAGGAAGGGTTCGCATAGATGACCTGACCCGCGGGATCCGTGAGCACGACTGCGCTTACCGTCAGCTCAAGAATGGCTTCCTTTATCCTCAGGTCTCGCTCCGGCCCGCCGAGCTCCTCCGAACTGACTGAGACTGCTTTCACGCATTCTATATCCTCGGTGGGAATCTTCTTCTCGAGTTCCTTGATCTCCCTGCGGAGCTTCTTGTTCTCCTTCTCCAGCCGCTTGCGTCGCTCGACCTCCTGTGTGAGGCGGTCATCCACGTACTTCAACTCCAGCGCGTGCTCCTCTTCCCGCTCCTCCTGGCGCTGTTGCGCTCTCTGCAGCTCTTCCTCAACGCATCTTAACTTCGTGATGTCGCTGGCAATCAGGCCGAGGCCGTCTCCGACCTTGAAGGCCTTGAGGCTGAGGAATACCTCGTCCCTCCTTGCCTCGGCGAAGAAGTGGCCGCCGCTGCGGACCACGTGGTCGTAGCTCTCGTGGTCGTCATCATCCTCAGCCACGGGGACGATTTCCGGCAGCCTCTTGCCCACTGCCTCCATCTCCGAGACCCCGAACAGCCGCTCCCCAACCGGATTGATGCCGACGCAGGTAAGCTGTTCATCGAAGAGCAAGAAGGCGTCGCTCGACCAGTTGACGAAGTCGTCGAGGCCGATGTTGTTGTCAGCCGCAGGAGGTCCGGGCTCCGAGAGGGCCTCGCTCGCAGGCGCTTCGAAGGGCTCAGTCATCTGTCATTCCCCACAGCAAGCGCGTCATTGACGTGGACACAATATGCCTATCCTGTCCAGACCTTAGCAGGCACTGCAAGGTACTCACAATAGTCAATTGGGACTGATATCGATGAGAAAATAGTACCGCCCGGTTTGCCGTTGACCGCGTGTCGATGTAGACTACGGCCCTATGGGACTGGAAGTCGTTCCGCTTTCCTTCCGCGACCTCTTCGCACGGTGGCACGACCCGTGTTCACATCTGCGATGGGAGCCGCTCTTCATGCTGCCTCCCTGGCTTGAGCAGTGGTGGCAGTCCTTCGGTACGGGTGCTGAGCCCAAGCTGCTCGAAGTGCGGGAGGACGGGGAGGTCATTGGCGTTGCTCCGCTCCGTCTTGCAGCGGGCGTCGCCGAGTTCGTGGGAAGCGCCGACGTGTGCGATTACATGGACTTCCTGTTCAGTCCCGGACGGGAAGCCGCCTTCCTCGATTCGCTGCTGTCAGGTCTTCAGGAGACAGGTGTATCACAGCTTCGACTGGAGTCCCTTAGGTACGACTCGCCCGCGCTGGCTCTTCTCCCTGACCTGGCTGGTGGAAGAGGGCTGGTGGCCGAGACAGAGCGGACGGAAGTGTCTCTGGACCTCAAGCTGCCAACAAGCTGGGAAGAGTACTTCGAGCTTCTACCCAGCGCCAAGCAGGGCCGGGAGATAAGGCGGAAGCTGAGGAGACTGAACGAGGCCGGTGATGTGCGATTCGACAGCATTATTGGCACGGAGGGCCTGCAGGAAGGCATGGACGTATTCATTGAAGTGCTAAGGAAGAGCAGACAGGACAAGGCGCAGTTCATGACCCATCGCGTGGAGTCCTTCTTCAGGAACGCCGCGCGCGCAATGTGCGAAGTCGGCTATCTCCGGCTGGGAGTACTGTGGCTGGACTCCAGGCCCGTTGCGACCGTGCTGTGCTTCGACTACAATCATGTCGTGTATCTCTACAACAGCGGATATGATCCGACCTGCCGCGACCTGAGTGTGGGGCTCATGTCCAAGGTACTGTCGATCGAGGAAAGCATCCATCGGGGAAGGAAGCGTTACGATTTTCTTAAGGGTGCCGAGACTTACAAGTACCGCCTTGGCGGGAACGAGATACCGCTATATAGTTGCAGCATAGTCCTCTCATGACCCGCGCGGTCAGCGCACACGCCCCCGATTTCCAACCGGGAGTATTCCATGACAACGTGCGACAGCCTCAGGATAGCCATGCTCAGTCTGCACAGTTGTCCCGTCGGCAGGCTGGGTACGAGGGACACGGGCGGCATGAGCGTCTATGTCCGTGAACTGGCCATTGAGCTGGGAAGACAAGGTCATAGGGTCGACATCTTCACCAGGGCTCATGACCCCGAGGACCCCGACGTGATGGAGCTTGCCCCGGGCGTCCGGCTCATCCATCTTCGAGTCGGCGAGGTGGAGCAGTTGCCAAAGCTGGTACTCTACGCGAATCTCGAAGAGGCCGCCTGCTCCCTGGAAAGATTCCGCACGGGTGAGGAGACCAAATATGACCTGGTCCACAGCCACTACTGGCTTTCAGCGTGGGCGGGAAGGCGCGTGAGCGGATGGTGGAATGTGCCGCACGTGACGATGTTCCACACCCTTGCAGCAGCCAAGAACGAGACGGGCATGGGCGAGGAGGAACCCGAACTCCGCGTCGTTACAGAGGCGGACCTGGCCAGCGACTGCGACCTCGTAATCGCGCCCACGGAGAGGGAAAAGGCAGACCTCATCCGGCACTATGGCGCTCATCCTGACGCCGTCGCAGTCGTTCCCTGTGGAGTGAACCTCGTACAGTTTCGACCGTTGCCCAGACAAGAGGCGCGTCGCCACCTCGGATTGGACGGCCAAACCATCATCCTGTACGTGGGGCGAGTCGACCCTCTGAAGGGCCTCGACAGGCTGCTCACGGCTCTTCCCGGCCTGCCGGGCGCTTCGCTCATAGTGGTGGGTGGCGACGACGACAACTCGGGGGAACTCGAGAGGCTGAAAGGTCTGTCGGAAAAGCTGGGGCTGGATGGCGCCGTTGAATTCGCAGGAACAGCCGATCACGAGGTGCTGCCGTACTACTACAGCGCCGCCGACGTCTTCGCTCTTCCCTCATACTACGAGAGCTTCGGGCTGGCCGCCCTTGAGTCGCTGGCATGCGGCACGCCCGTGGTGGGCAACAACGTTGGCGGAGTGGGAGACGTCATACGAGACGAAGGCACGGGTTGCGTCACTCCAAACAACATGCCGGACGCCCTCGCCGAAGGGCTCGCTGCTGTACTCCGGAGGCCACCGTTTGACCCGTACAATGTGCGGGCCTCCGTGCTGGACATGGGATGGTCGAACGTCGCAGACGCCGTCATTCGCCAGTACAGGACTGTGCTCAGCGCGAGACAGCGTCCCGAGAGCTAAGCGCCTTCTCGTACCAGAGTCCGGCAGCGTACCGTCTGAAGCCCAGTGACTCGTACAGTCTAAGCGCGGGCAGGTTATCCTCGTCGACTGTGAGTTCCACCATCCTGACTCCTCGTCCAGCCAGGTGCGACAGGCCGGCCAGCAATGCCTGCCTGCCGAGGTCGGTCCCTCTGTGCTCCGGGATGACGCCCACCATGTAGATTCGCCCCACGGCTGAGGCGGCTTCTGCTGTCGTCCAGCAGTAGGCGACCGGCCTATCACAAGTCCACGCGATACGGACTCCCTCATGGCGGCAGTCGCTCAGTCCAAGCCGATAGACCACGTGCTCAAGGCTGTTCAAGTTGTATCCCCACTGACCTGCGAAGCACCTGTTCTGAAGGCCGACCAGATCGGACTCCTCGCCCGGCTCCAGGCGACCGAAGGCCTGGCCCTCTTCCTGGTTCAGTATCGAATCCTCCAGAAGACCAACCTTCAGCCTGAGCTCGAGGAATCGCTTCACGGGCTTGAAACCGGCGGAGACCGCCACGGAGTCCATCCATCGGTCATCCTCGGGCACGTTCAGGTGGGCAACCAAGGCCCCCTGCTCCGTTGCTCGCTGGCACGCGCTTTCGAGGAGTCGCACGACCGGCCCATCACCCGTCCATTCTGGGTGGACGAGCGGCCAGAGGACGGAACGGCCAATCGAGAGTTCGGCCTTCACTTCGACGTAGCCAGCGAGGGTGTTGTCGGAGCCCGCAAGCAGGAGCCTGTCGGATTCCGGGTCGAATCCGGGCTGTCTGTTGCGCTCCGCGAGCGATTGAGCACCGGTGCAATAGTGCCTTGCGTTCAGCCGTGCCGCCTCCAGGTTCAGCGCGACGCACTCCTCGGAGTCATACGGGCTGTATGTCCTGATCGACCAGTCCTGTATCATGTTGTCCCCGGCATACTGGATTGCCATTGTAGCCGTACCCCTCATGATATACAATTGTCGAAGGTATTCGAAGTGGTGGTATGGCGATACAGACGGCCCCGGTGGACATCATGGTTGTGACGCCTCACCCCGACGACGCCGAATTCGGCGTTGCCGGGTCGGTCGCCCGATGGGCGCGCGAGGGAAAGCAGGTCGTCTACGTAGTCTGCACCAACGGGGACAAGGGCACCAGCGACAGGACAGTGAGCCCGGAGTCCCTCGCCAGGATGCGAGAGCGGGAGCAACTGGCGGCCGCCGACGTACTCGGGGTGCGCGAGGTCACGTTCCTGCGGCACTCAGACCAGTGCCTGGAGGACACCCCCGAGTTCCGCAAGCAGATCGTACGTCTCATTCGCATGTACCGTCCGGAGACGGTGGTGACATCCGACCCCTACCGTCGCTACTTCTGGCACAGGGACCACAGGATAGCCGGTCAGGTAACGCTTGACTCAGTGTTCCCCTATGCCAGGGACCACCTGGCCTTCCCGGAGCTGCTGATGGTCGGGCTGGAGCCCCACAAGGTGAAGGGGATGCTCTTATGGGGCTCGGACGATCCCAACTACTGCATAGACATCACGGACACCTGGGACATCAAGATGCAGGCCCTGCGCTGCCATGAGAGCCAGGTGGGAGCCATACCGTTCGACATGCTGGAGGGCTGGGCCCGGGAGCGATGCAGGGAGGCCGCACTCGAACAGGACTACGATCTTGCGGAGGCCTTCCACAAGGTCGAGATGTGGTACTAGGAGTGTGCCCGAGTAATCCATCTGCTGGAGCTGAGAAGACCGAAAAATCAGGGACATTCAGCTTCAGGGAAAATGTTACTCAGACAGGCCCCCACGACGACAATAGAGTCACATATGCTCATAGCCATTAGCAGCGTACGCCGGCGGGGATGGTTTGGTGGGAAGTATATCCTCTGTCCCATCCCCACAGACCGATAGCCAATCCTGCGTAGGTTTAATGGCTTGTCATTCACACAGAGCAGAGATTGCCTCACGTATCGAGCAGTTGGCGGCCCATGTTTGTGATGACGACGTCACCGCAGATCATAGCATATTACGTGCCAGGAATACTATCCGAGTTGATGAATAACCATGGCTGATGGTGTCAACAACCCTCCATTCCCCGAATCAAGCCGCGACGATATCTTGAGCCTGGTCGGCCCGGTCCTCTTTCAGCGAGGACTGGACTACTACGAAAGCGGGATGGTGGAGAAGGTCGGTTGGGATGGCACAATCCTGAGGGGCGTAGTCCGAGGAACCAGCGAACCCTTCTACCAGGTAGCGATCCGCTATACGGAGTCGGGCTGGGACACCGAATGCACCTGCCCCTATGATGACGTGGTCTGCAAACACATTACGGCAGTGATGCTGGCCACCCTGGGAGAGAAAGACATTCGCTTGCCGAGCGAGAGGGCAGGTGAGGCAGAAGGGGGCGACGAGCTAGCAGAGGCAGAGGTGCGCTCCTTTGTCTTCGGTATGCCCAAGAAGGAGTTGGCCGAGACCCTATGGTCTCTCGCCCTGGATGATCCTGACCTTTACCGCAGCCTGATTCTCAAGGCTCTCTCTGCTAACGGGAAAAAGATAGACTTGGCTGAGTTCCGCCGCCAGATTAGATCCGCCCTCTCCGGCCAGGGCTTTGTGGAATATGGCGAGGTTCCTACATACACCCATAGTCTGGAGATGGTAGCTCAAAGCCTCAAGGAGATGGCGCGAAGGGGCCATCCCAGGGAGGCGGCTGAGCTTCTGGAGAGCCTCATCAATGGCTGCGAGAAAAGGCTGGACTACCTGGACGACTCCGACGGCATCTTCAGCGACTTCATTCGCTCTCTATTCAAGGAGTGGGGGCAGCTCCTGGCGCAGGTGCATGACCTTGACCAGAAGGGGTTGGCTCTCCGGGTCCTGGAGCGCCTGGAGACCGATGAATATGGCTTGGCCCAGGAAATCGTCCCTGCCCTGGCGCAGGCTCTAGGTAAACAAGGCCTGGATGAGTTGAAAACCCTTATCAGGCCAAGATACGAAGAGGAACGAGGCAAGGACACTGCCAAGGTCAAGGGAACGCTCTTCTCTATCAATCATAGCCTTCTCGTGTATCGCGAGGCTCTGAAGGACATCGCCAATGCCCAGGGCGATGTGGACGGTTACATAGCTCTCTGCAAGGATGGCGCCCTTCACCCCAGCGATTGTCTGGAGATGGCCCGCCGCTTGAGGAAGGCGAACCGCCAGCCGGAAGCCCTGACCATGGCGGAGCAAGGGCTTGGTCTTCGCCAGGGCTACGACGGTCTTGCCACCTTTGGGCTACTGGAGCTTCGCATCCAGCTTCTCGTCGAAATGGGGCAGGGTGAGCAGGCTCTATCAGCCGCCTGGGACTATTTCAGGGAGCATCCGTCAACGAGCAGTCTCGACCTGCTTCTTTCGCATGTCCCTGAGAAGGAACTGCAATCCGCTAGGGAAGAAGCCCTCAGCTACGTGCTCACCTTGGGGAGCCTTTCATCGGCTATTAGTATCTGCCTGCGGGAGCAGGAGATGCCCAAGCTGGTGCGGGCCCTTCACGCCCGCCAGGAAGAGCTTCTGAGGCTCGACTATCCCATTCTGGCGCCGCTGGCCAAGGAATTGGAAGCAGGCTTCCCCGACCTGGCTATCGTGGTCTACCGCAGACTTGCACTGGATATCCTGGAAGAGAAGCGCTCCCGGGCCTATCATCACGCCATAGCCTATCTGCGCCGAGTTAAGAAACTGTTTGCCGGGAGTGGGCGAACGGCGGAGTGGAAAAAGCTCAGTGAGGAGATCAAAGCAGGACACGGTCGAAAGCACTCGTTCATGCGCCTCTTTGAGAGGTTGTAGCTTCGGCAGCCCGCCTGGAGAGTCTCTGATTTCGACACACCCTGTACCCGCTGTAGAGTAGGTCCGCCAATCAGTGCTACACAGGGCAGACAAGGGACTTGCAGCGTCGCTCACTTGCATATGGCCAAGGACGGTCACCTTACACTCGTAGTCGCAGGCCATGGCGGCTGATTCTCTCAGAAGACTGCGCTCCTAGGAGTGTGTCCAAGTAATCCATCTGCTGAAGCTGAGAAGACCGAAGAATCAGGGACATTCAGCTTCAAGGAAAATGCTACTCAGACAGGCCCCTACGACGACAGCCAGAGCACGTCGCCACACAGATTCGGGTCGTGGCTGCGGGAAGCGAAGTCGGCGTACTCTTCCTTTTCCTTGCCCAGCACCGTAGGGTCACCGTGACCGGGGTAGACCCGCGTATCATCCGGCAGGACGAAGATCTTCCCTCTGATTGACTCGATTATCTGCTGGAGCGCCGCCGGCGAACCCGTCTTTCCCGGCCCGCCGGGAAACAGTGTATCACCCGATATCAGGCAGTCTCCTATCAGGAAGCAAAGGCTGCCCTGAGTGTGCCCCGGCGTATGCAGCACCGTGAGTGCGGTATCACCGAAGGCCACAACGCTGCCGTCCTTGAGAGGCATACCTATATTCACGGGCAGGCTGCCTTCATCGGCCTCGTGAGCGCCCACTGGAACACGCAAGGTCTCCGCCAGTTCCGCAAGGTCCATAGTGTGGTCCATATGGCCGTGAGTTATCAGAATGCAGGTCGGTGTCGTTGCCTTCAGGACGTCACGTATCCGGTCCGGCTCTCCCGGCGCATCGATCAGCACGCTGTCACCGGTTGCCTTGCACACGATCACGTAGGCGTTGGTCCCGAAAGGCGCGGTCTCAAGCCTCTCGATTCGCACCTCGCCGCCCTCTTCAACAGTGGCCACCGGCATAACCTCACACGACGGAATCAAGTCCCAATTATAGCACGGCGCCGGCAGCGAACGTCGTTTCGTGCACCAGTTCCATGGCGCGCAGTTTGACCACGACCACGCTCTCGACTATCATCGTGGCATGGACGAGTACCTTCGGCCAACCCGCGTCATGGACTCCGACGCCCCGTCCATCCGTGAGAAGGCGCAATCGCTGACCGGGGGAAAGGAATCCGACCGCGAGAAGGCCGTCGCCCTCTACTACTTCGTCAGGGACTGCATATGGCACGAGCCATACGCCACCGGCTTCGAGCTGGAGGACTACAAGGCGAGCGGTACGCTGGAGAAGGGGCACGGCTTCTGCACGCACAAGTCAATCCTGCTGGCCGCCCTGGCCAGGGCAGCCGGCATTCCCGCCCGCATCGGTTTCGCTGATATCAGGGACCATCTGCTTTCGTACAAGTTCCGCAAGATGATCGGCGGCGGCAACCTGCTCATATACCACGGCTACGCGGAGATGTACATCGACGGAAGGTGGGTTCATGCCAGCCCAGCCGTCGATGCCGCCACCTGTCAACAGAACGGGTTCGTGCCCGTAGAGTTCGACGGCATCAACGACCACCGGGACTCGGAGTACAACCTCAGGGGCAGGCGGCACATCGAGTGGGTAATGGACAGGGGTACCCGTTCGGACTTCCCCTGGGATGAGATCCGCACCGCCGCTCAGGAGTTCTGGGCCGGTCTGGGGAAGACGTTCGAGGAGGCGGTGGGGAAGGGGTGGGGAGGAGAGCCAAGACGCGAGGGCTAGTATCAGCTTGGGGGGCGACCAACGGTAGTGCCAACTGAACCTCGCGCAGGGTGTCCACTTGACAGACACCAACTGGCATGTCACGATGCTCCCTGACAACCAACACATTGTCCTCCGTAGGCACACCGGAAGTGCGTATGCCGGCGCCAAATTACTCAAGCTGACGGAGATGAGCAGAGATGTCAAAGGTGTATGTTGTCTCGAGTGACGGAAGCACACACGGGATGGAGCGGATTCGATGCAGCGATGAGGACAAGGAGCTTCAGCGGCTGCTTGAGAAGAACAGTGACCTGCTCCCAGGGGACCAGATAAGGCCAGACGACCCGAGGCGATGGCTCCTGCTGAAGCGAGAGATGCCTGTCGAGGACCCTGGGACCGGTGGCTACAGGTGGAACATCGACTTCTTCTTCGTCGACCAGAGCGGCACACCCACTTTCGTGGAGTGCAAGAGATTCGCGGACACGCGGTCCCGTCGAGAAGTCGTTGGGCAGATGCTGGAGTACGCCGCGAACGGCCACCACTATTGGGGCAAGGATGTAATACTCGAATTGCTCGTTGAGCAAAGCACACAGGGCAACGAGAGTCTGGAGGAGATCATACGGAAACTCGAACCGGATACAGGTGATTCAGCGGACGATTTCATCGAACATGTCGAGAACAACCTGCATGAGGGACAAATCAGACTGGTGTTCTTCTTGGAGGAAGCCCCGTACGAACTCAGGAGCGTTGTAAAGTTCCTCAACAAGCAGATGGAGCGCACCGAGGTTCTGATAGTAGAGGCTAAGCAGTACGAGAAGGACGGCCTCCGTGTCGTTTCGCCAACCGTGTTTGGCTATACGGAGCAAGCTCGGCGGGTGAAGAGGGCTACGACTATTGCGACAACAGCACGAAAGAAGTGGAGCGAAGCGACCTTCTTCGAGGACGCCGCTAAGCGACTCAGCGACCAAGACCTGATATGCTTGCGCAAGCTGTATGACCAGCTCCAATCGGAGGAATTCGAACTCAGGTGGGGTACAGGCAAGGACACAGGATCATTCAGTATTGCGGCCCCTCATCTCACCCACAGATCGGTAGCTGGTGTCTTTTCGGACGGACGAATGTGGTTCAACTTCCCGTACCTCAGCGGCACGGAACTACTTGAGAATGCCCGCGAGGAGTTTGCGAGGTCTCTCACAGAAGGACTTGGCTTGTCCCTCCCCGCGGACTACTCCAAAAGGTATCCTTCAGTTCCGGTGCATGCATGGGCACCCAAAATCGACGAATTCCTCGTGATACTCTGTGAACTGGTGGCCAAGTATGGGTCGACCCAAACGGCCTGGCAGAACCCGGGGCAGCACGTGCAACCCCGCAATCTCGACCCAGGCGACATGAACGCGACACACGCCCTCTAGCCGCTGACTGCCTCCGTGGATCGCCAGTAGGGGCACTGCGGGTCTGGACCCAGGCAGTCATCGCCACCCGTTGCCCTTGAATGCGCCAGCGCAATCGCTCTGCACCCCCGGCAGACAGGCCAGTAGACGCAGGAATCGCAGCCATCGTGGTATTGCTGTCTGTCCCTCAGTGCACAGAGCACCGGCGACTCCACCCACAGGTCTCGGAACGATTGCTCCAGGATGCTTCCGACCGGCATATCCATGCGCCGGCAGGGCATTATCGTGCCATCCGACCCGATTGTGACGCCGAACATCCCCGCCGCGCAGCCACCGACGGGTACCTCGACCTGCGGGATCTCTCCGTCTATTCCCGCCACCGCAGCCAAGGGGTCACGGGAGGTGACTACGGGCCCGCCTTCACCATCGTAGCGGCGGATTTCCTCGTAGAGCGCAGCGACCTCCTCGCTTGACAGCATGGCCCGACTGAGGCTCTCGCCGCCGCCCGTCGGCACCAGCCGCGAGAAGGCGACCCCACCGGCCCCGATCCCTCTCGCCAGCGCCACCAGTTCGGCGACCTCTCCAGAGTTCAGCCTGGACACCGTCACGTTTAGATTGGTGTCGACTCCCTGGGCAACAAGGTTCGCGATGCCTGCAAGGGCTTTTCGGAACGACCCGTCTCCTCTTATGAAATCGTGCGTCTCCTCTAGCCCTTCGATGCTCACCTGAACGTCGGCTACACCGGACGCTTTGATCCGTCGCGCCCGATCGGCATCGACAAGCGTGCCGTTGCTCATGAGCGACACGGTGAAGCCGCGCGCACGCCCGTGTTCAACGACGTCGAAGATATCCCTTCGGACGAGCGGCTCTCCGCCGGTAATATGAAGGCTGGGCGACACATCGAACTCGTAGTCCGTCGCCCAGCCCCGGATGGCATCGCCGACGTTGTCCAGAGCTGCCCTGATCTCAAGCAGGCTCATCTCCCGCGCCGTCACAGATTGGTAGCAGTGTCGACAGCGCAAATTGCACTTCTCCGTGACATGAAACTGCACAAAGAAGTCAAACGGGCCTGCCCGCATTCGCTGGTCTCAGTTGCCGAACCGGCAACTCACTTGCCTTTTCACGACTTTCAAGCCAGGCAGCTTCTGGCGATATCCCTGCTCTTGTCCAGCGCTTCCTTCAGGGTAAGGAACAGCCTTGACTCCTTCTCTCGTGCCTCCGCCCTCATGGCTACCTCCCTTATGGAGTGGATTACGATATCTTATACGACTATCCTTGTAAGGATTGTATCCTAGCCCGTTGTCAGCCTGGATGTCAAGGGGTCAGGACCACGGTTTGCCGAGAATCCGCGCCCTGCGCCATCGTGCTAGAATTGCACTCGGCGGGTCTGCGCGTGAGGCAGAAGAATGGCTGATGCCACTTGGGAGCAGTTCGTACTGACGTTTGTTCCTCTTCTCATCGCCATAGACGCTATCGGGAACCTGCCTTTCATCATCGCCCTCAGCGAGGATATGACGACCTCAGAGCGACGCAGGATGGTACACATCGCTGTGCTCACTGCTACGGTTGTCGGACTCACATTCCTTTTCCTGGGCAGGCTCGTTCTCGATGTCATAGGAATCTCAGTCGGCGCTTTCGCTATAGCGGGCGGGCTGGTCCTGCTGGCGCTCTCCATCAGGCACATGACCACCGGCCATATGGTGGAGGTGATAAAGGAGGAAATGGTAGCGGTAGTGCCCATGGGCACGCCCCTGCTGGCTGGTCCTGCCGCTATCACCACCCTGCTGCTGCTGGAGACCCAGTTCCCACTCTACATGGTGCTCGTGGCCTTCATCGTCAACCTCGCCATCACCTGGCTCATATTCATGCTGAGCAATCTGATAGTGAGGCTGCTGGGCCGGGGCGGGATCAGGGCCGTGTCTCGGATACTGGGCCTGCTGCTGGCCGCCATTGCCGTCAGCATGGTGCTTCGCGGTCTGGAGTTGGAAGGGATAATCGCCGCAGCGATGCAATACGGGGACTACATTTCGGCCCTGATGGTGAAGTAGCGCGCCGCCGCGCCCAGGGACTTGATCGCGATCTCGATGTCCAGGTAGGCGGGCAACCCGAGGGTTTCGAGGTCGCGAGCCGTCTCCTCAAGAGCCGCAAGCTTCATTCCGTACATCCACACCACGACCGGCTTGGTCAGCCGTGGCTTGAGCCGTTCGAACATCTGGACAATCGGCTCCTTGATTCCCTCAATCCCACCGTAGGTGGTGATGAGCGCGCAGTCCACATTCGGATCGTCGACTACAGTGGTTATCGCCTCTTCCTGTATCTCGAAGGGATTGTCGGAGACGGACAGAATCGGCCCCATATCTATGGGATTACCCCCGAGCCGTGACTGTATCGTGTTCAGCACCTCCACCGTCCTGTCACTGAACCGGGGAACCTGAAGGCCGGCCTCGACCGCCGCATCCGTCGCGACTACTCCAGCGCCGCCCGTATGCGTGATAATGGCTATCCGGTTGCCCCTCGGGAGCGGCTGATACGCGAAGGCCTTCGGTATGTCCATCAGCTCCGGCCAGGAGTTCACCCTGATGGCGCCCGCCTGCCTGATTGCGCAATCGTACACCTGCTCATTGCCTGCCAGTGAGCTTGTGTGAGAAGAGGCCGCTCGGGCCCCCTCCTCGCTCCGACCGGCTTTGAGTACGAGCAGCGGCTTGCGACGGGTCAGGTTCCATGCAGCCCTGAGGAACGACCTCCCGTCCCTCACATCCTCCAGATGCATAGCGACAACCTTCGTGCCTTCGTCTTGCGAAAGGTACTCCAGGAGGTCCGCCTCACTGACATCGCACTTGTTGCCCACGTCGCACATCTTGTTGATGGGGTACGCCCGGTCCTGCAGCGGCTGCGCGGTCGGGCCAACGAAACCGCTCTGACTACAGTAGGTTATGGACCCCCGGCGCAGGCTGTCGTAGGCAATGAAGTAGGGGACCGTGATGTAGCCGTTCGCAGTATTGAGGAGGCCGATGGTATTGGGCCCGATGATTCGAATTCCGGTGCGCCTCCTTATGTCAATCAGTTGCTGCTGGAGCTGTGCTCCCTCGCCCCCGACCTCCCCGAAGTTCTCCGAGACTACGACGGCCGCCCTGACTCCCTTCCGGGCCGACTGCTCCAGAATCCCTGGTACGGTGGCAGGAGGGGTGATGATGATCACCTGATCGATAGCCTCGGGGATGCTTTCGACATCGGTATAGGCCTTGAGGCCGAGCACCTCAGCGCAGGACGGATTGACGGGGTGTATGCTGCCCGAATAGCCGAAGTTGAGCATGTTCTTCATGGACCTGTATCCCAGGCCCATGCCCTCCCTCATCGAACCCACAACGGCCACGGAAGAGGGCTCGAAGAACGCGCTCAGGTCGATACCCATGGCTGCGACCATACAGGGCATTCTATAGAGCGAACGTGCAGAGAGTCAAATCCGGCCCAATCCTCGCACGGGGAACCCGAACACGGAACAGCATCGCTGTTTGACAGTCCCGACTCACACAGGTAGTATGTCCCCTCAGGTGAACGAGTACCTCGAACCAAGCTACGTAATCGATGCGGACTCTCCCTCCATTCAGGCGAAGGCAGGGGAGCTTGCGGCCGGCCTGGAGTCGGACATCGAGAAATCCGTAGCTCTCTTCTACTTCGTACGGGACAGCATCACCTTCGATCCGTATGCCCCCGGCGAACTGATCGAGTACAACCGAGCCAGCACCGTCCTGGAGCGCGGTAGCGGGTTCTGCTATCAGAAGGCGATCGTGCTGGCTGCAATGGCAAGGTCGCTGGGCATTCCGGCGCGACTCGGGTTCGCCGACATCCGCAACCACCAGCTATCTGCGAGATTCGTCGAGAAGATGTACGGCAGCAACCTGCTCGTCTACCACGGCTATACGGAACTCTTCATCGACGGGAGTTGGATAATAGCAACGCCGGCCTACGACAAGGCCCTCTGCGACCGCAAAGGCTACGTGCCCGTCGAGTTCGACGGCCGCACCGATGCCACTTTCCCCAAGCAGACACTTTCGGGAGAGCCGCACGTTGAGTACGTGAAGCAGCACGGGCACTACGCGGACCTTCCCTGGCAGGAGATATTCGACGCCCGCAACAAGTTCCTCGCCGACCTGGGCGTCGACGTGGATGAGTTCATGACGCGGTGGCTGAGCGACAGGGAGCCGGACTAGCGCCGGAAGAGATCGCCTACTTCTCCTGTAGAGTCCGGGCCATCAGCACCAGCAGGCCCGCGAGTATGACCGCACACACAAGCGCTACCCCTACCAGTGTCCACGATATTCCCGGGGCTGATCCGGGCGGCGGGGTAGGGCCGATGGGTGGCAGGGGGGGTTGCGTCGGCGTCGGTGTGGGTGGCTGAGTCGGCGGAAGGGTGGGAATCGGGGTCGGCTCGGGAGTAGGCGTCGGCTCAGGTGTGGGCGTTGGTTCAACTGTCGGCGTCGGTTCCGGGGTCGGGGTGGCGGGCGGCGGGAAGTTGCCCTGTGCGGTCAAATTGAGGGCTACGTTCTCGCCCTCAACCCACTGGCCGGTCTGGCGGGCCTTCAGGTTGTTGATCCAGAAGCTTACCTGCTTCCCCCTGGTGTAGGTCGTGCCTCCCGGCGGCGCGACGATCAGAGAGTAGGTCGACGGTCCGTAGTCGGCAGGTGTGGTGGTCTCGTACACGTCACCCCCGACGCGAGCGGTGATTGTGACTCCATCCCACACGTCGACACCGTTCACCTTGACGGTGCCATGGAACCTGCATGGTATCTGCGGCGGCTGCGCACTGGCCAAACTCGGAGCCAGAATCGCAATCAGCGCCGCAATGAATATGATCAGTTGTACGGTTCTCATTTCGGTAGTTGCCCGGCGGGGCGGGTCCCGCAAGTGGGAGACTCTGCTGGAGATTCTATTATACCACCGGCCCATCGGTCGCTTCCGTGCAGGCAAGAAAAACGGTAAGTTAAATCAAGATTCCTCCGTTGACACATTGAGAAGCCCAACTTAGGATTAGTCAATCCGCGCCCCCATCCCGGAGGAAGATGATGCACACCAAAGGGGTGTTATGTGTGTTTCTGCTGATAGCGGTTCTGGCGGCTCTGCTTGTCCCGGGCGCAGTGTCGGCTCAAAGCTACACCGATATCTCCGTTGAGGAAGCCTGGGACATGATCAATGTCTGCTGCGATGAGGTGGTCCTGGACGTGAGAACCCAGGAGGAATACGACGAGGCCCACATAGAGGGAGCCGTCCTCATCCCCGTCACAGAGTTATCCGGCCGCCTCGGCGAACTGGAGGCGGACAAGCCTACCATTGTCTACTGCAAGGCCGGCACCAGGAGCGCGCAGGCCAGCCAGATACTGGTGGACAGCGGCTTCACTGATGTGTACAACATGCTTGGCGGGCTGGATGCCTGGGAGGCGGCCAGCTATCCAACCACCGGAAGCTCCAGCGGAGGAGGCTGCTTCATCGCCTCGGCTGCCTTCGGGTCCCACCTGGATGGGCAGGTGACTGTACTGCGCGATCTACGCGACGCCCGCCTTACGAGTTGCCCGATAGGCTCGGCTCTGGCTTCCGCCTACTATATGGGGAGTCCACACGCCGCCGGTTTCATTGACGACCATCCTGCGGTCAAGCCGTTTGTCAGGACCGCGCTGCTTCCCGCAATTGGAGTCAGCGAAGCGGCCGTCGGACTCACAGTCTCTCACAAGATCGCTACAGCAGCAGCCCTTCTGCTGGCGACCTCACTCGTGGGGTATTGGGTGGCCTGCAGGCGCGCCAGACCATCGCTTCGAGCCTGAAGCGCAACCCGAGCCGTTGTCAGCGGGCAGACCGGAGGAACTCGCTGTATCCGGCAAGCTTGGCCAGAGCCTGCGCCGCCCGTCTCGGGTCCGGATACACCGGGACACTCGCGCCGGTCATGAACCTGAACTCGCCGCGCGGCCAGCCCTTCGGCACAGCGCCACAGATGACCGTCGGCTTGCCGACGGCGGCAATCTGGTCGAAAAGGATTTCCGTGGTGCGCCTGTCCTTCTCATCGTCGTCATAGGGTGGACCGGTGAAAGCGACAATCAGCATATCGATGCCGGGGTCGCTCCCGACGATGCGAATCGCCTCCTTCAGGTAGTGCTCCGGAGCAAGCGCACCAACCATCCCGACATCAGCCGGATTGTTGACGCTGGTCCCCACCTCCTCCACAATCTCCGCTAGCCTCGCGCTTGTCTCGGGAGCGAGCTGCGGGACCTGGAGGCCCGCCCGACTGCACGCGTCCGCGCAGGTGACGGCGAGACCGCCCGGAGTGGCTATTATTCCAACACGCCTGCCCCGCGCCGGCTTGAGGCTGTGCAGGGCACGCATTGTGTCCATCATCTGCTCGAAGCTCTCTACAGCCACGATGCCCGTCTGATCGCACAGGCTCTTCCACACAACAGACGGTACGGCCAGCGTGCCGGTATGAGAGGCTGAGGCCTTGATTCCGGCCTCTGTGTCTCCACCCTTCAGCACTATGACCGGCTTCCGCAGCGATACGTCTCTGCCAATCTGCAGAAGTCGCCCGTCCCTGATCCCCTCCAGGTACGCGACGATGACTTTGGTCTCCGGGTCTTCGCCGAGGTACTCCAGGAAGTCGACGCATGTGAGATCGCTGTCGCTTCCGCAGCTCACGCCGCGACTGGGCAGCAGACCGGTCTCGGCTACCGACAGCAGCAGGTAGTAGAACAGGAACCCGCTGTGGGAGATGACGCCGACAGAACCACTTTCCCTGGGAAGGATCAACTGGGTCACCAGCCTTGCAGCCGGGTTGTACGGTCCCAGGCAGTTCGGCCCTATTACCCTTGTCCCTCCCGACCATGCGATCTCGACGATTTCCTCCTGGAGCTTGCGTCCTTCCGGCCCCATTTCCCCGAAGCCGCCGGTGTACAGCACCATGGCTTTCACCCGTTTGCGGGCACAGCGGCGCGCAACCTCGACGACGCTGTCGCGGGGCACGGTTACTATGGCCAGATCGACGTCGCCGGGAATATCCTCGACGCTGGCATAGACCCTATCCCCAGCTATCTCACCACCTCTTGGGTTCACCGGGTAGACACGCGGAAAGCCGGCGTCACGAAGGCTGAGAAGGTACATCTGCGCCACGTTGACAGAATCGCTCGATATGCCAATCAGCGCAATAGACTGCGGGTAGAAGACCGGTTCCAGTTCCACCGCTATACGTCGCCCATCTGCCTGCACAGGCTTCGGCTCAGCCACCGGCTTCCTGGCGACGATTCAAGTAGACATCGAAGGTGGCTATTTTCCACGCACCATTGACCCGCCGAAAGCGGTAGTAGTGCTGTCCCTCGGAGAAGGCGCGGTCCTCCATGGCCTCGCCGGTCTCCGGGTCAAACGGGAAACCATAGTGCATGTAGTAGTCCCGACCCGTAGCGATATCGCCGTCGACCTCCACCATGATGTTGGTTATGGCACTGAAGCGTCTCTCCTCTCTGGTGAAGATGGACGCATCGCCGAACTCGCTGAGCTTCTCCTTGCCCAGAATCTCTATGCCGTACTGAGGAACACGGTAGACGATGTCGTCGCTCCAGACGCTCAGCCATAGTTCCTTGTCGCCTGAGTCCATCGCCCAGGCCATTGTCTTGGGCACGTTCTCCACTGCGATCATGTCCGGCACCTTCAGAAGCACGTCCAGCTTGGCATCCAGCCGCCTGACATCCTCTTCAAAGGTCTTGACCGTACGGGTCAGCATCGCTTTGAGATCCTCCACGAGACCTCCTTCCGAGAGTGATTTGGATGCGTCATATGATACCCGAAGGGCCGGAACGAGTCCAACCAGCGCCCATGATGCCGCTTGCGTTGAAATCGACCTTGCCTTCAAGTATCATCTTGAAGTGGATTGCCCCCTGCGTCTTGGACGCAGGAAGCGGGTTGACCCGGCCAATGAACCTTGTTGAGCATCTCGACTTCCTCTTCAACCCCCGTTCGGCGGCAGTTGTCGGAGCCTCCAGCATTCCGGGCAAGTGGGGCTGCGACATCCTCCACCTCCTCCTGACCAGGGGAACACGCGACGTCTACCCAATCAACAGGAACAGGACTGAGGTGCTGGGGGTTGAGGCCTACCGGAGTCTCGTCGATGTTCCGGGCAGCGTGGACTTCGCGGTGATCACTGTAGCCTCAGACGCACTGCCTGCCGCCATGGAGGACTGCGCCTCGAAGGGCGTCAAGGCAGCGCTAGTCATATCCGGCGGCTTTGCGGAGACGGGTGAAGACGGAAGCGAATCTGAGCGGAAGGTCTTGGAAATCGCGCAGAGGGCGGGAATAAGATTCATCGGGCCGAACTGCGCGGGGCATTTCAACACCGCTGCCGAGCTCTACACAGCACCGTATCTCCCTCCCATAAGGAGGGGGCCGGTCTCATTCGTGACCCAGAGCGGCAACCTGGGCCTTATTGTCCTTGCCATGGGGTACGAGGCGGGACTGGGATTCAGCAAGTACGTGAGCAGTGGGAATGAGGCGGACCTGCATTTCGAGGACTACCTGGAGTACCTCGGCCGGGACGAAGAGACCCGCCTCATCATGGCCTACGTTGAGGGATTCCGGGACGGTGAGCGCTTCCTGCGGCTGGCGCGACACATAAGCAGGGAGAAGCCCATCGTTCTCCTGAAGGTGGGGCGCACGGAATGCGGGGCCGTTGCCTGCAGGTCGCACACAGCCGCTCTGTCGGGGTCCGACGATCTCTGCGATGCCGCCTTCAGGCAGGCCGGAGTCATCAGGGTTGAGGAGGTGGAGGACCTAATAGACACGTCGCTGGTGCTCCTGGGACAGCCTCTGCCGAAGGGCAGGAGGGTAGCGGTCCTTACCGTTGGCGGCGGCCTTGGGGTCATAGCTGCTGATACGCTCACGCGACACAGCCTGCAGGTGCCGCCTCTGTCAGCCGCGACTATGGACCGATTGAACTCCCTTCTGTCCGGACGGTGGTCCCGGGGCAATCCCGTAGATACCAGCGGAGACCTCAGCTATCCCTGCCTCCTTCCTCTCCTCGAAGACCAGAACGTGGACGCCGTGCTCATTGCCGGGCCAGTCTGGGCCCCGGTAGGTTTCTCGGCTCTAATCAGCACCCCTCCATGGGAGAGGGACTATTCGATGCCGATGGACAGGCTGCTCGAAGCCGTTCAGCGGGAATCGATCGACAATCTGGACAAGATAGCCGGGCTCACGAGGCGATTCGGCAAGCCGGTCGTTTTCTCCGCCCTCGCAATGCCCGAGGTCAAGCAGAGCGAACTATACCGCAGACTGCAGGAATACAGCATTACGCCGTACCCCACGCCCGATCGTGCGGCCAGGGCTCTGGCTCACCTTGCCACCTGGAGCGAGTATGTGAGGGCGGCACAGGTCTGACTATGGCTGCGTCAAGCCTACCTCCTCTCGACGGGCTGTTCGACGCCAGCTCCGTGGCCGTAGTAGGCGCCTCCAATGTGCCCGGCAAGTGGGGCTTCGGCATCCTCAGCGTCCTGCTCACCAGAGGAAGCAGGACTGTGTACCCGGTGAACCGCAGCCAGAGCGAGGTGCTCGGTGTCAGGGCATATCCGAGCATCAGGGAAATCCCCGGCCCGGTAGACATGGCGGTAATCGTGACGGGGGCTGAACTTGTACCCGCCGCCATGGAGGACTGCGTGGCGACGGGTGTCAAGTATGCCCTCATCATCTCGGGCGGTTTCTCGGAGACAGGCGCTGATGGGGCCGCTCTGGAGCGGCGCGTTGTCGACATCGCGAGACGGGGCGGGATGCGCTTCATAGGGCCCAACTGCATGGGTCACTTCGACGCCCGCTCGGAGTTCTATACCATCCCGTTCAAGATACATGTGCGGAGAGGTGGTGCCTCGATCATCACTCAGAGCGGCAACTCCGGCATCTCGCTGTTCGCCAGCGGCTGGCAGATGGGCCTGGGGTTCAGCAAGTACATCAACAGCGGCAACGAGGCGGACATCAGACTCGAGGAGTTCCTCGAATTCCTGGGCCGCGATGACAGCACCGAAGTGATACTGACCTACATCGAAGGCTTCAAGGACGGGCGACGGTTCCTCGAACTCGCCCGGCGGATATCACGCTCGAAGCCCCTTGTCGTTCTGAAGTCGGGTCGCTCCGAGGAGGGTTCGCGAGCCGCGAGGTCGCACAGCGCTTCCCTGGCGGGCACGGATGCGGCCGCCGACGCCGCGTTCCGGCAGTCCGGGGCCATCCGTGTTGAGGAACTGAGTGACCTTGTCGATGCGGGTCTGGGCTTCACCTCGCAGCCGCTCCCCCGTGGCAGACGCATCGGCGTGATATCCATGGGCGGGGGGCTGGGCGTCATATCGACCGACGCCCTGAGAAAGCACGGCCTGGAGATGGCACGCTTCTCAGACCGGACTATGGAACGGCTCGATTCCCTCATGTCCAGCCGTTGGTCGCGGGCCAACCCTGTTGACCCCGGCGGCGACCCGGTTATCTACCCCTGTATCTGGCCGGTGCTGGAAGACGAGAACGTCGATGCCGTGCTGGTCGTGGGCGGCGTCGGGATGGTCGGCGGACTCGCGGGTCTCATGCCCATTCCGGAGCTGGCACGGGACTCCTACAACAGGCTGATGGCGGACGCCGAGCGCCGGGAGCTGGATGACCTGAACAGGCTGCTGGAAATGATGAGACAGCAGGGTAAGCCAGTGGTGCTGTCCCGGATGGTCGAAGGCTCTATCGTCGAAGGCCCTGTATCGAAGAAACTTGTGGACAACGGCATCTACCCGCTCCCCAGCCCGGAGAGGGCGGTCAAGGTCCTGGCCAGGCTGGTCGAGTACAGCGAGTATCTGCGGTCTCCAACCGATGCAGCGCTGCTGTAGAACAGCAATCTGCAGCCGAATGTACCCCGGAAGCCCCCTTGACAGCATCCGAGCGGGCATGAGAAAGTAGTACCCGAGTTCAGGGCCCGATTTCGTGGGCCGTTCGATCTGTCATTCTGCCTTGACTCCAGGGCAGACCGCACGGCGGCTGGGGAGTCCGCAAGCCATCCAGCTTCCTCCAGCCTGCGATACGCCAGTCTCAACTCGGGGGAGGCCATGGCGAAGCAGCGTGCGCGAAAGCGCTCCAATCCATCGTCGACCTGCGGCCTCGAAAGCCGCGAGTGGGAAGCGGCCCTTCCTGCATTCGCCGACGCATCGGTGGAGGGCTTCGTCCTGTTCGACCGCGACCTCAACCTGCTCGGCATGAATCCATCGGCGATCAGGCTTGTCGGCGTATCCGATGCGCAGGTCAACTGGGCTCTCGGCCGCAATCTGGAGGAGCTGGTCCCCACCATCAAATCGACCGGCAGAGATGAATCTTACCGCGACGTGCTGCAGACCGGACGGCCCTTCCTCGCCGGCGACGTGCCGGTCCCGACTTTGTCGGGAGAAGCCCGTATCGACGTGAAGGCGTTCAAGGTGGGTGACGGGCTGGGCGTACTCATCAGTGACGTAACGGAGCGGGTCAAGCTGGGTGAAGCTCTTCAGCGCAGCGAGGACATCTACAGGGCGATAGTGGAGACGTCCCCGGACGGCATCTACCAGGTCGACGCGTCCGGCAACTTCCTCTTCGTCAACGAATCATTCGCGTCGATGTTCGGTTACACTCGCGAAGAGCTTGTCGGCAGGCACTTCTCGCTGCTTGTCGCTGCCCACGCACTGCCTGACGTTACAGCCATGGTTGAGGAGGTGCTCACGGGGAATCGCGTCAGGGACGAAGTCCTCGCAATCCATCGGGACGGCCACGGCATACCGGTGGCTTTCGGCGCAGCCCCACTGAGGAGAAACGGCACCATAGTGGGAATGACAGGAGTACTCAGAGATATCACCGAACGAACGCGCGCGGAAGAGGCGCTACGCGAGTCTGAGGAGCGATATCGAACCCTGGTCGAGAATTCCCTTGTTGGCATATGCGTACACGTCGGAAACGAGATTGTCTTCATAAACGACAGGGCAATAGAGATCCTCGGGGGGGATGATACCAGCCAGTTCAAGGGGCGATCCGTACTCGATTTCGTTAACCCCGAATTCCAGGACGCTGTAAGGGAAAGACTCCAGATGGTGACGTCGACCGGTTCCGCCCCCCTCGTTGAGGAAAGACTGGTCAAGCTGGACGGGGCCGTCATTGACGTGGAGTTGGCGGGCGCATCCATAGCATATCAGGGGCAGCACGCTACTCAGGTGGTCTTCCGGGACATCACAGAGCGCAAGCGTGCAGAGAGGCTGGCGGGGGCCCAACAAGAGCTGTCGCGGCATATGAGTGAGACATCGGACCTGGAACAGGGCCTGCGGGCTTGCCTGGAAATCGCCCTGCTCATCGCCGAGATGGACTCCGGCGGTGTCTATCTGGTCGACGAAACGACCGGGGCACTGGAACTCATCGTGCATCACGGTCTCGATCCGGAGTTCGTCCGGTTTGTGTCCCGCTTCGACGCCGGGGAACCGAACATGCGACTGGTAGTGGATGGAAAACCGCTCTTCACCAAGCACGCAGACCTCGGGCTCCCGGACGATGAGGCCCGGCGACGGGAGGGATTGCGTGCAACGGCCGTCATCCCCGTCTGTCACGAGAATCAGGTTATCGCCTGCCTGAACGTCGCCTCGCATGTTCTCGACGAGGTGCCCGAGTACAGCCGGAACATCCTGCTGAGCATTGCCCGTCAGATGGGCAATGCCATTGCCCGCCTCAAGGCGGAGGCGGCCCTGCAGAAGTCGGAACAGGAGAAAGCTCTTGTCCTCAGCAGCGTATCAGAGCTCATCGCACATCTGGACGCTGACATGCGAATAAGGTGGACCAACAGGGCGGCTGCGGCTTCTGTAAACATGGACCCGGCAGACCTCGTGGGCCGTCGATGCTTCGAGGTGTGGCAAGGGCGTTCGGAACCCTGCAGCGAATGCCCGGTCCTGAAGTCCCTCAAGAGCGGCCGGGCCGAAGAAGGAGAGATGGTGACCCCCGACGGGCGGGCTTGGAGCGTCCATGGCTACCCGTTGCTCGATGAGGCCGGACAGGTCTTCGGCGCGGTCGAGGTAACTCAGAACATCACGGAACGGAGGCGTGCCGAAGAGGAACTGCGCAGACACCGGAGCCAGCTTGAGGGGCTGGTGGGAGACCGGACCAGAGAGTTGACCCTTGCCAATGAGCGACTGCGCGAGGAGATTCTCGAGCATCAAAGGACCGAGGAGCGCCTGAGGGAGAGCGAGGAGCGCTCGCGGATGGTTGCCGAGGCGATGCCCATACCTGTGCTGATAAGTCGAGAGTCGGACGGGCTTGTTCTCTATGCCAATGAGTCCCTGTGCTCGGCTGTGGGCATCGAACGCGACCAGATCGCCAGTATAACTGCTCTCAGCTTCTACGTGAACCCCGAGGACAGAAGAATCATCGTGGACACCCTCCAGGCAGAGGGCCGTGTTCGAGACCACGAAGTCGAGGTGAAGAAAGCGGACGGAACCACTATCTGGGCGATAGCTACGATAGAGCCGCTCGTGTTCCAGGGTGAGCGATGCCTCCTTTCAGGCCTCTACGAGATTACGGAGCGCCAGGAGATCGAGGCCAAACTGCAGCATCAGGAGGAGTACTTCAGGTCTCTCATAGAGAACTCCACTGAGGTGTTCATCGTCCTCAACGCTGATGGCACTATCCGGTACGAGAGCCCGTCCATGGAAAGGATCAGCGGCTATGACCCGGCTGAAAGAGTAGGCGCAAGCATTCTCGACATGATACACCCGGAGGACCTGCCGGTTGCGATCGAGCGATTGAAAGAACTGCTGGAAACGCCCACCCTGATGACGAACATCGAGGTGCGCGCCAGGCACAAGGACGGCACATACAGACACATCGAAGGGACAGGACAGAACCTTCTTCACGATCCTGCGGTGGCGGGCATAGTCGTCAATTACCGCGATGTATCCGAACGCAGGAATGCCCAGAAGAAGCTGCAGGAGCTCTATGAGCAAGAGAAGGCCCTCCGGCAGCAACTCGAAGCGGAGATGAACAGGAGGGTAGACTTCACGAGGGCACTTGCCCACGAACTGAAGACCCCGCTGACGCCGATGGTCATCTCCAGCCAGGTTCTGGAGTCACACGCCGTGGAGGAGCCTCTGCTGAGTCTCGCCAAGAACATCAGTCGTGGCGCCCAGAACCTGAACAGCCGCATCGATGAACTACTCGATATGGCCAAAGGCGAGATTGGCATGCTCCAGTTGCATGACGAGAGGCTGGACATGGCCCAGCTCCTGCGAGAGGCGCTCGATGACGTCTCGCCCGTAGCTGCCAGCCGCAGCCTCTCACTGGAGTCAGACTTGCCGGATGGGCCGCTACCGCTTCGAGGAGACCGGGGCAGGCTGCGCCAGATAGTCCTCAACCTTCTGAACAACGCCGTGAAGTTCACGCCTGAGGGCGGGGTCGTCACCCTGCAGGCACGACTCCAGGGTGAAAGCCTCTTAGTGGAAGTCAAGGACACCGGTCCAGGCTTGCCAAAGGCCGGCCGCTCCCATTTGTTCGAACCCTATCAGCGGCTCGACGGCGGTGACAAGCTTAGCGGGCTGGGCCTCGGTCTGTACCTCTGCAAGATGCTGGTGGAGCTTCACGGCGGGCGGATATGGGCGAAGAGCAGGCCCGGCAAGGGCTCCGCATTCGGCTTCAGCATACCTCTCAATCGTTCCACATAGGTCTTCGCGCAGTCGCGTAACTCCTCTGCAGGCGGAGCCACACGAAGTGCACTCGTTTGAAAACCGGTGGCTTTCCTGTTACGATATGTCTCCCGCTGTTCAAGTCTGTCCAGGAGTGCACATAATTGAGTGGTGTTGCGATCGTTACAGACAGCACATGTTGCCTGCCGGGTGACCTTATCCAGAAGCACGGCATACGCGTGGTGCCCCTCTCTGTAGTGCACAACAGCAAGACCTACCGCGACGGCATCGACATAACGCCGGGCGAGGTCTATCGGATAATGCGAATGCGCAAAGACCTGCCCACCACGTCGACGCCATCCGCAGGTGACTTCCTGAGCAACTTCATGCGGCTCACGGAAGAGGCGGAGGCGGTACTGTGCATCACGCTGACCAGCCTGCAGAGCAAGACCTATGAGGCGGCGGTCGTGGCGAGGGACAGGGTCAGGGAGATGCTGCCCGGCACACCGATAGAGGTCTTCGACAGCAGAGCGGTGGCGGGCGCGCTGGGGCTCATAGTGCTGGATGCGGCAAGAGCCGCCGGCGACGGAGCAAGCCTCGACGAGACCATGGAAGTGGCGCGCGACAGGATGCAGAGAGTAAGCTTCTACGCAATGGTAGACACGCTTTATTACCTGGCTCAAACAGGCCGGATAGCACGGGCGGCGCACTGGGCGGGTTCACTTCTGGACATGAAGCCCATACTCGAGCACTCGACGGCCGTAGGCGAGACCACGGGTGTCGCGCGTCCTCGCACTAAGGCAAAAGCGGTCAAGCGCCTGCTGGAGCTGATGGCAGAGAAGGTCGGCGATCGACCCGTCCACGTGGTCGCCTGCCACGCCGACGAACCGGAGGACGGGGGGAAGCTCAGGGATGAGATAGGCCGCAGGTTCGATTGCAGGGAGCTGTACCTGACCGAGTTCACACCGGGCATGGGAGTACACGCCGGACCCGGCATCCTCGGCATGGGCTTCTATACCGACTAGACCGCTCCATGCCGCCCCCACACCGCATCTCGTCCGACCATTCGTGAGTCCCGGTGAGGAACCAACCATCCCCTTCCGACGTCTTGTTTGTTGGAGGGGTAGAATCATGGCAACATTTCAGGATCGAATCCCGCCTCGACGCTCCGGACGGCTCCTCGCCCCGGTCGCCGCTCTGGCGCTGGTCGGCGCTGTGGTCGCGGTGGCAGTCGGAGTAGCAAGACGGAAGAGCCACAACTGAAGCAAGTCAAGCCCGCGGTGACGCGGGTGAGAGTGACTCAGGCGGCCGGCTTCCAGCCGCTGACCTTGACGCCTATCCAGTTACTGGTCACCCTGCTACCCTTGAGAGCCGTCCGGTCAACCAGAACCCTGAGTTCTTCTGGGGTGTACGCCGCACCAATGGAGGATAGGAGGCCAGGCCTTATCTCCTTGGGCCTCGTCATAAACCACAGGAACCACCTCACGAATGGACTCATGTCCCGCTTCAGGTCGCTGATAACGAAGGCGCCGCCGGGCTTCAGCACCCTGTTCACCTCGTTCAGCACTTCTTCCGGGTTGGCCCACTCATGGAGCGAGCCATTGGTGAACACCCCATCGAAATACGCCTTCTCGAAAGGCATGGTACAGGCATCGCCTTTCACGTACTCCACGCGGACCGAAAGGCCGTAGTCCCGCGCGTTCTTCTCCGCTACAGCAATCATCTCGTCGCTGATCTCAAGTCCTTTGAGTCTGGTGCCCTCGGTGCTCTTCAGCCACTCGAGGCCGAGATAGCCGGGGCCCGGCCCGACCTCGAGCACCAGGCCGTAGTTGACACCAGCCTCGATTACCTCCTTCGTCTCCATGTACCCCTTGTCCCTCAGCCGACGCTGCATCTCGTCGTACATCCGGACGTCGAACTCGCCGGTAATACCCTCGTCGGTCTCCACAACCCTGGGTTTGACCATCTCGCCCTCCTCAGCCGTGATCCACATGGACCGATCCGTAGGACTTTTTGCCTTTCTTCACTTCCATTCGAGCCCGGTTTCTCCTATTTGCAGTATTTACAAGATATATCTTACCCGTCAAGTCCTGTCCAGCCGTTACGACAACTCTTGACAAGCAGCGTTCACCCATGATATATAAGTAACCACTTACTAAGGAGACGCCCTTGAGGGACCACGTCAGGAGACACCACCATCACGGGAGGAGGCTGCGCCTGAGCAGTGAGGAGCGCAGGAAGCTCATAGTCGACGCCGCCCTGAACCTGTTCGCTGAAAAGGGATTCAGCGGCGCCCGAACAAAGGAGATCGCCCGGGCGGCAGGCGTAAGTGAAACGCTGATCTTCCAGCACTTCCGCGACAAGGAGGAGCTATACCGCGAGGCGCTCCAGGAGCTGTTCTCCCACCATCCCATGCTCCAGGATATCGAACAGAAGGCCGCAGCACGAGATGATGCGGGCGTGCTGCGAGACCTCGCCCTTCACGTGATAACCCACAGCAGGCTGGACCGGAGAATCATTAGGCTGTCGATATTCAGCGCCCTGGAGGGAGCCGAGGGGCCGGGCATGTTCCACTCAGGCGGCGGTGCGGCCGGGCCGATGCCCGAGTTGCTGGCCGACTACTTCAGACGTCGCGTTTCGGAAGGCGCCTTTGCCAAAATCGATCCCGATATCGCCGCCAGGTTGTTCATTCAGATGGTGGACATGTATGTCGCTGATCGAGAGGCCGGAATAACAGGGCCCCCGCTGGACTGCACCGACGAAGAGGCGGTTGAGAACATGGTACGGATATTCCTGCACGGAATGAAGGCCTAGGAGCAACGTAGAAGGGCTGCGCGCTCGGACTCGCAGCCCTGTTTAGTAACCAGGTACTTGGTAAGCGCTTACTTTGTATGAGACACCAGTTGGAAAGGAGAGAGCCATGACAAGAAGGTTTCCGCCGAAAGACGACCCATTGCAGGAAGCAGAGGCGGCTCATGACTACGCCGAGGGGCACGCAGGCGGTCAGTTCCGCGCGGCGCTCAAAGACCTAATATCGCTTGAACCAACGGGCGACCTGTTGGAGGTCGGCGCAGGACCGGGCTCACTGGCTGTGCTGGTTGCGAAGGCCAACCCACGTGTCCTCATCACGGCCACCGACATCTCCAGGCATATGATGGAAGTGGCCAGGGAGCACGTCGAGCGAGCCGGCTTAGGAGACAGGGTGACCTGCACAGTCATGGACGCAGCGGATGAAACCGCCGTTCGAGCGCTCGGTCAATTCGACCTGGTGTACTGCACATTCACGCTTCATCATTGGGAGAAGCCGGTGAGGGCGCTGAGCGCTCTCTGGAGCGCCGTCAAGGAAGGCGGCACTCTCTATGTCCACGATCTGAAGCGCGTTTGGTGGCTGTACTACCTGCCCGGAAAGGGTGGGTTCATGAGTTCGGTCAGGGCCTCCTATACGCCACCCGAGCTTCAGCTCATTCTGCGCCAGGCTGGAATCGAGGCTTGCACTATGCGGACGCCGTTCCCCTACTTCTGGCAGTCGATAACCGCCAGGAAAGTCGCACCCGGAGGAGTCGGGTGCGGAGAGGGGTTGAAATGAAGAGCGCCGTCTTCTGGCTCAGGCTTGGCTACCGGGTCGGCGCCGTTCTGGACGGCATTCTGGTGATTCCCATGGCATACCCACCCCTGTTCCTATAGGGCATCGGCCTGTCCGAGTCGGACCTCGGGAGCGGCTACGAGTACCTGCTGTGGCAGGGTGCGCCGCTGATGCTGGGCTGGACCTTCCTTCTCATCTGGGCGGACAGGAAGCCGTTGGAGCGCCGGTTCGTCATGCTGCTGACGGTCTTCCCGGTGGTGTTCGGGATGGTCGCCGGCGGGATCGCGGCGGTGGCCCTCGACATGGTCGCAGTGGACAAGATGATTCCGATCTGGATACTCCAGGCCGTCATCACAACTCTGTTCAGCTATGGTTACTTCGGTACGAGAGAGACCGCGAAGCAACAGGCAGGAGGTACGTGATGGACAAGCCCATGTCCGGTCTACACTTCAGACTTATGAAGCTGGGCCTCAAGATCCGGGATTACTTCATCCCTCGTCACAAGGTGTTGCAGGAGGTCGCGATCAAGCCGGGCTCGGTAGTCCTTGACTTCGGCTGCGGGCCGGGAGGCTACGTGGCCGACGCCGCCGGTATGGTTGGTGCGTCTGGAAAGGTCTATGCACTTGATATGCATCCGCTTGCCATCGAGAGCGTACTCAGGCTGGCCGAAAAGAAGCGCCTGACCAACGTTGAGACCATACTATCATCAAGCGAGACAGGTCTGTCCGACGGAAGCGTCGATGTGGTGCTGCTGTACGACATACTGCACGGCCTGGGTGACGTGGACTCTATACTGCTGGAGCTGCACCGGGTACTCAAGCCTAACGGAGTACTGTCCTGCAGCGATCACCACATGAAGGAGTCCGATATCGTCTCCCGACTGACCCGAGGGGGCCTCTTCAACCCGGCGGGCAAAGGGAGCAAGACCTGCTCCTTCGCCAAGAGCGAGTGAGCCAGGCGTACGCGGCGATTGACACGGTCGAATACCCGTGCTACCTTACGGCAGCTTCACTGCTGGAGAGAACGGATGATGGGCAACGATATCTGCTGGCTTAGCGCAATCGAACTGGCCGGGGCGATCAGAGAGAAGAAAGTCTCGCCGGTCGAGGTCATGCGGTCTGTGCTGGACCGCGTTGAGGCTATCAATCCTGCGATCAACGCCTACGTGACGATCACAGCCGATGCTGCCATAGCAAATGCAAGGCGCTCCGAGGAAGCCGTGACGAAGGGCGACCGGCTGGGACGCCTCCACGGGGTGCCGGTCTCCATCAAGGACCTCATCTTCACCAGGGGCATCCGCACGACTATGGGCAGCAAGCCCTATGAGGAATTCGTGCCCGACGAGGACGCCGTCCTGGTCACACGCTTGAAAGAGGCCGGCGCAATCGTCGTGGGCAAGACCAACACGCCGGAGTTCGGCCTCAAGATGCTGACGGACAATCCGGTCTTCGGGCCGACATACAATCCGTGGAATCGCGACTACTCCCCCGGCGGGTCGAGCGGAGGAGCGGCAGCGGCGGTGGCTACGGGAATGGGTCCCATTGCAGCCGGCAATGACGGCGGTGGTTCCATACGTATTCCCTCAAGCTGCTGCGGCGTATTCGGGATCAAGCCTCAGTTCGGTCGAGTTCCGCGCTATCCTGCTTTCCATGGCGCCGACCTGCTGACCCACGAAGGCCCGATCGCGCGCACTGTGCGTGACGCGGCGCTTATGCTCGACGTGATGGCCGGTCCTCACTGGGGGGACATGCACTCAATTCCCCGCCCAGGTACTAGTTTCACTGAGGGCCTCGATATCGGAATCAGGGGCCTGCGGGTTGCCTGGAGTCCCGACCTCGGCAGAGCTGATGTCGATCCAGAGGTCGCTTCAATCTGCGGCCGGGCCGTCCGCGCCTTCGAGGAGTTGGGGGCATACGTCGAGGAAGCGCACCCGGCCTTCGGCAACTACGAGTCGCCCCACTCGGTGATCTTCGTCGGGGACCACCTGGCCGTGTTCTCCCGGCTCGGCCCGATCGAGGAAGTGGCGAAGGACCTCGACCCCATCACAGCGATGATGCTCTATGTGGGCCCGTCGCTCAAGGCGACGGACTACGCAGAGGCCGTGTACGCCGCCGAAGACCTCGCCGCAGAGTCAGGCAGGTTCTTCCAGAAGTACGACCTGCTTGTGACGCCTACGCTGGCGGCCCCACCTCCAGCCGTAGGCTACAACGATGCGGCAGGATTCCTGAGGTGGTTGCCTTTCGTAACGGTATTCAATCTGACGGGGCAACCCGCGGCATCAGTCCCAGCGGGCTGGACGAGCGAACGCCTGCCTGTGGGCTTGCAGTTGGTGGGCAATCATTGCGATGAGGCTACCGTGCTGCGGGCTGCAGCGGCCTTCGAGGAGGCGCGACCCTGGGCGGACACGCGCCCTCCCCTTCCTTGAGAAGCTGTCGGTCTTCAGGTCCGGCCGGTCTCCTGATTATCTCCGAACGAGAGGACCCCGGTGGCATCGGCTTCCGGCTGCTCACCTGAGCCATCCTCATCCTCCAAACCTCCGTGGATGTCCGCCAGCAGGAGGAAGCCCGTTTCGACAGCCGTCTCGAATCCCTTGCTGTTCAGTCCGAAGCAGATCTTGCAGGCCTCGGGCATAACCTCCCCGTCGACATCTCCCGGGTACTGGTAGCAATTCGGGCAGTATCTCGGGTCAAACCAGGACTTCATCCGTCAACCTCCGCAGTTGATCCGAGTGCGCCACTTCCCAATACCAGCGCCCCTATGCGTACTCCTCGATCATGTTGTGGCTTCCCCAGACCTCGTAGAAGCCCCTTCTGCTTCTGGTGATTCGGGCCAGAGCGTTCGGGCACGAGCATCTGTGCCTCTCCGCCCGCTCCTCTGCCTCACCCCGGTCCACATAGGACATCAGCCAGTAGAAGCGCCTCCCGTGAAAGACCCTCATCATTGCTCCCCCCTTCTCACATACTCGAAGGCCGCAGGTCGCGTGCGGCGAAAGTTGTCACAGCAGTCTCGCCTGCCTCGATAGAAGAAGCTCTCTCATCTCTTCGGGACTGCGCTGGAGAGTCCGAGCCAGGGCGCGGATAGTGCGGAGCGACGGCTCCACCCTGCCGGCTTCGATCCGGCTTATCGTGGCCACACCGACACCTGACGCCTGGGCAAGCTCCCTCTGGGTCATGAGCAGCTTCTCCCTCAGCATCTTGAGCCCGTTCATGACAGTCAATCAGTCAGGTCGCTCCGGAATAGCGGCGTGCTTTGTTAGCTGGATACAAGTGATTGCAGAATGATAGGCCAATGATAACGACATGTGAGGTTTTGTCAAGTCCTGTTAAGTACTTCTGTTCTGAAAACGGCCCGTTGCCTCGGCATTCTCGCGACCGCGAAAAACACCTTATGTTATACTTGGGACGTTGCAGAGGGCAGCGATGCGAAGTAGACACCTGCTATCCATCCGGGAACTGGACACCGGCGAACTGACGCGACTGATTGAACGCGCGATGGAGATGAAGGCTGGGCCTCACGAGCCCATCCTTGAGGGCCGCACTCTGGCGCTCCTGTTCGAGAAACCGTCGCTTAGGACGCGTGTCAGCTTCGACGTCGCTATGTACCAGATGGGCGGGCACTGCCTGTACCTCTCCCAGGCTGAGGTCGGACTCGGCACGCGGGAGGCCATCGCAGATATCGCCCGCACGCTTAGTCGGTACGTTGACGCCATCTCCGCCCGGACCTTCGCCCATGCGTCGGTGGAGTCTCTTGCCCGTCACGCTTCGGTTCCGGTCATCAACGCCCTGTCGGACGAGGAGCACCCCTGCCAGGCTCTGGCGGACATCCTCACCATACGCGAGAATAAGGGCGTTCTGACAGGGGTGACCGTCGCGTACGTGGGCGACGCGAACAATGTCGCAGCCAGTCTGATGCTCGCCTGCGCTCTTGCCGGAATGCGGTTCCGAATAGCCTCGCCCAAAGGCTACGAGGCAAGCGAACGGCTCGTCTCGCAGGCAAGGGGCCTAGCGCAGAGCAATGCAGAGATCACTCTCGCGAGCACGCCGGAAGACGCCGTGAGTCAGGCGGACGTAGTCTATACCGATGTGTGGACCAGCATGGGACAGGAGGCCGAATCCAGAAGGCGCCGCAGCGATTTCGAGGGATTCCAGATAGACGAACGCCTCCTGTCACTCGCCGCGGGCGATGCCATTCTAATGCACCCGCTGCCGGCTCACTACGGCGAGGAACTCGCTACCGACCTCGCAGACTGTCCCCGGTCGGTGATCTTCGACCAGGCCGAGAACAGGCTGCACGCACAGAAGGCAGTCCTCGCGGAGCTTCTGTCCAACTGATGACCAAGCCCATAGTCGCCATCGTCGGCCGCCCCAATGTCGGCAAGTCCACCCTGTTCAATCGCCTTGTTGGACAGAGACTTGCGATAGTGCAGGACTTGCCGGAGACAACACGCGACAGGGTGTACGCAGACATATCGTGGAATGGAAGGGAGCTCACTATCGTTGACACGGGCGGTCTCGAACTCGAACCGCACTCCACCATCAGACAGAAGGTCAGGGACCAGGCACATGCGGCTATCGAGGAGGCCGATGCCATAGTGTTTCTGGTCGACGTCACGGAGGGCATCACCCTGACCGACCAGGAGCTGACCGAGTCACTGAGGAGGTCCCGCAAGCCGGTGGTCGTCGGGGTCACCAAGGCTGACAACGACCAGCGCCGCATGGAGGCCTTCCAGTTTCACGAGTTGGGAATGGGCAGCCCCCTGCCCCTGAGTGCTCTCCATGGCACCGGTGTGGACGATCTGATGGACGAAGTGTGCTCCCAGCTTCCGCCATCCCAGTGTTCTGAGCCTCAGCCGGACATGCTCAGGATTGCGATCGTCGGGCGGCCCAACGTCGGGAAATCAATGCTGCTCAACGCTCTCGTCGGACGGGAAAGGGCGATTGTGAGCGAGACGCCGGGGACGACACGGGACGCGGTCGATACTATCGTCGAGGGTGACGCAGGCCCGGTCATGTTCATCGACACCGCGGGCATACGTCGCCGGGGCAAGATCGAGCCTGGAATCGAGCGGTACAGCGTCATGCGCGCGTTGCGGGCGGTCTCCAGGGCCGACGTCGCGCTGCTGGTTGTGGAGGCGGGAGAGCCGCTGACGGCCCAAGACGCTCATATCGCGGGATATGTCCAGGAAGCGCTAAGGGGAATGGTCCTTGTCGTGAACAAGTGGGACCTTGCCGACAGTCTCGGGCTCGACGCCGCCGATCTGACAAACGAGATACAGTACAGGCTGAAGTTCTTCCCGGCAGTGCCCATTCTCTTCGTATCCGCCCTCACCGGGGATGGCATACGCAATGTACTCCCCGCGGCGAGGACCGTCAGAGAGGCTCAGCAGATTCGCGTACCGACGGCCGAGGTGAACGAGGTGGTGAAGAGGGTTGTGGCAGCACACTCGCCTCCCTCTGTTCGAGGGAGGCAACTCAAGGTTTCCTATGCGACGCAGGCTGAATCCGATCCGCCAGTCTTCGTCTTCTTCGTCAACGACCCGACGCTGCTTCACTTCTCGTACCAGCGCTACCTCGAGAACCGGTTGCGCGAAGAGTTCGGGTTCAGGGGCGTACCACTGAAGCTCATATTCAAGCGGAAGGGCAAGGATGATCGAGTTCGCGCTCGTAGTCATCGGTAGCTACCTGGTCGGCGCTGTGCCAGTTGGGTTGCTGCTGGCCAGGATCAAAGGTCTGGACCTCCGCCACTATGGAAGCGGAAAGACCGGCTCGACCAATGTCCTTCGCACGCTGGGCAAGAGGTATGCTGTATCCGCCCTGATATTCGACGTGCTGAAAGGCGTGCTCGCGGTGATTGCTGCGAGGTACGTGGTCGGCTACCCGCTGGGCGAGATGGCCGCGGCATTCGCGGCCGTAGCAGGTCACAACTGGTCCATCTACATCAGATTCCAGGGGGGACGGGGTGTAGCTACGTCCGTCGGCGGGGTCCTGGTCATGATGCCTTTCGTTGCCCTGATTGGCCTGGCGGCCTTCGCCCTGTTCGTCGCAATCTCGAGATACGTCTCCCTCGGATCGATACTGGGTTCCATCAGTGCTGCTGTGGCCGCTGTAGTATTCGGGATCGCCGGCGGCGCGGCAACCGGCCACGTCATCTTCGTCTGCGTGGCGGTAGCGCTCATCGTCCTGCAGCATCGTGACAACATATCCAGGCTTCTGTCCGGCACCGAGAGCAAGCTGGGACAGAAGGGCGACAAGAGGCAGGTTGCATGAAGGCGTCCTCGCGCCCCGTCGCCGTAGTCGGCACCACTACCTGGGGAACCACCCTGGCGCTTGTCCTGAGCAGGAAGGGGACTGCTGTCAGGCTCTGGGCACGCACGGCAGATGAAGCCATCATCCTTCGACGAGAGCGCCAGAACCGCAAGCGTGTACCGGGTGCGGAGTTCCCGGAAGGCCTGAGCGTGACCGACTCACTTGAGGAAGCAGTATCCGGGGCCGGCCTCATCATACTAGCGGTGCCATCACAGCATATGCGTCGAAACGCCGGGCTTCTATCGCACTACCTTCAGAAGGAACACGTAGTCCTGAGCGTGGCGAAAGGGCTAGAGCGCGAGAGCGCCAAGCGGATGTCACAGGTGATCGCGGATGAACTCGACCCGCAATTCCACTCCAACATCTGCGTCTTGTCCGGCCCCAACCTTGCAGGCGAGATCGCACAGGGGCTCCCCGCCACTACAGTGGTGGCGTCCTATGACACAAGAGTGGCCACAAAGGTCCAGAAGGCGCTTGCCTCGCCCGTCTTTCGCGTATATGTCAACAACGACGTCGTCGGGGTGGAGCTGGCCGGTGTGCTGAAGAACGTCATAGCGCTCGCTGCAGGCATGGTGGATGGCCTGGGGCTCGGCGACAACACGAAGGCCGGCCTGCTCACGCGCGGCCTGGCGGAGATGACCCGATTGGGGGTCGCGGCGGGGGCAAACCCGCTGACCTTTGCGGGGCTCGCAGGACTGGGAGACCTGATGGCAACGTGTTCCAGCGAACTGAGCCGAAACCGCAATGTGGGCCACGAGTTGGCAAGAGGAAGGACTCTGGAAGACATAGTCGGTTCCATGAACGAAGTAGCAGAGGGCATTACCGCCACCGAGGCTGCATTGAAGCTGGCAGCGGACCTGGAGATAGAGATGCCCATAGCCGAGGAGGTGCACAAGGTGCTTTACAAGGGCCTGGACGTGCGACAGGCGGTCTCGGAACTGATGGAGAGGCGGTTGAAGCACGAGTTCGCCGGCATCCTCGATAGTGCCAACCGCGGTCGATGATGCTATAATGTCCTGGGCGTAAACCTCCCGATCGGGGGTTCGCCCTTCACTTTGGCCGGTCAGCCTGCGCCGGTCGGCCCGGCCGGGCGCATTTCAGCGAAAAAGTCACAAGGAGGCACAAGAGAACATGGGCGAGAGACTCAAGGACAGAGTGGCTATAGTCACCGGCGCCGGAAGGGGCATTGGCAAGGCAGAGGCCATCCTCCTGGCCAGGGAAGGGGCAAAGGTCGTGGTCAATGACCTCGGCGGCGGGCCCGACGGATCCGGCGAGAACAGGTCGCCCGCCGACGAAGTGGTAGACGAGATCAAGGCCATGGGCGGCGATGCTGTCGCGAACTATGACAGCGTTGCCACAACCGAAGGTGGCGAGAATATCATCAAGACCGCAATGGACAAGTTCGGCCGCCTGGACATCCTTGTCAATAATGCAGGAATCCTGAGAGACCGCATGGTGTTCAACATGGCCCCAGAGGAGTGGGACGTCATTATGAAGGTCCACCTCTACGGCCATTTCAACTGCACCAGGCCTGCATGCGTCATCTTCAGGCAGCAGCGAAGCGGCCGCATCATCAACACCTCCTCGGAGGCCGGCCTGGGCAACATGGGGCAGGCAAACTACAGTGCAGCCAAAGAGGGAATCATCGGCTTCACCCGAACGGTTGCACGGGACATGGGCAAGTACGGAGTGACATGCAACGCCATCAGGCCGCGCGCCGCCACGAGGCTGACTGTGTCGCCCGAACTGCAGGCGGCAATCGACCGGGCGCGCGCACAGGGCACCCAGGTGCCGATCGAGGCAGGGGTCGACATCAGCAAGCTGGACCCCGATGCCATTGCACCGTTCGTCGTGTTCCTCGCGACGGACGACGCGGCCGGAATCAACGGGCGCAACTTCCTAGTCTCAGCGGGTCAGATATCGCTGTACTCGGAGCCAGTCGCTGAGAAGACCATCTACAAGGAAGGGATCTGGAGCGTCGACGAACTGGCCGACGTGGTCCCGAATACGCTGGCGGCCGGCCTGGTGAATCCTGCTCCGACGCAGCCGCCGAAGCAGTAGCCTCGCCATCGACTTGAGCATTGAGGGCGTCGTTGCCGTGGCAACGACGCCCTTGCTACATCATACAGGCGGTCGGGTTGACAGGAATCCCCGAGCCACTAGAATTGCGGCATATGGTCCGCGAACTGCTGGTGCTCCTCGGGTGGACGGCTATACTCCTGGTCCTTACGCTGGCTCCTGTCGACGTTGTGCCACGTGATGCGCTGGGCTTCCAGCACTGGGACAAGTTGGCCCATTTCGGGCTCTTCGCCGTCACCGGGGTGGTAGGGGCCTACAGCTCGAAGCCCCTAGGCGCACTGCGAGTCCGGATCCTGTTCGGGCTCATCTTCAGCGGCGGCATGGCGCTGGTGACCGAGGGTGCACAGCACTTCCTCGCCGACCGCAGCGGGACCTTCGTCGACTTCCTCACCGACCTAGCCGGCCTCTCCCTCGCCCTTCTCCTCTACGCGCTCTGGAAGCTGCGGTAGGCCGGTGCCATCTACAGACCGGTGGGAGGTCACCATGGCAGGAGGCCGTCGATGACCTCGATTACCACCTGCCCTTTCTCAGTGTCTATCGACTTGACGACATCCTCGATCGCGGGTATGAGCGCCTCACCGCGGTCCCCAACCATCACATAGATATCATTACTGGCGGTCGACATGATGTCGGCTATGTAGCCGAGCTTCTCACCGCCGGTGGTTACGACATCGAGCCCAACAAGCTCGAAGGCGTAGTACTCGCCGGGAGGCAGGGGGCGAAGGAGAGTTCGTGGTATGGTCAGTTCGCAGTCCCTGAGGGCTTCGGCGTCGCTGATGTTGTCGATGTCAGCCAGCTTGACCACGAGATGCTGCTTGTGGGGGCGACTGCTCTCTATTCGGTAGGGCTGCCCTTCGATGTAGACACTCTGTCCGGGATCGAACCGATCGGGGAAGTCGGTCACAACCTGGACCTGGACCTCTCCCCACCTGCCCGCGGGCGCGAGCACGTGCCCCACAATGAGGTACTCCGGCGGAGCAGACTCGTTGCGCATACGGCGCTGGTTCCCCGACTACACGATTTCCAGCGTGGCGCGCGTACCTCGCCTGATCGCCGCGACCCGCAGAAGGGTGCGCATCGCATTGGCGATCTTGCCGTCCTTGCCGATTACCTTGCCGGTGTCTTCGGGGGCTACCTCCAGCCTGAGAATCACCCCGTCTTCGGCAGGCAGCTCGGTTACGGTGACTTCATCCGGCTTGTCGACGATGGACCTGGCGATGAATTCGATTAGCTCCTTCATCTCCCCCTACCTTTGGTTAGTCACCTTATCAGCAATACCGGCCTTCTTGAACAGACTGACAACGGTCTCGGTAGGCTGGGCCCCCCTTCGTAGCCATTCGAGCGCCCTGTCTTCCTTGACTTCGACAGTCGCCGGGTCGGTCAACGGGTTGTAGTGCCCTATCACCTCGATGAACCTGCCATCCCGCGGCGCCCTGGAATCGGCCACCACCACACGGTAGGAGGGTTTCTTCTTCTTGCCGAACCTCTGTAACCTGATCTTGACCATCTGTTGTCTATCTCCTGAGTGTCTATTCGCGCCCCAGACGGGTGCTAGTTCAAGTATGCGCTGCGCTGATGCTGGTAGCGGGAGAGCCTCTTCAATGCCCTGGCCGCCCTGTCGAAACTCGGGAAGCCTGTGACCCCTCGTTGGGTCAAACGGTCTCTCGTCTCGACCGCCAGGACTTCGTCGTGCGCGGGCGTCACTACTACCAGCAGCGGCTTCCTGGAACGGCGATCGAAATCGGCGATGGCATCCAAGAGCGTTTCGCCTCGATCTTTCCCCGAAAACGGCCTGATCACGGGGAACAACTCCTGGACGATGCTGTCTATCTTGCCGTCGGCCTCCAGTATGTCGAGGGTCCTGACCAGATTCGTCGGACCATCGGCAGCCAGAAGGAACGTGCTGGATACGTCCAGAGGGTTACGATAGCTTCCCCCGACTATGTCAAAGAACCCGGCCAGTTCTCTATATGAATCCTCTGTCAGCAACGGCACGTCAAGGCCCGCGCGCGCAAACGTATCCGTCAGCACCACTGACTGGCCCCCGCTCATTCCTATCAGCCCGACACGCTCGCCTGTAACAGGCTTGGGCTGCGCCAGCATCATCATGCAGTCGATCATTCCGTCAAGGTCGTCAACCTTGATCGCGCCACACTGCTCAACGAGGGCATCCCAGATTGCCGCTGCTTCCGCGAGCACTCCCGTGTGCGAGGCGGTGGCCCTGGCGCCCGCCTCCGTTGCCCCACCCTTCCAGACCAGAAGGGGCTTCCTGCCCGCGATGTCTCTCATGACCCTGAAGAACCTTCGACCGTCTCTCACACCCTCGACGTACAGGCCGATTACCTCGGTGTCCTCGTCCGCTCCCAGATACTCAAGGAAGTCCGGGCTGTCGAGAACAGCGGCGTTGCCATAGCTCACGGACTTGCTTATCTTCACTCCCCGTTTGGGGGCCAGTATGCTGAAAAGCGTGGCATGCGTTCCGCTTTGAGCAACGAAGGCCGTCGAACCCCCTTCACCGTACTCCTGAGCTTCGTTGTGCCGCAAGCCGATTCTGGGGTTGTACAGCCCGACGCAATTGGGCCCGATGAGGTTAAGCCCCACCTCCCTGGCCCTGTCCGAAACCAGGCGCTGCAGCTCTATACCTTCCCTGGTATCCGTCTCAGCGAAACCCGAACTGAAGAAGCAGACCCCCCCTACCCCCTTCTGAATGCATTCTTCAACTATCCTGGGCGCGACCATCCGGGGTACGGCAGCGATAACATAGTCGACCGCCCCGGGTATGTCAAGGAGGCTCAGGTAGTTCTCGATTCCCAGCGCCTCTATTCCAGGGAACTCGTTGGGATCAATCTGGACGGACCACAGCCTCCCCTGGAACGCCTTCAAGCTACGAAGCCACATGTACCCGAGCGCTCTCTTGTCACCCACCACCGCCACCGATCCGGGATTGAACACCCTGTCGAGCTTGCGGCTCGGGGCCTCTGCCGCCTCAAACATTCGCTGGTTCGAGTATCACCCTGGCGTCCACCGCCACTGCGCCGTCGCTGTAGGCGAAGATGGGGTTCAGGTCCAGTTCCTTGATCTCAGGTGTCTTGTCAACGAAATCTGATAGCTTGAGCAGTAGGTCCTCAAGAACGGCCAGGTTCGCCGGCTCCTGACCTCGATACCCTTCCAGGACAGGGTATCCCTTGATCTCACGAACCATCTGACTGGCGTCCCGCTTGTACAGAGGGACAATCCTGAAAGAGACGTCCTTCAGAACCTCAACAAAGACACCACCCAGTCCGAACATGAGCACCGGTCCAAACTGAGCATCCTTGGACATGCCCATAATGACTTCCGCGCCGGGACGAGCCATCCTCTGCACGGACACGCCGTGTACCTTCCCCCCGGGAGCGGCGGCCCTGGCCGCGCGCATTATCTCGGAGTACGCCCTGCCGACCTGGGCGGCGCTCGTAAGCCCGAGCTTTACCCCGCCGGAGTCGCTCTTGTGGATTATGTCAGGCGAGACCACCTTGAGAGCCACCGGCATCCCAAGCTCTCCTGCAACCGCGATTGCCTGCGCTTTCGTAGCAGCAAGCTTAGTCTCTACGACCGGTATACCGGCCTCAGCCACGAGTTGCTTCGACTCGATCTCCGTCAGCACGTCTCGCTTCTGCTTGCGGGCCTGACTGATTATATGGTTGGACACCACTCTCTCCTGTGCCGTCGAAGGGCCTTCGTACTACACAACGAGCCACCGGGCGGCTCCGCGCCCGCTGGCACAGGCAGGATTATAGCACAGGGGTACCATAGGGGCAATAAACGTATTCACTCACCTAAAATGTTACCGGGCGGGTATGGTTCACTCAACTAAGAAT
>CAZNOI010000014.1:0-65181 GCA_964574685.1 uncultured Dehalococcoidia bacterium
GCTTATCACAAGCTGATCAGCTTCACACTAGCCAGCCAACTCACGGATTAAGGTGAACTCGCCGCTATTGACAAAACGAGGCAAATCGTGTAAGACAATACTCACCCCCGACGGGTCGCCCACGTACAAGTGCACCTGTCGAACCGCAAGATGAACCTGCCCGACCCGCCGCCTGTGCTGCCCGCATACCTGTGTTCCGGATACGTGCAAGTAGCGCCTTCCACCGGGTCGGGCGGCGCGGGCAAATAGGTCTTGCCCGAAGACAGATGGACCAGACGAACAACAGACGAAAGCGCGAACACCTGGATGTGTTCATGAACGGCCACTCCCTTGCCAGCGGCTCTGGAACCGGCCTGGAACACTACCGGTTCGTGCACAAAGCCCTGCCCGAGATAAACCTTGACGATGTGGAATCATCGACGAAACTGCTCGGCAAGGACCTCCGGGCCCCGCTTGTTATCTCACCCATGGTCGGAGGCATCGAAGAAGCGGCTCGAATCAACAGGAACCTGGCTCGCGCCGCGCAGGCTCTCGGTCTGGCCATGGGGGTCGGTTCTCAGCGATGCGCCATCGATGACCCCGGCACAGCCTGCACTTATCAAGTCAGGGATGTTGCGCCCGACGTACTCCTCCTCGCCAACCTCGGCGCCGTCCAGTTGAACTACGGTTACGGACTGAAGGAATGCCGGCGGGCAGTGGAAATGATAGAGGCTGATGCGCTCGTGCTCCATGTGAACCCTCTGCAGGAGGCATTACAGGGAGGCGGCAATACCGGCTTCGCAGGCATCCTCGACCGCATAGGCGAGGTCTGCAGCGGCCTGAGTGTCCCGGTTATCGTCAAAGAAGTCGGCTCCGGCATTAGTGAAGAGGTCGCGATTCAACTGGCCCGTATCGGGGTTGCAGCAATCGACGTTGCCGGGGTCGGCGGTACGTCATGGAGCGAAGTCGAGAGGCTTCGATCGAACAGGAACGGGCTCCACGACATCGCAGACCCCTTCTCCGACTGGGGAATACCTACCGCAGACTCATTGCTGATGGTACGCCGCGCCGCACCGGGCACGACTGTCATCGCAAGCGGCGGCATCTACCATGGGGTGGATGTTGCGAAATGCATCGCGCTTGGTGCCAACGCAGCGGCCATGGCCGCTCCCCTGTTGAAGCCCGCGCTGCAATCAGTCGAGGAAGTGGTCTCTCTCCTAGAAGAGGTCATACAGCAACTGAGAATAGCTATGTTCTGCGTCGGAGCCGTCGGCATACCTCAACTCCGCTCATCAAGCGCCCTGGTCAGGGCTACTGACGGTGCGCTGGCCAAGCCCGAAAGGGAGGCCGGCCGATGAGCGTGCGTACGGCCGTCGCCCTCTGGAAAGCGAACGTTCCGCACTGGATATGGATAGGGGCGCCGGCCTGGATAGGCGGTATGCTGATCGCCTACCAGAGCCAGCAGCTCCAGTGGGGGGCGATCTCGGTCTTCGTGCTGGCGGTCCTCACCATACAAGCAGCAGCCGAGTTCGCCAACACATACACGGACAGGGACGAAGACCGACTGTACGGTCCGACCAATACTATAGTGACGGGCGAACTGGACGCCGGTCTGGCTAGGAAGGTCCTGATTGCCGAGAACATCCTGGCCGGGGCACTCCTTGTCGTCCTGCTGGCCCTTACACTCAACTATCTCCTCATTCTGGTAGTGGTCCTTGGCTGGTTCTTCAGCGTGGCATACTCTTTGCCCCCGTTCAGACTGAAGGAGACCCCTCTCAGCGCCTTCTCGCATGCAATCGCCTTTGCCCTCCTGCCGCTGGCTGGATGGCTTGTTGTCGAGCCTTCGCTCCTGGCTCAGAACGGCTTCATCCTTGGCTTCGCCGGCGTCCTGTTCCTCAACAGCTACGCCCTTGGGATTACGCTGAAGTTCAGAAAGACGCTCCTGGCATTGAACTCGGGCCTCGTGCGACTGGAACCGGGCGGCAGTATATTCAGCATCTCGACGGTGGGATTCAACCTGAACTTCAGAAGCGCAATGACCGTCGAGGAAGTGACCGCTCTTGCCACCTTCCTTCTCGTGCCCATCCTATGGGGGCTGGGGGTGTTCGGCACAACACTGTCGGTCAGCCTTCTTGCGCTGCCGATGACGTGTACCATCATGGCGGTCTTCTTGAGAGAACGGGACGCGGTGGCAAACAGCTCAAGGTACAAGATGCTCATGACGCTCTCATGGGCGCTGATCGTGGTACTGCTTTTCGCCGTGGGACTGGCTCAGCACGTTCACTATGGGTATTCGATCGCTGCTTCGCTGGCCTTGCTGGCAGGTTTCCCACTGCTGGTCAGGATTGTGCACCCATGGGGGTCTAAGTCTCTGAGCAGCCAGTACTAGACTCGAAATGGTCGTGTGATAATGGAGAGCAACGCCATCGAAATGCAGACACTCGACGGCACGGGCACGGTCTCGGACTGCTCGCCCATCACCATTGACAGCTCCGAGCGATACTCAGGCGGGCTCAGGTGGAAGCTCGGCGTCAATACCACGCCCTGCGTGCAGGCGCGCAGGGGCAGCAGGTGCGTGTACTGCGGGTTCCGAAGCCACAGCAGTTGGGTTGCTCCGGACCGAGTCGGCGAGGTCGTTCGGGCGGCTTTCGAGGGCCGCGAACTCGACGCCGTGCGCAGACTTGAGCTGTACGTGTCCGGCAGCTTCCTGGACGATGCAGAGGTCTCGCCCTCTGCAAGGCTCGACATAGTCAGATCCGTTGGGTGCAGTCCTGTCAGAGAAACCGTGCTGGAGTCGAGGCCGGAGTTCGTCACCGATGAGAGCCTGGCTGAACTGGCACAGGTGATCGATCCGGCCCGTCTTACGATCGCGGTCGGGGTCGAGACAATGGATGATGAGCTGAGGCTCAGACTGGGCAAAGGCTTCTCCGCTCAGGATATCGAGCAGGCCGTCAAGTACATTGCCCGCGCCGGTATGGGATTCCAGGCCTACCTGCTCCTCAAACCGCCACTGATCGATAGCGACCGGCTGGCGGCCCAGGACGTCCTTGCGAGTTCACGCAGGCTGTTGCGTCTTACCGCTCAGGAAGGGCTCGACCCCGTCCTCGCTATACAGCCCTACTTCGTGGCCGGTGAATCGAGCATCGCGCTGACGCAGACGGCCAGGCCGCCGTGGCTGTACACGATCGCGCTGGTCATGGGACTCCTTGATGCCATCAGGAATCGATCAGGGGCCCGGTTCGAGGTTATCCTTGGGAACGAGGTGGACAACGTGGAGACTCTGCTCGTTCCGTCCAACTATGCTGCAGATGGCTCCATATGTGACTGCACGCCGGAACAGAGGAGACGGCTGCGCCAAACCAACTCATCGCGCGAAGCCCTGCTCAACACTGTTCATGATCTTCTGCACTCGGACTGCGTTTGCAGACGTTTGTGGGAAGATGAGATAGTCGCAGGCCTCACCGAGGCCCAGGTCCCCTTGTGAGGCCCGAAACCGACCGCAAGCCATCAGCCCCAACAGGACCTGACAATCAGCTACAGCACCGAGGTACGCTATGACAGATGCCTACCTTAATCTCAAGGCCTACCATGAATCAGGCCTGTATGACCCGACCACCCGGCGGGAGATTCAGCAGTCCGACCTGTCTGGAATCCTGCCACCATCCATTGCCGACTTGGAGCTGTCGAAGGACAAGCTCGTGGCGGTACCCTACGAGATGCGGCGGGTGTACGCAACGTACCGGCCAACGCCCCTGCTCAGGGCACACAATCTGGAGAAAGCCGTTGACACAGATTGCGAGATATATCTGAAGGACGAGGGCGCCGCCCCTACAGGCAATCACAAGGCCAACAGCGCTTACCTCATATCATACCTGTGCAGCAAGGATGAAGTACGATGCATCGCTACGGAGACCACCGGCAACTGGGGCCTTGCACTTGCAATGGCGGGGAGGGAGTTCGGGGTCAGGGTGGTCTGTTTCATAGACGAGGAAAGCCACTCCGAGAGGCCGGACCGGAAGCCTGCCATGGAGGGAATCGGGGCCGAGGTCACTGTCGTCTCACCAGATGACGGCGGCAGAATACGGGACCCGCTCACTCTGTCAGCAGACGCGGCGATTGATTTCGTCCGAGACACTGGCGGTGCCTACTACATCTTCGGCAGCATCTATAACTACTTCGTTCTGCCTCAGTCGGTTGTCGGGATCGAGATACGAAGCCAACTCGCGGAGCTGGGCAGGTATCCCGACATAGTCGTGGGGACCTGCGGAGGAGGCGCCAGCCTCCTGGGCACCGCGGCGGCCTTCCTGGCGGATGCCATCGACGACGGCAGACCTACGCGCTTCGTCTCGGCTGAGGCGGACACCTGCCCGATTCTCTCTGAAGGCAGGCTCGGCTTCTACTCGATTGATACCAGGGGGCATTACCCGCTGCTTCATACATACGGAATAGAGGAATTGAAGGAAGGGGAATACATCGGAGGCATCGGCTCAACCGTCGTCGCCCCGTCGGTCTCTCACTTCCATTCGAAGGGCATGATTGATGTCCATAGAGCTACGTCGGCTGAAGCCCGCAATGCCGCGCGCCTTCTCCACGAGACGGAGGGCAGGCTGGTAGCACTCGAGACGGGCTTCACCATGGCGGCGGTCATCAGGCAGGCCCGGGAGAACAGACGAAAGGTTATCACCGCCAATATCAGTTCGGGAGAGACAGGCAGTCAGTCCCAGCCGTGACAACCCACGGATCTGATATCACACGCCGAAATGAAGACACCGTTCGATCGATATCTGCAGGAACTGGACCTCGGTATAGAGCATCCGGACTGCATTTCGAACAAGGTGAAGCTGTGCTCCTACCTGGTGTGCTGCGGTGCCGCAGTCGATGCCGGAGTCCGCGGGGCCGACCGTGACCCGAGAACCGGCAACTCGGGCCTGCAAGTGCTGGTTGGTCATCCGCTGCTCCGGGCACTGATACCAACCTCGTTCATGGACGACGAGAATCCCGTCAGAATACGTGACTCAGGCTCTTCGCTGGTCGGGGTAGTCGAGTATGCTGGTAAGGACCTCTTCTCTGTGGACTTCCTTCCGGATGTAGACACCGGAAATCCCAACCTCAGCCTCGAATTCAATACGTTGATAGCCGCGATTCCCAACGAGCCACATGGCAAGCGAAGCTGCGACTTTCATGCCACCGGTACCCCTTGCGCCTTCTGCGCCCTGGAAGATAAGCAGATCGACCTCGGCCCGGAGGACCTGGTCTCCTCATACCGTTCCGTGACCGCGCAGACAGGAGTCGCACCTCAGGTCCTTCTGACCGGCGGCACGTCCCAGGAGCCGGACAGGGGGCTCTCGAAGTACCTGCCCTACGTTGAGGCATTGCGTTCCGCATACCCTGATGCCAGGGTAGCCGTCGAGGCCTCTCCCCCCCAGGTGCCTGCCCTGCTTCAGCCGCTCATCGATGCTGGCATGGACACGTTCGCGGCGAACCTAGAGTTCTACTCGCACCGGACCAGAGTGGAACTGCTTCCAGGGAAGTCGGGCATGGGGCTTGCGGAGTATGCAGCATCGCTGGCTTACTGTAGAGACGCCGGTCTGAGGACCTTCTCCGCAGTCATAGCGGGTCCAGAGAGCGAGCCCGACACCCTCCGGGCAGTCGAGTTCCTGGCATCAGTCGGCACACCGACCAATTTCCTGTGCCTTCGTCCGTTTCCCGGCGCTGCTCTGGCGAACCAGCCGAGGGTGAACCCTGCCTGGTTCCTGAAGATGAGCGGGCAGGCCAACACGATAATGGATAGTCATGGTCTGCTGGACGATCTCGCATGCACCGCGGGATGTGGCTCATGCGGCGCCTGTTCCATGGAGATGAACCTCTACCGGCTCGGCAGAGCCGAAGGAAGCCAGACCGTCGCTTCCATGCCGGGTCTATCGCATCCACGCTGACCTGTACCCGACGCGGCCATGCTCGTACCATCGGGCATACATCTTGGCTGCCGGTCCTGTACAATGGGTATCTCACCTGTGACGAGGGCGGACAACAAATGAGATTGCGGACTCTGACAGCCCTGTGGAAGGCAAACATTCCGTCCATGGTATGGGTTTGCGTACCCCTGTGGGTCGCCCCGATCATACTGGCCCTGGACGGCACGTCACCAGACTGGCTTCCGGTTGCGCTTGTCATCTTGTCGCTTGCCGCCATCATGGCCATCGCCGAGTTCGCCAACACATATACGGACAGGGCAGAGGACTCGGTCTACTTCCCGAGCAGCCCTTTCGTGAAGGGCGAGTTGACCGCCGGCACCGCTCGAAAGGCGTTCAATGCCGAGAATGCGTTGCTCGGCGGCCTCATCATCGGCCTGGCCGTCGCCACGAACAGATACGCCGCCTCCGCATGCCTTCTGTCGGCGTGGGTCGTCGCACTCGCCTACTCGATGCCGCCCGCCCGCTTCAAGGAGACTCCGCTCAGCCCGATTACCTTCGCGGTCGGGATGGCCCTACAGCCACTGGCGGCCTGGCTGGTCATCGCCTCGCCCGATGCATTCATCGCGTCCTTCCTTGTTGTGCTGACCCTGCACAGCCTCGGCTACGGCATCAGCCAGAAGATGCGCAAGACATACCATGCCCTCGAATCGGGCCTGATACGAGTGGCGGAAGTCGGCAGCGTCTATGATTTGCCCACAGTCGGGCTCCGAATGACTGTACGTTCCGCGATCGCCTTCGAGTCGATTTCCGCCCTCGCCGCTTTCGCGCTGGTGCCTGTCTTCTGGCATCTGGACATGCTCACTGCTGATCTCTCGATCGCACTGCCCGCCACGGCCCTGCCGGTTACGTTGCTCTCCCTGTACCTTCGACTCAAGGGGCCCGTTGAAAACAGCCAGAAGTGCGCCTTCTTCATGACCATCGCCTGGTCTCTGATCGGCCTGATCCTGCTTGCGGTCGCCCTCATCGGGCTATTACACTGGGGCTATGTGGTGCTTGTGTGCCTAGCCTTTGCGGCAGGCACGGTACTGCTGACGCGAGCGATGCACCCCTTCGGTCTGGACGCAATAGCAGCCCCCTGGAAGCATCTGTAGATGGAAGCAAGCTGGTGGACATCAATAGCAGTCAAGGGCAGAATCCAGCAGACCCACAGCCGCAAGCACCGGCGATGAGGCGCTGCCACAGGCTTTCGGACTTCCTCTGGTTCGTCGCGCTGGGCGGAGTCCCCGAGGTGGTGGCCATCGTCGCGATTGCCGATCAGTCGCTGGTCTGGATGGGCGCATACATAGCGTTCATGCTGGTGTTTGGTGCGGCGGAGGTCACGTTTCTCTGCAGGCGCTGTCCGTACTACGCTCAGGGTGAAGGAAGAACAGTACACTGCAAGGCCATGTGGGGCCCGACCAGATGGCTGGTTGCGAAGACCGGCCCGCTCAGCCCGGTGGACAGGGTGATGCTGTACCTCTTCTTCTTCCTCGCATTCGCGTTCCCTCTCTACTGGCTCGCTCTTCGACCGTTCCTCCTGATCATCTACCTCTGGTCGATAGTCAACATGATATGGACGCTCGGCCGCTACGAATGCAACAGGTGCATGTACCTGCACTGCCCCTTCAATCGCTTCAGGGGAGACCTTCGAGACGAGCTGCCGTGCAAGGTGTCAGGTAATGAAGGCCTACGCGCTGAGAACTGACAGCAGTATTGAGCCCTTCGGGGACCATCCAGCCAATTGCCTCATTGGCAACACGCCGCTCGCCACCTGGCAGGAGAGCGTGCTTCGCTCTCTCGGCATCGAACTTGTGACCGTCGCATCCGTGACCGATATCGACGAGACGTCGGAGTACATAGTATTCGGGGACAGTCTCTTCTTCACCCGCGATCTGCTCCGCCGGTACATCTCCGCTTCACGCAAGTCCGGATCGCCCACTGTCTGTGCACTCAGGCCCGGCCTCTTCACCCGGCACAGCATTGTCCCGACACAGGAAGTATCATCCCATCCCGACAGAATCGAGTACAGTCTCGAATACAGTCCGGCCGACCGTTCATCAGACGATACCAAGCCTGTGGTCCTCGAAGCTGACTGCTACTCGCAGCCCTTCCCGATGCCCGCGCACATGCTTGGCGGCCGCGAACTGCGCATTCCCCTGACGAAGTCAGCCATCGTGCAGGTAGACCACTGGGCCAACGTCTGGTCTGCAAACATGGCCCTTCTCCTATGCAGGCTCGCTGAGCTGCGGGAAGCCCCCGCCATCAAGCTGGCTGGACTTGCGCTCCGCGCACGGTCGCTGAACAAGTGGACGGTGCTGTGCCGCGCCAACCGAATTGGAAGGGGCTGTGACATTCACCCCACAGCATACATCGAGGCCTCGGAGGTCGGCGACGGGACCATGATAGGTGCTGGCTCCGTCGTCAGGGCCTCCATCATAGGCAGGGGCACGGGCATCGGCAGCAACGCTACCATCGAGTGCTCGGTGATCGGCAACGGCTGTGCTGTGGACTCCAACAGCGCCACTTTCTGCTCGGTCCTCTATCCCGGAGCAGCCACTTCCACAAGGCAGATCCTGGCGAGTCTTTGCGGTCGGGATACATTCGTGGCTGACGGCGTCTTCCTCGCCGACTACCGCTTCGACGGCCGGACAGTGCCGGTTGCCGCCGGGGGCTCCAGAATTGATACCGGCAGTGTGGCGCTCGGGCCGTGCCTCGGCCATGACGTCTACCTCGCGGCAGGCTGCGTAGTGGCACCGGCGACGGCGATTCCGAACGGGACAAGGATAGTCGCCGATGCCGCGCGCACCATCGACGGGCTGGACAGTGAAGGGAACCTACCGGGTTACCGAATTGTAACGCGCGAGGCCCGATACGGAAGTCGCCCCGAGTCTTCCTAGATACCTGTCGCCTCAATCTCTCGCCGGTATCTGGCGTAGTTGACCGCCATGCCCAGCGCCCTGACGGCGGTCTCAGCGTCGAAGTAGGTCGGAATGCCTTTCAGTTCCAACTGCCGGCACATCTCGGCAGTAGAGAAGAGCCTTGGACCATAGACATAGACGGTGACGGGCTTCGCCACCTTGTCCTTCAGCCTTTCGAACATGTCCGCCAGGACCTGTACAGGCGATAGAATGCCCGCGTAGATGCCGAACGTGGCGCAGTCCACCGAAGGCTCCTGTAGAAGGATCGACATGATTTCCTCCTGCGTGGCGAATGGATCATCGAGCGTCGCCAGCACCGGACCCAGGTCCAGGGGATTCCCCCACAGCCTGGGCGAAATCGAAGTCAGCCTCTCCCGTGCAGCCGCCGAGAGCGTCGCCATCTTCAGACCGCACTCCATGGCCACATCCGCCGCAACGACTCCCGCGCCTCCGCTGTGCGTCACAATCATCACCCTGTCGCCCGCTGCTATGGGAGCCGCCGCGAGCAGCTTCGGCACGTCCCAGAACTCCAGCCATGTTCTCACACGGATTGCACCGACCTGTCTGAAGGCGTTCTCGTAGCACTCGTCGTTACCCGTCATTGAGGCTGTGTGCGACATCGACGCTCGGGCACCGGCCTCAGTGCGACCCGGCTTCAGGATGACCAGCGGCTTCCGCGCGGTGAAGCGCCTGGCCGATTCGAGGAAGCGTCTTCCATCTCTCACGTCCTCCAGATGCATCGCCAGCACAATGGTCCCGGGATCGTCAGCAAAGTAATCGAGCACATCGGCTTCGTTGACGTCGCACTTGTTCCCGATATCGCACATCTTGCTGATTCCGAAGGCACGGTCACCCAGCGGCTGGCATTGCGCGGCGGCGAAGCCAGTCTGTGTGCAATAGGCGATTCCTCCACTGCGCAGGCTGTTGTACCCGAGCAGGTACGGGATGGTTATCAGGCCGTTCGCGACGTTCAGAACCCCTACCGTGTTCGGCCCCATGATCCTGACCCCGGTTCGCCGCGCGATCTCCACGAGCTCGCGTTGCAGTCTCTCACCTTCGAGGTCGGCCTCTGCGAAGCTCTCCGATACCACGACGGCAGCCGGAACCCCGCATCGCGCACATTCGTCTACTATCCCTGGGACGGTCCGCGCAGGCGTAATCACCACCGCGAGGTCGACCCGCCCCTCGATCTCATCGATGGACCGGGACACCTTCAGGCCAAGGACTTGGTCCCTGGATGGATGAACAGGACAGACCCTGCCACCGTACCCAAACTCCGACAGGTTCTGGACGACGCCGCGCCCCAGCCCACCCCACTCGTTGAGCGAGCCGTACACGGCAACACAACCGGGTTCGAAGAAGCTGTCCAGACCATTGTTCATATTCAGGTCTCCTGACTGGGATCGCTAGTCCAGTATTATGTCATCCAGTGAACGCTTGGGAACGTGGTGGGCACCGCGGTCGTCGCGCCAGTACATGGTATTTCCGTCCTCGCCGACCTCCTCAATCACCACCTCCTCGTCGGGTACACCGAGCGCCACGACGAGCAGGATGTCGTACTCCCGGGGAATTGCCAGAGAGGCCCTCAGGCCTTCCTTGTTCACGGAAGCAATCATGCAACCCCCGAGGCCTCTCTCAACAGCGCCAAGCAGAATGCTCTGGGCCGCGATACCGTGGTCGCAACCGAAGGACTTGACTATCGTGGTGTCCACCAGCACCACAATGTATCCGGCGGGACGCTCTCCCACGGCCGGTCCCGGCCAGTCCTTCAGCCCCAGCGCCCAGCCCAGGTGAGGGAATATTCGCGCATTCCTTTCCGGGTCGCAGGACAGCACATACTTCAGAGGCTGAAGATTCATCGCGGACGCGGAAAGCCGGGCAAGGTCGACAAGCTCACGCAGCGTCGCCATATCGAGCGGCGCGTTCTCGCGGAAGCGCCTGCGGCTCCTGTTCTTCTCCACCAGCTCTCTCAGTTCCATATCTCAGCCTCCGCACGAACCTCGGGGACGTTTGCAAATAGAACGGCCACCCACCCGGTCCAGACGACAGATGCGGGCAGCCGTGCTGTCTCTATTCTACTTTCTCAGCTTGCCGAAATCCAGTGTCGGTCGTAGCCGGCGATCGCGGCCCTCTCGTGCCCTCAATCCACTGGCTTCGACCCCGCCCTTCCCTTCTCGCGCTCTATCGAGACCCGCAGGGTGCAGGTCCTCCGCCATCTGGCGCGTCCAAAGCCGACATCCACTATGCGGCCCCGCCACTTCAGCCTCGTCAGCTCCGAGTCGGCCAGTACGTCGACCCGCTCCTTCTTGAGAGCCCCGGACATCAGCCCGTCCTCATCAACATCGTCCGGCCAGCCGCTAACCGTCAGCTCGCTACCGTCAACGCTCCATTCGACGGTCAATTCATCCCCTGACAGCAGCTCCCTGCCTCTGATACCGGGCCTGACCACCTTCACCTTCAACGCTGCACCCTTGTCCGGCTGTCCCTGATGTCACTGCCACAACCAATGGTAGTCTGCCCTGGTCTCGCGGTCAACAGACTCCGAGGCCGGGGCGGGTGTCCCGCGATCGCATCGCGGCTTGACTATCGACGAGCGCCAGCTTAGAATGCCTGCGAGCATCAAATGGCGGCACACGAAATCCACAAGACCGACATCGGCACCGTAGTCAGCAGCGCCTTCACTGTATACGCCGGAGCATTCCTGCAACTCATCATCATAGTAGCGATCGTTGACGTCACACTCGCAATCCTAGGGACCCCCGCTCAGTTCGTTGAAGGCGACTCGTTCGTCTGGTATCGCGTTGCCTTCAGCGGCGCGGCAGCTCTGACCTCGGTACTGACCTATCCACTGCTCCAGGGTGCGCTGACGCACGCTGTATCGCAGCAGCTTGTGGAAGCGCCTGTCAGCGTGGCAAGGGCCTACTCTTCCGCATGGGGACGCTACCTTCCTATCCTCGGAGCATCGGCGCTTGTCTTCGTGATTATGCTGATCGTTGGGGGTATCCCGATTGGATTGGGCTACCTGCTCATATGGGCCCTCGACGAGAGTGAGCTGTTCCTCATACCGTGGGCGGCAGTCGTCGTCCCTGCCTTGATCTACGTACTCGTGAGACTTGTCTTCGTTGTGCCAGCAGCCCTGCTGGACCGCCTGGGACCCGTCGATGCTGTCCGGCGCAGTTGGAACTTGGTCGTGGGCGACTGGTGGCGCACATTTGCCGTGATCCTCGTCATGATCATCATCACATTCGCGGCCAGCCTCGCCATCGGTATCGTCCTCGGCCTGCTGCCGGTCATCGGCTCCTATATAGCTTCCCTTGTCGCAGGCATACTCACAACTCCTCTGATAGCCTCCGCCATCACGGTTCTCTACGTGGGCCGCAGGACAAACCGGGAGGGATACGACCTCGCTGCTCTGGCGGCTGACCTGGATGTCTCCGATCAGTCTCAGGGATCCATCACCCCGCACTGACTGCGTCCCACACACGTCTCTGTCCCAGAGAGTCTACGTCCCGTCACTTCTGCTCAGGAAAGTGAATCTCTGAGAGCTTGACACACGTGGTACGTGAAGCTATCATGGCGCTGAATCGAGTGCCGGGCAATCGGGAAGCGGCGGAATCAGGTTGCACTACCAGGAGGCACAATGAGTAGGTACGCAGTAGGTGGCGTGATGCTGCTGGCATTGGTGCTGGCGTTAACGTTCGCGGGGTGCGACGAGTTGGCCGGTCCCAGCCCAACTCCCACCGAGACCGCTACACCCGTTCCGACCGTCGCGCCGACTCCCACCGCCCAGCCGACCGCGACGCCGACGCAGGCCCCCGTGACGCAGACACCCACGCCTTCGCCCACTCCTGAGCCGACTCCACAGGTTACGACACCGCCGTCGATAACGGCCTTGCCCTGCCGCTACAGAGGCAGCGTCGAGCTGAGCGGTACGCCAGTTGCTGACGGGACCCAGATAACGGTGACCATCGCAGGCGATACCTACTCGACGATCACCCCTTCGATCTACGGTGATTCAACCTATGTGATAATGATCGAACCGTCAGGCGTAACCTACTCGCCGGGCACGGTCGTCACCTTTGCGATAGCGGGGCAACCCGCAGCCCAGACCTCGGTCTGGGAGCAGGGCGGAAACCTCGAGGTGGATATCAGCGCCCCCTGACCCCCGGCGATCTTCCAGCGTGGGTACGGCATCCTTAGGAGGAGTCGTTCTCGACTCCTCCTCTCCCTTAACCCCCCCGACAGTACCAAAGTACCATGGCGCATGGTACTTCGACGGGATTGTCTTCACTGCACCTACCATCCAGAATGGGACCCGGAGGATAGGTCAAGACCGGAGTAGATAAGTGGACTTGGCCTCCGCGAGAGAATGTACGGCGCAATCATGATCGTATCGTTCGCCATCTCCTACCTGGCGCTGATGGTCGTAATGGGGCTCACGGCGGACTACCTCCGACACAGAAGGTAACACCGTTCAGGCTCGACCGCCCGAGTTTTCTCCAATACCATACCTGTACCCCGGTCTCCGCCATGAAAGACGACACAGCCCGACCTCATCGCAACCAGCGCAGGAATTGCGGCATCTGCCTGCGCAAGGCCGTGTGCATGCTGTACTGGGGCGAGTTGGATGTCCGATTCTGCCGCGAGCCCTCGATGGAAATCATCGATCTGCTGGACCGCATAGCTGCCGACCTTGCCCCCGACTGTGAGTTCTACCTCGAGGAAGCGCAGTACGTAGCCCAGCAGGCCGGGCGGTAACGCAACTTCCACCCCAACGATCCAGCACAACCTTGCCTCTCGCTCCTGCACTATGGTAGTCTGCGACGGTGTGGCATAACACCCGTGACTACAGCCCGTTTAGTGCAGCGGTTGAACACGTCGAACCTAGTACTTCCGTTTGATTGACGGATATAATCCAAGAGCTTATAATGGGGTACGAAATCGACTACTACAGAGACCCCAGTGGTCATGCCCCTGTTCGAGAATGGCTCAGGCAGTTGGAGGGTGACCCAGAGTACAAGAAGATAATGAGGTGGCTGGATCAACTCGAGATAGAAGGGTTTGGCCTCCTAAGCAACAGGGACAGTTTCAGGAGCATCAAGGGCGAGAGGGACCTGTACGAAGTCAAGGGCTGGAAGAGCCGAGTGCTCGTCTACTGGGATGACGATTCTCACAAGTTCGTTATGATGCACGCCTTCTTCAAGCACGCTGACAGGCAACCACGAGATATTGAAATCGCGAAGCGCCGGATTGGGCGTTACTTGGAGGAAAGAAGGAGGGAGCAATGGCTAGACGGTTCCGGGATGACTTGAACGAGAAACTGAAAGACCCGTCGTTTGCCAGAGAATTCGGCGCGGAGGCAGCTAAGGTCAACTTCGCCGTCACCCTATCGCAAGCCCGCCTGCACAAAGGGCTCACACAGGGGCAATTGGCTGCCCGAACAGGTCACACTCAGTCGTACATAGCCCAACTTGAGCGAGGGGACAAAAACCCGACATTGGGTAAGGCAGGAGAGATCATGGCAGCGATGGAACTGCGGCTTGACACTGCATTCAGTCCATTGATCGTCACCACCCCCTCGGCTGGCGTCGGTGTGAAGGCTGAGACGCGCTCTTCCGGTGTCACCGAGATAGATGCTGGCGACTTCAGACCACGTATCCAAGCAATGTACACGGAAGCGGCGAGTCAGTGGATTGAAGACGAGGAGGTGGTGGCACAGCGATGAGACACGTATGGACTGTAATCTGCATGCAAAGTGTCATAGACAGAGACTCAAACAACCTGAGCCTCATCGAAGTGCTGGAGCAGTTCCAACTCGTGCCACCAGCCGGAGTGAAACCCACGGATTGCAGAATGCCCTTCAATATGCAATGGGTCACTTTGTGGTCGCGTTCCGAAGGTGAAGAGCCAAGCAAACACAGGGCCAGAGACACAGTGCTTGCCCCCTCCGGCAAGAGGCTATTCCGCAGGGAGTACGAAGTTGATCTGGTGGGCACACCCCGCAATCGTGTTCGGAGGGGCTTAGTTGGATTGCGATTGCCTGAGTCTGGAGAATATCTCTTCGTTACGGAGCACAGGACTGAATCGCGACAGAGTTGGAAGAAGGCCTCGGTAGTTCCAATTCAAGTTAAGGTGGGTGTCGAGTCGGGATCCTAGGTCGCTTCCTCTTCGCTTAGATTCGCCACTCTCGGCGGTACCATCAGGTCGTTGGCCCCTCCCTCAAAGCTACTGGTCGGGGTGGGCGGACTTGAACCGCCGACCTCATGGTCCCAAACCATGCGCGCTATCCTCTGCGCCACACCCCGACTCCCAAGGTCGTCCGAGGATGAATGGTACCCCTGGCGGGACTCGAACCCACGCTCCTGGCTCCGGAGGCCAGCGCTCTATCCTCTGAGCTACAGGGGCATCGACTGTATCATACAATCAGCCCAATCACGTTTCAAGCAAGCTGTACGAGTCGTCGGCGCTTAGCACCCTGCCCTCATCCAACAGCTTGGACAGGTGCGCCACTATTTGCATCTCCGCCATGAACAGCAGCCCCGGGTCCAGCTCCGGATATATCTCATCGACCACCTGCCGCACCGTACGTTCGCCCGACCGCAGGCACCGGACGACTTGCTGCTCACGCTCCTGCCTGTGTGCGATCAGCTCGTTGATCTTCAGTTGCGGCTCCCTGATGACCGGACCGTGGCCCGGACAGACCATGTCCACATCGTATTCCAGCAACTTCCGCAGTGATTCGATATAGTGCGCCATGTTGCCGTCCGGGGCCTCGATGACCGTAGTCCCGATACCCAGCACATGGTCGCCGGTGAAGAGAACCCGCCTCTCCCTCACGTAGACGCAGATGTTGCCCCTGGTGTGGCCCGGCGTGTGCACCATCTCCAGTGTGAGTCCGCCGAGGTCCAGCATATCCCCGCCATCGACGAGACGGTCGGCCTCCAGATGGTACATACCGGCCCTCTCCACGGCCTGCGAGTGCAGAATCACCTGTGCGTCCGTCGCTTCGCGAATCCCCCGGCATCCGCCAATGTGGTCCGGATGCGGATGCGTGATGACTATGTACCTCAGGTCAGCCGAGCCGAGCCTCTCTATATACTCTATGCTTGTCCTGGCCAGGCCGCCGTCGGCATACCCTGAGTCTATCAGCGCAGCCTCCTCGCCGGATACGAGGTACACGTTCGGCGCGAACAGACCCATGCAGGTGTATTCCGGCGACCTTATGGCGTGCACGCCCTGTGCTATCTCCATCCGATTCCCCGCTACCATCATGCCACCGGCTCGGCCACAGAGCAAGTTCACATTGGCTGCCGGAACCTCACGTCCGTTGGCGCAAGACATGAGAAAGGGGCTCCGCGGATGCGAAGCCCCTCATATCGACTGGTGCCAGAGTGCACCTAGGAGAAGACGCCCTCCTTCTTGAGCTGACGCAGCTTCTTGGTAATGCCCTGGTCGTCGATAAAGTGGGTGGTGTACTGCCCGCCTCGGAACTCCTCGTTGTCGAGAGCAACGATGTGGAAGGGCAAGTTGTTCTTGATGCCCTCGATCCTGTACTCCTTCACGGCCCTCAGCATAGTGTCGATGGCTTCGTCGCGCGTTCGGCCCCACGTCAGGAGCTTCGCTATCATCGAGTCATAGTGGAAGGGAATCGCATAGCCGGAGTATACGCCTCCGTCCACCCTGATCCCGAATCCTCCCGGTGGCTCATAGGCCTCGATCTTTCCAGGCGCCGGCATGAAGTTCATGAACGGGTCCTCGGCGTTGACCCTGCATTCGAGGCTCCACCCGTTGAGCTTGATATCCTCCTGGTTGTACCCGAGGTCTTCACCGGCAGCTACACGGATCTGCTGCTTGACCAGGTTGATGCCGGTGAGCAGCTCAGTGAGCGGGTGCTCCACCTGCAGCCTGGTATTGCACTCGTTGAAGTAGTACTCCTTCCTGTCCATGTCGTAGATGAACTCGACCGTGAGCGCGTTCACATAGTTCAGAAGCTTCGCAATCTGTACCGCCGTGCCGCCCATCTTTTCCCGCAGCTCAGGCGTCATGATGGGTGAGGGCGCTTCCTCGATCAGCTTCTGATACCTGCGCTGCACCGAGCACTCGCGATCGCTCACATAGACTGTGTTGCCCTTCTTGTCGGCCATTATCTGTATCTCGATGTGCTTGGCGCGCTCGACATACCGCTCAAGGTAGAAGGCTGCAACGCCGAAGGCTTCGCTGCCCAGGGACTTGGCATAGCTCATGGCCGCTTCGAGCTCTTCCTTGCTCTTGGCCACCTTGATACCGATACCGCCGCCGGCGCCGCTCGGCTTGACGATGACCGGATAGCCGATGCCCTCCGCTATCTCGAACGCCTTGGCCATTCCCGCCTCATCCTCCACTGCGCCGTCGGAGCCGGGAGCCACCGGAATGTCGTTCGACTTGAGGAAGTCGCGCGCCTTGTGCTTCGGCTTGGCGGCGTTCATCGACTTGCTGGGCGGACCGATGAACTCTATACCGCGCCCTTCGCACTCCTCGACAAACTTGGGGTTCTCGGCGAGGAAGCCATAGCCGGGGTAGATCGCCTCTGCGCCCGACTTCCTGGCGATGTCGAGAATCTTCTCCATATTGAGATAGCTGTTTGCCGGCTCCGGATCACCCAGCCCAAAGGCCTCATCGGCATGCTTCACGAACAGGGCCTCTGCATCCGCGTCGGAGTACACCGCAACCGAGCCGATTCCCATCTCGAGGCACTCGCGCACGGCGCGTAGTGCTATCTCGCCCCTGTTGGCGATCAGGATCTTCTTGAACATCCGTACAACCTCTCTTCCTGAGTGCCTAGTCTTCCTCGATCACGAACAGGACATCACCTGTCTCAACCGTCTGTCCTTCCGACACCTTCACATCTACGACCTTACCATCAACCGGAGATAGGATGGGGTTCTGCATCTTCATCGACTGCAGGCTGCAGAGCTCGGCATCCTCCTCAACGGCCTCCCCGCTGCTGACGCTCACGCTGACGATCTTGCCGGGGATAGGGGCCTCTATGATTTCCTGACCCATTCGACTTGCTCTCCCTTTCTCAGTGACATTCGCGAAATACGCCCCGTTCGTGTCCGCAAGAGCTGCCCAGCGCACGCCTCTGCTGTAAGCACTCGATCCGGAAACGAACAAAGCGCCACTTCAGTTTAGCCCCCATGCCTTTGAACTGTCAACACGCACACGAATTCCAGCTACCGATGGTGGTCATCCCACGCGCCGGAAATCCTCCCGCGTGAATCTCCTGACCAGGTCCAGTCCGATCTCTTCCAGCACGCCGGCGAGTCGCTCCTCGCTGAACTCCTTCACCGGCAGGAAGTAGCCGAAGAAGCAGGGTCCCCGCTGGCAGTCAGGCGGGCCCCAGTAGTAGTACTCAGCCTCGTTGGCGCCCTCCCGCCCCAGCTCGTAGTAGTGGCCCAGTCTCATACCTTTCACCCTCGACTCGGACACGAGGGGTTCGCCCGCCGGTCCCACATAGTGCAGCCAAAGACCGCGCAGAATACGCGGCTTGCTCAGCTCGTATACCCACGGCCAGGTCCCCACCTCCACCCCTCCAAAATCGGCGAGGATTCGCCATCCGAAATTGCCCTTCGCCCATTCCTCACCCTTGAGCGGCCTCTTGGTGGCCTTGACTCCCTTCGCGAACTCCCTGCACACCTTCTCAGTACGGGTCGACAGTCGCCTGACCACCCTCTTGCGCTCCTCTATGACGTCCTTGGAAGTATCCTTGTCCTGCTTGAGGCGATCCTTCTCACTCTGAAGCCTGCGGTCCGCGAGCCTCCTGATATCGCGGAACCTGTCCTTCCAACTCAAGTCACCCCCTGTCCGCGCGCGTGCCGCCCGCCCGCATGTCCGTATGAAGGGGGAGTATAGCACACACGCACTCGCCTTGACAGCCCCCCACCCATCAAGTTAACATTCACCAGAACCCCGCGACAAGGCGCCTTGATGACCTTCGACTCGCTAGCCTTCCAGAAGACCAACCATGTCGTCTGGCTGACTCTCAACCGACCCGCAGAAGCCAATTCCATCGATTCCAGGCTGGCCGCGCAGCTTGTGGACGCCTGCCAGGCGGTCAACCAGGACGAGGAAGTGTGGGTAGTCGTCCTGACCGGCGAGGGTCGATGGTTCTGCTCGGGACTGGACTTCGCCGACCCTGTGGGACTTGACGCTCATGAAAGCAATTGGCGGAATCGCGCCTCGACCGCATCGGGCGCGGTAGCGGGGATCAATTGCCCCGTTGTGGCTGCAATCAACGGCGATGCTGTAGGCGCTGGCCTCGAACTCGCTCTCGCTTGTGACATACGCCTGGCCGTAGACAGCGCGCGCCTCGGCTTTACCGAGACCGCCTACGGCCTGATGCCCGGAGGAGGGGGCACTCAGCGCCTCCCGCGACTCATAGGCAAGGGCAAGGCGACGGAGATGCTGCTAACCGCTGACCTCATCGACGCCGCTGAAGCCCAACGTTGCGGCCTGGTCATCTCCATTTTGCCGGCCGCCGACCTTCTTGGGGAGACAGATAGGCTTGCCGACAAACTGGCGTCTCGGGCGCCCATAGCTACCAGATATGCCAAGGAGGCCGTGTACAAAGGCATGGACATGACCCTTGACCAGGGCCTCAGGCTGGAAGCCGACCTCTCCTTCCTGCTTCAGAGCACGGGGGACCGGGCAGAGGGTATCCACGCCTTCACCGAGAAGAGGCAGGGTCAATTCCACGGTAGATGAGGCGATGCCGCTCAGCAGCGCTCACCTATGAACGAATTCGAATACATCATATACGAGAAGACGGACGGCATCGCCTATCTCACGCTCAACCGGCCGAAGGCGCTCAACGCTGTCAACATCCGAATGCGCGATGAGCTATACGAGGTGCTCCCGGCAATAGACGACGACCCAGATGTAATGGTCGGCATTCTCATGGGGGCAGGTGAGCGAGGGTTCTGCGCGGGCGCCGATATTACCGAGTTCGGTACCGTCCCCTCGCAGACAATCGGCAGGCAGATCAGATGGGAACGCGACCTCTGGGGACGGTTCCTTGCTGTGTCGAAGCCGCTCATCGTTGCCGTCCACGGCTTCGCTCTCGGCGCAGGCATAGAGATGTCCATGTGTTGCGATATCCGGATCGCCTCAGATGATGCGCGCTTCGGCCTGCCCGAAGTTGGAATAGGCATGGTCCCTACGGCCGGCGGCAGCCAGACCATGCCCAGGTTGGTACCGCCCGGCATGTCCGTTCCAATAGTGCTGACCGGGGAGATGATCAACGCGGATGAGGCCCTGCGCATCGGACTGGTCGAGCGCGTAGTGACACGCGACAGGCTCTTGCCGACCGCTGAGGATACGGCATCGAGAATCATGCGCAACGGCCAGACCGCCGTACGATTCGTGAAGCAGGCTCTTCGCCGGGGCCTGGACCTCACACTGGACCAGGGACTGGAGATGGAGGACACGCTGCTCTCGGCGTTGCTCCGTACCGATGAAGCCGCGGAAGGCATCGCGGCGCTGGCCCGCCAGACTTCGCGGAGCGGTTGATCGGCCGCCCGGTGGTGGGGAGGAAGCACAATGAACGAGAAGACCAGAGACGAGATAGTGGAGGAGATCGCCGACCTCATTGTCCGGTCAAAGAAGATAGTGGCGTTTACGGGTGCCGGAATCAGCACAGAATCGGGCCTGCCTGACTTCCGGGGGCCGGATGGCCTGTGGGAGAAGTTCGATCCGATGGACTTCACATACCAGCGTTTCGTGGGAGACCGGGAGGCCAGGAAGCGCCTGTGGAGCATGCAGAAGTCAGTCGGCTTCCACTGGCATGATGTGCAGCCAAACGCCGCACACGTCGCTATCGCCGAGCTCGAGCGAATCGGGAAGCTCGATTGTGTCATCACGCAGAACGTCGACGGCCTGCACCAGAAGGCCGGCAACAGTGAGGAGCTTGTAATCCAGCTCCACGGCAACATGCAGTGGGTCAAGTGCCTCACGTGCGGGGCCAGGCACACCGTCGAGGAAGTCGAGCGCTGGCTGGAGGCCGGTGTTGAAGTGCCCGACTGCGTGCAGTGCGGCGGCATACTCAAGCCGGAGGGCGTCTTCTTCGGCGAGGCTATGCCCGTAGCGGAGACGATGGAAGCCGAAAGGCGCTCTCGGGAGGCCGACCTCTGCATCGTGATAGGCTCCTCGCTCACAGTATTCCCAGCCGCGATGATGCCGCAGTATGCCCTTCATTCGGGGGCCAGGCTCGTCATCATAAACGAGGGCCCAACCCAGATGGATGATGCCGCACACATCCGCACGGGTGGCAAGGCAGGCGAGATTATGTCGGAAGCCGTCCAGCGGGTCAAACAGAAGCTGGGCGTCGAATAGTCAACACAAGACAGGAGGTAGAAGCATGAATACAACCGAGTTCCTGATGATAACCAGTTCCATAGTGCCCGACCGTCCCGCCACTACGTTCGAGGGCAAGACAACAACGTATGGTGAGTTGAGCGACAGGGTCAACAGGCTGGCCAACGCCTTGATGGCGAAGGGGGTCCAGAAGGGCGACATGGTTGCCATCCTGCAGGTCAACTGCCCCCAGTATATCGAGTCCTACTTCGCGACTGCGAAGACCGGCGCCACGTTTGTGCCCCTCAACTTCAGAGCCAAGGCGGATGAGCTTACCTACATGATAAACAACTGTGAAGCCAAAGTTGTCTTCGTCGGTGAACGCTACGTCGAAATGGTCAACAGCATGCGCTCAAGCCTGCCCAAGGCCGAGCACTTCATCTGCATAGAGAGCAAGCCGGAGGAATTCGAGAGCTACGAGGAGGTCATCTCTTCAGCCTCACCCGATGAGGTCTTCAACGAGATCAATGATGAGGATGTGACCATACTCATGTATACGGCAGGAACGACAGGCCGTCCTAAGGGTGTCCCTCTGACCCACAACAGCTTCTCGGCCTATGTCCTCGAGAACGTCACTCCGGTCGATCCCGAGATGGAAGAGGTCAACCTGTTGACGGTACCTCTGTATCATGTGGCTGGCACGCAGGCTGTGATGGCCGCCATATACGGCGGCCGTACACTGGCGATGATGCGCCAGTTCGAGGTCAAGGAGTGGATGAAGACTGTCCAGGAGCAGAAGGCCAACCGCGCCATGCTCGTCCCCACGATGTTGAAGCGAATAATCGACGAGCCGGACTTCGACAAGTTCGACCTGTCCAGCCTGAAGGTGGTTACCTATGGAGCGGCGCCCATGCCGTTTGAGGTAATCAAGAAGGCGATAGAGGTCATGCCGGGAGTCATGTTCATCAACGCCTTCGGGCAGACGGAGACAGCCTCTACCATCACCAGCCTCGGCCCGGAGGACCACGTCATCACAGGCTCCGAGGAAGAGAAGGCCAAGAAGCTCAAGAGGCTGCAGTCGTCGATAGGCCGTCCCATGGCGGACGTCCAGATCAAGATAGTGGACGAAGACGGGAATGAGCTGCCCACAGGACAGGTAGGCGAGATACTTGCCAAGGGGCCCCGAGTAATGAGCGGCTACTGGAAGGATGAGGAGAAGACGAAGAAGGCCCTGACCTCCGACGGCTGGCTGAGAACCGGCGACAAGGGCTACCTCGATGAGGAAGGCTACATCTATCTGGCGGGCCGGGGCGATGACATGATCATCAGGGGTGGGGAGAATATCTCCCCCGAAGAGGTCGAGAACGCCCTGTATGCCCATCCCGCAGTCGAGGAAGCCGCCGTCATCGGCGTCCCCGATCCCGAGTGGGGCCAGGAGCCAAAAGCCATCGTTGTCCTGAAGAAAGGACAGTCGGCGACCGCTGAAGAACTCATGGAGTTCTGTCGCAAGCAACTCTCCAGCTTCAAGAGACCGCGCTACATGGCATTCGTAGATGAACTCCCCAGGACTTCGACGGGCAAGGTGTTGAAGAGAGACCTGCGGGACAAGCACGGCAGCCCGGACAACAACTAGCTGTCACAGTCGAGACCACAGCAAAGGGGGCGGTCGAGCATGCTCGACCGCCCCCTCTTCACTTCCCGATCAGAGCTTCTACGTGCGTCCGGTAATCATCGACTTCACTGTACCCCAGCCGTGCAGGAAACCCAGATAGATGTGCGCCACTATTGTCGCTATGAACAGCCATGTCACGATGTAGTGCGCGATCCGGAGTCCCAGCCCGCCGATGTCTACATACAGTGCTATCCCGGTGCCGATCTGTATCAGCAGCAGCGGTATCCACACCGCGGAGTAGGTCAGCTTCTGCCCGGCATTATACTTGCCCTGATCCGGCTCCTCCCTGGAAAGGAACAGGTAGTACTTGACTACCGGCCACAGACCCTTAACGTCCTTCGGCTTCATCAGCAGCTCGTTGAAGTCCCCGATGATAGCCGCGTAGATGATCCTTATGAACACCAAACCCGCCAGAATGATGGCGAATATGTAGTGGAGCGGCCATACGGTCCCGAGGTCGCCGAATATCGGCATCCAGCTCGGCTCGTGGATGTACAGGCCCGTCAACACCATCATCAGCATGCTGATTACGATGCCCCAGTGCAGCAGCCGGGCCACAAGGGGGTGCTGAATATCCTCGTTCATTGCCTTCCTCCTCATGTACTAGCAGACGCGAAATCTGGCCAGCTCGCGCCCTTTCGGCGTCACAACGTGAATCGCGCAGGCCAGACATGGGTCGAAGGACCGCACTATGCGCCCGATCTCAAACGGGTTTTCCTCGTCCTGTATCCTGGTGCCGATGAGCGCCTGCTCCACCGGACCCGGCTGCCCCTGGGAATCGCGTGGCGAGCAGTTCCATGTGGTGGGCACAACGGCCTGGTAGTTCTTGATCTTGCCGCCTTCAATGTTGATCCAGTGGCCGAGCGCCCCCCTCGGGGCATCCCAGATGCCCATACCCTGGCTGCTGTCAGGCAGGCTGTGCTCTGCATAGACAGGATCGCCGGGCTTCAGTTCCAGTACCCACTGTGCCATCTTGTCGGCCACGAGCTTGCACTCGAGCGCCCTGGCGGCGTGCCTGCCCAGTGTGCTGAACAGGTCCGACGGCGAGCCTCCCACCGCGGACAACGCCCCGTCAACTAGGCCCCTCACGTCGGTATTCCCCGCCGCATAGCTTACCAGCATCCTGGAAAGCGGCCCCACCTCGTAAACGGTACCGTCGTATCGAGGCGACTTGAGCCAGCTATAGCCGTCCTGCTTGAACGGCTCCGGCCTCGTATTGCCGTTGCTGGGGTGCAGGCCGTTGTCGGCATCGTTGTACCAACTGCTCGTGACGTCCTCCGTTATCTTGTTCGGGTCGAAAGCCTGGCGCATCAGGTCGGTCGACACCCTTCCCCTGTTGATGAGCCTCTCCCTCTTCGTCAGGTCGGGTTCCCCGCTTTCGAGGTCGAATGCACCGTAGCTCAGATAGTTCCCGCAACCCGCGCCGATTCCGAAGTAGTCCGGATAGGCTCCAGCGACCATCAGCACATCAGGCACGTATACGTTGTCTATGAAGTGGCGCAACTGCTGCAGCTTCCACAGGAAGCTTGCTATATTGTCCGCCGTTGGAACAGCAGTCACCCCGCCGGGCAGCATAGCCTTCTGATGAGGCATTATGCCGCTGTATATAGCTGACAGCTCGTGGGCTACCCGGCGCATGTCGAGGGCCTTGACGTAGTGCTCGACTGCGGCCTGGTTCTGCTCAGCGGAAAGCCTGTAGTCGCCCTCGTAGCGCGGGTAGAACGGCCCGAGCATCGAGAGATCGCCCTTCTCGGTCGCCCGCCCTATGAAGTCTTTCACGGCGCTCAGCGCTTCGCTGCTGCCTTCATAGTCACCGACTGCGGTCACGTCTACGTAGTCCAGTGCAGCGAGATGATAGAAGTGCAGTATGTGCGACTGGATGTAGTTGGAGCCGCCGATGAGGTTCCGTATGATGCGCCCATTGTCCGGTATCCTGCCCGCGACCCCGAAGGCGTCGTCGAGGCAGAGCGTCGAAGCGGTCGCGTGAGCCGTCGGGCATACGCCGCATATCCGCTGGGTTATCGTCACCGCATCGCGCGGATCCCTGCCCTGCAGCAGGACCTCGATACCCCGCCAGAGCATCCCGCTCACGTGGGCGTCCTTGGTCTCCCCGCCCTCGACGACAGCCTCAACCTTCAGGTGTCCTTCGATCCTGGTTAGAGGATCAACGATTATCTTAGCCATAGACGATCTCCTCTCCGCAACTCATCAAGGGCGCGTGCATTGCCTGTCCGCAATCCGTCATCGCGCCTACTCCTCCTCCTTCAGTCTGCCGGTCGCCGCCGAGCCAAGAAGATGAGCGCCTACACCTGCCACGGCAGCAGCGCCCAGGCCTATGCCGGCCCATCGCACAGCCTCATTCGCGCCCTCCGACTTCAGCGCGGTAGCCTTGTCGAACACCGCCCCCATATCGTCGGGGAACGAGGGCTCGCAGCAGCCGATGCACGGATGTCCGCACCCCACGCACCAGTTGGTGCCGCTGTTCCAAAGCCTTACCGGGCAATCACTGAAGGTCACCGGGCCCTTGCAGCCCAGCTCATAGAGGCAATAGGGGTCCGACGGTTTGATCGCAAACTTACCCGCGTCGAAATAACCCCTTCTCGGGCAGTTGTCGTGAATCCTCTGCCCGTAGAATGCCTTCGGCCTGCCATGCTCGTCCAAATCAGCGGCCGTGGCCTCCAGGCCCAGTGTTAGCACCTGCACAACAGTGCCAACGAACCAGTCAGGATGCGGCGGACAGCCCGGCACGTTGATCATCGGTGTGGCAATCCCCTCATCCTTCATAATCTCGCCGACCGGCTTGATGCCCGTCGGATTGGGCTTGGCCGCAGGGATGCCGCCGTACGCAGAGCAGGTGCCGATGTTGATGATTGCCATCGCCTGCCTGCCCGCCGTCTTCAGATGCTCCAGCGCCGTGATGCCCTGACCATCGTGGGTCTCACCGATCTGGCAGTAGATACCGTTGTCCTTCGTCGCGAATCCGCCCTCCGCTACCAGAACGAATCCCCCCGCCTCCACGGTCTCGTTGAGCGCCGCCATCGCTTCCTCACCCTCAGCAGCCATTACCGTCGGGTGAAATCGAAGACTCACGTGCATGCCGGGGACCACCTCCGATACCAGTACATCCTGTGGCCTCGGGTTAAGTGTGTTGAGGAACGACACGGAACACCCGGTACATCCGCCGGACTGCAGCCATACCACGGGTATCTCCACAGTCTCAGCCTGCGCCATTGCCTGCCTTGCCCCGAGCGGCCCGACACCGCCTCCTGCGAACCGAGCGACCAGCAAGCCTACCATGGCCCCGCCCGACAACTGCATGAACCGGCGACGAGACATACCCGCCTCTACCGCGTGCCTCAGGTCGTCAACTCCTGCACTCTCCCTGGTCATAGCTCAACTCCTTCCTGTTTCCTCAAAAGAAATCCCAACCCCGTGTGCCGTCGCGCATCGGGGAATCAATCCATTGACTTCCTGGCCATCATCACCTCCACTATTGAACTCCGATCGCCAACTTCCGCTTCCAATCACTCCCGTGTTCAGGCCGACAATCGGCTGCCTCTATCGTGGTCATAAACGTCGCTTATGGACGCACCACCCTCTTCTTCGCTAGTGCGACTGGATTCGAGCGCCCAACAATCACTGGGCATGAGGCTGCCTGGATATCCGGTGGGGACTACGAATCACTCACTGCCTGCTCTCCTTTCCTGGAAGGGAGGTGCAGGTGTTTCCCCCTGCACCCTCGGGGCGTACCGCCCGCCGGCTGCGCGCCTTAGCCCTTGGCGGCCTTAGGTGTCACAGCTCGAAGAGCCCGTTCCTCGATCGCGTCTGGTTGGTCAGGTGTTCCTGGTTGGATCCCTCCCTTCAGGTGTCACTACTCCTCCTGAAAGTCGCGCTGTGCGGAGCCACTGGTGAAGCTCCACAATTCCAGCCTACAACGTGTCCGAAGTGAATGTCAAGCGCCTTATCTGAGGCAATCGGCATCTGAAGTTGAACGAGTAGTGGAAATACGCAATGACTATTCGTAACTACACTACCGAGGGAGTGGGCCAACTCTCCCGGGTAGTACGGACACGACACAAGACAGGAAGTCAGCCGAGTGCACTGCGGACCTCGGCCCTCACTTGATCCACTATGCGCGGCAGCTTCTGCTTCAGTTCAGGCGAGAGTTCCATCCCCCAGTCCACCGTCCGCGGCTCTACGGCGAATACCACTACTTCCGGAGCAGTGCCCCACATTCTCATGCTCCACATCATATCGATGATGCTCAAGTCATGGATCGAGGCCGCACCACCAGGTTCCACCAGATCGGGTTCGAGACGATACACAGCCCCAGGAGGGCCCCCGCAACAGCCAGCATCGACAACGATCAGGTAGTCGACGTCGGCGACTAGGTCAATCGCGTCCGGAGAGGTCCCACCGTCGACCAGACGGACCGGACCGATGTCTGGTCCCGATTCGAGTTCCCGAATCACGTGCACTCCGATACCCTCATCCGTCATGAGAAGGTTTCCCATTCCCAGCACCGCAACCTTTCGCCCGCCGTGGTCAGAGGTACACATGCTGCATTAAGTCCCTCCGTGGATATCGACCGGCTCGAACCGCGAACTGGAGCGTCTAGACGACGACCATCCGCCCCTTCGGTTCCGCGACTACCTTCCCGATCACCGCAGCATCTTCGATGCCCTCTTCGCGCATTCTGCGAACCAGCGTCGCGGCTTCGGAAGCTCCGACTGCGATGAGCAGCCCCCCGGATGTCTGAGGGTCATAGAGGATATCCTCGAGATATCGCGGCACATCCTCGCCCTTATCCACCATGTGCTTACGAAACTCGCGGTTCCGATGCAGCCCCCCGGGGATCACCCCCGTCTCAGCCAACTCCCGCGCCTCGGAGAAGTATGGCACACTTCGCGAGTCTATTCTCATGCCCACATCACTTGAGTCTATCATCTCACAGGCGTGACACAGCAGCCCAAAACCCGTCACGTCTGTGCATGCGTGGACGTCCGCAGTCAGCATCAACTCCGATGCCCGCCTGTTGAGTGCCGCCATGCAGGCCGTCACTCGCGCCACCGTGCTTTCATCCGCCATCCCGGCCTTTGTGGCGGTGTTGATGATGCCTGTGCCAAGCGGCTTGGTCAATATCAAAGCATCACCTTCTCTGGCACCCATGTTCCTCACGACCATGTCGGGATGGATGACACCTGTGACCGAGAAACCGTACTTCATTTCCTCGTCCTCGACGCTGTGCCCGCCAACGAGGGTGACTCCCGCCTCGTGCAGCTTATCCAGACCGCCCCGAAGTGTGTCACGGAGTATGCGCATGTCCATCGTCCTCACCGGGAAGCAGACTATATTCATGGCCGTGAGAGGCCTGCCGCCCATCGCATAGACGTCGCTCAGAGCATTGGCCGCTGCTATCTGGCCATAGGTATAGGGATCATCCACTATGGGGGTGAAGAAGTCGAGAGTCTGGATGATCGCGAGGTCATCCTTGAGCCTGTAGACGCCTGCGTCCTCAGCCGTCTCCATACCCACGATCAGGTTCGGGTCGGCCACAAGTGGCAGGCCCTTCAGCGCTTCGGCAAGGTCTCCCGGACCTATCTTACAGGCTCAACCGGACCCGTGGGCAGTCTCCGTGAGACGTGGCCGGGCTGCGTCGGGCATTCGACCGCTCCTCCTAAATCCTAATGACCTTCTCTGCTGACAGCAGAGAGTCGACCGTATCAAACATATTCGTAACCAGACCGACCCTCAGCCTATCCTTGATCCCATAGAACTCCAGGCAGGTGCCGCAGGAAAGGATAGTGACGCCCGCCTCTTCGAGAAGCTGCAGGGTCTCAAGTGACTCCGAGCCCTCGGTAGTCAAACGGACGCCGTCGTTGACGAAGAAGATCTTCGTGGGCTTGGAATCGGCATCCCACAGTGTATTGAGGAAGGCTTTCATCAGTATCTCGCCGAGTCGGGCATCGCCCGTGCCGAATCTCTCGCTGGTGATTAGGACCAAGTCCCGGCATGCCGCGGATTTCGCCTCGACCGGTCGGCCACCCGCTATCTCCAGCCTGAAGGTGTCCCCCTCGGAAATCACATCGACCGAGCGGCCCTGGCTCTCGGCGAAACGTATCACGTTATCCCGGCTCTCGGGACTGTCGACCAGGACCACAATGGTCTCGCCGGGCGCATCCTGCAGCGCCTTCCTCGTGTTCACCACGGGTCGGGGACAGGGGAGACCCCTCGCGTCCACCTCCACGGCCACGCCACACCTCTTCAACCGGGTGGGTTCAACGTGAGACGGAAGCCGTCTTCAGTCTCCTCGAACCGGACTGCGTAGCCTTTCGACTCCGCGAGACGCATCACATTCTCTCTGGAGACCGCCGTCTCAACCAAGACTGCTATGGGCTGATTCGCGTTGTCCTCAATCGCCTTCTTCGTCCTGACAACCGGTATGGGGCACGAGAAGCCCCTTACGTCGACTTCGATCATCGCTGCCCTCCGTCAATATAGCACACTCCACTCCACTGGCAAAGATGCTGCTTGAACACAGCAGGGAAACGGGACACTATCTGCCAGACTCGTGTCGCTGGTGTGGCTGCCGCCTCCTGGCCTGCTACCCTGTTCGACCTAGCTGCCAGGATAGCCGCCTCGTGTGGTTCCAAGTCAGCCGAAACGAAGGCAGCAACCAGGCCAGCTATCGTATCGCCGGTCCCCCCTATAGCCTCCAGAGCCGGCATGTTCGGCTCCGATACCGTCTCGATGATCTGCCCATCCTGTACTATGTAGTCGGTCGCTCCCTTGACCACCATCGTCTTCGCGGTGGCTTTCAGCTCGTAGGCAGCCGCTATCAGTCGGGGAACGTCGGCCACCTCCGTGTCGAACAGGTGCCTGGCGATGTACGCCGGGTGCGTGGCATCCGGGTCGGCGAGGAAGGCTATCTCGCTCGCGTCCGGCGTGAAGACGTCAAACTCGGAGGCCAGCCCAGCCGCCTTGGCCGCATACATGGATGCGGCATCCGCGATCAACGCCGGCCTCCTGGAGCATCCCCCTACCGCATCGCACAGCCGCCTTGTCAACGTCATGTCAGGCAGGCAGTAGTGCAAGGCGAGCAAGCTCGGCGACAACCCGGCGACATTGCCGATCAGGTACTCGTACATCTCACGGCTGCCCTCACCGCGACCAGAGTCACCCACCACAAGGGCTCGTGGTCCCTCAACCTTGAGGTACTCCGTAGTGACCACCGCCGCGCTTATCATTGCACCAGTCCCCTGCGTGCAGGGGATACGATTGCCGTTAACCAGCAGATTCTCGCCGTCCAACCGGACCTCGCCAAAGGTGAGCGGCAGACCATCGACCGGTACCGTGCCCGCAATGATCAGCATGCCCGGTCTCCCCCCTGCCACAACCCCAGGCTCTCTTCAAGCGCCCTGTCCAGCATGAGCGCACAGAGCGTGAAACCCATGTCCCTCGGCCTCGGGGCTTCGACAAGCGTCTTGCCAACCATTTCGGCGTTGAGCCTGGGGATGTCCGGGCATCCCCCGCCCGATGTGTTCACGATCGTACCGGTCTTCTTCTCGAAAGTCAGCTTCATATTGCCAGCCTTCACCATGGTCCACCGGCCGAAGTCCGTCACCTTCACCACCTGCAGCAGGCTCGCGGTGCCAACCTTGAGCGGCTCGACGCTCACGTAGGGTGTATCCTTCTCACGCAGCACCCTCTCAATCCCGGGCTGCTCGACAAGGTTCACCTCCACGGCCAGGTCGCACCCCTTGCGCAACTGCGGCGGCGGCGCAACCAGCTTGACCTCATAGTCGCCGCCCTTGAGCACCCGCTCAGCCCTCATCGCGTCCTGGACATCCATGAACAGGACCAACCCCCCACCCTCGAACGGCGGCTTCTTCCGTCTTCCGAATGCCATTGATCTACCTCATGCCAGCTTCTCTCTGAAGAGGAAGCCCATGGCCAGACAGAACACAAGGCCAAGTATAACAGCGATCACGCTGAAATCTCCTATGCCTGTCGGACCGGCAGTCGTGGCGAAGTTGTGCGCGATGGCCGCACCTACGATCAGGCCCAGGACGGTGACGCCGGCATCGATGTCACCCTCACCCGACAGTATGAGGCTGCGCAACGGGCAACCACCGAGCAGCGTACAGGCCAGGCCCACGAGGCTCATGCTGAGGAAGTTCCAAAGGTGGTTATCATGGGCAACCGGCTGGTCAACGAAACCCCAGTCCAGGTTACCGAGCGCGGCATTCACGATCAGCGCTCCTACAAAGAAGGCAGCGATTGCCCCAAACAGGTAGGTGTCCCTGACCATGATCAGGTCACGCCAGCCGCCCACGAAGCACATCCTCGTCCTCTGGGCCATCACACCAACCCCGAGGCCAACCAGCGCCGATATCCATATGGCGACATGCATGGAGCCCGGTCCGCTCTCGCTGCTGAATATGAAGTAAGGTGTGAATATGGCCAGCAACAGGATGCAGAACATGATGACAGGCATGACCCAGCCGGCAGCCGAGTTTACCTTCCTCGCACGGCCGAGGTTGAAGCCCCTTTTCAGAAACCAGATCCCGACCGCCGCGCCCACCACGATGCCCACCAGCGCCGTGATGCCGTTCAGGTCGCCTCCGGCCAACCGGAGCACGGCGCGTACCGGGCAGCCGAGGAACACCAGCGCGCCAATCATGACGAAGGCCGCAAGTACGAACCTTACCAGCGGAGCCGAACCTCCTCGGCCCCTGAACTCCCTGAAGATCAGAGCCGATGCGAAGGCTCCGAGCACCAGACCTATGATCTCCGGCCTCAGGTACTGGACCACTCCGGCCCGGTGCAGACCAAGGCCACCAGCGATATCACGCAGAAAACATGCAATACATACCCCCATGTTTGAGGGATTGCCCCACTCCGTCATCATCGCAGCAAGAACGCCGAAGATGAGGCCTGCCACCACAATCACCACCCTCGGCCTGGTAAGCACGCTCACGGCTAATCTCCTCCTTTCTCCGTCAAGCTGTGGATCCTGTTTACCTGGCGTAATGGACTCAAGCCGATGCGGATTGTATCATAAGCATTGGCTATTGGCAATATAAGATTTTGCTTATCCTCCCGCACTTGTCTGGCGGTCGGCGCTGGGCTACAATTGGCCAATCACATGCATTGGCAGCCTTCCCAGACGCGAGCCGATGCACCTGGAGGCGACCGGTGAACCTCGAATACCTGACCACTTTCGTGCAGATAGTCAGGACGGGCAGCTTCTCGGAAGTCGCCAGGAACCTGTCGATTACACAACCAGCCGTGTCCTTCCAGATAAGCAAGCTGGAGCGTGACCTCGGGGTACGACTGATGGACAGGTCTCAGAAGCCGATATCCCTCACCGAGGCGGGCAAGAAGCTGCTCAGATTCGCTGAGTCTGTGGAACTGGAGAAGGACAAGCTCATGCAGGGCCTGGAGCAGTTGCGCGAAGAGGTTTCCGGCAACCTCACCATAGCAGCGAGCACGATACCGGGAGAGATCATACTGCCTCCAATCCTGGGAGAGTTCCATTCGCTGCATCCGTTGACAAGCGCCCGCATCGATGTCTCTGACTCGCTGGGAGTCATCGCCAGGGTGCGAGAGGGGACCTACGACATGGGCTTCTGCGGCAGTCGCCCTGCGGGGAAGGACCTCGACTGCTTCAAAGTCGCCGAGGACGAGATAGTCCTGATCGTATTCCCGGAGCACCCGCTCGCCGGGCGTGCCAATGTGCCCTTCATGGAACTGAGGGACGAACCTTTTGTACTCCGCGAAGAGACCTCAGGTACGCAGCAGAGCCTTGAGTCTCATCTGACGAAGTCCGGTCTCAATACTGATGCCCTCCGGCCAAGTCTCGTGGTCGGCACTACACAGGCGGTTGTCTCAGCGGTTGAAGCTAAGGTTGGAATGGGGTTCGTCTCCAGCCTGGCTGTCACCAAGAGCGTGGCACTGGGGCTGGTCAAGGTAATTGCGCTGAGCGATGTGAGGCTGCAGCGCGACTTCTTCTGCATCTACCGCCAGGAGAGGATGGTGTCCCGCCTCCTGAACGAGTTCATTTCTTTTGTTCGCGGTCACATGACCGCGCAGTAGGCGGAAGCCGTCGACATCACCCGCTTCCTCTTACGCGCCCGAAGTGCCATGCCAGACCCAGTGCAGTGACCAGAGCGCCAAGCCCGACCATGAGAGCATCCGTGGTGAGGCCGAAGGCGAAGCTACCCACTCCGAAGACGAGCGCCCAACCGGCCACGAGGTTGACCAGACCCCACACCGCATTGACGATGGCAGAGGACTCCCCCACTCCGGGAGGAGACGCGAACGGACTCTGAAAGCGCCTGCCCGAGACCCCCCGCACGAAATGAGGCACCCCGTTCACTAGCAGCATGCCCGCGAAGAAGTAGGCAACGTACGCGTACCATTCCATGGCACTCTCCTTCCGGTGTCATATGGCGGCCCCGATCAACAGCCGGCATTCTAGCTACGAGTCGCGCGCGTGTCAATCACGCTCGTGGAACGCTCATCGTCCACAGTTTGACAGGCCACAGACCATGCGATACTATTCCGCTCAGGGATCGTTACCTGCCAGTCCACCTCGATTGCAGAACATGTCCATGTACGACATCACGTTCGATGACCCCACAATGACGACATGGTCTCTGCTACGTCAGACGTGGATCGTCACTAACAAGGTGGCCGAGACGAGGCTGTCGAGGCTCGGGCTCACGCCCGAGAAGGCCGCCGTCCTCTGGGCTTGCAGGGACTATCCCGGGGTACTGACCCCGGCAGAGATATCAAGGCTCGTGTTTCGCGAGGCGCAGAGCATAGCCGGCTTGCTCAACCGCATGGAGAAGGAGGGGCTGGTCAAGAGGATTCCCAAGCGCAAGGGTCGTCCCTTTACCGAGATCCAGCTTACAGCCAAGGGTAAGGAGCTGTGCGACCCGGCGATACATGCACTGAAGGACCTCATACAGGGATTCACGTCCGACCTATCGCCCGACGAGCGGCAGCAACTGCACGGTATTCTCGAGAAGCTCCGCCAGAAGATGTTCGACCAGCTCCATATGGAGCTTGGGCACCCACCCGCGTTCAAGACGGATGAGGTGATCGGACTCAAGTGGTAGTGTAGCGCTCAGAGCGCTTCAGCATACCCCCTGATATAGGCTTCCACTTCCGAAGCGGACTTGATGACGCCGAAGTGGCCCTCACAGAGGATGTCCGCTCTCAGCTCCGCGAGTCTCAAAAGAGACTGCTTCGCGAGTTCCGGCTCCGCTCCCCACTCCCGGTAGTAAGGACCGTGTATGTCCTGCCCGAAGAGGACTCTTCTTCCGCCCGTGTCCACGTATGCGGCCACGCTCCCGGGCGTATGCCCCGGCATGTGCATCACATGTACCTGCAATCCGCCGATATCCAGGCTCGTTTCCCGGCCCGCCAGCCTCACATCGACCGTGCACGGTGTGTATCTCATGCCGTACACCTCCGCAGCCGTGCCGTAGCCCTTCTCGATGGCATCCGCATCCAGCTCGTGAGCGAGGATCCTGACCCCGAGCTTCTCGCGGAATTTGTGCAGCGCGCCGATGTGGTCGATATGGGCGTGAGTGGCAAGTACGTTCTCAATCTTCGATGTGTTCAGATTGAGATACCCGACGTTTTGTACTATGCGGTCGTAGCTTCGTCCTGCACCGGCATCGATCAGCAATAGCTGCTCACCCTCTACCAGGTAGATGCAGCAATCATACGGGTCCGTCAGGTCCGCACTGCCGACCTGATACACCTTCTCGGTGACCTTGAGCGGCTTGTTCATCGGCTTCTGCCCTCCTCAGTCGCCTCAGCGTACAACCCCTTCCCAACCTGCTCTCCTGATTCGCTCGAACTCCCGGTTCACTAGGTCGAAGAGCAGGCTTCTGTCCTCCCTGAACCTCCTCCGACGCTGGCGGTCAAACGCCCAATTGTCGAGGTTCTCTACGAGCAAAGGTGTGGTCTCGCCGTCATCGACGGCCGCAGGCTGTCTCTCAAGTGGTACTCCCAGAGCGGCCATGCCCTGCTCTAGAGCGGAGTCGCGAGCCGGATCGCAGTGCACCCATTCGCCCAACCACACCTCGCAGTCAACGTGGTCCTGCTCTGAAGGTGCAGGCCCCAGCCGTTCAGCCAGCCCTGGCTCGGAGGCTATCGATAACCACAGTTCCGACTCGGTGAAGATCCGGTACACACGGTAGCGCGCGGGTATGCCGGCGGACCTCAGCAGCGCCACCAACAGGTTGGTCTTCGCTGAGCACATGCCCCAGCCTTTCCGGAGCGTCTCCGAAGCCGCGACATCCCAGTTCTCCAGACCGTACGGCATCTCCTTCACCAAATCCCGCAATACCGCATAGGTTTCCTCTCGATCGGCGGACCGGCTCGCGGTCCCGTACGCCATCTGGCGAATCGAGAGACACCTGTCGAAATCGCATAGCATGCTGGGCTGGAGGTACCGATCGAACTCACCGCTCATGCCAGTCTCCCGGGTTTCTCCGCAGCTTCACACAGGTGCCTCAGGAGGTCAGCCTCGTCTAGGGGAACGAAGGCACCATACAGGTCGGCACACCTCTCCTTGAATTCGCCCTCGGCCAGCAGGGCCACGATCGGGTATCCAACCAGGTCAAAGCAACCCTCATCGTCATCGCTGTCGCCTATGTAAGCGACGTCCTGCGCCGCCAGTCCCCTTTCGTCCAGCAGCCTCTCCAGATACTCCCTCTTGTGCCGGTAGATGTTCAGACCGAAGGCCACCGCCCGTCCGTCCTCATCGTGAAGCCGGTCAGCCACAATGAAGTCGAAGCAGTCCTCGCAAGACCCGGCACGCAGCGTTGCCCTGATTCCGCCTTCGAACCCGGCGGACAGTATGCCCGTGCCCAGTCCTCTCTCCTTGCAGTCTCTCAGTGCTCTCAGTACCCGCCGGTCCAACTGCTCCTGAGTCTCAGCTTTCTCGGCATGCAGATTGACGAACCGCTCAATCCAGGATACCGGTACGCCACGAATGATGCCTTCGTTGTATATGGCAAACATCCGACTCACGAAGTCCGACTCGCCGCCAGCGGGCCCATCGACGTATAGCCTGCGCAGCCTAGTCCTCGCCCTGAGAATCCTGACCATACGACCGGGGTGGAACGGGAACCAGGCCTTGAATATGTCGACGGCTATGCCTTCAAGCAGCGGCAACTCATTCCTATACCCGATGACCGTTCCATTCCAGTCGCAGACTATGGCTTTCAGCGGCAAGTCGCGTCTCCTCCAGCCCAACGACGAGTTTACCACAGTAGTAGGGTCACGCGAACAGCCCATGCCAATCGCGGAATGTTACGCCTATTGCCGACGCGGACGGACCAGTCGACGCCGAAGCTGCGCGATTGACATCCATTCCCATTTCCTTTACGATACTCGGCGCGAAACGGCTTCCACAGCCGTCCGGGAAGGGGGTACATCATGCTCGATATGAAGATGTATGACCTCGAGTTCACCGACCCTGCCATGACGACATGGACCCTGCTGAGACAGACCCACACCGCGGTGAACAAGGTCGCTGAAGTGAAGCTGGCCAAGAAAGGCCTCACACCAGAGAAAGCAGCCGTTCTGTGGGCCTGCAGGGACTATCCGGGCGTAGTCACCCCGGCTGAGGTTGCCCGCCTGGTCTTCCGCGAGGCCCAGACCATAGCCGGTCTGCTGAACCGGATGGAGAGAGAAGGGCTGGTAAAGAGAGTACCGAAACGCAAGGGCAGGCCGTACACTGAGATCAGGCTGACCCCAAAGGGCAAGGAGCTAGTTGAGCCCGGCATCGAGGTCCTGAAGGAACTCATCCTTAGTCTCACTGAGGACATGACCAACGAGGAGCGAGAAGGGCTGAACAAGGGATTGGCTAGGATAAGGACGAAAATGATGGACTTCATTCATATCGAAGCCGGCAGTCCACCTTCCCTTGAAGGCAAGCCCATCAAACCCTGGTAGACGCAACTATCTCATCTCAAAGAGAACAACGTCGAGCCGCCCCCCGGCATTCACAGTCGGAGGGCCACGCCCTGTCCTGCGGGAATCTTCAGTTGCCCCTGAAGCCGAGTTACGCTACACTCTTCTATATCTATGCTTTTCACCCGTGTTCCCGGCATCCCTTCACTTCTATGGAGGTAGCCATGTCCGCACTGCTATCGGGCCTCAAGGTCGTCGAATGCGGTGATTTCATCTCTGCCCCGTACTGCGCCAAACTCATGGCGGACCTCGGCGCCGACGTCATCAAGGTCGAGACCCCGAACGGAGGAGACTTGTCCAGGACCTACGGTCCGTTCCCAAACGACTCACCACATCCCGAATGCAGCGGCCTCTATCTCTACAACAACACAAGCAAGCTTGGTGTGACCCTCAACATAGTATCGAAGACAGGCACGAGACTGCTCAAGGAACTACTTCGCGAAGCAGACGTTTTCGTCGAGAACAACCCTCCGCGGCTCATGCACGACCTGGGGTTCGGCTACGAGACCCTCAAGGACGAATTTCCCCGTCTGGTGATGACATCGATTACACCATATGGCCAGACAGGTCCGTACAGGGACTACAAGGCCCATCATATCAACTGCTGTGCTCTTGGCGGCGTCAGCCAGATCACCGGGCATCACTGGCGCGAGCCCCTTACCATGCCCGCGTTCCAGGGGCACTATCAGGCGGCTGTGGTCGCGGCGGGTGCCACTATGACCGCTCTCCTGGCCCGTCAGGTCACGGGTCGGGGCCAGTTGGTCGATGTCTCGGAAGCGGAGGTCTGGGGCACCTATCACGTGGGCTTCGGAGTGACCAAGTATACCGGCGGCGCGGGCGACGACCTGTGCAGAGGCTATCTGGGCGGAGGTATGACATACCCGGCAGGCAGGCTCATTCCATGTAAAGACGGCTACATCGCCATGGTCGCCCCTCAGCTCAAGCAGTGGATCACGTTCCTGGAACTCATGGGGAAGCCGGATTGGACGGAGAACCCCAGGTATCGCGACCGTCATGCCATGCAGGATGAGTATCCCGAGGAAGTCGATGCCTTGCTTACGCCCTGGTTCCTCGACCGCACCAGGCAGGAGATATTCGACCTTTGCGAGAAGAACGCCGTGCCATTCGCTCCCCTTTACACGATGCAGGATGAGGCGAACGAACCCCACCTGAAGGCACGCGAGTTCTTCACCACTCTCAACAGGAAGGAATCAGGCGAAGCCACGTATCCGGGTCCCGCCTACAAGCTGAGCGACAGCCCGTGGTCCCTGGCTCGACCCGCCCCCTTGCTGGGCGAGCACAACGAGGATATCTTCTGCAGTCGACTCGGGTACACAAGAGAAGACCTGGTTGTGCTCAAGCAGTCTGGTGTTGTCTAGCGGCAGCCAAGTCCGTCAAGCAACTGCTCGAGAGGAACTAAGTGACAGAAAGCCTGCCCCTGACTGGATATCGGGTCATTGATTTCGGCTCGGCGTGGGCTGTCCCTCAGATGACCCACATCGCAGCGGACATGGGCGCCGAGGTCATCAAGGTCGAGTCCCTCGTTCGAATCGACTACGGAAGGGTGGCGAAGGTCGCTGTGCCGAAGGGGGTTTCCGTGAAGACCCCCGCAGACCTTGCGTCTTTTGACCCGGAACAACTGGAGACGAGCCCCGTCTTCCACATCATGAATCGCGGCAAGAAGGCAGTCACGGTCGACTTCACAAAGCCCCAGGGTGCCGGGCTACTGCGGGAACTGGTCAAGAAGACGGATATCGTCGCTGACAACTTCACCCCCGGTGTACTCGACAAGTACGGTCTGGGCTATGAGTCGCTCAGAGGCATCAAGCCAGACATCATAGTCGTGTCCCTGTGCTTCGCCGGTCACACCGGCCCCCTCAAGGGCACTCGTGGTTACGCCCCCATAATCACCGCTCTCGGCGGTACCGACAGCATAGTCGGCTATCACGACGAGCTGACGCCCTGTGCAATGCGCTTTGCATACGGCGACCACGTCTCTGCTATCCACGGCTTCTTCATCATGATGGCCGCCCTCTTTCACCGCAATCTGACAGCCGAGGGCCAGTACATCGACATCTCCGAATGGGAGGCGACTACTTCGCTTCTCGGCGAGCCCATCATGGACTACTTCCTGAACGGGAGAGTCCATACTCCCAGAGGCAATCTCCATCCCTGCATGTCACCTCATGGCTACTACCCCTGCAAGGGCGGGGGAGAGTGGGTATCGATAGCTGTTGCGAGCGACGCCGAGTGGCAGGCCTTATGTCAACTCACCGGCAATCCGCAATGGGCGGATGATGAGCGCTTCGATGATACCCCTGCAAGGCTGAAGAACCGGGAGGCCCTCGACAAGTCGCTGGGCGAATGGACCAGGAACTACACCGCCTACGAGGTTACCGACATGCTGCAGAGGGCGGGCATTGCCGCCGCGCCGTTCCTGACCGCCAAGGGCCAGTATCACAACCCCCACTTCCAGCATCGCGGCACATACGTAGAGGTCGAACACCCCAGGGTGGGCAGAGAGGTGCTCTACGGCATACCGTGGAAGATGAGCGATACGCCCGGTACGCTTCGGGGAAGCGGGCCTTTGCTCGGCCAGGACAACGAGTACGTCTTCAAGGAGCTTCTGGGGCTGGCCGATGCGGACTACGACAAGCTGGTCCAGGAGAAGGTCATATACTAATCGGCCTACAGCGCCTGTTCAATCGCGGACACGTCGATTCGGTCCCGGACGATCTCGCCCAGCCTCTTCGCCCTCTGCTCCAGGTGATCATCGGCCTTGCCCATCACGGATTCCAGAGCCTCAAGCGTGCTGACCGTGTCCTTCTCGACCCTAACGATGGGTACAGCGCGCTCCTGAGCAAGTCTCATGACCGGCGGCAGCGGGTCGATACCACCCGTCAGTACCAGGCATCTGGTCGACGTGTTGAGAGCCGCCAATTGTATATCGGCGTGGTCACCCCTTGTGACGACCGCCTTGTTGTCCTTCAGAGTCAGGTAGGACAGTGCCGAGTCTGCCGAAAGAGCGCCCGCCATGAAGCTCTCGACAAGGTCGCCCGCCCGGTCCTCGGAGTTCAGTATCGTGCCGCCTATGTGCTCGGCCAGTTCACCGACGCTGGCACACGAGAGCGCACGTACCTCCGGAAGCACACCGAGCACCCTCAGCCCCGCCTTCTCCAGCGGGCGCACAACCAGGTCAGAGAGAACCTCAACCTTGGTCTCCGGCACCGCGTTGAATACCAGGCCGACGAGGTCGTCTCCAAGGCTCTTCGCCGCCTGCCCCACCTCGTCGGGCTTCACTCCCGCCTCATAGCGAACGACCAGCATAGCCTTCGCCTTCAGAGTGCCGACTGCCTTCGCCGCCATCTCTCCCTCGGACAAGGCGAGGCCTTCGACAAGGACTGTTCGCTTATCCTTCGTCAGCTTCCCTACAGCCCCCGCCGCCTTCTTCAAGGACTCCTCATCCAGGCTCCCTGACACCGGGCACATGCTCTCCGGCGATTCGCCCAGGCGGAGCCCTATCTTCACCGTATCAGCGTCCTTCTTGCAGGAGGCACCCGCCGCCATGTTCAAGTAGGCAACCTGCCTGCCCTCTGCTTCGAGTGCCCGTCCCACTCCCAAGCAGACGGCAGTCCTGCCGGCTCCATCCTTCAGGGAAGCAACATAGAGACTGGACATCGGTACCTCCTTGGCCTGCGCTGGAAGCTGCTCCGCTTCCATCATAAGAGTATACCATATCTGAACTGCCGCACAATGGCCGTACTCGAAAAAGCGACGCGTGTCTGCTAGAATGCCAGAAGTCGGCCTCACCAGCGAAAGAGAGAGCACACTCGATGAAACACCTCTGGGCCCCATGGAGAATCGAGTACATCCGATCGGACAAGTCAGAGGGCTGTATCTTCTGCGACAAACCATCCGATGGCGATGACCGCAAGAACTACATCCTGTACCGTGGTCGGCTCTGCTTCGTCATGCTGAACGCGTATCCATACAACCCCGGCCACCTGCTCGTTGCTCCGTACCGGCATTTGGCCAGCCTGGTGGACCTGACGAGGGACGAGTTGTTCGAGCTTTTCGACCTGGCGCGGAGATGCACCACCGTCCTCGCCGAGGCGTACGCACCTCACGGATTCAATCTAGGGGTGAACCTCGGCAGGGTCGCGGGGGCGGGCGTGGAGGATCACGTCCATACGCATATCGTGCCAAGGTGGAACGGCGACACCAACTTCATCACCACGGTGGCTGACCTGCGAGTGATGCCCGACGTCCTCCGCTCCACCTACGATGACCTCGAAGGTAAGATAGGCTAGCCTCCACCTGCGTCCAACGCCGCAGCGTCTCACTCAGCGCCCCTGGACCCTGTCATCTTTGTCTGGTTCCCATCGGTGTGCTAGAATCGAAGTCTGGACACTTCCCAGCAACTCCCAGCAGGAGCAATCCTGTCATGCCTCTGGAATCGATAGTCGTTCGGGGCGCACGCGAGCACAATCTCAAGAGCATAGACGCTGTAATACCTCGGGACCGCTTCGTGGTCATAACCGGGCTGTCCGGGTCTGGTAAGAGTTCGCTCGCGTTCGACACCATATACGCCGAGGGACAGCGCCGCTATATCGAGTCGCTGTCCGCATACGCCCGACAGTTCCTGGGCCGGATGGAGAAGCCGGACGTCGACTACATAGAAGGCCTCAGCCCGGCGATCTCTATCGATCAGAAGGGAGTCAGTCGCAATCCCAGGTCGACCGTGGGGACGGTCACGGAAATCTATGATTACCTCAGGTTGCTCTTCGCCCGTGTCGGGCATCCCCATTGCCCGAAGTGCGGCAGGGAGATAACGAGACAGACGGTCCAGCAGATCGTCGACGCCATACAAGCGCTGCCGTCGGGCACCCGCTTCATGATCATGGCACCGCTCATCAAGGACCGAAAAGGTGAGCACCAGGCCGTTTTCGAGGACCTCAGGAAGGCGGGATACGTCCGTGTGCGCGTGGATGGCAAGATCCACGATCTCTCCGATGACTTCGAACTCGATAAGAACAGACGCCACACAATCGAGGCCGTCGTCGACCGTCTCGTCATCGACGAAGGCGATCAGGCAGGCCGCATTGCCGACTCGGTCGAAACAGCGCTCAAGCTCGGTGCGGGCGTGGTGCTCGTCACTATCGCCGAGGGCGATGAGCTTCTCTTCTCAGAGCACTTCGCCTGCGTGTACTGCGGTATCAGCCTCGGCGAGATCGCTCCAAGGACCTTCAGCTTCAACAGCCCGCACGGTGCCTGCCCGGACTGCACCGGCCTGGGTGTCAGGCTTGAGATGGACCCCTATCTGGTCGTGCCCAACAGGGATCTCACAATCGGCGAGGGCGCCGTCAGACCATGGTCAAGATCGACTACGATGGGCACCTGGTATTCCAGTATGCTGGAAGCGGTCGCCCGTCAGTACGGCTTCACCGTCGATACCCCCGTGAGGGAACTCGACGATCGGCAACTTAATGTCCTCCTGTATGGAAGCGGCAACCGTCCCGTCGCGGTCCGACACCATACGGGCGTCGGCGGGCTGTACCAGTACAGTACACCGTTCGAGGGCGTGATCCCGAACTTGGAAAGACGCTACAAGGAGACTGATTCCGATTACGTACGCGCGGAGATCGAGCGCTACATGAGGTCCAGGCCTTGCCCAACTTGCAACGGTCAGAGGCTCAAGCCGGAGTCCCTTGCGGTTACAGTCGGCGGCATCAACATTGCCTCGGTCTCCTCCATGTCCATCGGCCAGGCGATTGCCTGGCTGGGTACTCTCGATGCGCCCGCCGAGGGCAACCAGGAACCCCTGCTGACGGAGAGGGAGCAGCTCATAGCCCGCCAGATTCTCAAGGAGATACGCTCCCGCCTCGGCTTCCTCACCAACGTAGGCCTCGACTACTTGACGCTCGATAGAGTGGCGGGGAGCCTTTCCGGCGGAGAGGCTGAAAGGATAAGACTGGCCACGCAGATCGGCAGCGGTCTCATGGGCGTGCTGTACATCTGCGACGAACCCACGGTAGGACTGCATCCGGTGGACGGGTCGCGGCTCATTGAGACCCTGAAACGCCTGCGCGATCTGGGCAATACCCTGCTCATCGTGGAGCACGATGAGGCCATGATGCGCGCAGCCGACCACATCATAGACATGGGGCCGGGGGCAGGCGAAGCCGGCGGTCACGTCGTGGTGAGTGGCAGCATCGAGGACATCATGTCTTGCCGGGACTCAATGACCGGTCAGTACCTGAGCGGCGCCCGGGAGATCCCCCTCCCTGCCGATCGAAGAGAGGCCGACGGCAGGTCCATGGTTATCAGGGGCGCACGGGAGAACAATCTGCGCGATATCAACGTCGAGATTCCACTCGGCCTGTTCGTCTGCGTCACCGGGGTCTCGGGCAGCGGCAAGAGCTCCCTCATAAACGAGATTCTGTACAAGCGACTGGCCCACGACATGTACAGGGCCAAGGACATCCCGGGGGAGTGCGACGCCATGGAGGGCCTGGAGCACATAGACAAGGTGGTCAACATAGACCAGTCACCTATCGGCCGCACACCCCGTTCTAACCCCGCGACATACACCGGGGTGTTCACTCCGATCCGCGACCTGTTCGCCAGCGTCCCCGAGGCGCGCATGAGGGGATACAGGCCGGGCAGGTTCTCGTTCAATGTGAAGGGCGGCCGATGCGAAGCCTGCAGGGGTGAGGGCTACATCCAGATAGAGATGCAGTTCCTGCCCGATGTCACAGTTCCGTGCGAGGTATGTAAGGGGCAACGGTACAGTCGGGAGGCACTTGAGATACATTTCAAGGGCAAGAACATAGCCGAAGTGCTGCAGATGAGTGTTGACGAGGCCTATGACTTTTTTCGGCACTTCCCGGCAATCAAGAGCAAGCTCTCGACCCTCAGAGACGTGGGATTGGGATACATCCGCCTCGGCCAGCCAGCCACCACACTGTCGGGGGGCGAGGCCCAGAGGGTCAAGCTCTCCACCGAGCTTTCCCGCCGCTCAACCGGACGTACTCTGTACATCCTCGACGAGCCGACAACGGGGCTGTCCTTCCACGATGTCTCCGCTTTGCTGAACGTGCTGCAGCGGCTGGTCAAGGCCGGGAACACCGTAGTCCTGATTGAGCACCACCTGGACCTCATCAAGTGTGCCGACTACATAATAGACCTCGGACCAGGTGGTGGTGATCGCGGCGGATGGGTGGTGGCGACGGGTACCCCAGAGCAAATCACCAAGCAGGAGGAATCAGCCACCGGTCGTTACCTGAGGCCTATCCTGGAGAGACACCGTCGTCCGGAAGAAACGGCCCAAGTGGCATGAGGTCAGCCATGACCGCCGAAATGCGCTCGAGCAGTACCCCACCACCCAGACACCCCCGGCACAAGCGAACCTACTCCGGATTGACCGAATACCTGGTCGACGTTGCGTTCCTGCTGAGGAACATGCCCACAGCCGCCGGGCTAATGGTCAGGAGACGAGTCTCCCGCGCATTTCGAGAGAGGCTGATGTTGTCGGTCATATCGGTGTACGGCTGTCGCTACTGCAACTGGTTCCACACCGGCGAAGCACTCCGGGCGGGTGTCAACCAGGAGGAGATAACCCGACTCCTCGAAGGCAGCGTAGACCACTGCCCCGATGATGAAGCGGTTGCCCTGCTCTATGCACAGCACTGGGCGGACTCCAATTGCAGGCCGAATCCGGAGGCGGTCGAGAGGCTGGAGCAGGTCTACGGGCCAGACATGGCCCGCGACATCCATGTCGTACTCAGAATGATCCGGATGGGGAACCTCACCGGCAACACGTGGGACCGTCTCGTATCGCGACTGTCGTTCGGCAGGCTTGGCGGGTGAACTTCGAGCGTGATGAGCTTATGACAAGAGACGAGGCACTGTCGGCAGTCAAGGAGCACGTCAAGAACCCGAATCTGGTCAAGCACATGCTGGCAACGGAGGCCATCATGAGGGCGCTCGCCCGGCGCTTCGGCGAGAACGAAGATGAATGGGCTCTTGCCGGCCTTCTTCACGACATAGATGTTGAGATCACGGCGGATGACTTCTCGTCGCACGGCAGGGTCGGCTCCGACATGGCCCGTGACCTCGGCGCCTCGGAGGATATCTGCCGTGCCATACTGTGCCACAACGAGGTCCATGGGGTGCCTTGCCGGACTCTCATGGAGAAGGCCCTGTTCTGCAGCGACCCGCTGACCGGGCTTATCACGGCTGGTGCCCTCATCAGGCCGGACAGGAAGCTCGAAGGTCTGACGACGAAATCCATAATGAAACGCTTCAACGAGAAGCGTTTTGCGGCCGGTGCCAACAGGGAGCAGATCCTGACATGCACTGGAATCGGGCTCGACCTCAAGGACTTCATTGGAACAGGCATCCAGGCTATGCAGGGTATCTCGGACGATCTCGGACTCTAGGCTCCGAGTGCACGATGCACCAAATGAACGAAGGATGGGAGCAATGCGTCTAGCCAACAGAGTAGCCATAGTGACCGGCGGCGGAATGGGCATAGGGGCGGGCATCTCAACTCGACTCGCCGAGGAAGGCGCCACGATAGCGATCTTCGATGTCAACAGGGAAGCTGGAGACACAACCGCGAGCGACATCGAGGCGGCTGGGGGGACAGCGCGCTGCTACCGGGTCGATGTTCGGGACCGCGACCAGGTGGAGAGCGCCGTCGAGGGCGTGGTGCAAGACTTCGGCGCAGTCGACATCCTGGTGAATAACGCCGGGGTCAGCATACCATCCAAGCTGGCCCGACTGACCGACGAGGCGTGGGACACTGTGAACGACGTAAACCTGAAAGGCGTCTTCTGCTGCTGTCGGGCGGTAATCCCCCATATGAAGGACCGCAAGTACGGCAGGATTGTCAACATCGCCTCCGTTCTCGCAGCCGCAGGCAGCTCATACTACGTCCACTACAGCGCGACCAAGGCAGGCGCTGTGGGTCTCACGCGGGGCCTGGCCGTCGAGCTCGGCCCGCACAACATCACCGTCAATGCTGTGGGGCCCGGGGTTATCGATACGCCGATGTCCCACTCGGATGTTGCTCCTGAGGTGAGGGAGAGGCTTGAAAAGCGGATCGCCATGCGCCGTATCGGCGAGCCCGGAGACATCGCCAACGCGGTTCTGTTCCTGGCCGGCGACGAGTCGTGCTATATAACGGGGCAGTGTCTGTTCGTCTGCGGAGGATTGAGCGCCGACGCCGGTCTGGTCTAGCCTCGGCCGGCCTTCACGGCTAGGGCTTCTGCACCGGGAATCGTATCTCGGTCAGCAGATCATCCGGCGGGGTGCTGTTGGGATCGCTCAGATAGACCTCCTGCGGAGGCCCTGCAATCACGTAGCCGTTTTCCCCAGTCCATGCGGCCACCGCGCCGTATACGGGACCGACCTCATCGTAGGGACCCTTGTGGACCGCGAAGGCGTACAGGCCACCCTCGAATCGCTTCACGCCGAGCCCTTCCGCATCCGGCCCCTCCGGCGACACCTGGCTGTTGATGGGGAAATCGAGCTCCCACTTCAGGTCGCTCGAAGACACCTGCGCCGGGTCGTCATAGTAGATCCCGAACGGCGGCCCGGCAGGCGCGTAACCCTTTGACCCTATCCATCCAATCAACCGGCCGAAGGCTGCCGGGATCTGATCGAAGGGACCGGTCATCGCGAGGAACGCCGCAGTCATGGGTTCTACATTCTTCACCGATACATCCAAGGCCATGTCTGTCATCCTCCAGAATATGCTGGCCGCCCCCGAGGGGGCCACTCTACTAACGGACCTTACCTGAACGCTATGCTGTGTATTCTCGACGCCAGATCGAGCATCTCCTCCCTGCCCTGGAGGAGCCCCTCCCACTTCTGCGGGATGGCTTCGATCCCGTAGTGGGCCCCCGCCATCGCGCCGCAAACGGCCCCGACAGTGTCCGTATCGCCGCCGAGGTTGACTGCCTCGACCAGCGCCTCCTCGAACGATTGGGTGCTCAGGAAGCAGCATAAGGCCGCCTTCAGCGTATCCAGCACATACGCGGTGGGCTCGCAGCCGACCTCCGACATCCGTCCTGCCTGCTCAAGTGCCTCGCGTATGGTAGAGTTCTCTATGTGGGGCATAACATCCTGCAGCAATCCGTCCTTGCCGTCCACGAGCAGCCTCGCTATGATCAGGTTGACGGCTGCCGCGCCCCAGCATGCCTCATCGTCCCAGTGGGTGATTCTCGAACTCTCTATACTGTCCCCGATCAGCTTCTTCTCGTCATTGATGTCAAGGAGAGCGATGGGGGCACAGCGCATGATGCTTCCGTTCCCTGCCGACTTCCCGCCGAGCTTCTGATGAGTGAGCCTGCCCGCCTCCTTCCACGATGTCCCCTTCTTCATCTCCGACAGCGCGATCATGGTGGTACGCCCTATTCCAATAGGACCGAAATCGAACCACTGAAGGAATCTGGAGGCGATGTCTCCGGGATCGAACCGCCTTCTCTCCACGATGCTGTGGGCGATGCAGAGCATCATGGCCGTGTCATCGGTGTAGTCTCCCGCACCCAGTATGTGCCAGCCTCCAGCCATCATCTTGTCGACCCGGCCATACCTTCGCTCAATGTCGAGTCTGGACATGCCCTCCAGCGGGGCCCCGAGCGCATCGCCAACGCCCAGACCGACGAGGCAGCCCTGGTACCTGGAGACAAGCTGAGGACCTTCCGGCCCCATTCGTCCCTCCCGGCAACCTAGTCCACTACCGAAGCCTCAGAAGAGTGAGGCTTGTGAGCACCACCACGGCAAGCCCGATACCCATTGTGACCTTCCCCACAAGGTCCGCGTTGACATCGCTGATGACCATTCCCATGACAATGGCGGAGAAACCCCCGACGAACAGGAGCACGTACAGCAGTGCCATGGGCTGGCGGCGCTCCAGCCTGTGCAGCCTTTCCTCTATAGTATCCAGTCTGACATTCACCGCCGCCTTGTTTACCTTCCGGTCCAACACTGTCTTCAGCATGCTACTCCTCCTCCTGGGGTTCCGTCCTGACCCATTCCTCCCCGACCTGATTCACGATCCTGTCTTCTTCTATGGTGAAGAAGTCGCAGGCCCCCTCTTCGCTGCCGGGCAGTCCGATGCACAAGAGCAACTTCCCGTCCTGAACGCTCCACTGACCCTCGAACTCAATAGCTGAGGTGTTGCCAGCCTGCCCCAGCCTGCCGCTTACGCCGCCGTCTTCCTGAAGGACGATGTAGCCCCCCTCAGTCTCAATGCTGAGATACGTCCCGACGAGAGACTCCGGATTCACTGTGGGCGCCTCTGCTTCCCGACAAGCCATCGACTGAAACGCGACGCACAGGCATAGGGACAGACAGAGCAACAGCGCAGCCAGTCGATACAGTTCTTTCAACCTGCATACTCCCATACGATAGGTATCATACCATATGGAGTCCATACTCACAAAGTGTATCCTGATTTACACATAGGTTGTTGCCTGCTTTATAGCGCCCCGATAGCAGTCCCGCTACTATAGGTGACAGGCAAGAGCAGCGAGAGGGGGCCGGACAATGAAGACCGCAATCATCAAGAAAGACGCAGTCACCCTGGAGCAGATAGAGAACCAGCCACAAGGGGACAGGCCATACATCGAGAAGCTCATGGAAGAGCGGTCGTCGCTGCAGACCCAACTCGTGCAGGTGCAGAGCATGCTCCGTCTCATCGAATACCACATCTCCGAGGAGATCCTGAGGCAGGCCGGGGACCACGACCGGGCTAACTGAGATCCCCAAGCTTCCTCGATCAGACAAAGACATGCACACTGCATGCATAGACGGCAAGGTCGTCCTGAAGTGCTCCGACTCCGGCTGTCCCTGGAACGCGAGCGCCAACTGGGAAGGGCAGCAGCTCGAGATATGCAACCTCGGGGTCGCGGCCTCCAGGTTCCACGGGATTCCGGAGGGTTGCTCACACAGGGACCAGGTTGAGCAAATACTGAGGAGCCTGGTCTACAGCCCGGAGGACGACAGGCCATACCCAGCGCGTACCGATGCCAACAACTCGTCCGGGTAGACACCCGACCCGGCAGGCAGCAATGACCATCCGGTCAACCCCCGTCGAATTGACAACACCCGCATTCCAGCCCTATAATTCCTTTCACCTGCGGGTGTAACTCAGTGGTAGAGTATCTGCTTCCCAAGCAGAGAGTCGTGGGTTCGAATCCCATCTCCCGCTCCAGGTGACTCCTTTCGGCTCTCCTTCCCACCAACGAAGCTGTGAACATCTGCCACGCCGCTGGGAGTAACCCGGTACTTCTTTCCCATCAGCGTACCCCCAGAAAAGCCCATTGAGGTCCCCCTACCTTTGTGCTAGCCTTCGATTGGAAGCTTGGCATCTACATGCCAATCGTCGGAGGGAGAGACTTGCGGCTCAGACTCAGCGACGGCGAAAGCCAGTCGGCACAGTCCTATCAGATACGCGTCCTGCCCGGAGAGCAGGTAGCGGAGAGAATCGGTACGGAGCGCGAAGGCCTGATCCTGACCAACAAACGGATCATACACTACTACAGGGACGGCAACACGAGCAGGGCCACGGTCGCCTTCCTCCCGGACATAGTCACGGTGAGGGTGCGGCGTGCGCGTCCCAACAGGGTATACCTGGCCACCGGGGTCATCCTGTCGCTCGTAGCGTTCATCTGGTCGATAGTCGCGGGATTCGGCAATGCATTCTCGGGCACGACCAGCTCCGTGATACTGATTACGATCCTGCTCCTGATAACAGCCTGTCTGGCGCTGTATCTGACCGCGAGTGGCACCGCAGTCGTCTTTCGGACATTCAATGATCAGATAGCGTTCCGGCTGGGAGCCGGCGACAGCATGTACAGGTTCATCAACAAGTGGCTCGAACTCAAGGACGGTGTGACCAGCGCCGGAGGCGTGCAGTCACAGCCGCCCCTGTGAACGAAGCGGGAGGAGTGCCTACCGGTAGTACTGAGTGAACCCGGTGCCGAGTTCCCGTCGGATGTTCGTGAGTGCAGGGCACGGCTCTGACGAGCGCACAGGGTTGCATTCGGAGTCAAAAAGTGCTATAGTCCAGCAGGAACTGGTACGATGAGAAGTGGGTCAAACCCACTTTTTTGTTAGCTTTGTCGAGTGGAGGCCCGGAAGGAGGTAGCGGCAGAATGAAGACCGACTTTCTGCTCGCCATAACCCAACTGGCCGCCGAGCGGAATCTTCCCAAGGAAGTGGTATTCTCGGCGGTGGAGAAGGCGTTGGTCTCTGCCTTCAAGAAGGACGACGCGGGCGCTCAGCAGGAACTCTCGGTAAAGATACATCCCGTGAGCGGAGATGTCAAGGTCTACATCCAGAAGACGGTGGTCGAGGAGGTCATCGACCCCAGTCGCGAGATCGCGTTCTCGGACGCACGCAGGATCAAGAAGGACGTTCAAGTCGGCGATATCGTGTTCCAGGAGACCAAGGCCTTTCACGCCGGTCGAATAGCGGCTCAGACAGCGAAGCAGGTGGTACTCCAGCGCCTTCGCGAGGCGGAGCGAGAGTTCATCTTTGGTGAGTATATCGACCGCGAGGGCGACATAGTAAGCGGCGTCATACACCGCATGGAGCCGAAACAGATAGCTGTGGACCTCGGCAAGGCCGAGGGTATCCTCCCGGTCAGCGAACAGGTGAGGACCGAGCACTATCGAATAGGCCAGAGACTGAAGCTGTACCTGCTTGAGGTCAACAGGACCAGCCGGGGACCGAGGCTTATCCTGTCGAGGTCTCATCCAAATCTCGTCAGGCGGCTCTTCGAATTGGAGGTGCCTGAGATCCACGAGGGAATAGTGGAGTTGAAGGGGGTGGCTCGTGAGCCCGGCTTCAGGAGCAAGGTAGCCGTGTACTCCGAGCAAGAGGGCATCGATGCGGTCGGCTCCTGTGTGGGTCTGCGCGGCGTCAGAATACAAAACGTTGTGAACGAACTCAACGGGGAACGCATTGACGTTATCCAATGGGATCCGGATGTCAGTGTTTTCATCGCCAACGCACTCAGCCCCGCACAGGTCACCAATGTCACGACAAACGAGTCGTTGAACACCGCAGTCGTAGTGGTCGCCGACGGTCAACTGTCTCTCGCCATTGGAAAAGAGGGGCAGAACGCGAGACTGGCCGCAAGGTTGAGCGGCTGGAAGATCGATATAAAGAGCGCCAGCATCGCGAGGGCGGAGCAGGCGGCAAGGATTGAAGAGGAGTTGAAAGCCCCCGTTATCGCGAGGGGCCCTGCAGCAGAGAAACCCTCTATCCCCGAAGGCGCCGATGAGCTGTACCAGATGTCCCTGGACAGCATGGGCCTATCCGCGAGAACCCTAAATGCGCTCGCGACAGCGGGGCTCACAACAGTCGGGCAGTTGCTGGAGAAGACTGACGAGGACTTGCTGGGACTGCGGAACTTCGGGCCCAAGTCCCTCGAGGAGACTAAGGGACTGATTGAGATGCTTGAGGCCGCAATGCCACCAGCGGTGGAGCCAGCCGCTCCAGAAGCACCCGCTGAGGAGGTTGTTGAGGCTGTTGGACCAGTTCAGACGATCGAGACCGCACCAGCGGAGGTCGAGGCCGCGCCGGGAATCGGCGAGGTGGCCGAGGAGCCTGTACAAGCGGAGGAAGAAGAGGAGGAGGTTGTCTTCTATGAGCCCACCGTCCAGGAACAGGTCGCCACGGACAAGCCGGTGATAAGATTCGCTGAGGACATCTTCGCGCCCTCTGTCGGTAAGAAAGAGGGCAAGAAGAAAGGCAAGAAGAAAGGTAAAGCCGGGCTTGAGGGCGAAGCTCATCGGAAGAAGCGCGCCAAGACGACTCTGGGAGAAGCGTCAAGCAGCGGAGTCACGGACTTCGTGGAGGAGTAGATGCCGGGAGTACAGAAGCGTACGAAGCGTGTGCCTGGACGTATGTGCCTGGCCTGCAGGACCAGGAGGCCGAAATGGCAACTGGTCAGAATCGTGCGCACACCCGAAGGCAGTCTGGAGATCGATGAGCGCGGGAAGAAGTCCGGCCGCGGTGCCTATGTTTGCAGAAGCGAGGAGTGCCGGACCGCGGGGTTGACTCTGAGAAACCTCAGCCGCGCTCTGAGGGCTGAGGTTAGCCCTGACCAGAATGCCAGACTGAGACAGGAAGTGGAATCGATACTCGCATCAAGCGCCCATAGGGGAGCTGCAGGCAGTGCGAGCCCCGGGGGAGAGAACGCATGAGACAACAGGCAAACGGGCAGGCGCCGGCTGCGAAGTCCAAGGCCTCCGGAAAGACGGCAGCCAAGGAGGTCTTCATTCCGACTGCGCTCACCGTGAAGTCGCTGTCCGACCTGCTCAACATATCCGCAATAGACGTGATCAAGCACCTGATGCGAAACGGCATCATGGCCAACATCAATCAGGTCATCGACTACGAGAGTGCCGCACTGGTGGTATCGGCTCTCGGCTATCAACCGAGGCATAAGCAACGCCCGCAGAAGAGCGCCGGTGAGACCAGATTCGTTGACGAGAGCGGCTCAGAGCAGAAGCCCCGCCCTCCCGTTGTCACTATTATGGGACATGTGGACCACGGAAAGACCAAGCTGCTGGATGCCATCAGAGAGACGAACGTAGTGGACAAGGAAGCGGGCAGTATAACGCAGCACATCGGCGCATACCAGATCGAGACCCACAATCAGAAGATCACTTTCCTTGACACGCCCGGTCACGAGGCATTCACCGCGATGCGCGCAAGGGGTGCCCAGGCGACCGACGTAGCCATCCTTGTTGTCGCGGCGGACGATGGGGTCATGCCCCAGACCGTCGAAGCCATTGACCATGCCAAGGCCGCTGAGGTGCCAATCGTGGTGGCAATTAACAAGATCGACAAGGCCTCTGCGAACGTCGACAGGGTCAAGCAGCAGTTGACGGACCATGGACTGGTCGTCGAGGAGTGGGGCGGAGACGTCATCACGGTGCCGGTATCGGCCAAACGACGGGACGGCATACCCGAGCTCCTTGAGCACATCCTCCTCGTAGCGGAGATTCAGGAGCTCACTGCCAATCCCAATCGACCCGCCGGAGGAGTTGTAGTCGAGGCCAAGCTCGACAGCAGCAAGGGCACCCTGGCCACCGTGCTTGTCCAGACAGGCACGTTGAGGCTTGGTGACTGCATCGTCGCCGGAGAAAGCTGGGGGAAGGTCAGGGCCATGTTCGACGACAGGGGCCGAAGGCTAAAGAAGGCGGAACCGTCGACCCCGGTCGAGTTGCTCGGACTGAACGGCATGCCGCAGGCCGGCGACCTCTTCACCGTCGTCGCGAACGAGAAGAAGGCTCGTGCACTGGTGGAGGAGCGACGCCAGGCCAGGGAGGCTTCGGGCTCCGGCGCGTCAAGGCTGAGCAACATCTACACTCAGATCCAGACAGGCCAGGTCAAGGAACTCAATGTAGTGCTCAAGACGGATGTCCAGGGCAGCCTGGAGCCAATAAGGGCATCACTCGAGCGACTGGGTTCCGACCAGACAAAGGTCCGAATCGTCCGGTATGGGAGCGGCAGCATCACCGAGAGCGATGTTACACTCGCGATAGCCTCAAAAGGTATCGTGGTGGGATTCAACACCAAGCCGGAGCCGGGCGCTAAGCTGCTGGCCGACGCTCAGGATGTTGAAATCCGTACGTACCAGGTCATCTACGATCTGGTTGAAGACATCGAGAAGGCCCTGGCAGGTATGCTGGAGCCCACCTATGAGGACGTGCTCGAGGGCAAGGCAGTGGTCAGGGCGGTATTCAAAGTGAGACACGGCAGGATAGCCGGTTCTCAGGTCACGGAAGGCAAGGTAAGCAGGAACTCGAAGGCCAGAGTGATTCGCGGTGACGAGTGCGTCCACGAAGGCAAGATCACAAGCCTCAAGCACTTCAAGGACGACGTCAAGGAGATGACCGCCGGATTCGAATGCGGCATCGGCTTGGAAGGCTCTTTCGCCCCAGAGGAAGGCGACACAATCGAGTCCTACAGGAAAGAGAAGCGGTAGACACCGATCTCCACCGCATATCTCCGAATGTCAACGAGAAGACTTCAACGGGTCAATTCCCTCATTCGCGAGGAGATCAGCGACCTGTTGAGGCACGACGTCAAAGACCCTAGGCTGGGCGGTATCGTTTCCGTCACCCAGGTCGACACGTCCGCCGACCTCAAGCACGCCAAGGTCTACGTTTCGGTAATGGGCACGGAGGCTGACAGAGTTGAGGTCGATCAGGCCCTCCAGGCTGCCTCCGGGTTCCTTCGCAAAGCCCTCGGCGAACGGCTGACTATCCGCTACACGCCCGAGCTTGTCTTCTACCGGGATGAGTCAATCGAGCGCGGCGACCGCCTCCTTCAGTTGATCAAGGAGGTCTCTGACCACCCATCCGACGAAGAGGACGGGCCTTGACAGTTGATGGAATCCTCAATCTGGACAAGCCCCGTGGCAGCACCTCGTTCCGGGTCGTCTCTCTCGTCCGCAAGTGGAGCAGGCAGCGACAGGTAGGTCACGCAGGTACGCTCGATCCCGAGGCTACAGGTGTGCTGCCGGTCTGTCTGGGCCGTGCGACCCGACTCACGGAATTCCTGGTAGAAGGCACCAAGCTATACAGGGCGCGAATCATGCTCGGTGCTTCCACCGACACGTTCGACGCATCCGGCACGGTGACCAAGACCGGCGATACCGCAGGCATCGAAGCCGAAGACATCGAGGCACTGCTACCTGAGTTCACCGGTCTCGTCACGCAGTTGACGCCACCGTACAGTGCCGCCAAGCACCAGGGGACCCCCCTCTATCGCCTCGCCAGGGAGGGAGCAGTGGTTCCGGCGAAACCCAGAACTGTACAGGTCGACCGAATCGCCTTGCTCGACTGGCGACCATCGCAATTCGAAATCGAGGTCGAATGCGGCAAGGGCACATACATTCGCACCCTCGCTCACGACATGGGCGAGCGCCTGGGGTGCGGCGCGCACGTAGTCGAAATGAGCAGGCTGCGATGCGGAATCTTCCATCTCAACCAGGCGGTCTCTCTCGACCAGGCACAGGAGGCTTTCCGGCTGGGCACATACGATGGCATCCTGCATGCAATGGATGCGGCCGTCACCCACTTGCCGTCCGTGACCGTGGACGAGACAACCGAGCGGGACATCGTGAACGGGCGTGATGTCGAGCTTCAACATACCGGACCGGCGGGCGCGACAACCATCAGGGCATACGACAACAGCGGACGATTCATCGCTCTCATGGCCAGAGATGACTGCGGATGCTGGCACCCTCACAAGGTACTCGTCAGCCGAAGTTAGCGTAGCTTGACATCGCAATTCAAAAGTGTATATAGTCTACCCAACAATCCAGGGAGGGGTAGAGATGCAGGCGTATTGCTTCAAGTGCAGGAAGAAAGTAGACATCCAGAACGCCACTCAAGTGAAGCTGAAGAACGGCAAACCGGCCACCAAGGGCAAGTGCGCCAAGTGCGGTACAACGGTGTTCAGGATTGGCAAGGGCTAGAACACGCGTACGCTAGCAGGGGGCTCATCTGGCACGCACCCTTTCCAGAAGAGCACATGCATTGGTTTCCAGAACGTCTTCTATTTCGTCCTCGGCCAGACCCGCGTCCCGAGCGACGTTGCGCGCAAGCTCTGGGGTAAGCAGGTCGGACTCATCGTGCCCGTCGGAGTCCAGAATCAGGTGGGCGCCTGCCTGTCGGGCCATCTGCACCACATTGCGATTCGTCTGTCCGTGTTGCTTCCGTGCGGTGATCTCCAGGAAGACGCCGTTCGCTGCTGCGATTTCGGCCTCCCGCATCGTTATGCGGCCGGGATGTGCGAGTATATCTACATCGCGGGACTCGACAGCCGCCAGATTGGTGCCTGGTTCTACCGGCTCGGAGGTCGTCTCACCGTGCACGACCACGATCTTGGCCCCCAGGTCACGAGCCATCCGAGCGCAGTCTGCAATGGCCGCCCTGGGCAAATGCGTGAGTTCTACTCCTGGAATGGCGGTGATGCCCCAATGATTCTGCGCGAGCATGCAGTCCCTTGTTACCTCGCCGACCAGCCTTTCGAGATAGCCAGAACCCACATGATCCGTGATGGCTATTGCAGTATATCCCCTGACAACCGCCCTTCGTACGAGTTCAAGAGGTGAGAGCGCACCATCACTCAGGGTCGTGTGCGTGTGGAAGTCGCAGAGAGTCATGTGGATTCGAGAATAGCACAAGCGCAGTAGCAGGGCAAGGTCAATCGCATAGCAGTACGGCTGAGACGATGGGAGAAAGGAGCACTGGAAATTGGGCAAGATCAACGTCGCCATAATCGGCCTGGGCAACTGTGCCTCATCCCTGGTACAGGGTGTGCAGTACTACCGGAGTGCAGCAGAGGATGAGTTCGTCCCCGGCCTGATGCACGTCAACCTTGGCGGCTATCACATCAGTGACATTGACTTCGTGGCCGCGTTTGACATCGACAAGAACAAGGTGGGCAAGGACATTGCCGAGGCCATATACACATGGCCGAATAACACCTACAAGTTCTGCGACGTGCCGCCACTCGGTGTCAAGGTTGACCGAGGGATGACACACGATGGCCTCGGCAAGTACCTGTCGCAGATGATAACCAAGGCGCCCGGGTCCACTGCCGACATCGTGGGCATACTGCGCGAGAGACAGGTCGACGTGGTGGTCAGCTACCTGCCTGTCGGTAGCGAGGAAGCCACGAAGTGGTATGTCGAGCAGATTCTTACCGCCAAGTGTGGCTTCATCAACTGCATCCCCGTCTTCATAGCCCGAGAGCCGTACTGGCAGAAGCGTTTCAAGGACTCGGGCATACCGGTCATTGGCGACGACGTGAAGTCACAGGTAGGCGCAACGATTACCCACCGCGTGCTAACGAGGCTGTTCAGAGACCGGGGAGTCCGGGTAGAGCGCACGTACCAGCTCAACTTCGGGGGCAACACCGACTTCTACAACATGCTCGAACGCGAACGGCTGGAGTCCAAGAAGATATCAAAGACCAATGCTGTCACTTCCCAATTGGACTACGACATCGGGCTCGATAACATCCATGTCGGGCCGAGCGACCACGTACCCTGGCTGGAAGACCGCAAGTGGTGCCACATCAGGATGGAGGGCCGCACCTTCGGCGATGTACCCTTGAACCTCGAACTTAAGCTCGAGGTCTGGGACAGCCCCAACTCCGCCGGCGTCGTCATCGACGCAATACGCTGCTGCAAGCTGGCGATGGACAGGGAGGTGAGCGGCGAACTGGTGGCGCCTTCCTCGTACTTCATGAAGTCCCCGCCGGTACAGTACACCGACGACGAAGCCCGCAGGCTGACCGACGAATTCATCATGGGTGCGGGCACAGCCCCTCCACCTAAGGCTGCGAGGAGCAAGCCGAAGCGCAAGCGCTGAGAGGAAGACTATGAGAATCGCTCTGGTCTCTCCTTACGACTTCGCCTACGCAGGCGGCGTGAACACCCACATCCAGCGCCTGAATGAGAACTTCGTTCGGGCGGGCCACGAAGTGCGGGTGATCGCCCCCTCCTCGAAGCCAGGCGAGACGGCCCGTGAACACGATGCGATAGTCATCGGCAAGCCGGTACCCATACGTGCGAGCGGCTCCGTCGTGCGAAGTCCGATATCGCCCAGGCTGCTGTTCTCATCCAAAATCAGCGAGGTGCTCCAGCATGAGAAGTTCGACGTGATTCACCTCCACGAGCCCCTCATGCCCATGTTGCCGACATCAGTCATCCATCACTCACGTAGCGAACTGCTGGTCGGCACCTTCCATGCCTATCGCAGCAACAGTTGGGGCTACATGTTCTGGAAGCCCATCGCCCTCCAGAAGTGGTTCGACAAGCTGCACGGGCGAATAGCTGTGTCGAAGGCGGCGAGGGAGTTCATAACCAAGTACTTCCCCGGTGACTATACGATAATCCCGAATGGCATCGACGTGCCGCATTTCTCGGCCGAGGTCGATGCATTCCCTGATTACGTGGATGGGAAGTCAAACATACTATTCGTCGGTCGCATGGAGAAGCGAAAGGGATTCAAGTACCTTCTGGGAGCATACGGTCGCCTCAAGAAGCGCTACCCGGACTGCAGGCTTCTGGTCGTAGGTCCGGACAGCAAGGCATCGCGGCAGTACAGGGAACTCGCTGACTCGATAGGAATCACGGACATCGTATTCACCGGCTTCGCCAGCTACAACGACCTCCGTCGATACTATCGAACGGCTGACGTATTCTGTTCCCCGGCCACCGGCAAGGAGAGCTTCGGTCTGGTGCTGCTGGAAGCCATGGCCGCCGGGAAACCGGTGGTTGCATCCAGGATTGCGGGCTATGAAGATGTCGTTAGCCACGGAGTGGACGGCCTGCTGGTGGACGCTGAAGACGAGCGAGCTCTCGTAGATGCGCTGCATCAACTGCTGCTCGATGCATCGTTGCGCGACAGCCTGGGTGCGAGGGGCAAGACCAAGGCCGCAGAGTATAGCTGGGAAAGGGTATCACAAGAGGTACTGGACTACTATCAGCAGCTACTCGACGGACGGAGGAAGTCGATAGACCAGGAGATAGCTCTTGCTGAACGACGCGCGGCGCAGCTTAGCCCAGCGAATCAATAGCGCGCCGGCACGACTGCTGGCCCGCACGGGCATCGCTCCCAACCACCTCACCATCTTTGGACTACTCCTGTCACTGGCCGTAGCCTGGATCTTGTCGGATGGGCGTTTTCTGCTCGGCGGTATCCTTGTCCTCGCTTCCGGCGCTTTCGATCTTCTTGATGGTGCCCTCGCCAGGGCGAGCGGGCGGGTCACGAAGTTCGGCGCGATACTCGACTCCACGTTTGACCGGTTCTCCGAGGCAGCTCTCTTCCTGGGTCTGACAGCCTTCTATGCCGCTTCCGGGTCGTACGCCGAGGTCCTGCTGATAGCGGCGTCCATAGTAGGTTCGATGACCACGAGCTACGTGAGGGCGCGCGCCGAGGCTTTGGGCATCAAGTGCGAAGTCGGGGTCTTCACGCGGCCGGAGAGAGTAGTCCTGCTTGCGGTGGGGCTAATCCTCGATCACACGGGGGTGGTCAGCCTGCTGGTCCTCCTCTGGATAATGGCCGTCCTGTCGAACTTGATCGCCTGGCAGCGGCTCTTTCACGTGTGGCGCCAGACACGCGGTCAGGCCGCAGACTGAGCCTCGACGGTCTCGACCCTCACGTACTGCAGCCTCGGTATCCACAATGGCGTCTGGGGCAGGCCCTTGACATAGGGCTTGGTCAGCCTGTAGGAGACATCGAAGAAGAGCGGCAGGCATGCCGCCTCAGTGACGACTCTCTGCTCCGCCAACTGGTACTTCGTCATCCGCTCGATCCTGTCGGGCTCGACTCGCGCTTCTTCAAGCCAGCGGTCTACCTGGGGGTCGTCGTACTCGCCGAGGTTCTCCTGGCTCTCGCTGTGGAACAGCACGTCCAGGAAGTTCTGAGGGTCAGGATAGTCGGCCGACCAACCGATGCTGAACATCTCGTCCTTCTCCTCCATGACCACATATGGGTACACTTCCGGCTCCCACAGCCTCACCTCCACATCTACACCCAGATTGCGGTCCCACATGTCGACGAGAGCAGCTTCCATATTGGACACGTAGCCACGGCCCGAAGATGTCAGGGCTATTGCGGGCAAGGCCGTCACGTTCCCATAGCTGGACTCCCTTATGAGCTGATGGGCGGCTTCGACGTCAAACTCCAGTCCCCTGAGCAACTCGTTGAAGCCGGGCATCCCCGGCGGCAGAATCCCCTCGGCCTCACGTACCGCGTCCTTGTAGACTAGCTCGACTATCTTCTCACGATCAATGGCGTGGCAGAATGCCTTCCTTACGTAGGGATCATCAAAGGGCGGCTCCGACGCATTGAAGCCAACGTATGACAGCGCGAAGCCCGGCGCGACCGACAACTCATCGTTCAGGGGATTGTCGGGGTCGGTTACCCGGTCAATATTGCTCAGACTCACGCCGGCTACGTCTATCTCGCCCCTTTCGTACATTTGCATCGGGACACCTGCCCACAGGGCATACACTACTTCCTGCAGCGCTGTGTTGGCCGCATCGTAGTGCAGGTCGTTTCGCTCCAGGACTATCGAAAGATCGTCCTTCCACTCTTTGAGTCTGAATGGGCCTGTCCCGTTCGGTTGCTTCCACCAGGTCGGACCTGCCTCGAGGTTGTTCTCATCGACTACGAATGCCACAGGATAGGCAAGCTTCGAGAGAAAGTACTCCTTGGGCGCGTCGATGGTGATCTCAAGGGTTTGCTCATCAGGCACTTTGATCCCGCTAATGGAATCGGCCTGGCCGCTCAGTCTTTCCCAGACACCCACGATATCTCCGAGATAGGTTGGCGCCGTCTGTGACCCGGTTGCCGGGTCGCAGGCCCTCTCCAGTGAATACCGGAAATCGTAGGCCGTGACCTGCCTGCCGTCGTGGAAACGCAGGTCTTCTCTCAAATGGAACGTGTAGACCTTTCCATCCTCGCTTCGATCCCAGGAGCGGGCCAGGTCGGGTTGAAGCCTGAGGTCAGGGTCGAAGCGAACGAGTCCGCTGAACACTTCGACGATGTACTGAAGCGAATCGCTCTCTCTCGCCAGTGCGGGATCGAGGGTGGTCGGGCTAACGCCGTACAGGCGCAGGACACCCTCTCCTGCGCCTGGCGTTTGAATCGGCGGCGAGTCGCCGTCACATGCCCAGTAGAGTGGAGAGGTCAATGCCAGACAGAGGATACAGAGGAGGAACAGGTACCGCATGCGTCTCTATCCGTCGTGTCTCCGAGACCTGAGCCAGTCGACCATCGCCCATCCGAAGCACGACATGAGCATAAGCCCGACAAGAATGAAGAGCGGGGCACCGACAAGGTCGGCCTTGGCGACGCGAGCACCAGTGTCCTTCGCACATGACGTCGGCGTGTCTACTGCCGGCGCAGACGTCGGTGAAGGAGTCGGCCTGGGCCCCAGACCCAGGCTCGCGCGCCACTGGTTCTCCAGGGCTGCGGTGCCGAACCCGTACACCTCCTCCAGAGCGCCATCGTAAGTCGCCCCCTCCTGGAATACGGCCAGCAGTTCGGATATCTTATCCCGGCCATACTCGTCGATCAGGAATTCGACGACGCTTCGGCTCTCGGCGTACGACAGCCGCGCCTCGTCTATGTCCGCAGGGAAATTGCTCGAAAGGGTCTTCAAGGATATGAGGTTGTCCTGTTCTACCGCATCGTTCAGTGCTGTCTGGCACAGGAGGTCAACCGCTCCCTCGGCATAGACCGACAGGCCTTCGTTCAGCCAGGTGGGGATATCATTGTAAGGATTCGACGTCATCTGGTACGTTACGAGGTGGGCAAGCTCGTGGGTCATCGCCCTCGTACCCCATGCCAGGTCCTCGGGCGCTATGCCGATCACCACGATGCCAAAATGCGTGAATGCAGCGCCCCCGATCCATTCCGGTTGATGGATCAGCGCCTCACGAAGCGCCCTTGACCCATCGTACACGAAAACCTGGACAGGATCTTCGAGGTAGGAGCCCGTGTCCATAGCCAGAGTCTCCAGAGAATCCGTTGCTGCGTCAATCAGTTCGCGCGAGAAGGCTTGCCCGCCCCGATACCAGAGGAGCGTTACATTCCCCTCCTCGATACTGCTCCAGTCGTGCCTGTCATCCTCGAATACGACGGTGTCCCACTCGCTCTCCGCCGTGGAGCCCGCGCTGTCCTCCACCAGCCACGAGTAGCTGATCACCGCACCCGGCGGTAGCGCTGCCTTGCGCATATCCCACGTCCATTCCGCTTCCACCACCGGCCCCTCTTCGAAGGGCACCGGGACTATCGTCGTCACGCGGATATCGGTTACGCCCTCTATCCTGTACCGAAGCAGGACTCTGTCTATTGTCTCGTTCGCAAGGTCCACGGCGCCGACCCCGAACGTGAGCGAGTCCGGGAATTGCGCTTCGTCCTCGGCTGTGATATCGATCGCGCTGTCGGCGGCAGCGTGATATGGCACAGCCAGAACCAGACATGATATCAGCAGCGCAATGAGAAGACGCTTAGCCATGGCTCTCGACCGACGAAACGAGATACGCCTTGAGAAGACCGTCGAGATCGCCGTCCAGCACCGCTTGCGGGTTGCTCGTTTCGTAGCCCGTCCGATGGTCCTTGACCATCTTGTAGGGGTGAAGGACGTAGCTTCGAATCTGGTTGCCCCACTCGGCAGTCACATGCTCGCCTTTCAGCTTCGCCTGCTCCTTCGCCTGTCTCTCGAGTTCCAGCTCCACAAGCCGAGATCGAAGTATCTTCAGCGCGGTATCCTTGTTCCGAAACTGCGACCTCTCGTTTTGGCAGGTTACCACCAGGCCCGAGGGAATGTGGGTAACCCGCACCGCGCTGCTCGTCTTCTGCATGTGCTGACCGCCCGGCCCACTGGAGCGAAAGGTATCGACCTTGAGGTCTTCCGGCTCGATGTTGACATCCACGTTGCCCTCAACAACGGGCATCACCTCTACAAGAGCGAACGAAGTGTGACGGCTGTGGGAAGCATCAAAGGGTGAGATGCGCACCAGCCTGTGGACACCTCGTTCGCCCTTGAGATAGCCATAGGCATACTCGCCGCGTATCTCGGCAAGCGCGCTCTTGGTGCCGGCTTCCTCGCCGGGCGATCTCTCAACGACTTCCACGGCATATCGCCGCTTCTCCGCCCACCGCATGTACATGCGCAGGAGCATGTCGGCCCAGTCTTGCGACTCCGTCCCGCCGGCACCGGCGTGCACCCCAATCAGGGCTCCGCGCCTGTCATACCTCCCCCCCAGCTCCAGCCGGAACTCCAGCTCCTCCAGTAACTCCTCGATCTCAGCGATCTCCCGAGGGATGTCTTCCTCTATCAGCACGTCCCCTTCATCCTCCGCCATATCGACAAGCTCCAGGGCATCTCTCACCCTGCTTTCCAGGTCCCGCCATGTGGACACGGTATCCTTCAACTGTGACAGATTGCGCATCAAGTCCTGCGCCTTCTCCTGGTCCTCCCACAAGTCCGGCCTGGATGTCTGTTGTTCCAGGGACTCTACCTCTTTCTCTTTGCTGGCTACGTCAAAGATGCACCAGTTTGGTAGTTATGCGCCTGTTCAATTCCTCCAGCTTCTGCCTCAGTTCATCCATCTCGCTTGCGCTCTCCCCTATTTCGATAGCGTAGCATTGCCCCGAATCATGCCGCGATCGACCTGAATCCTGCAGTCCTGTGCGCCTGTCGAGTTGGCTCAGGCAGCCTCACGCCCTTGCAGCAACTGAGCACCCAGTGGACGGCTGCCTCCAGAGTCACTCTGTGACCGATCGACACGTAGACGGGCGAGACATTGTCCCTCGTGCGAAGGACCGCGCCTATGACTTCACCCTCATCCCTCAACTCCTGGCGCGAGCCGCGTTCCTCGCCCAGCCGCTCGTGGGTTCCACACAGTCTCGACTTCGCGCAACCTATGGTCGGCTTGTCCAGCATCAGTCCGACGTGACAGGCGAGACCCATCCTCCTCGGATGCGCTTCGCCCTGTCCATCGACAATGAAGAGGTCCGGCTCAGTCTCCAACTCCTCACATGCCGCAAGTATAAGCGGCGCCTCCCGGAAGGACAGCAGACCCGGAACATACGGGAAGGTGACCTCCCCGGAGAGCACCTTAGTTTCCACCAGCTCAAGTTCAGGGAAGCTCAGGACCACTACGGCACACGTGGCCACGCCGTTGGCGTCGGGTGCGGAGTTGTCCGTTCCGGCTACGGTCCTGACGTCACAAAGACGGTCCTCCCGGCACACCATCCCCGCCAGTTTGCGCTGGACCTGCATTGCCTCCCGGGTCGAGACATTCCAATCATGCAGACTGCGGACCCTCATAGCATCTACGCTGGACGGAAGACCGGGACGCGGATCTGGAGATTATGCAGAGGTAAACACATTTCCACGCCGGTTTGATAACATTGTAGCGCCCGCTGTGGCCCGGCACAACAGGCCTAGCTGAAGAACTGCTTCACGGCGTCGAATTCCTCCGGCAGGAACCCGAGGATGAAGGGGAGGTTCTCCAGGAACAGTTCGGCGAAGAACGAGTTCCGCACCACGCCCTCGGTTGCGGCAAACTCGAACTGCGTCACTGCCGCCAGGATCACACTGGCGAAGAAGGCCCCAACCACCAGACCGAGTATGGCTCCCCCGGCCCTGTCCAGCCATCCCAGCAGGGTGAGCTTCACGAACTTGCTGATCACCTCCGATATCACCAGGACGACCACGACCGTCAGCACGAATACCACCAGGAACCCGACTATGTCCGCCTGCGCGTCGCTCTCCAGCCACGTCGACAGCCAGTCTCCCATGGAACCGTAGAAGCGCCCGGCCAGGAACACACCAAGCATGATTCCGACAAGCGGCAACACGGTCTTGACCAAGCCGCGGCTGAAGCCGATCAGGGCCGGAATAGCCAGAATCACTATGACAATTATGTCAAGCCAGTTCATGTGTCCTTCGCAACAGCGGTCTTAGAGCCAGACTATCTTAGCACACCGCGGCCGGTTTTCAAGCCGAACAAAGGCACTCATCATCTCCTAGAAGAGAACCGACGCGCCAAATATGACGCCGCTCAAGATGAACATCAGCAGCACGTATATCAGCCAGCCCACCACGCACGTAGCTATCGCCCGGCCGCTCGAGAAGTCCAGCGCCTGCCTCACCGCGATGACGCCGGCCACGAGCATCCATACGAATGAGACGAACGATATCAGCCCCCCAACGAACGGAATGAAAGAGAACAGCCTCAGTACGCCCGGGGCATTCGCGAACCCCAGAGTGCGGATCAGTTGCCCGTATGTCGCCTCGGTCTGCTCGGCCTTGAATATGGTGGTCCCTATCACGTATGCGAACAGCGCCCACATGAGCCAGCCGAAGACGCCGCTCCCCAATCCGACAAGCAGCCCCCACAACCAGTCAAGTGCTCCATTCTCCAGGCCCCCTGCTATGGCGCCGCCTATGCCGGCAGCCAAACTCGATATGAGCACGACCATTATCGCCTGGCCGGTGGTCCCTGAGTCGCGCTCGACCTCCTCATAGAGGTCAGGCTCTAGTTTGGCGGCGCGGACCATCCTGCCGATGAGCGACGTCTGACCTCCGGACGATTGGTGCATAGCTCCCTCCCTATTCTCCAAGTCCTGGAATGCTCCCCGCGCAGAGCCCATCCGGTGCTTCACGTTGGCCAAGATGATAAGTGCATCTGGAAGGCCCGTCAATACCTCGTATTCACCCTTAATCCGTGGATTGTCCGGGAAACGGCACTGAGGTGAGGCAG
>CAZNOI010000015.1:0-63855 GCA_964574685.1 uncultured Dehalococcoidia bacterium
TTTCTAAATGAGTGAACAACCTCTCTTCGGTAACATTTTCACTTGAGTTGACACGGGATTGCTGCATGCAGCGCTGCACGGTAGTCTCCTTCAGTCATGAAGAGGTGCACGCCTAGCCGCGCTCACCGGCGAATGCCACTTCCCTGTTCGCTCTGCGCAATCGCCGACGTCGCGGCGAGTTCAGAGGCCGGACCCCGCTCAGATCGCGCACATACCCGCACTGCAGGCATTCCTCGTACCAGCCGCTGAGATCGTTTTCAACGTAAAGGTCGCCCCTGCACTTGGGACAGCTCTTGAATCTCCACATAACGATCACCCCCTGCGGGCCCTTCGTCGTGGTCACTATAGACCGGTCGCATCGGCAGGTATGTGACTTTCGTCCCAGTGGAGTGGTACTTATCGGCCATGTGCAGGGGGTTTTGGGGCCACCCGGCGAGGACTCCGGCAGTTCCGCCAACGGCAGGTTGATCTCTAGGCCTCGACCCACTCGATCACTTCGCTGGCATAGAGGTGCTTGATGGCAGCCAGAAGAGAGCCCTGCTTGGGCTCCCGCACATTGAAGAGACGATCGAGAGCGCGTTCATCCAGAGCGCGCAGGAAGTGACACTGCTTTCGAAACGCCAGCACCGTGTTACGCTCCCCGCCGTACACTGCGTGGTCAACGCGGCTCATGTAGGGCTCTATACGTTCGCGGGCCCTATCGCACACGCGGTCGAAGAAGCGCTCCATCTGCTTCTCACGTCCACGAGCGAAACGGCCCTGCGACGACCCTCCCTTCTTGTGCCGGGAATGAACCAGCCCGCCGCCTACCTTGCTGGAAAGCAGTTGCTCGCCTTCTAAGACGCCTATCGCATATAGACCGAGCCGGACGAGCACAACCGCTACCAGATAGTCTCGGCCCACAAGCGCGCGAAGCGGCTCCAATTCATAACCAGAGAACGCCACGCGCTCCCCCACCGGAAACGGAGGCAACACGGCGTAGCGGCCACGGTCGCCCCACAGCACAACGGCCCCAGTCGAGGAGTCACCGGCCCTCGCGACGACCTCTTCGAGCGTGCTGGCGGGTCCCACCGCGAGCCCGAGAAGGTCTTCGAGCTGTCTGCGCGATGTGCCGGGAGGGATGTACGTGGAGGTGCCGGGACCGTGTCTCTCCTCCAGCTCCGCAAGCAGGCACAGCAGGCCCGACCTGGTCACCCGGCGAGGCAAGGCGGTCAGCATTCGCTACTCCCGGACGACCGGTCCACCAGAGTCCTGAACAACTCGACCATTGCCATTGTGTCACGGCTGCAGTACTCTCGGAGGCCCCTGCACAGGAGGTCTCTGCGCTCAGGGGTCGTCTCGGGACAGATGATCTCCATGTAGGTCGCGGATGCCTGGCTGCCCTCTTTCACTTCCAGGTCGGCATAGGTGAAGTCGGGTACCATCGCGGGCAACACGGTCTTCAGCGAGAAGGAACCACGGAAACGCGGATGATAGCAGTGGTCTCTGACGAGAACCAGCAAGTCCACTATGCGTCCGTCCAGAAGCGACTGCAGGTTGTCCGAGAGATGAGGCAATCTCGCCGCGAGTTCCCTGATCCTGAGAGCTTCGAAATTCGAGTAGGCAATGATTGAGCCCCCGCCGCCCAGGGTATCGAGCAGCGAGAGGGCGAACGCCTCGCTGGGATCGTCCGGCCCGGTGTGAAGGAACTCCTCGTGGCGAAGACTTCCGTCGGCCTCCATTATGTGGTTGGACCACTGGAAGGGCATCACCTGGTACGGCCTTGTGCCGGGGTAGTGCGGAAGCCCCGGAGCGAAGCTCTCGAAATCGAGGAAGTGTATGGGATATTCGAGTCTCCCGAGTTCCTGCAGGACCTTTGGGTCGACGTGAGCCTTCCCTTCGACGACGCAGTCGCGTGCACGGAGTTGCAGCGGTGTCAGTCCCGAGTAGGCGGCAGGTATGTCGCGTATATCATCGATGCCAGCAGCCTCCAGGTCAACGAGCAATGCCTGGTTGGCCCTCGGCAGTTGGGATACGGGATAGTCGGTCTGGCCGATCGAGCAGTGATAGTGGAACGGGCAATCGTAAGGCTGGCTGCAATGCCTGCCCACAAGGATGTCAGGTGGTTCGTCCTCTCGCAGCACCGCGCGCATCATGTCGACGCGGCCCGGGACATCCAGGTCGTGCCTAGCCAGGCGGTCGGCTACGTCTTCCACACGAAAGAGTTGCTCCAGATCGTAGTCCCCACCCTCATAGACATACTCATTGTCGATGGTTGCGACATATGCACCTTCGACCGGCACTCCACATCCCCGGAGCACGTACAGTTGAACAGCGACATCCGACAGGTGGACATCCTTCACGCGTGTGCCCGACTTAACCTCAATCAGTTCGAACCCGCTCTCTTGCTTCCTTGAGAGTATGTCCGCGCGAATCCTGACGCCCGCGTAGGCGAAGGCCGCTTCGTATATTGCCGGGACTGCTCCGTCCTCTATCGCCTGTCTGGTGGCTTCCACGGCCTCCTCGTGGTGCCAGTAGTCGTCAGCGATAAGCACGCCCCCCGGCCTCAGACCTCTGGCGACTTCCCCAATGCGCATGCCCGCCTCCATTATCGCCTGCTGACCGGGCTCAAGCGCGGGCATCATATCCCTGTGATATGTCTCCAGGTACAGCCTCTTCAAGCACTGCAGACCGGACAGGAAGCGGGACTTCGAAAGCTTGACGGCCTGCTCGCGATCATAGGTCATCGACTGCTCACCCTGGTCGATTCTTGTATGTCAATCATGACTCACCTAAAGCTCCACGATGGTAACACCGTCGCCGCCCTCTCCCCTGCCGCCGGGCCGGTACGACTTCACGAGCGGATGGGATGCCAGCGCGCTCCTGACCATCTGGCGAACGATCCCCGTGCCATGGCCATGGATTATGCGGACGCGGCTCAAACGGTCCAGTCCGGCGCTGTCCAGGTAGCTCTCGAGTTCGGGCTCGACCTCATCGGCCCTCTTCCCGCGCAGGTCAAGCTCATTCGAGACCTGGCTTCGATCAGCGTTCTTCACTACCGTGGCCCGCTGCGCCGGAGCAGAGACGGCCCCCCTGCGCTTGCTCGCCGCGATTTCGTCGGCGCTGAGCCTCATCCTTGTCTGCCCTATCATCACGTCCAACTGGCGTTCCTGATCCGGCAGCGTCAGGACAGTCGCCCATGTCTCCATCTCAGGCAGCCAGACCTCATCTCCGACTGAAAGATCCTCGGGCGACACGAGGCCTCCGCCTGATGACTCGCCGACAGAAATGCGCCAGCCCTCGCTTCGAAGCTGTTCACGCACAGACGCCAGGGCCTGTCTTGCCTTCTGAACGCGCTCCCGGCTTAGCTGCTTCTTCAACTCGGCCTCGGCTTCCCTGATGAGTGCCTGAAGCTCGGCAGCCTCCGAAGCGACCCTGTCCCTCACCTGCCTGACTGCTTCCTGCTTGCCCTCCTGAAGCAACCATTTCTCCCTGTGGATCTCCATCCTCTCATTTCGGGACTTCTCTGCTTCCGACTCCAGGCTGAGCCTGAGGTCGCGAACGCTCTGCCTCTCGGCTGCCAGCGACGAAAGCAACTCCTCGACGTCCCGCGCCCCCTTGGGGAGCAGTTCTCTGGCTGCCTTGACCAGCTCCACCGGCAGACCCAGTCTCGTCGCAACCGCCAATGCGTTGCTGCCCCCCGGGACGCCTACAGTGAGATGGTAGGTGGGCGCCAGGGTCACGGGGTCGAAATCGAATGAGGCGTTCTGGAGGCCGGGGGTGCTGTGAGCGAAGGCCTTGAGTTCACTATAGTGCGTTGTGGCTACTACCATAGTCCCCCGCGAAACGAAATGGAGCAGTATCGCCCGCGCCAGAGCAGCGCCTTCAGTGGGGTCGGTGCTCGCTCCCATCTCGTCCAGCAACACCATGCTCTTCCCGGTCGCCGTACCGACAATCCGGACGATGTTGCTCATGTGCCAGCTAAACGTCGACAGAGTCCGCTCAATGCTTTGTTCGTCGCCTATGTCCACGTATATGCCATCGAAGACCGGCACGCAACTCCCTTCCGATGCGGGAATGGGCAGACCCGACTGCGCCATAAGGGTCAGCAGGCCGATTGTCTTGAGAGCGACCGTCTTGCCCCCGGTATTGGGCCCGGTTATCACCAGTCCGCTGTAGTCACGGCCAATCTCGACCGACAGGGGCACGGCCTTGCCTCTCAGGAGCGGGTGCCTGGCGTTCACCAGCCTGAGAATCCGGCCATCCTGCCCTGATTCGGAATCGCCGATGGAAGGCTCCACGGCGCCGACCTGCGACGCATAACGTCCCTTTGCCAGCGCAAGATCGATCTCAGCCATGAGCTCCACGCTGGCGCACATATCGTCTTCGTACGCGCCGACATGGCTGCTCAGGTCAGCCAGTATCGTCTCCACCTCTCGTTGCTCCTCAATGGCCAAATGGCGCATCTCGTTGCCCATCTCGACGGTGGCCATAGGCTCAACGAAGACGGTAGCGCCCGTGTTGGAAACATCGTGTACAATCCCCCTAATCTCCCTCTGGCACTCCACCTTCACAGGCAGGACGTACCTGCCGTCTCTCTCGTCGATGAAGGCGTCCTGGATGAACCGACGCCCGCCGTCGGAACGAATTATGCCCTCGAGCCGATCGAGCAGGCTCTGCCTCCTCTCCTTCAACCTGTATCTCAGGTCGGCCAGCCTGTTGGACGCGGTGTCCGTAACCTCGCCTTTGGGAGTCAGGCACTCTCCGATGCGTTCCTCCAGGCGGGGCAACTCGACAATGCCCTGAGCCAGTCCCCAGAGCAAGGGCAGTCCATCAGCCGATTCCGCGAGCGTGCGGCGCAACAGGCGTCCGGCGGAAAGCGTCGACCTGACCTCCACCAGAACTTCAGGCTCCAGCACCTTTCCTCTGGCGGCGAGTCTCACCGAATCGCGGACGTCGCGCGCGTCACCGACGGAGCAGTCAGGGTCTATGGACAGGAGATGCCTTGCCTCCGCCGAGAGCCCGAGTCCAGGCAGTATCGAGCCCGTGTCCGTTCCCGGCCTGAGTTGAAGTGCCAGCTCCCTGCTCCTCGAAAAGGAGGCAAATCCCGCAAGGATTTCCCTGATCTTCGGGAACTCCAGCATCTCCAGGCTTTTCTCGTCCATCATTGTCCCGGCATCCGAATTCGGGCGTGCCCCCATACGTTTCCCATTTTAGGTACTTGACTGCCTGATTTCCACACCCCCGACAAGGACACACTCCAGGGACACCCCCCAGGCGAAGTCCTTGCCGCAGACCGCAGGTTGTAGTAAGATTGCTCCAACCACGCACAAGGGGAGGCCGGCAATGGCAGATAAGAATGTTGTAGAGGTAGTGTGCGATGCCTGTGGCAAGCGAGGCAAGGTAGAAATGCACTCCAAACTGGCCGACGCAGTCCACGCTCACACAGTGCAGGACAAGATAACCAGAGTACTCTGTAACGAGTGCAGTGCGAAACAAGGCAAGGAATGCTGGTCACTGCACCTGGGCGAAAGTCAGTAGTAGTCCGACATTCTGCCCAGGCGTCCTGAGCATCGGTTGCTTCTTCCTTCTTGGAGCCTGCCTCGGCGTCGCCGGAAATCGGAACCTGCCCACACGCCAACGGGCTCGGCCCTGGCACACCCTTGACCCTTCCCCCGGCCTCCTTGCCTAGTAACCCCCGATCGACCCTTCTTTGAACTGAGTCCGCCAATGTGATGAGAATTTAACCTTTTCCAGAGTCGTTTTATGACTTCTTCACAGTTGCGCCCGTACACTGGATGTAGAAGCAAGTAGTTGCCGTCCCAAGCAGGACGGCACGTCCAAATACGAAGTCACCGGTCTACCTGTGCGTCCCAAGGCTGCACTGCGGGCGGTCCCCACCTGCCGCGCATGCTCGAAAGGAGCTGATGGGTCCCAACCAGGCGGCAGCCCGTCTCCCACAGAGCCATCGGCCCCCTGAAGAGGCAGTTGATCGGCCCCCTCTTCTGGTTGGGTACACCTACGACCCGGAGGAGGCTCACCGGGCACGAGATGAGAAGCGACTTCTCGCAATAAGGCTCGAAACCAACAGGTCCTGCAATCTGCGATGCCGCTACTGCTACGCCGAGGGCGGTGAGAGCCTGGCAAACGAGCTTGACTTCGACACTCTTGCAGATGTCGTCAGGCAGGCCCGCGACCTGGGCGCTCAATCAGTGGTAGTTATCGGTGGAGGCGAACCCACGTTGCATCCCAGATTCCGCGATCTCGTTTCACTGATCCACTCCCTCGACATGGTCCCGGTGGTGTTCACGAACACCATCGCTATGACAAGGGATCTTGCCGAGTTCCTCTACCATAGACAGGCGTCCGTCATGGGGAAGCTCGATTCGCTGCGTCCGGAAGTACAAGACTACCTCGCAGGCCGGCACGGGACATTCGATCGCATACAGGCCGGCATCGGCAATCTCACTCAAGCAGGCTTCACGCAACTGGAGGACCAGCGCCGTACGAGACTCGGGCTCTCCTTCGTGAGCTGCAAGCTCAACACCGGCGAACTGGAGGCATTCTGGCGCTTCTGCCGATGGAGTAGCATCTTCCCAAACATAGAGGTCCTTACACCAACCGGAAGAGCCAACGATGAGCTTGCGGGCTGTGGCCTGGCCACGGATGAAGTGCAGGAATACAAGAACAGCCTGCTCTCCATGGACAGGGGCGAGTTCGGCTACGATTGGCTTCCCCATACCCCCTTGCCCGCGAGTGGCTGCCTGCAGTACCTCTACAGTCTTTATGTCAACATCGAGGGCAATGTTAAGCCCTGCGCACCCACCAAGCTGGACGAGAACCCGGCGCTCTTCGAGGACGGAGTCTACCCTCATAACATAATCAGGCGCTCGCTTCGCGACATCTACGAGAGTCCGCTCTTCGAGTATGTCAGGAGCATCGACAGGCACCTCGAAGGCAAGTGCGGCGGATGCGAACACCTGCAGGAATGCATAGGGTGCCGGGGGTACGCCTACAGCGTCGGCGTCAACCAGGGAAAGGACCCGTACTCGGCGCTTCGCGGCGAGTGCTTGCAGTGCATGAAGTAGTGAGGTCGGCATATGGAGAAGACCGAGATGGTCAAATCCGACCAGTTGGAGGAAATGCTCAGAAGAGGTCTCGAAAGGCGGGAGATGCCTGACTGCTTCCTGTACGTCGGAAACACCGGCGGCGACTCCTGGCTCGACCTGAGCGAGTCCCCCGAATTCCCCGTAGCCTCTTGTTTGACCGGTCTTCTCATTGAGTCGCTGCCGCGCCTTGTTCCCCACTTGCCTCCCGAGTTCGATCTGATGAGCGTGGGCGTGGGAAGCGGTGAGAAGGAGCGGATGCTGATAGAGGGGACAGGTAGCCACATGGTGAGACGGTACTTTCCCGTCGACGTGAGTGCTCCTCTGGTGGATGCAGCCATGCAGCAAGTAGAGAACGCCGGCGTGGAGACTCGCGGCATCGTTGCCTTCCTTGAAGACCTGCCAGAGCTCCGCCGATTCTGGTCCTCCCCCCTCCTGCTCTGCCTGTTGGGCAACAACTTCTGCAACTACAGGCCTGACCACTTGCTCGGAATGGTTTACGACCAACTCGAGCCTGGTGACCTCTTTCTCTTTGACTGCCACCTGATTCCCGCTGGAGACAACGGGAATATCGTGAATGCCCTACAGCGCATTCTGGACGCCTATCGCTCCGAGACCAACGTGCGCTTCAACACGGCGCCGCTGACGAACAGGGGCTTCCCTCCCGAGGCCTGCAGGTTCGACCTTGAGCTGATCGAGGAACCGTCGCGCGTCGGCGAAGTGCTGAGAACGCACAAGCGCCTGGACATCCTGCAGAATGGCTCCGTGAGCTGCGGCGAGGGGCGGGTAGACCTGTCGGCAGGCGAGACCATCAGCATGGGTTTCACGTACAAGTATACGGCCTCGCAGGTCAGGGACTACCTCCGGCAATACGGTTTCGAGGAAATCGCCGCCATCCCGAGCGCCGATGGGGAGAACCTGCTGGCCCTTGTCGGCAAATGACCGCCCCGCAGGAGGTATCGATCCGTGGACAAGACGACGACAGTCGGCACACCCTACGGCTGCGACTACTTCGGCAGGCTGACCACGGTACTCCTACACAGACCGGGCAAGGAACTGGAGGTGGTCAACGGTGAGAACCACGATGAGTGGCTGTTCGACTCCGTGCCCGACATTCCCCGGTTCGTGGAGGAGCACGACCGATACAGAGAACTCCTGCTCAGGCACGGAGTGAAGGTCCTGGAACTCCGGGACCACCTCGACGACCACCACGGCATGGTGTCACGGCTCCCAAATCTCACATACATGCACGACACAGCGGTAATAAGCAGCAAAGGGGCCATGCTGTCCTCAATGGCCTGGAACGGCCGCAGGAACGAGCACCTCGTTGTCCGTGACGCCCTGGCCAACCTTGGTATTCCAATCCTGTTTGAGTTCGACGAAGCGGACGATGCGTTCGAAGGGTGCCTGCTGCTTTCCCCCGAGACTGTACTGGTCGCTGAGACCGAGCGCCACAGCAGGAAGGCCGTGGAGAAGTTCCTGCGCAAGGCCCTGTCCGAGTTTACCGAAGTGATATATGTAGATACTCCGAAGGCCAGACGATACATGCACCCGGACACGATATACAACCGCATTGACCACAACCTGGCGCTCGCCTACCTGCCAGCTTTCAGGACCGCGTACTCCTACACACGCGGCGGGGTGGAGCGCATCGACCTTCCGGAGCACATGGCGCGCAAAGGTATCGAGGTAATCCCAATATCTGACTCGGAGCAGCACCGCCTCGCTTGCAGCTTCGTTCCACTGGAACCTGGTGTAATCTTCCACTATGATACTGCCCTGGACGGCGGTACACAGAGACGGCTTGCCAGAAAGGGCGTCGAGATGATATCTCTTCACCCCGACGCCATCAGGGCCGGCGGCGGTAGCCTCAGGTGCCTTACCCTCAGAATCCACAGGGAGTGCGACGCCGGCTGAGTCACATGTCATACAAGCCCATCGGCGACTACGGCCTAATCGGGAATATGCGGTCGGCTGCGCTTGTGAGCACCGACGGTTCGATCGATTGGTGTTGCCTGCCAAGGTTTGACTCACCCAGCGTCTTCGCAGCCATACTTGACGACGAAAAGGGCGGACGCTTCTCCGTCCAGCCGTTGGGAGACTACGAGTCACGGCAGTCTTACATCCACAACACCAATGTGCTCGCGACGACGTTCGAGACCCCGGAAGGGTCGGCCACGGTCACCGACTTCATGCCCTGCTACCATACCCCGAGCGGCAGATTCGTCCAGAAGGACGAGATTCACCGCCTGGTGGAGTGTACGAAGGGCAGCGCGCAACTGGCAGTAGACTTCAAGCCCAGACTCGACTACGCCAGGGACAAAGTATCGCTGGAGACAACCCGACACGGAGTGGCGGTGCGGGGGACGACCGGAAGGCTGGCCCTCTCCAGCTCGCACCCCCTGGAAGTGAAGAAGGCCGATGCCGGCGCCACCGTCGCGCTGTCGGAGGGCCAGAGCATGCTCCTGGACCTTCGCTGGGACACGGACACCCCGAAGTCGCCCCGGACCTATCGGAGCCGGTCGAAGCTGCGACAGACGGAGGACTTCTGGCGCAAGAAGGCCGAGGACTGCAAGTTCACCGGCGAGGGTCCGGAGGAGGTCGTCCGCTCGTATCTGGCCCTGCACCTGATGGCATACATGCCGAAAGGGGCGCTGATTGCCGCACCCACCACTTCTCTCCCGGAGGACATCGGCGGCCAGCGAAACTGGGACTACCGTTTCGCCTGGCTCCGGGATGCCTCCCTGACCCTCGATGCCTTCCTCAGACTGGGACACAAGGACGAGGCACTGGCGTTCTTCAACTGGCTGCTCGAGCTGTGCGGAACATGCGGGCCTCGTGCGCAAATCCTGTACAACATCGACCTCGGCAATCCGCCCGACGAGAAGCACCTGGACCTCCGAGGATACAGGGACTCCCGACCCGTACGTATCGGGAATGATGCGTACAAGCAGTTGCAGCTTGACGTGTTCGGAGAGGTACTGGACGCCGCCGGCGTATTCGCCGACGTCGGCGGCTACATCTCACAGGAGACATGGCGGCTTCTCGAAGGCTTCGTGGACGCGGCGGCGGATCTCTGGCAGCGCCCTGACAGCGGAATCTGGGAGGTCCGAGGCGGCCCGTTCCACTTCGTACACTCGAAGCTGATGTGCTGGGTAGCCCTCGACAGAGGCGCCAATCTGGCCGAGCGATTCATGTACGGGACGCCTGACAGAATCAAGGGATGGCGGGAGGCTGCTAACGATATCAGGGAGGACATACTACAGAAGGGGTGGAATCCCGACAAGCAGGCTTTCACTCAGCACTATGATACCTCGGCGCTGGATGCCAGCACGCTGCTCATGCCGCTCTATGGATTCCTGCCGGTATCCGATGAGAAGATGCGTTCCAGCATCGAGCGCACTGTGGAGGAACTGGCCGTTGGCGGCGTTCTCAGAAGGTACCTTACAGAGGACACCGATGACGGACTGCCGGGGAGCGAAGGAGCCTTTCTCTGGTGTTCATTCTGGCTTGTGCGGGCCCTGATTCAACTTGGTCGCGTGGATGAGGCGACAAGCCTGTACAAAAAGCTGCTGGGCTACAGCAACCACCTGGGCCTGCTGTCTGAGATGGTGGACCCAAAGTCGGGCGAGTTGCTGGGCAACTTCCCACAGGCCCTCACCCATCTCGCCGTGATTACCGTGGGCCTCGACCTGGCAGCCGACCGGGGGAAGCCCGGCTAGTATCTCTCTTTGAGGCTGGTCCGTATGAACACGCGCCGCCAGCCTCCGGCTTTGGACCGCATCTCCATAAGGCGGGGGATGTACCGCAGGAGAGGGAGGATCATAAGGCCAAGTGACGAGGCCACAAACAGGATCGAATCGTAGACCAGCCAGCCGACTACCGGGATCGACAGCATGGCGATCGCATAGCTTAGCGTCAGGTAGCGAGTGAGCAGGCCCGCCACGATCAGGACGGCCCAATAGTACGGGATAGCCCAGGGCAACAGGAAGGCGAAAATGCCGAGGTACGTCGCGCCGCCCTTGCCGCCACGGAAAGCGAGGAACACGGGAAGCATGTGGCCCACAATCGCACAGGTCCCCGCCAATACCTGCAGGGTCATCGAGGCTCCGAGCCATCGCGCCGAGGCGACCGCCAGGACTCCCTTAGCCATGTCCAGCGCCAGGACGAGGATGCCGTATTTCAAGCCGAACGAATATCCTACATTCATGGCACCCATGTTGCGGCTCCCCACCTCTCGGACGTCTATGCCCCTCAGGAGGCGCCCCAGGATGTATGCTGTGGGAAAGGAACCAAGTACGTACCCCAAGATGAGCGCTGCCGCTATCACGTACGCAGCATCGGACATGTGCCTGCTCCTCGCATCGTGTCGGGCCAAATATAACCGGAAAAGCGCGGGGGTTCAACCTTGACTTTATCGGGAAAATCGTTTAAGACCATACCACCCGGGCGGAAGGTGCTCTCATGACGGTCAGAGTTGTTACGGACAGCATATCCGACATCCCACAGCCTGTCGCAGATGAACTCGGCATAACGATCATCCCTGCGCTGGTGGAATTCGGCGAACAGGCGTACAGAGACGGCATCGATATCACCACGGATGACTTCTATCGCAAGCTGGAGTCCAGCCCCGTTCTGCCCAAGACATCTCCTCCATCGCCGGGGGATTTCGGTGAGGTCTATCGTCGCCTCTCAAAGGACTGCGACGGCATCGCGTCGATACATGTGTCCTCGAACTTGAGCGCCACGTTCCAGACTGCCCGGCTCAGCGCGGTTGAGGCGGGCTGCCCGGTGGCGGTGCTCGACTCTCAATCGGCTTCAATGGCAAGCGGCCTCCTCGCCATACTGGCAGCCAAGGCGGCGCGCGCCGGAGCTACCCTGAAGGAGATCGAGGCGCTGGTGCTCGATGCCGTGCCGCGAACCGTGACCTACGGCCTTTTCGACACGTTGGAGTACCTGCAAAAGGGGGGCAGGATCGGCAAGGCGCAGGCCTTCCTCGGAGCCATCCTCAAAGTGAAACCTATCCTCGCCATACGGGCGGGTGAGATACTGCCGATCGAGAGAGTCCGCAAGCGGGCACAGGGCATTGAGCGGCTGTTCCGCCTGGTTACCGACCCCGGCCCGGCAGAAGAGCTGGCGGTCATGGACAGCACCAACCCCGAGGACGCCGAGTTGCTGGCTGACCGCCTGGCCATTGGATTCCCGAGGGAGCGTATTTACATGGCCAAGACGGGCCCCGTCATCGGCACGTACGTAGGCCCGAGGTCCATCGGGGTCGCGGTCGTCTGGAAGCCATCACCCTGAGCGTCATCACGGTCGGGAGGACCACCCGTGGAGCTTCTGACAACCCTCTGGATATCGGCGGCGGCCATATTCGTCTACATGACCCTTGCGTACGTCGTGGCCATAGTGCGCAAGGACAACAGCCTGGCCGACATCTTCTGGGGCCTGGGGTTCATACTGGTGGCGCTGATCACCTACTTCGTGCAGGGAAGCAACGGCGGCCCGCAGATACTGGTCACCGTACTCGTCTTCCTCTGGGGTGTTCGGTTGGCCACGCACGTCTTCATCAGGAACAGGGGGAAGGGCGAGGACCCCAGGTACAGGAAGTGGCGTGAGGAGTGGGGAGACAGCTTCCTCATCCGCAGCTACCTACAGGTGTTCATGCTGCAGGGGCTCTTCATGCTGCTCGTCGTCTGGCCGGTTGCGATAGTCAATACCTATGGAAACACGTTGACCGTCTGGGCGGCTGTGGTGGGGACGCTGATATGGCTGATCGGGTTCGTATTCGAGACGGTGGGCGATTACCAGTTGCTGAGGTTCACGCAAGACCCGGCCAACAGGGGCAAGATAATGGACAGGGGCCTGTGGAGATACACGCGCCACCCCAACTATTTCGGCGAGGTGGCGCAGTGGTGGGGCATCTTCGTCATCGCGGTCGCCGTCCCATACGGCTGGATCGGCGTCATCGGACCGCTCACCATCACGTTCCTCATCACCAGGGTATCGGGGATACCAATGACTGAGAAGATGTTCGAGGGTAACCCCGCCTGGGAAGCCTACACGAAGAAGACGAGCATCTTCTTCCCCCTGCCGCCCAGATCCTGACTCCGTCCCATACCAGCCTCTCGGATGCCGCACGAGGTGACTGTGGCCAGAGTCCTCTCGCTGAACGAGCTGTGGGAATCAGCGCCACACGGGGATCGTTCCTTCCAGGCAGATGACACGTCCCACCTCCCGGAGCCAGCGCAGCGATATCTGAAGCACGCGATAGCAGCCGACACGGTGCTCGCCAGGGCGGTGCGGCTGCGCATGCACGGCCAGATCAAGCTGCAGCAGTGGCTACCTTTCAAGGCAGAGCAGGTCATAGCGTGGGGTCGAGGTTTCATTTGGAGCGCCTCGGTGCGCATGTACGTCATACCCATTCGAGGGTCCGACCATCTGATCGACGGCGAGGGCGCTATGCAGTGGAAGCTGCTCGGCCTTATCCCGGTCATGACCGCTTCGGGGCCGGATATCACGCGCTCCGCAGCCGGTCGTGTCGCGGGCGAGTCAATGTGGTTGCCGTCCGTGCTTTGTGATGAGGATGTGTCATGGACGTCGTCCGACTCATCCCACCTACGAGCCAAGTTCACCGCCCATGGCGAGACGACGGAACTCGGACTCTCCGTCGATGAGAGGGGCAAGCTCAAGAGCATCAAGTATCCACGCTGGGGCAACCCCGGGGACTCCGAGTTCCGCTACGTAGACTTCGGTGCGCTGGTGGAGGAGGAGGGTACATTCGGCGGCTATACAATCCCCAGCCGCTTGCGCGTTGGATGGCACTTCGGGACCGACAGGTTCGAGTCCGAAGGCGAGTTCTTCCGTGCCATCATCGACCACGCGGAGTACCAGTGAACACGCTAGAGCGGATCGCGTCCCCCGCAGTCACCTAAGCACCGGCCAACAGGCGAATTCTCTTTGCTCCACCCACACTTGGCATTCCCCCTTGCCTGTGATTCCTGCGCTATGGTAGACTGCGAGCGAACTAAAGGAGGCTATGTGGAAGACTGGCTAGCCGACCCTTTGATGAAATACATCGAGGCAGACCGCCGACAGCAGATCGCCACCAGCTTCAATGTGGATAGATGGTGCTTATTCCATCTGGCAACCAGGCTCAAGCTGGACGGGGCTGTGTACTTCTGCACAGAAGTACTAGGGGCGGCCCAATTGCCCAGCGCCGTCGGCCTGCCAAGCCTCATCGACAGACAATTGGTGTGGTTTGGCGATTCGTTCCTTTTCCATCTCCATTCCGCTTGCGAGACACTTCTACAGGAAATCAATGTGGTCTACGGATTTGGCCTACCGGAAGACACAGTGAAGTGGGGCAATAATCAGAGTTTCAAGACGAAGCTGGAGGACGTAGACCCGCAGTTGGCACGACTGATACAAGACACACGAGAGCGAGAATGGTACAAAGACTTCATGTGGCATAGGAACCATGCGACTCACCACTACTTCACAGGAACCGACGAATTGACGAGTGGCGGTGGAGAAGGAGCTTGGGGGTGGGATACCGTCGAGGTCACGCTTGTCAATTGGCGGGATGGCGAACGCCGGTCAGACAACATCAGGGTACTGACCGACTACCTGCAGCATATGATAGGTCACATACGCGGAGTGTGGAGTCACATGGCTCCACGATTCGAACAGGCATAGGCTTGTGGTCAGAGGTCTTCTGGACTGCCGCCCGTTCCCTACCCCACCGCCCTCCGCCACCCGGCCCGTGCCTCGTCCAGGCGAGCGCCGTACTCCGCATCGATCCGGCCGTGCAGCTCCTGCCACTCCCCCGAGGTCTCCGTCAGGGGCTTGACGGCGGGCCCGGAGATGCCCAGCCGCTCCAGCTCCGCCCTCCTGGCCCCGGCGAGCGCGCCGCCGCTCTCCTGTCGGGCCCTGGCCAGGGTCCCCTCGTGCTCCCGGATCACGGCCCTGACCTTCTCGACGGCGTCCCCATCGCCGGAGAGGTGCTCGATAGCCGAAAGTGCCTTCTCCGACCTATCGGCGTCCGCGAGGTCGATGGCGTCGGCCAGGTGCGACAGTAGAACCCGTTTGACGGTGCCGCGTTCACCCTCACCGTGCTTCGCCAGTTCGGCATCGACGTCGCGCAGGGGCAGGCCGTTGAGATAGCGCTTGGCCAGGGCCTCACCGGCTGCGGCAAGCTCCTGCTCTCTCAGCTTCCGCCGTTCCTCGCCGGAGAGGCCACCAAGGCGGCCGGCCCTCTCCATCGCTATGTCGAGCGCGCTCTTGATCTTGTCTTCGTCTCCGGACATGCCTTCGCTGCCTTCCTAGAGATACGGAAAGATGCTCCGCCGGATTATCTCGAAGTTGCGCTGGATGTTCTCCCTGCCGGTGATAATGCCCGGCGCGGCATACTGGTGACCTGTCAGCAGGTACTCGATGTCCAGTCGCGCTATGCGTTCGATGCTGTCCTTGAGCTGCTGACCGCTTCCTCCGGGGATGTCCACGCGCCCGGTGCTGCCCGCGAACACGAGGTCACCGCCCATGAACACCTTCTCGGCCGGCCAGTAGACGCTGACGTGACCCTTCGAGTGGCCGGGCGTCAGGATGATCTGCGCCACCAGGTTTTCACTCAGTCTCAACTCGCCCTCGGTCAGGTAGAAGTCCGGGTGCAGCTCGGGGAAGTCGAAGCCCATCTGCTTGACGACGGATGCAAGCTCGCCGCCCATCATGTTCAGGAACTCCATCTCCTCCTCACCGATACATACCTGTGCCCCGCTCACCTTCCTGATCTCTTCGCTGGCCCCATAGTGGTCGGGGTGACCGTGAGTATTGATGATCAGTCCGGTGTCCTCGATCTTCAGCCCGTCCTTCGTCATGTTGTCCATGAGCATTCTCAGGCAGGGCTGTCTGGCCTCATTGGTCACCATGCCAGGATCGACGATGACGTGCTTTCCGCCGGGAAGCACACCGGCCACCAGATACGTATTGCAGTTGTTGCCGTACATCTGCATCTCTCGCATGGTGACGCCCGGCCATAGGTAAGCATAGAAATCTCCAACCAGCTTCAATTGGCACCTCTCATTTGACAGGCTATTGCATGAGTTCCTTAAGACCCGTATAGCTATCGAGTTGGCGAAGGAGCTGGTAGTCCAGCTCTGCGACGACCACCTCTGCGGTAGAGAAGACGGTGGCCTCGGCCAGATGTCCGCCCCGGCATAGGTCCTTGCTTGAGACCTGCATATGTATGTGCACAAGCAACTGGCCGCCTTCCAGTGCCACCGAACCCTGAGCGCACACTATCTCGAGCGGCCCTTCGAACTCCACGCTGTCGTACTTGCCCGGAAGCTCCATCAGGTAGTTGAGCCTGGCCTTTCGCAGCGACCCTATGATGCCGACCACGACCCCCGAGGTTACGGCGTGCCCCTTGCAGTAGTCTGTGATAGCTCCGAGCAGCTCCTCGTCCGGCTTAACCCTGAAGACGTGCACCTTCTCGAACACCGCTTCACCTCCTCGTCCGGTAGTCAATGTTAGCACATGTATGCAGCCGGTCTCCAGAACGCTCCCAGAATCGAAGGACGAAGTACTCCCAATCATTTGCGGGAATGGTACAATTGTTGCTGCCTGCTCACCGACAACGAGTATCGAAGGGGGACTGGAGGTAGTCATGGGCATCATCAGAAGCATCTACAGGGGATTCATGGGGAAGTGTGATACAAATGAACTCGACCCCGGACTCTGGCGCCTAGAGGATGGAACGGTTCGGGTGAAGTTGAGCGACGCGACCGACCTGTCAATGAAAGGTGGTGCGGTATATCTTCAGGGCGAGGGACTGGAGACACCTGTTCTCATTGTAAGGACCGACGACGACAGGTATCTGGCTTTTGCCAACAAGTGCACTCACGGCGGTCGCAAGATCGACCACGTTGCCAGCGAGTCGAAACTCCGTTGCTGCAGCATCGGGCACTCGACTTACGACTACGATGGGAACGTGATCAAGGGTGCCGCGAAGGGCCCGATCGCGAAGTACCAGACCGAGGTCAGCGGGAGCGACCTCGTGGTCAGGCTATAGGTGCCCTATCTCTATCTCCCTCTCCCTCAGGGGAGAGGGCCAGGGTGAGGGTGCGAATCAAGGCCCCGCACTCCAGATCCTTGCAGGTGGACGCTACGGCTGTGACAATACTGGAGCGGTGTCTCTTCCCTCTCCTTTTCAGGGAGAGGGCCAGGGTGAGGGTGCGAGTCAAGGCCCCTCACTCGAACTCGCAAGGGGGCTATAGGTGGATGCCGGTGTCTACGCCAACAGCGAACCCGCCTATCTTCCCTCTCCCTCAAAGGGAGAGGGCCAGGGTGAGGGTTTCATGACCCGGATAGCAGACGACATAACTCAGCTTGTGGGGCGGACTCCGCTGGTCCGGCTGAACAAGCTCACACAAGGTCTCAAGTCTGAGGTAGTTGCCAAGCTCGAGTTTTTCAACCCCTGCTCCAGCGTCAAGGACAGGATCGGCGTAGCGATGATCGAAGCCGCTGAACGCGAGGGCCGCCTGCAACAAGGCTCTACAGTGATCGAGTCCACGAGCGGCAACACGGGCATTGCCCTGGCGTTCGCCTGTGCTGTCAGGGGCTACAACCTGATACTCACGATGCCGGATACCATGTCAATCGAGCGAAGGCGGCTGCTGTCGGCCCTCGGGGCCGAGCTGGTGCTGACGCCGGGGGTCGAAGGGATGACAGGGGCAGTTGCGAGGGCGAGAGAGCTGGTTTCGGAGACGCCCAACTCATTCATGCCACAGCAGTTCGAGAACCCTGCGAACCCGGACATCCACCGCAGGACGACCGCCGAGGAGATATGGAAGGACACCGACGGGCTGGTAGATGCTCTCGTCGCGGGTGTGGGTACCGGCGGGACAATCACGGGCGTGGCCGAGGTCATCAAGTCGAGGAAGCCGGACTTCAAGGCAATCGCGGTTGAGCCCTCGGGATCACCGGTGTTGTCGGGCGGCCGGCCCGATCCCCATAGAATACAGGGCATCGGCGCCGGGTTCGTGCCCGCCGTTCTTCGCCGCGACCTGATCGACGAGGTGATAACAGTCACGGAGGAGGACGCAGGCCTGATGGCAAGGAGACTGGCAAGTGAAGAAGGCATCCTTGCCGGAACATCCTCCGGGGCCGCTGCATGGGCGGCAATCGAGGTGGCCGCGCGACCCGACAGCGCGGGCAGGCTGATAGTTGTCATTCTTCCGGACTCGGGTGAACGATACTTGAGTACGTGGCTGTACGAGCAGCCATAGCCAGGGGGGACTCGTGGCAAGTATTCTGCATGTACTCAGGCAAGACGTAGAGACGGTCTTCGCAAGGGACCCTGCCGCGAGGAGCAAGGTCGAGGTCCTACTCTTCTATCCAGGCCTGCAGGCGCTCTGGCTCCACTACATCGCACACCGCCTTTGGCGGCTCAGACTGAGGCTGCTCGCCCGCGCGATAGCTCACGTCTCCCGTTTCGTGACAAACATCGAGATCCATCCGGGAGCAACGATAGGCCGCAGATTCTTCATAGACCACGGAGCCGGGGTCGTCATAGGTGAGACCGCCGAGATCGGCGACGATGTGCTCATGTACCAGGGTGTCGTCCTCGGCGGCACTACACTGGAGAAGACCAAGAGGCACCCGACAATAGGCAACAGCGTCGTGATCGGGTCCGCCGCCATTCTTCTCGGGGCAATCACGGTTGGCGATGATGCCCGCATAGGTGCCAACAGCGTTGTCGTGCAGTCGGTGCCTCCGGGTGCAGTAGTGGTGGGTGTACCCGGTCGAATCGTCGAGAACAGGAGCCCCCATCGAATCGATCTGGAGCACGGGAGGCTACCCGATCCCTTTAGCGACGCCATACGGCTCATAACGGAGGAGCAGGGCCGACTCGCGGAGAGGCTGGCGCGGCTCGAGCAGGCTCAAGGTACCTCGGAAACAGAGGGCGGCTCCGCGACGAAGGGCGCTCCCGGCACGCAATCAGGGGCCCGAAAGCAGCAGGACTCCGCATGACAGGCACCCATCGCTCGGGCAGATCGCCCGAACTCGATGCTGGCTATTGGATAGCCACGCTCGACCTCGCTCCTCATCCCGAGCGCGGGTACTACAGGGAGACGTACCGCTCTGAGGTCGAGGTCGTTCTGACGGAGCGTAGCCGCCCGGCTTCCACGGCCATCTACTACCTGCTCGAAGGTACGGACATCTCACGCCTGCACCGGCTGGCATCGGACGAGGTCTGGCACTTCTACGATGGCTCGTCCCTGACCCTGCAGATAATTGACCGGGAGGGTACCTATTCTCGGGTCAGACTCGGGCCAAACCCGGACGGCGGAGAGGAACTGCAGGCAGTCATCTGCGCCGGGTCATGGTTCGGGGCCAGAGTGGACGACCCGCTATCGTATTCGCTCATAGGTTGCACCGTCGCTCCCGGTTTCGACTTCGCAGATTACGAGGCTGCGGACCGCGCGACTCTCATCGGACAATACCCACAGCACAGCGAGATCATCAGGGCCCTCACAGACGCCTAGGCACTGACACAGCGGCTCCGCACCCGGGGTACCAAGGCTCTATCAATACTATTTTCCCCCGCCCACCTACCGGAAAGGGCCATTGTGTGCGCTGTTGTCCGAATGCTATCGTTGACTAGGATTGACCACACACAACTACACAATGGAGATGGGTTGGAGATATGAAACAGATCACAAAGGAGCCCCAACTCGAGTCGATGCTGACGGCACGCCAGGTGGCCGATTTCCTGCACGTGAGCATCTGCACGGTGAGACGCTGGAGCGACAAGAACATGCTGAAGTTTTACCGTGTCGGTTCCCGTGGCGACAGACGATATCGCCGTGAGGACGTACTTCGTTTCCTCAGGCAGTCCACACGCAACTCATAGCAACTGTCGCTTCCTGAACGCCTCACCCCGTCACCGGAACAGCATCCGGCGAAAGGGCAGAAGGCGACAGGCACTACAAGAGGTAGCGGGGCCGATGAGTTCCACTCACACAACCTGCGATCCAGTCGAGACGGCGACTTTCTCGGACGTCGAGAGAATCGAAAGTCCGATGATCGGGTATCCGACCATCCTTACTCCCGGGAGCGTTCTCGCCATCTCTCTTCGGGCGCCTCAGGGCCTCGCCTCGAACGGACAGGCCTGGAATGTCAGCATCAGCCGGGGGATCAGGAGGATAAGCACCGGGAAATCGACTACCATCGATGACGGCACCTACTACTTCGAGGCCATTTCCCTCAAGGTCGTTGACATCGAGTACTGCAGCGATTTCAGGTATCAGGTCTCAGCCTTAATCCCCGAGGACGTGCAGGTAGACCTGTATGACCTGTCTGTGGAAACGGCCGGAAGGTCATACGTCCAGGAAAACGCCGTTCAGATCGTATCCTCCTTCACCAGCGAGCCTACCTTTTGCATCGTCTCCGATCCCCATGTGGGGTTCAGGGGATATCCATGCATCGATGAGCCCGACGTGGACGAGATACGACTCTTTGTCGATGTCATACAGCATGTAAACGAGAGCAGGCCTGACTTCGTCGTCGTAACGGGCGACCTTGTGGACTGGTCGAGTCAGACCAACTGGAAGAACTTCAGGAACCTTCTCAAGAAGTTCCAGGTGCCCGTATTCACCGTTACGGGCAACCACGACTACTACTGGGACAACTGGTGGGAAGGCTATCCACCGCTGCTTCCTCCCTCGGTGAGATGCGATCCGGTTGCCTTGCGCTATTACCTGAGGCATATCAACCCCAAGTGCAGGTACAGCTTCGATTTCGGCCCGATTCACGCGGCCTGTATCGACTCCGGCGATGACGCCGTGCTGGCTGCGGTAGAGGCATACGGATCGGGACTAACAGACGAAGACCTCGCATGGCTCCAGGCCGACCTCGATGGCAGGGAGGGCAGCATAGTCCTCATGCATCATCCGGCGACCAGGGCCGGTGCTGAAGACGAGCTCAAGCGGCGGGCCAACGCGGGCTGCATTACCAGAAACCGGCTGGAGTTCATGGAACTCTGTGCGCGAAACAAGGTCAGGGCCGTGTTCAGCGGGCACGAGCACAAGCACGAACACTGGAGCCAGGACGGCGTTGACTACTACACGTCACCGTCGGTGTGCAGGTCACACGAGGACAACGGCTTCAGGACCGTCAGGTTTTCCGCCGACGGCGGCTTCAGAACCGACCTGCTGAGCCTTGTGGTCGCAGAGCAAGAGCAGCGGTCCCTCTGAGACGACCGCTACCTACCATTTTGATGAACCGGGCCGTTACTCTCAGCACGTGTTCGACGATTACGATTTTACCAGGCCCGTATGAACCAATGGGCTATTCACAGGACACAGAACCCGGCATATGCTGGTAACCTGGATGGCCCCACGCCGGCGTGTACAGCGCAGCCGGTTATCGGGAAGGAAACGAAGATGACGAGAAACAGGACTGCCTTCGCACCAACCGAGCCCGAGGCGCCGGTCATCGAGGAGACCTGCGTTCATCACTGGCTGATTGAGCCTGCCAAAGGCCCCACCAGCATGGGAATCTGCAAGTACTGCGGGTCGGTGCGCGAGTTCAGTAACCAGTTCCGAAGACAGGGTCTTCTCGGACAGGCCCAACCCGATACCCAGGGTGCCTCACTGCCTGACGAAAACCAGCAGTAGCCTCCTCCCAGCAGTACGGCGCGCCACGCGCGGCCGCAGCGTTCAGTTCCATTTTTCATCCCCCGAGTTTGGACTCGGTACGATTTTCTCATCTCAACCCCGCCCTAATTGGTCATTGTAGGTGCACTGCGCGCCATGCTAAGGTTCGAATGTACTGTCGGACACGATTACGCCATACTCGTATACGGACCGAAGCCGGGCAGCGGACAAATGGCCAGCCAGTGCCGGGGAGCCCGCTGGCCTCTGTCCATGCTCAAGAGCGCAGTGATGTCGCCAAGCACCAGTAGGACGAAGGGCAAGACGAAGAAGGCAGTCCCGAGGGGCTGCTCGTCGCAATCGTTGTCAACCTCCGGCGGGCATTGTCTGGCGCTCATGGACAACCTCGCCGACGCTGTCATAGTCTCCTGCAGCAAGATCACCTGGTGCAACTCCAGGATCGAGAGCATCCTTGGCTTCGCGCCGGAGGAACTCGTGGGTCAGGATGTCTCGGAATTCCTGGCCTCACTGTGCAGCGAACCTGCGTCAATAGATGAGATCTACAGGGGAGTGGATCCACAGTCGGACATCTTCCACACCGCACGTCTTGCAGCCAAGAACGGTTCCAGCATCGACGTCGAACTGTCCGTCTCCAGAGTCCCATCCGAGGGTACGCCGGAGACCATGACCGTTATTCGAGACATCACAAGGCGTACGTTGGCTGAGGAAGCCTTGCAGCAGAGCGAGGAAAGGCTCAGAGCGCTGATCGAGAACGCTCAGGATGTTATAGTGGTCGTCGATGCCGAGGGCCGTGTAGTCTATGAAAGCCCGTCCGTCGAGAAGCTTGTCGGCTATACCGTGGACGAGGTACTGGGCTCGGACGGCCTCAGCTTCATCCACCCGGAGGATGGCAGGGAAGCGCTGGATACACTTTCGAATCTTCTTCTCGAGCCGGGCGCTACGGCAACCGTCGAACTGAGGGCCCGGCACAGGGACGGTTCATGGCGTGTTGCCGAGGCCATAGCTCAGAACCTGCTGGAGCATCCGGCCGTTCGGGGCATTGTGGTCAATGTCCGCGATATTACCGAGCGCCGACAGGTAGAAGACGCTCTCAGGCAGGCCCGAGACGAATTGGAGACCAGGGTCAAGCAGCGGACAATCGAACTCGCTCAAGCGAACTCGGAGCTTCAGATAGAGGTAGCGGAACGCAAACAGGCGGAGGAGGCACTCAGGCAGAGCGAAGAGTACTTCCGTGCACTTCTTGAGAACTCTCTCGATGCAATAGTGGTAATCAACCCGGACGGCACCTACCGCTACCAGACTCCATCCGTGCAAACCATTACGGGACACAGTCCCGAAGAGAGGCTCGGTCGTAACATCTTCGATCTCGTTCATCCGGACGACCGGGAACGGGTGACGAGGGACTTCGAGCGGATGGTGCGGGGCGAACTGGCCAATGTTGAGACGGAGACACGTATCTGTCGCGACGACGGTAGGCACAGAATCCTGGAGGTAAGAGGAGCCAATCTGCTCTCCAACTCGTCCGTCGGTGCGATAGTGGCCAGCTTCCGTGACGTCACCGAACAGCGTCAGGCACAGGAAGTACTCAAGCACAGCGAGGAGTTCTTCCGTGCGCTGCTCGACAACTCACTCGACGCAATCGTCCTTCTGAATCGCGACGGCACCATGCGATACAAGAACCCTGCCAATGAGCGAATGCTCGGGTACGACCAGGAGGAGAGGGTCGGCGGCGGGCCGTTCGACCACATACACCCGGACGACGTCTCCCAGCTCATCGACAAGTACAGCGAGTTTATGAGCGAGCCAGGCGGGACTCTCCATGCTGAGGTCCGCGTCCAGCACAAGGACAGTTCATGGCGCGTTGTTGAGGCTATCGGCTGCAACCTCCTCCATAATCCCGCGCTCGAGTGTGTAGTGGTCAACATGCGCGATATCACCGAGCGCAAGCTTGCCGAGCAGGCCCTACGAGAGCGCGAAGAGCACTTCAGATCGCTGATTGAGAATTCACTCGACGGAATAGCCATTGCGGATCGAAAGGGAGTTATACGCTACGAGAGCCCTTCTGTAGAGAGGATAGCCGGCTACGCCCCCGAGGAACTTGTCGGGAAGCGAATGATGGACTACATCCATCCGGACGACGTCCCACGCGTCCTCTCGCTCTTCAAGGAGCTGTCCACCAACCCGGGCCAGACCGCGTCCTTCGAGTGCCGCTTCAAGCTCAAGAACGGGCAGTGGGCTACCTTCGAGGCAATCATGAGGAACCTCCTCGAGGATCCGATAGTCAACGGCTTTGTCATCAACTATCGAGACATCTCCGAGCGCAAGATGGCGGAAGAGGAACTCCGCATCAAGGAGAACGCCATCGAGAACTCCATCAACGCCGTTGCGATGTCGGACATGGTTGGAAACATCACATACGTCAACAGGGCGTGCATGAGTCTCTGGGGAAACAACAGCAAGGAAGACCTAATCGGCAAACCCTACTGGAAACTGATAGAAGTGGCGGATGTCCCCATTGCGAAGGAGATTGCAGCCTCCATCGTCGAAACCGGAGCCTGGGAGGGCGAACTACGCGGGCGGCGGAAAGACGGTAGACAGCTATACGTGCAGGTTGCCTCGGCTCTGGTGAAGGATGAGAAAGGCACACCCATCCATACTATCTCCTCGTTCATAGATGTCACAGAACGCAAGATGGCAGAGGAAGCCCTTCGCGCATCGGAGGAGAAGTTCCGCCGCTTCCTCGAAGATATGAACGACGGATACTGTGTGCTGGAAGGCTTCAATATCGCCTACGCCAACGCCCGCTGCGCCGAGATGTTCGGCTACGACCAGCACGAGGTCATCGGCCAGCCGTTCAAGGAGTTCCTGCCGCCGGAAATCGTGGAGGAACTCGCCCGCATACACGCCAGGAGGCAGCGTGGGGAGTGGGTACCTTCCCAGTACGAGGGAAGGCTGGTCCGCAAGGACGGAACCGAGTGTACAGTCGAGTTCGGTCCCAGGCTGACGGAGTACCAGGGCAAGCCCGCTGTATCAGTGGTCATTCGCGACATCACACAGCGGAAGCTCATGGAGAAAGCACTGAGGGAAAGCGAGGCCGAATTCAGAACCATCTTCGAGGAAGCTGCCATCGGTATCGCCCTCATCGATATGCAGGCCCGCCCTCTTGAGATCAATATGGCCTTCCAGGAAATGCTCGGCTACGACATGGAAGACCTCAAGAACATGTCATCCTTCGACTACCTGCATCCCGAGGATGCGCTGAGCGATGCCCCCATGTTCGAGGATATGGTGAATGGCGCCCGAGAACACTACAACATCGAAAAGAGACTCATACGGAAGGACGGAGAGAGCTTGTGGGTTCGACAGAACCTGAGTCTGGTACGGGGAGCGGAGGGTGAGCCCAGGTTCATGATCGCAATGATAGAGGACATAAACGAGCGGAAGAAGGCCGAAGAGGAACGCCAGAAGATGGAGCAGCAGCTCCAGTTGACGGGCAGACTGGCGGCAGTAGGAGAGCTCGCGGCGGGTGTAGCTCACGAGTTGAACAACCCCCTGGCCGCGGTGCAGGCATACGCGCAGTTCCTGGCCACGCAGCGCAAGCTTGACGAAAGCATCAAGAGCGATATCGACACGATATACAGGGAGGCGCAGCGGGCGGCACGTATCACCAGCAATCTTCTGTCCTTCTCACGGCGGCACAAGCCCGAGAAGAGCCTGCTTTCGATAAACGACATCATCGAGAAGAGCCTGGAGCTTCATGCCTACAGAATGAGGGTCAACAACATCGAGGTCGTCCTCAGCCTGGAACCTGACCTGCCGATGACTATGGTGGACTTCCATCAGATGCAGCAGGTGTTCGTGAACCTGATCACGAACGCCGAACAGGCAATGACGGAGTCTCACGGCAGCGGTCGGCTGGTGGTCTCCACCGAATTCACTCAAGACATGATCCGCGCCAGCTTCACTGACAACGGCCCGGGAATCTCCGAGGAGAACCTGAAGCGGGTGTTTGACCCCTTCTTCACCACCAAAGACGTGGGCAAGGGTACCGGCCTCGGCCTGAGCATATGTTTCGGCATAGTCCAAGAGCACGGCGGGCGAATGTTCGCGAGGAGTATTCCCGGAGAAAGCACAACCTTTGTTGTTGAGCTACCGGCAATCCAGCAGGACAAGACAGCCGACAACCAGAACGGAGCGGCTCGACAAGCAGGAGCGTAATATGAAGGACGGGAAGACCAAGCTGCTAATAGTGGATGACGACCTGGCGGTACGCACTGTCATAGCGCGGAAGATGCAGTCGGAGGGTTACGAGTGCATCCTCGCCGGCAACGGCAAGGAAGCTCTGACAATGGCCGGCGACAAGTCCTTCGACCTCGTGTTGCTGGACGTCAAGATGCCGGGCATGTCCGGCACGGAGGTGCTGCCGCAGATCGTCTCTGACTGCCCCGATACCAGCGTAATCATGGTTACCGCCATGGCCGATACCCAGACCGCTGTCGAAGCCATGAAGATGGGAGCCAGCGACTACATAACCAAGCCGTTCAACCTGGATGACCTGGCCCTCAAGGTCAGGAAGGCGCTGGAGAGGAGAGAGCTCGTCCTTGAGAACAGGCGCCTTCGAGCGCAGTCCGGCGGTACCGAGCGCTGACACACGGCCGATTCCACCTTGACCGGCGACATCAGGCCGTTGCTGCAACCCATTGGACAGCACTGAACCTCATCTCGGTACTATTTTCCCCCCGGCGGATACCGGAATTGCCTATTTATCTCATACCTCCGTTACGTTAATGTCTGAGTAGGATTAGGCTGCTGATATCATCTGGCAGCATCATATCGATTAGATTGAGAGGCAGATTATGAAGAATGACCAACTCGAATCGATGTTGACGGCACGACAGGTGGCCGATTTCCTCCAGGTCAGCATATCGACGGTCAGACGGTGGAGCGACAAGGGCATGCTGAAGTTCTATCGGATTGGGTCACGTGGAGACAGGCGGTACAGGCGCGACGACGTGATGAAGTTCCTTCACGAGTCCTCGCAGGCACCAACGGGCACAGGCGGCCTGTCCGGTTCCAGCCCCGTAACGAGGCCGAACAGCAAAGGGAAGTCCGGCAGGCGGCAGCCGGTCCGCGCGAAGTAGTCCACACCAGCTATCGTTCAATCCAGCCAGTCACTGGGACAGGCGCGGGGTACCGCGAAAGGTATCCCGCTCAGTTTGTGGTAGAAGGTGAGGACCCGACGATGAGGGACAGAGCTATCCCGGAAATGCGAATGGCCGAGAAGATGGTCTTTCTTGCCTTCGGTCTCGCCATCCTCTTCTGGATGACCGATTCGGCAATGGCCGCCTTCGCGTTTCGCAAGGGCAGCTTCACCGATCAGGTGTTCTCCGCCGATCCGCACCAGCTATGGATGTATGCCATCGTACTCGGCATCCTGGTCGTCTTCGGCGGCTATGCCCAGATCGTAATCAGGCAGCGAAAGCGCGCCGAGGCAGCCCTTCGAGACTCCGAGACCAAGTACGCGGCTCTGGTTGAACAGGCCAACGACGGCGTTGTCATCGTCCAGGACGGCGAGTGCAAGTTCGCCAACAAGGCCCTGGGGGACATATGCGGCTATTCCCCCGCGCAGGTGATGTCCATACCTTTCGACGAGGTTCTGGCCCCGGAGTCCGCCGACGTTGTAGCTCGGATAAGGCAGACCGCCTCAGAAGGCAACAGAGCGCCGGTTCAGGAGGCTGCTGTCGTCCGGCCCGACGGGACCAAGAGGTATGTCGAGGTGTCGGTCAGTCCGATCCAGTTCGATGGCAAGCCGGCGGGAATGGGAATAGCCAGAGACGTAACCGAGCGCAAGCAGGCCGACGAGATGCTGCGAAGGCAGGCGGAGGAACTGCAGCGCTCCAACTCGGAGCTGGAGCAGTTCGCCTACGTCGCCTCGCACGACCTCCAGGAGCCGCTGCGCATGGTGGCCAGCTACGTGAAGCTTCTGGAGCGTCGATACAAGGAGAAGCTGGACGAGGACGCAGCCGACTTCATCGGATTCGCTGTGGACGGCGCGAATCGCATGCACCACCTCATCAATGACCTCCTGGCCTACTCACGGGTCGGCACTCAGGGCAATCCCTTTGAGCCGTGCGACTCCGGTGAGGTCCTCATGCAGGCTCTGGCAAACCTCAGGGCCTCCATCGAAGAATCGGGCGCCGTTATTGCGATGGACGCAATGCCGGGTCTCGAGGCCGATGAGTCCCAGCTCCTCCAGGTCTTCCAGAATCTCATCGGCAACGCAATCAAGTTCCGCAGTGAGGAATCTCCGACCATCCATGTCTCGTGCCGCGAGGACGAGGACAACTTCACCTTCTCCGTGCGGGACAATGGAATAGGCATAGACCCGAAATACGCCGACAGGGTATTCACTATCTTTCAGCAGCTGCACGACAAGTCGGAGTATCCGGGGACAGGAATCGGGCTGGCCATCTGCAGGAAGATCGTGGAACGACACGGAGGCCGCATCTGGCTCGATTCCAACGAGAGCAGCGGCACCACATTCTCGTTCACAATCCCCAGGGCGCGAGGTGACTCATGGTAACCATCAAGAGACTGAATGTAGACTACGAAGTTGACCGGCCCAGGTCCCGCACTCGCGGAGAAAGCGAGGGCCTGCTGGAGGACACGAAGCCCTTCGACATCCTGCTAGTCGAGGACAACGCAGGGGACGTCCGCCTCGTCCGGGAAGCCTTCATCGAGACCGGTCTGTCCCACAACCTGCATGTCGTCGGGAACGGCGTCCACGCTATGATGTTCCTGCGCCGCGAAGGGAGGAAATACGCCGAGGCACCACGCCCGGACCTCATCCTTCTGGACCTCAATATGCACGAGAAAGACGGGCGCGAGACGCTGGCTGATATTAAGGCCGACAGACATCTGAGGAGCATCCCGGTGGTCATACTGACCGGTTCTCCTCACGAGCGGGATATATTCAAGGCATATGACATGCAGGCGAACAGCTACGTCGTCAAGCCCATAGATGTCGACGAGTTCATGGAGACCATAAAGGCAATCGAGCACTACTGGTTCTCTACTGCCAGGAACTTCCTGCACTAGACCGCGAGTCGGTGAGAAGGACTGAACATGAGCACTGAAGTTGAGACCAGAGCTTCGAACGTACTGCTGGTCGAGGACAACCCCGGAGACATCCGGTTGATCGAGGAGGCCCTCAAGGAGGGCAAGCTCCCCCATAGCTTGCACAAAGTGCGGGACGGTGCAGAGGCCGTCGAGTTCCTGACGCGTACCGGTCAGTACTCCGACGCACCACGACCCGACCTCATCATACTTGATCTCAACCTTCCCAGGAAGGACGGGCGCGAGGTCCTGGCGGAAGTCAAGCTCAACCCGGACCTTCGCTTGATTCCCGTGGTGGTGCTCACCACCTCACAGGCACAGACGGATATCCTTCGAGCCTATGACCTGAACGCCAACTGCTACATAACGAAGCCGGTCGATCTCGACGAGCTTATAAAGGTCGTCCTGGCAATAGAGAGCTTCTGGCTCGGCGTGGTCAAACTTCCTCGACTGGAGTAGTCATGTACAGGGCGGCAATCTCGGAAGGGGAAACGGGGGCACGAGAGCATCGGGGCTGGCCTGCCATCAAGCAGATTCTGGCCGACTTCCTCCTCGTGTTCTTTGGCTCGTGGCTGCTGGCCCGCGCGACGGCAGACTGGATCAAGAGCGGAAGGGCCTTCGACGAGGTATCTGGACTGATGATTGCATGGATGGTAATCGAGACCATCCTGGCGCTCCTGATAGTCGCTCTAGGGATTGACATGTGGCGCAGGCATTCGAGAGAGAGCGGCGCGGACCCTTCGAGTCGCGCAGACACGGGCACAGCCCCTCAACTCGGCGCATCCGACTAGCCCTTCCGACCACCAGTCGCCCCCGCTTCCGAACTCGGAGACCGTCCCCCTTGATAGGCTTGATAAGGACTTTGTAACTCCCGCCCATGTACACGCAGAGTCCAAAGTACGTCACGTACGAGTACCTATGTAGTCTTGTTGACCGCCTTCTGTCATTCGAGAATGGAACCAGTTCAGGAGGTGGAAAGAGCATTATGGTCAGAACAGCCTCATCAGGTACGATAACGTGCGGAGTCTGTCATCAGGAGGAGTTCCTGATAATGACAGACAGGGACAGGGTAACGCTCGTATGCGCCTCGTGCGGTGCGGAATCCCGGCTCAGCCCGGAGATACGCATACCACACGTCGACGAACCCGTTACCGCGGCCTCTCAGGGCGTGGACCTGACAATAGAGCCTGACCCGGGAGGCGATGCATGTCAGAAGTCATCCTGAACGCTTCCTACACCATCTCGGCCACGGCACTCCTGTCGGTGCTGGTGCTCGGCCTGGACTATGTCCACCAGGTGGCCTGCAGCCGGCTTGATCGGCGCCTGTGCCCCCAGCGCTGAGCGCGCACGTCACGCGGCACCGCAGCAGCCCGAGGCCGACCTGCGGCCTCCTTGCGCCTTCCTGCTGTCATCCGCCTGCGCGCGCACCCTGGATTTCGACCGCTATCCGACATATAATCTAGCCATCGTTCCAGCCTGTCAGCCGGAAGCGAGTGCTCATGCGCCAGCAGATAGAAGAAGCTCTCAAGGGACACCGGGCGGAATACATCGAACTCCGAATCGAGGAGGGCGAGTCGAGCCACATCCAGTATCGCGGTCGCGAGTTGGAAGACATAGGCAGAACATCCAGCCTGGGCGGCTGCGTCCGCGCCCTCGTCAGGGGCGGCTGGGGCTTCATCTCGTTCAACCGCATGGACCATCTCCGCGAGAAGGTGGAGACGGCCGTCCACCAGGCCTCGCTCGCCGGGAAGGCGGAGAGCAAGCTGGCCCGGGTGGAACCAGTACAGGAGATCGTCGAAGCGCAGGTCGGCAGGGACCCAACGACCATTCCGATCGCGGACAAGATAAGTCAACTGGACGAGTACAACAGCATCATCTGGGCCACGCCCAGGATTCAGACCTCGTCTATGAGCTATGCGGACAGGCAGAAGAAGGTCACCTTCGCCAGCTCCGAGGGCACATACATCGAGCAAAGCAGGGTGGACGTCAGCGCACGGTTCAACGCGGTGGCCCGCGACGGCGACAACGTCCAGCAGTCAGGCCTCAGCCTGGGCAGCAGGGGAGACTACAGCTTCATGACGGGCCTGCACCAGAAGATAGAGGAGATGGCAGGAAGATCAGTCGAACTGCTCTCCGCTCCCCAACTCAAGGGGGGAGAGTACACGGTCATCTGCGATCCCGTGCTTGCGGGCGTGTTCACTCACGAGGCATTTGGCCACCTTTCAGAGTCGGACTTCGTCTATGAGAACGAGCGCATGAGGGAGATAATGGTGCTCGGGCGCAAGTTCGGCGGCAAACACCTCAACATCGTAGACGGCGCCGCCGTGCCCAATCTGCGCGGCAGCTACAAGTACGATGACGAGGGCGTGCCTGCGGGCAAGACCTATCTCATCACCGAGGGTGTTCTTACCGGAAGGCTACACTCGCGCGAGACGGCGGCGAAGATGGGCGAGGCGCCCACCGGCAACGCCAGAGCGATAGACTACCGGCACGAGCCCATAGTCCGCATGACCAACACATACATCGAGCCAAGGGATGCGAGCTTCCAGGACCTGATAGCCGACGTGAAGGAGGGCGTGTACGCCAGGAACTGGTACGGCGGCATGACGAGCATGGAGATGTTCACCTTCTCCGCCGGCGAGGCCTACATGATACGGAACGGAAGGGTCGAGGAGCTGCTGCGCCCTGTGGTCCTGTCCGGCAACCTGTTCACCACCCTGGAGAACATAGACGCGATAGGCAACGACCTGGATATGAACGAGGGAGGCGGCTGCGGCAAGGCGGGACAGAGCCCGCTTCCGGTCTCGAACGGCAGCCCCCACATCCGTATCCAGAAGTGCCTCCTGGGCGGGGGATAGCATCTCCAGCGGCAGCCATGAACATCGAATACACCAACTCCCCCGAGGACGTGCTCTATCTCAACCTGTACCACTACCAGCACTCGGCGGCCTTCAGGCTGAGGAGGCTGGCGGCGCAGTACGCGTTCCCGTTCTTCCTGCTCGCAGTAGCCCTGGCGCTCCTGGCGACCAACAGAGCCTCCATACTCACCGCATCGCCCCTGCTGATCGTTGCCGTGATATGGGTGTTCTTCGCACCGCGACTGATCCAGAGCAATATCAGGCGACAGGTGAAGAAGATGTACGACAAGGGGGACATCGAGGGCACGCTCTGCGGTCATCGACTCTCCCTCCGGCCCGAGGGCGTCGTCGACCGCACGCAGTTCGGCGAGTCGAAGACGCCGTGGCGCGATGTGCGAGGCGTTATTACGACCGGGCAGCACGTCTTCATCTACATCGGCCCCCTCCTGGCCCACATAGTCCCCAGGCGCGCGTTCGCGGATGACGACCAGTGCCAGCAATTCGTAGACCAGGTGAAGAGCTACTGCGAACGCGCCGGAAACGCCTGAGACCTTTCCTGGCTCGTGGCTTTCGCTTCGCTACACCAACATAACGACACCGCCCCCCCGGTGGCAGCATTACCTCGGTGTGATATGATAGGTCTCGACTAATCGGGAAGGCCGCTGATGGAAGAACTGCTCGAACTGGCAGCCAGAGTAGCCGAGGAGGCCGAGGTCTTCTACTTCTCCAGACGCGAGACCGACGGCGTCTTCGAGGCAAATCGACTCAAGCAGGTCCAGTCGCACCGGACATCGGGACGAGCCCTGCGCATCATCAAGGACGGGCGTATCGGCCTGGCGGCCACCAATAAGGTTGACGGCGCTCAGGAGCTGGTCGACATGGCCGTCGAGGTGGCCGGCTTCGGCGCGGAGGCCAGGTTCCAGTTCCCCGGACAGGGTGAATATCCTGGCGTCTCGGTCTACGACGCCGACATAGAGAACGTCACCGACGAGCAGATGGTTGAGCTGGGCCAGTCTATGATCGACCGCCTCAGGGCTCACACGCCCGAGCTGGTCTGCGAAGGTTCAGTGAGCAGGTCCGTCTTCAACGTCGAGATCGCGAACTCACGCGGCGGCAGGTCGAGCCTGCAGAAGAGTGTTCTCGGCTATGGGATCGAGGGAGTGCTCATCCGTGGTACGGATATGCTCTTCGTCGGAGACACGGAAAGCTCGTGCCGTCCGGTCCTGGACGCCGGCCCGGTGGTCGAGACCACTATCGAGCAGCTCGAAAGGGCAAAGGACACGGCGCCGGCGCCCAAAGGCCAGGTACCGGTCGTCTTCACTCCCCAGGGGGTGGCGATGGCCTTCATGCCGCCGTTCGCGTCAGCCATAAACGGCAAGACGGTGGTACAGGGGGCCTCCCCTCTCGGCAATCGCAAGGGCGAGAAGGTCTTCGATTCCCGCATGACCATCGTCGATGACCCGCTCATCGAGTACCGGCCCGGCAGCAGGTGCTGCGATGCTGAGGGTGTCCCCGCGCGCCGAACGCCCGTAGTCGATAAGGGCGTAGTGTCCAGCTTCCTCTTCGACCTGCAGACGGCGGCGCTCGCAGGTACGGAGAGCACCGGAAGCGCGGCCCGCGATCTGGCGAGCCCGCCTTCCCCGGCGTTCAGCAACATAGTCATAGAGGATGGCGACACCAGCTTCGACGACATGCTGGCCGACATGAAGGAGGGTCTGGTCATCGAGGCCCTGATAGGCGCCGGTCAGGGCAACGTACTCGGCGGCGACTTCGGCGGCAACATACTGCTGGGCTACGCGGTCAGGAACGGGCGCATCGCAGGGCGCGTCAAGGACACGATGGTGCACGGCAACATATACGAGGCGCTGCGGGATGTGGCGGCTATCGGCCGGGATGGGAGATGGGTCGGCGGCAGGATGCGCGCCCCTCACATATACTGCCCGCGTCTGGCCGTCTCGGCCTGAAGACCCGCCTCCGTGTGAGGCTTGGGACACTCTGCAATGGCATCCTCGATACAGGACTATCTGGCGGAACTCCTCGATCCTGACCAGCCTGTGGTTCCGTCCGGACTCCTGTCCCTCTCCGATCTTCCCCCGGAAGACCTGGCCCTGCTCAGGGAGCAGTGGCCCGATATCGACTCATCGCGGCTCAGGGGAATCACGGCGTTGATGGTCGAGCTGGCCGAGGACAACGCCGAGCTTGATTTCTGCGAGGTCTTTCGCATGTGCCTGTCCGACCCCGACGCCGAGGTGCGCGAACGGGCCCTCGGGGGTCTCGCTAACTGCGACGACCGCTCATTGATCGACCCGCTCATCGGAATCCTGTCCGAGGACAAGGACCCTGCAGTACGCGCGGCAGCAGCCTCGGCCCTGGGCAAGTACGCGCTGATGGCCGAACTGGGCAAGCTTCCTCCCGATGAGGCGGCCAGGGTAGAAGGCGCTCTGCTGTCCGCAATGGCAAGTCTAAGCGAGCACCTGGACGTCTACTGCAGCGCGCTGGAGGCTGTCGGGGCACTGAGCAAGCCCCACGTCGAGGAACTCATTCGCGAGGCCTACCGCAGCGAAAGCAACGAGTTCCGCGCCAGCTCCCTGCGAGCCATGGGACGGAACTGCAATCCAAGCTGGCTGCCCATACTGCTCAAGGAACTGCGCAGCCGGGACCCCCTGTTCCGGCTGGAGGCCGCGAGGGCGTGCGGCGAACTGGAGGCGGAGGAAGCGGTGCCCCGCGTGGCCGAGCTGCTCGACGACAGGGAGACTCAGGTCCAACTGGCGGCGATACACGCCCTCGGGGCCATCGGAGGGCAACCGGCCCGCCGGCAGCTCGAACACTGTCTCGAAAGCGAAGAGGACTTCATACGGGAAGCGGCTCAAGAGGCGCTGGACGAGCTTGGCTTCTGGGATGACCCGCTGGACCTGTGAGCACAGGGCTGCTTCGCGCCTATCGAGCGCCGGACGCGCTCGAGGCATTCTGGACAACCAGGGCTACCGCGCCCAGGATGCCCGGGTCATCGCCGAGCTGCGCGGGGACAACTTTCACCTGGAAGTCCTTCATGCTCCTCTCCCCTATCACCCTCCGCACCGGCCCAAATAGCAGATCACCTGTATTGGCCACCCCACCGCCTATGACGACCAGCGCGGGATTCAACAGGTGGACCAGATTGACGATACCCACGCCGAGGTTCGTTGCGGCCTCCTCCATGATCTCCAGCGCCAGCCTGTCGCCGGCGGCAGCCGCCTCGCCTACCAGCCGGGAAGTGACCGCGTCGTGGGTGCCCCCCGACGCATCTGCAAGGGTGCTTCGCTCACCGTTCCGCAGGCGTTCGGACGCGATCCGGGCGATCGCCGTCCCCGATGCCAGCGTCTCAAGGCAGCCCACGTTCCCGCACCGGCAGCGCTCTCCGTTTATGTCAATCGTCATGTGTCCTATCTCAGCCGCGAACCCTTGAGACCCGGTGAGCAGCCTGCCGCCGGAAACGAAGCCCCCGCCAACACCAGTGCTGACTGTTATGTAAATGATGTCGTCCACGTCCTTGCCCGCCCCGTACATCCACTCGCCAAGTGCGCCCAGGCTGGCGTCGTTTCCCACCCAGACAGGCAGTCCCAGCCGGTCCTCCCAGATTCGCTTCAGCGGCGTGTCATACCACTCCGGCAGGTTCGGCGATGTCAGCAGCGTGCCCGTTTCCGGGACCACCAGTCCCGCCACCGCGATTCCCATGCCGAGAAGCCTGTCCCGTACGACCCCGGACAAAAGGCCCTCTATCGCGCGGCCTATCGCTTCCATCATGGCTGCAGGGTCGTCCGGCCTGTCCACCTCATGGGCCACGCGCTGCACGATCTCGCCCTGCCCGGTGACGAGCGCGACCCGGAACTGGGTGCCTCCCAGATCAAGTGCAAGGACCAGGGACTCGTTCAAGGCTGCCTCCTTCAACGGCGGTAAGTATAGCATCGCGAGTGGAGGCTGTCTAACGGACGGGAACCCGTTCGAAGCAGCAGCGGGCCCCGTGTTGACTGCCACGAGGGCACTATCTAAAATGCGTGCTTACGGAGGTGTCCCGTATGCCGCGAGGCGAGAAGGTTATTCTCCGGGAGAAGCGTGTCACCGACGCCGATAGGGACTACGACTGGCGGTGCGATGCAGACCTGAACGTGCTGGATGCAGCGCCCCCGGTGCGCCTGACTCGACGCGAGTACGCGGCCTTCTGCTCCGACGAGATTCGCTATCCAAGCAAGCACCGCAGGCGCTTCGCCATAGAGAGCCTCGACGGAAGGCACATAGGAAACTGCATGTACTACGACATCGACGAATCGAGCCGCCAGGCAGAGCTGGGGGTCATGATCGGCGAGCGTGAGTTCTGGGGGCAGGGTTACGGAACGGACGCGGTCAGGACGCTACTGCGTCACATATTCGAGACCACCCGGATCGAACGTGTCTATCTCAAGACCCTTGTGTGGAACGTGCGCGCCCAGCGGTCATTCAGCAAGAGCGGATTCATCGAGTGCGGTAGGGTCTCCAAGAACGGCAACGAGTTCGTGATAATGGAGCTGCACCGGAAGTGGTTCGAGCGGTTGCACGCACAGGAAGCCGGGCGGGACAGCGCGGCAACGCAGGAGCAGTCCTCTTGACGCCGAAAAATGCCGCGGAGTATACTACTGCCACTGTGCCGGAGGAATAGCCATGAAGCTTTCGTGTTCTCAGGATGACCTCAGCAAAGGGCTCGCAACCGTGGGCAGGGCCGTCGCGACACGGGCTATACTCCCTATCACTAACAACGTCCTCGTGACCACCGAGGGCTCGCAGCTTCGGCTTTCCGCAACCAATCTCGAAATAGCCCTGACCTGCTGGATACCGGCGAACGTGGAAGACGAGGGCACAATAACAGTGCCGGCCCGGCTGATTACGGACTTCGTCAACTCCCTCCCAAGCGGCAGGATCGACATGGTCCTCGCCCCACGTACCAACAGCCTCGAGCTGACCTGCGCCCGCTACGAAGCGCACATCAGCGGTCTCGACGCCGCCGACTTCCCTCCCATACCCCAGATATCGGACGGCCAGTCTATCAAGGTCAAGACCGCCGATATGAGGACGGCGATCAATCGCGTGGTCTTCGCGGCGGCGACCGAGGAGTCGCGGCCCGTGCTGACGGGCATCCAGACAGAGTTCGAGGGCGACAAGTTCACGCTGGCCGCCGCGGACGGGTTCAGGCTGGCGGTGCACACCCTGCCGCTAGAAGAGCCGGTCAAGGAGAAGACCGCCGTCATAGTGCCCGCGCGCTCCCTGAACGAACTCAATCGGCTGCTGGGCGACCACGACGAGGTGCTGGAGATGCGTCTCAACGCCCAGAAGACGCAGGTGCTCTTCAAGCTGAGGAACGTAGAGATGGTCTCGCAGCTCATACAGGGCACCTTCCCCAACTACTCCCAGCTTATCCCGCAGACCAGCACGACGAAGGCCGTGGTGAAGCTCTCGGATTTCCTCAGGGCCACCAGGAGCGCCTCCGTCTTCGCGCGGGACGGCAGCGGCATAGTCAGGCTTCAGATCACTCCGCGCAACGGCAACGGCAAGATATCCATCTCGGCGAGGGCCGAGGAGATCGGCGACAACCTGGGCGAGGTCGATGCCAAAGTCGAGGGCGACGAGACGAAGATAGCCTTCAACAGCAAGTACCTCGTCGACGTGCTTGGAGTGCTGTCCGAGGAGGACGTCACGCTCGAGACCACCACGTCATCGAGCCCTGGTGTCATCAAGCCGGTCGCCAAGGAGAACTACATCCACGTAGTGATGCCGATGTTCGTGCAGTGGTAGTCCCTACCACCCCACCGTACCGGGCCCTCCCTTGAACGGGCCCTCGATATTCGAGGTTATCCACCCGCCGTAGAAGTCGCCCTCCTGAGTGCTCACCCTCTCTCCATCGACGTAGCAGGCGTCGACCCGTCCGGGGTAAAACGCAAGGTGGTCCCGAATCGCCTCGAAGCCGGGAGCGGGATCGTGATAGCTCCAGGCCGCGTTCTCGGCCACTCTGTCGCCCACCCTGATCGTATAGTACGTTGCAACGCCCTTGTACTCGCAGTGGCTTGTCCTGCCTGTGGGGGACAGGTACCGGTCCCGGACGTCCGCAGGCGGGATGTAGTAGACAGGAGGATGGCTGGTCTCCAGCACGCGCAGCGACCCCCTGGTCTCGGCCACGGTCACATCGTTGAACACGACCTGCATGAGTCCTGAAGACCGCTCGATGCGGGGCGGCCTCGGGTAGTCCCAGACTGACTCCCTCCTGCGCTCACCGGCAGAACCCAAGATGCCGCCTCCTCCCGAGCTTCCGCGTCAGCCGATGGCTTCGAGTGACACAGAGTGTATCCCGGCCTGATGACATGGTCATATAATTGTCCGCGGAGTTCTGGCAGAAGCATTACATCGAGGAGAGCGCCATGAAGGAAGAGACGATCCATACCCTGCACCCCGAAGGCAAGCAGGGAGTTACCATCAGCAGGCAGAAGTATGATGCTGTCCGCGGGGCGATTGTCGCCGGGATGACCGGGAAGGGGGAAGTCCCCCTGCAGGACCTACGTCGGGCTGTGGAGAGCGAGCTGGAAGGCCGGTTCGACGGCTCGATCTCGTGGTACTTCGAGACCGTGAAGCTGGACCTGGAAGCCCGGGGAACAATCGAGAGAGTAGCGGACCGCAAGCCTCAGCACATCAGGCTGCTGGAGGCCTGACAAGGGCAATGCATCACGTCCGCCTAGCTCTTCGAGACCATGACGTAGGTCACCAGCATGAAGACGCTGATGGCCGCGCCCACGAATAGTAAACTGGGGGTGTCCTGCCAGATCATCAGCCCGACGCCCGCCCATATAGGCAGGGTCATGGCCATCGCCACCACCAGCGCCCGCATGGTGGCAGACTGTGAGCCGCCGGACTCGCTCATCCGCATTCCCACTTTCGGAGGAACACCTGTCCCTCTGTATGTAGGACGCGCCGGACCGTGAGGAAGTTCCTGTCTCCGCCGCCGGAGGCCGTGCGAGCCGTCATTCTCGTCGGGCAGGCGGCATTCCCATGAAGCCGTACAGGAAAAGCAGATTCAGTTCCCTCAGCTTCTCCACATTGGCACCCAACTCATTGAGCACCTCGGGGTTGGCGGCCAGGCCGTTCCTGAGCACTTTGACATAGGTCAGGAGCACATCCTCGGATAACCCACTGCTGACGTAGCCCTCTGTCTTGCCCTGGTTGAGCATCTCGATGATGTTCCTGTTTGTCGCTTCGATGAACAGCTTCTCAACGTACTCGGCGAGCTGGGGATCGTCCCTGTAGACCCTCTCCGCGAGCTCTCCCCGGAACTGGCTCCCTATCTCGGTCTTGTCGAAGATGATGGCCTGCATCTTTTCCGGGAAGGTCCCCTCGCCCTCGATTATCCCCCTGTACCGGTCCACCATGTCTCTCAGAAGAGCCTTGACAGCCTCGCGGATGAGCCCTTCCTTGCTGCCGAAGTGGTTATATATGGTGACCGGCGACACACCGGCCCTTTGCGCGATGTCACTGATGCTGGCCTTCTTGAACCCGTATGTCTTGAACAACTCCAGTGCCGCATCCAAGATGGTGCGCCGCGACTGCTCCTTCATGCGTTCGAAGCCGTCCATGACTGCCTCCCCACCGGCATTGCTATATTTGTAATTATGTATCTATTCTATACAAGTATATTGACAATGTCAACATCCTCTGGCATAATACTGAAATACATGAAGTATATACGTACAAATATTTCTTACGACCGCGGAGGGCCGTCGAGATGGATACAACTGCAATCGGAGAACGGGCGTACAGGCTGAGATGGTGGACCCTCGTTGTCATAGCGATAAGCGTGCTGATCGTGGTTATCGACTCGTCGATAGTGAATATCGCACTCCCGACCCTGCAGCGCGAACTCGGCACCAGTATGGCCGAGCTTCAGTGGATAATCAACTCCTACATCATGTCTTTCGCCGTGCTCATGCTCCTAATGGGTTCTCTAGGCGACAGGTACGGGCGCGCCCGCATGCTCCAGGCGGGTATTCTGGCATTCGGCGGCGCCAGCCTGGGCGCTGCGCTGGCCGGAAGCGGGACGCAGCTTATAGTCTGGCGTGCGATCATGGGTATTGGAGCGGCGATGATTCTCCCCACAACACTGGCCATCATCACCAATGTCTTTCCCCGCGAGGAGCGCGGCAAGGCGATCGGCGCCTGGGCCGCCATGAACGCCATCGGCGTCGCGCTCGGACCCATCGTCGGCGGCCTGATAGTCGACAGCCTTGACTGGAACTGGATATTCCTGATCAATCTGCCGATAGCCGCCGTTGCTCTGACGGCCGGCTGGTCCCTGATTCCCGACAGCCGGGACCTGCACGCCCGGAAGGCAGACTATCCCGGCACTGTGCTCTCATGTCTGGCGCTGGCCGCACTGGTGTTCGGCCTGATTCAGGGGGATGGCTGGGGGTGGACCCACTCCGCCGTGGTGGGCTCCCTCGCGGCCTCGGTTCTTCTCACAGCGGCCTTCGTCCTCTGGGAGCGTCACACAAGGCACCCCATGCTCGAAGTCGGCTTCTTCCGCAGCGCCCGTTTCTCAGCCGGTCTGGCCGGGGTGAGCCTCACCGGCCTCGGCATGATCGGCGTAGTCTTCGGCCTGACGCTCTACATGCAGCTTGTCAACGGCTACACTGCGCTCGAGACGGGCATAAGGTTCCTGCCACTGGCACTGGGCATGTTCATGGGTGCCGGCTCGGCAGACATCCTGGACAAGCGCTTCGGCACGAAGTCGGTGATGGCATTGGGATTCGGCGGGCTTGTGACGGTCCTGGCCCTGACCTCGTTGTGGCAGGTCGATACGCCGTACTGGCAGATCGGGTCCCTTTTCTTCGGCTTCGGCTTCTTCCTCGGCTATATAGTGGCGCCCGCCACCGACGCCGTGATGGGTGCCCTGCCGGAGGCCAAAGCAGGTGTCGGCTCCGCGATGAACGCAGTCTCCCGACTCGTGGCCGGCTCCATCGGCGTGGCCTCGCTGGTGGCGGCGCTGAACGGGGTCTACTCATCGAGCTTCAGGGACTCTGCAAGCACGATTGCCGGTCTGCCCCAGGAGCTTGTGGAGGCAGCAAGCGATTCGGTCGGTACAGCGCTGGCCATCGCCGAGCAGTTGCCGCCTGAAGCCGGTGCCGCCGTAGCCCAGGCCGCACGGCAGAGCTTCATGGACGGATGGCACGCCATGGCGTACGCCATCATCGTCATCAGCGCATTCGGCGCGCTCGTGGTACTCAGGTATATGCCCCAGAAGCACGGCTCTGTCCCCGGAAGCGCGGACAGTGCGTCCGGCGATTGAGCCCGGAGGCGGGCTGCCTGACCCCACTTACCGGCTCTCTACCAGACCGCAGCCCAGTGCCTTCGACCTGCCCAAGCTTGACTGCCAATTATGCCTATGCTACAATGACGCTGTTTGCCGTGGTGGACAGTTGCTTCTCTAGGTCAATGGGCCCTGTCAATCTTATGCACTGAGAGCACAAGGGGAGGGGCCTTTTCTATTTCCTGGAGACCCTAAATAACACCTGCAAGGAGTTTGCCATGCCCAACGTCGCAACAAAGCTTTTCCGAGAGCCGCTTGAGGCAAAGAGAGCTGTCGACGACCTGAAGTCCAAGGGGTTCAAGGACGACGACATCATGGTCGTCGCCAGCGACCAGAGAGCAAAGGCCATCGAGGGAGTCAAAGCTCAGACCGATGCCGACAAGCTGGCAGAGATGGGCGTCATTCAGGAGACCATAGATTACTACAAGTACTCGTTGCCTTCCGGCGGCATCGTGGTAGCCGTCAAAGCGGACGAGGCCAAGCTGGACGAGGCAAAGAAGGTCCTGCGGTCGGTACCGGTCTGCTCCTGCGGCGACCGGATCTGCGGCACCAGCCCCGGCTTCCAGGTGGCGAGCCGCATGAGCGCGACCAATCCCATAGATGCCCCGATGTCCGGCGACTTTCGAAGATACTAAGGGAGGCACAGAGATATGTCCAAGTTCATTGCCACCTCAGCAATCAGGGGTGCCCACAGCGCCGTCAAGCAGGCGGACGAAATGCTGCAGGACGCCCTGCAGAAGCTCGGCCCCGACACCAAGATAGAGTTCAAGGATGCTTCCGGGGCGGGCACGGGCTATTACCTGCCCACCATATACGGCCTGCTGGGCGTCAAGGTCGAGACCCTTGGCGACCTGCCTCCCGTGATCGAGCACGCCAGGAACCTCCTGCCGCCGGTGCCGTCGGAGGACCTCTGGCTGCCGTACCTCGGCGAGACTCTGGATGCAGGTGCGGCCACCCTTTACGCCTTCGAAGCTATCGAAGGCGTTCGTTTCGCTCTCGGCCAGCAACCGGAGAAGAAGGACGGCTTCGAGTTCAACGGACCCATCAACGACGGCCAGATGAGAAGCTGGGGCATCGCTCTGGTAGACGGCCGAATGCCGGGCTTCGCTGCTCTCGTGGGCGCTGCCAAGACCAACGAGATCGCAGTGAAGATCGTCCGTGAGCTGCAGTCCAGAGGCCAACTCATATTCCTTTGCGCCGACAACAACGGCAGAAGCATCACAGACCAGCTCCGCGAAGAGGGCGTGGAGATGGGCTACGATACTTACATCGTCCCCTTCGGATCGGACACGGTCTCCGCAATATACGCCCTCGGCTTCGCCACCCGCGCAGCACTGAGTTTCGGCGGCGTCTCCGCCGGCGAGTTCCGCAAGATCCTGCTCTACAACAAGTTCCGCTGCTTCGCGTTCGTTCTCGCGCTTGGTCCCGTGGACGACGTCAAGTACGCCGCCGCGGCCGGTGCGATCAACTACGGCTTCCCGGTTTTCGCCGATACCGTCATTCCCAATATCCTGCCCACCGGCGTGACTCAGTTCGAGCATGTCGTCAGCATGCCCTTCGACGACATCCCGGGCGCGGACGATATGGAGAAGGCGGAGAAGCTCGTCCAGCGCTGCGTCGAGCTTCGAGGCATCAAGATCAAGATCGCCAAGGTGCCGATTCCCGTCGCCTACGGTCCCGCCTTCGAGGGCGAGGTAGTGCGCAGGGCCGACCTGGCCTGCGAGTTCGGCGGCAAGGGCGGCATGTGCTTCGAGTGGCTCCGCATGAAGGACCTCGACGAGGTCGAAGACGGCAAGGTCCAGGTCATAGGTCCGGATATCGACTCGTACGAAGAGGGGTCGAAGAACCCGCTCGGCATCGTGGTCGATGTCGCCGGGCGCAAGATGCAGAAGGACTTCGAGCCCGTTCTGGAGCGCCAGATACACCACATGCTGAATGGAGCGGAAGGGATATCGCACCAGGGCCAGCGCGACATCACCTGGATTCGCCTCCATAAGAACGCCATCAAGAAGGGCCTGACTCTAAGGCACTTCGGCGACATCCTGCATGCCTGCATGCACAACGACTTTGGCGCCATCGTCGACAAGATACAGATCACTCTCTACACCGAGCCCGAAAAGGTAGCGCAGTTGATGGAGGACGCTAGGGCGGTCTACAAGGAGCGCAACCAGAGGCTGGCGGGTCTCACCGACGAGGCCGTCGACACCTTCTACAGTTGCACGCTGTGCCAGTCCTTCGCCCCCAACCACGTGTGCGTCATCAACCCTGAGCGAGTCGGACTCTGCGGTGCCTACAGTTGGCTGGACTGCCGCGCTTCCTACGAGATCAACCCCAACGGTCCCAACCAGCCCGTCGCGAAGGGTAAGGCCATCAGCGAGCACCTGGGCGAGTGGGAAGGCGTCAACCAGTTCGTCTATGACCACTCAAACAAGAACATAGAGCGTTTCACGATATACTCCCTGATGGACGCTCCGCTCACAACCTGCGGCTGCTGCGAGTGCGTCATGGCCATCATACCGGAGGCCAACGGCGTGATGATCGTGTCCCGCGATGACTACGGCCAAACGCCATCGGGAATGACGTTCACCACACTGATGGCTACGGTCGGCGGCGGATTGCAGACGCCCGGCATGATGGGCCACGGCAAGACGTACATCCCGAGCAGGAAGTTCATCTCCGTCGAGGGAGGGATCAAGAGGATCGTCTGGATCTCGAAGAACCTCAAGGAAGAGCTTGAAGAGGAGATCAAGGAGGCCTGCGAGCGAGAGGGCGTGCCCGATCTCATGGACAAGATGGCGGACGGTACCGTCTGCACTACTGTCGAAGAACTGCTGCCCTGGCTTGAGGAGAAGGGACACCCGGCGCTTACCATGGACCCCATCATGTAGATGGCTTCTGCCAGGACATGGAGGAGATATACCCGATCCCGAGAGCAAGGGTCGTAAACGCGGCCCTTGCTTCATGTTAGACTCAGGTGAAGGAGGAGACTGGCATGCCGGAAGTAGAGATCCCAGTTGAGAAGTGGACCGGACAGGTAAAGGCAGTCAAGCTCGGAGGCGGCGGACGCAAGGAGATCGTCATCGGAGGGCAGACGACGCTCCCGTTTCTCACCTTCGAGGGCTCGATCCCGAACCCGCCCAAGATAGCCATCGAGATCCACGACAAGGAGCCGTCCTGGCCCGCCCCGCTGCTCTCCGCATGGGGCGACGCGGTGAAGGACCCGGCGAGCTGGGCCAAGAAGGCGGCCGAGTTCGGGGCGGACGCCATTTGCCTGAAGCTGCTCAGTGCGCACCCTGAGGGAGGCAACACGGGGGCGGCCGAGGCCAAGGCCGCCGTCGAGAAGGTGCTCTCAGCGGTAGACCTGCCGCTCATCGTCATCGGACCGGGCGTGGCCGAGAAGGACAACGAGGTCATTACAGCAGCGTCCGAAGCGGGCAAAGGCCAGCGCCTGGCTCTGGGCAACTGCGAGGAGAAGAACTACCGTACCATCGGGGCCGTCTGCATATCCGATGGCCACGCGGCCATCGCCAAGACCCCGCTGGACATCAATCTGTGCAAGCAGCTCAATATCATGCTTTCCGACCTTGGCGTGCCACCGGAGTCCATAATCATGGACCCGGACACCGGCGCACTCGGATACGGCATCGAGTACGGGTACTCGATCAATGAGCGCGTGCGCCTGGCGGCGCTGGGTGGAGATGCCATGACATCGTTTCCCATCATCAACCACGTCGGCTCCGAGGTCTGGCGGCAGAAGGAGGCCAGGGTCGGGGAGGGCGTCCCCGATGAGTGGGGCGATCACGAGAAGCGCGGCATCATCTGGGAGGAGGTCACCGCCACGAGCGTAGTGAACGCGGGGTGCGATCTCCTGACCATGTGCCATCCGAAGGCCGTCGAGAGGGTGAAGGACACCATCAGCAAGCTCATTGGCAAGTAGCCGAGGAAAGGAGAGACTGAGATGGCATTGACAGGTATTCAGATATACAAGTTCCTGCCCAAGACCAACTGCAAGGAATGCGGCTTCCCGACCTGCCTCGCTTTTGCCATGAAGCTGGCCGCAGGCGGGGTTGAGCTTTCCACGTGCCCCTATGTCAGCGACGAGGGCAAGGCGGCCCTGGCCGCCGCATCGAAGCCTCCTATGAGGCTCGTAACCATAGGAGAGGGCGACAAGAAAGCCGAGGTCGGCGGTGAGACAGTGATGTTCCGCCACGAGAAGACCTTCGTCCACCCCACAGCGCTCGTCGTCAGGGTGAAGGACACCGATTCCGCGGATGACGTCGCCAAGAAGGTACAGGAGGTCGCCGGGTACAGCGTGGACCGTGTGGGAATGACCTTCGGTCTGGACGGCTTCGCCGTCGACAACGCATCGGGCGACGCCGGCAAGTTCGTCCAGTGCGTCGAGACCGTCACCTCCAAGACCGACCTGCCTCTCGTCCTCATGTCAAACGACGCGGCGGCAATGGGCCAGGCACTGGAGAAGGTCGCCGCGAAGAAGCCTCTGATCTACGCCGCCACGAAGGACAACATCGATCAGATGGTGGAACTGGCCAAGAAGCACTCCTGTCCGCTGGCAGTCCGAAGCTCCGGCGGTCTTGAGGAGCTTGCGGAGTTGACCGAGAAGGCCGCGGGGGCAGGTGTCGAAGACCTGGTGCTGGACCCAGGAGTGCGCGGTCTCGCCGATTCCCTCGTCACCCTGACCCAAATTCGCAGGCTCGCGCTGCAGAAGAAGTTCGAACCCCTGGGCTATCCGGTGATCACATTCCCCGGAGAGAACACTCAGTCGGACGAAGAGGAGGCAGTGCTCGCAGGCCAATACGTCGCAAAGTACGGCAGCATAGTCGTGATCGACAGGTTCTCGCCGGCACTAGCGCTGGCGCTGATAACGCTCAGGTTGAACCTCTACACGGACCCGCAGAAGCCTATACAGATGAAGCCGGGTCTGTATCAGATTGGCGAGCCGAAGGACAGCAGTCCCGTTTGCGTGACGACAAACTTCTCGCTGACCTACTTCTCCATAGCCGGTGAGCTTGAGGGCTCCGGCTGGGCTTCCTGGCTTGTCGTCTGCGACACCGAAGGACTTTCGGTGCTCACCGCCTGGTCCGCGGGCAAGTTCGACGCTGAGAAGATCGCCAAGACTGTCAAGAGCGAAAGCATCGCGGAGAAGGTCAATCACCGCAACGTGGTCATCCCCGGCGGTGTGGCTGTGCTGAGGGGAGAGTTGGAGGAGGAGTTGCCCGACTGGAAGATAATGGTCGGACCGCGAGAGGCAATGGCTGTCGGCGGCTTCCTCAAGGAGAACTGGAAGAGCTAGGGCACCGGAGTAAGCGAAGGGGTAGCGGGACCAAGCCTTCTGCCCCTTTTCCTTCTCGAATAACGGACAGGTATAGAAGGAGGAACAGATGCTGTTCGATTGTCTCGGTGAGTCCATTCACATCATATCGCAAGAGGTGAGGACTGCGGTCGAGAATCGCGACAAGAAGTTCATCCAGGAGTTGGCCAAGAAGCAGGTCGACTCCGGCGCAACCTACCTGGACCTGAACATAGGCCCACAGAAGAAGGCAGGGGCAGAAATAATGCCCTGGATGGTCGAGACCGTCCAGGAAGTGGTAGACATCCCGCTCTCGCTCGATACAACAAACGCCACAGCGATAGAGGCGGGACTCAAGGTCTGCAAGAAGAAGGCGCTGATCAACAGTACCGACTGCACCCCGGAACGCCTGGAGGCCCTGATGCCGCTAGCGGCCAAGTACGAGTCAGATATCATCGCCCTGACGCTGGCCAAGGGCGGCCTGCCGACTTCAGCCGACGCGCGTGTGGAACTGGCTTCCGAGTGCATATTCCCGAAGGCGGCCGAACTGGGCGTATCAACGGACAGGCTTTGGCTCGACCCCCTGGTGCTGACCGTGAACGGCAATCAGGACCAGGCACAGGAGACAATCAATGCGGTCAGGTTCTTCAAGCAGATGACCGATCCGGCACCGCGCACGACCTGCGGGCTCTCGAACGTCTCCAACTCATGTCCACACGAGATCCGCTCCCTGCTCAACCGCGTCTTCCTTGTCATGATGATGGGCGCCGGTCTCGACTCGGCGATCATCGACACGCTGGACTCCGAAACCATGGAGTTCCTCAGGATCGTCAAGGAGAGGGACGAGTCGACTCCGAAGGGCAAGCTGCTCGTCGGCCTCTATGACACCTACGAGGCCATGGAGATGTTCGACACGAGCAGCGTGGACACAAGCGATCCCGAGATCAGGGACATCGTCAAGACAATAGGGATTATGCAGAGCGAGCAGCTCTACGCCCACAGCTACCTGAGGATGTAGCTTCTACTTCCTGCCGAAGCCCTTTTCGAGCTGTGCCGTGCTGACGTGCACCATCGTGGGCCTGCCATGTGGGCAGGTGCGAGGCTGTGAGGTGTGCTCCAGTTGCCTGACGAGGTCGAGGATTTCCTCCTGGCCCAGCACCTGCCCTGCCCGCACCGCGCAGTGGCAGGCCAGCGACATCGCAATACTCTCTCCCATGTCGCCTTTCTCGCCCTCGGCCAGGAAATCGAGTAGCTCCGCCAGCGAAGCAGCCGCGTCTTGATCCCTGAGCATGGCCGGAACCGATCTCACGAGATATGTCCGGCCCCCGAAGTGCTCCAGATCGAAGCCGTGAGCCGCAAGAGCCTCTGCATAGACCTCCAGAAGCTCCTGCTGCCTGGGAGTCAGCTCAACCGGCAGCGGTTCGAGCAGCCCCTGTACCTCGACCGCCTGCCGTCTGCGCTGATCGCGAATTCGCTCGAAGCATACCCTCTCATGCGCCGCATGCTGGTCGATCAGGTACATCCCGTTAGGCCCTTCGGCCACGATATAAGCGTTCCCTACCTGGCCGAGAACTCGAAGGATGGGCAGCGTCCCGGAAGTCGGCTCGCTCGAATGGACGCTCTCAACGGGCCCCTCGGGCCGCCTGACCGAAGGGATGGCATCGAACTCTGACATCGGGCGCTCGGCTGGCGGCGGTGGGGTCGGCTGCGGCCTTTGCAGCGTGTCCAGAGACGGCATTGGGGCCTGCGCCGAAATGGTCAAGGCTACAGCCTTCTGCACAACACCGAACGCCTCACGCTCATTGCGGAACTTGACCTCGGCCTTGGCGGGGTGAACATTCACGTCGATGTCCTGTGGCGGCACCGCGACATTGATCACTGCAATCGGATGCCGTCCCGTCATTAGCAGCCCTCTATACCCCTCTTCCACCGCGTAGGTGAGCGTACGGCTCTGCACCCAGCGGCGGTTGACGAACAGGCTGATGTAGCTCCGAGTAGCCCTGGTCAGTGACGGAGGGCTGACGAAACCCGCCGCCCTCGGCATAAGCCGGTCTGGGTCGGCACCCGGGTTCTCGATGGGGAGCAGCGACCTAGCCACGTCGCTCCCATAGACGGCGGCGAGCACCTCACGCATGTTGCCGCTCCCCGTCGTGCGGAAGGTAGTGCGACCGTCCACGACAAGAGTGAACCTGATCTCGGGATACGCCAGACCATACTGCGTGACGACCTGGCCGATATGGCTGCTCTCCGTCGACGCCGACTTGAGGAACTTGAGACGTGCGGGAAAGCTGCGAAACAGGTTCCGGACAATGACCGTGGTACCAACCGGGGAGCCCCGCTTCGACTTCTGCTGTATCTCACCGTCCTTGAGGCTGATGAACGTCCCCCCAAGCTCATCGCCGCCCCGCGTGACCATCGTGACTTCGGCGACGGCCGCTATCGAGGGCAGCGCCTCCCCTCTGAATCCGAGGCTGGCGACGCCCTCCAGTTCTTCCGCGGTGGCGAGCTTGCTGGTAGCGAAACGCTGGAACGCAGCATCCACCTCGTCAGGTGGGATCCCGAAGCCATTGTCTACGACCCGGATCAGACGCACTCCGCCGGCCTGCACCTCCACCGCGATCTGCGTGGCTGCTGCATCGATGGCGTTGTCAACCAGCTCCTTGACCACCGACGCCGGGCGCTCCACCACCTCACCGGCGGCGATCTTGGAGGCCACGCGGGGGGGAAGAACCCGGATAGGCATGGGGCTATTATAGACCCTGTGTCAGGCGAGCGTCAGCGGGGTCGGTCCGGCCGTTCACCCGCGGTCATTGAGATCGTTGCGTGCGGAAGGCATTGCCGCCCTCTCACTTCCGGTACGCTACGTAGATGTCCGACTCCACCATCTCGCCGTTCACGTAGAAGTGATGAGAGAAGTAGATATTGCCCTCGCGGTCCAGGGTCGGCTCGCCCGCGAACTGCGAGATAACCAACTCGGGCTCCTGCCACTCGCCGGCAACCCTTGTTGACCTGAATATGGCCGGGGAACCCTGATAGAAGCGCGTGAACCACAGCTCCTGCCCGTCCTCCGTCACGAAAGGCCATCCCTCGGTGTCCGGAGAGTTGACCGCGTCGACCGGCTCGGGCTGCTGCCATTGCCCTCCGACGTTCTCGCTGACCCAAATGTCGTACTGCTCGCCGCGCGTGTGATAGTACAGCTCGCGCCCGTCGGCGGTGACGTGCAACTCGCCGACCTGGTATTCCTTGTTCAGCAGGTCTCCGGCATACTCCCAGTTGCGCCACTCGCCGTCGACGTACTCAGCCGTGAACCAGTTCAAACCTTCGTAGCCTTCGCGGGCCGAGCCAAACCACATCGTCTCTCCCTGCACGAACACACATCCGTCCAGCGCCAGCTTACCCTGGTCCTGCAGCCATACACGCTCGGGCAGCGTCCATTCATCTTCAACCAGATACGAAACATACACCCCTGTTACGCCATCGACGAGCTGCTCCGTTACCGGGATCGAGGGGTCGGGCGTGAACCATATGTACAGGGTCCGCCCGTCGGGTGTTACGAAGGCGGAGTCCTCAGCGCCGGCAGTGTTCACCGGAGAGGGCACGGGCACGGGCTCGAGATACTCCTCTGAATGCAGAATCGGCGGGAACTCGTCATCCTCAGGCGTTACCTTGACGGCATCGAGCGGTACGCTGTTGATCCGGTCGAGGCCTGGTTCCGCCGTCGGTGCCGGGGTGGGCGCTTCCGTCGGCGCAGCCGTCGGCCCTGGCGTTGAACCGGTTTCGCCGTCGCAGCCGCCGACCATGAGGGCAGCCACAACGATTGTCGCCAGAGCAGCCAGTCTCACTCGGTTCATATCATCCCGCTTCCAGAGCAATCTTGCGCTCCCGCTCTATCCAATTCATGATAGATGCCAGACAAGAGCCAGTGCAACTCCCACAAGAACGAAGGCCGACAACCCGCCGGGGAAATAGGCCCTCCTTACAACCATCCACCCGATGTGGCCTGCACCGTTCAGCAGCATTGCCAGGGCGAAGGCCCAGGCGAACGGCCTCGCAAAGCCGCTTCCCGTCGCCGACAGTCCGACCGTCGCGAGGATGAAGCCGTACAGCGCGATATTGATGCACATGAAGACCCTCCGGGGCATCTCCCCAAAAGGCAGCCTGAACCGGAAGCCCGTCCTGACCTCCTCGACCAGATGCAGCACCAGCGCTGCCAGCAGACCTACGATCAAAGCGGTCATGTAGTCCATCCATGGCCTCCGGTTCTGTTACCAGTGCCTTGTCCCCTGGACGAAGGCCTCGGCCTCCGCCTTGCTGATCTTCCTCAGGTTCTTGATGTGACCGTCCCCGTGCGCCTCCGAAGACAACAACCTGTCTACACGGAAGCCTGCTCATCGGGGATGCGGGCAATCTCGGTGAGAGAACTCGCAGAAAGGATCGCCGCGCAGCATGCTCCTGACTATCTCGACCTTGCCGGAGTACCCGCAGGCCTTCAGCCCATCCCAGGTGACGGTTCGGACAGGCACACTCGTACAGGCCCTGGACGCCGGCTTTAGTCACCTCTTCGTGCACCAGACACCTCGTCACTATCCCACGAGCCGACGACTCGCCCAGCGCCTCGGTCTGGCCTTCCAGCATCGGGGGAGGGAAGTAGGTCTCCATGGCCAGCTCCATGAGGCCGGCCAAGTCCTCCATGGTCTCTATGGGACCGCACCCGCCGGCCTCGATGAGACGCCGCATCTCGGTCCTGGCCATCGATCTCAGGGTGGACTGGTTCAGCCTGTTCGCGGTGTCGAAGCCGAACTCTGCACCGACCTTGAGGAACCACCTGGCGTCATGCGAGTGCCAGTTCTCCAGTGCGATACGCTCCCTGACGTCCGTGCTGAGTCTCGCCCTGAGTTGTTCAGGATCAACGCCCATCAGCCCTCCCCATCTTCAGCGCGAAGCGGCAGCAGGTCGCAGAAGTAGAAGCGGTTATCCCTCAGCACGACCTCGCCTCTCTTGAAACGCACGTCCTCGCGATAAGAAGGCCCGCTGTAGACGAAGCTGTGGAACTCGCCGTTCTCGCCGCAGGGGTCGACCGATCGCGGCAGGTCGGCCAGGAAGCGCTCATCATACTCGCGGCCGGCGAAGCTCCCATCCAGGTGCTGGGAGTCAACGCACGTGACGACGGCCCTGAAGCCGAGGCTGATGAATGCGTGCGCCAGCTCCGTGGTATCCCGCTTCCACAGGGGGAACAGCGCCTGCATGCCCACGCGCGCCAGGTTGTCCTCGCGGTACCTCCTGATGTCCTCCAGCAAGATGTCGCCGAAGACGACCCTTCTCACACCCTGCTCGAGGTAGCGGTACAGCGCATTTCGCATCGCCGCCTCATAGTCTTCGTTGGAGGCACCTGCCTCGATGTGCACCTTGTCGAGAGGCAGGCGCAGCACCTCCGCCTGCCTGTCCAGAAGCTCCTCGCGGACTCCGTGCATGCTGACCCTGCCGTAGTCGCGTGTCACCGTCGTCAGCAGCGCCGCCACCTCGTACTCACCGCCCACCACCATCTCGTAGAGCGCCATCGCGCTGTCCTTGCCTCCGCTCCACGTGAAGAGTACACTTTCGCCCATGTGAGAGCTGCGATTGAAGCGCCGCACATCCCGATCGTGGTCGCTACGCGCCACAATGAGGATTATGGTAGATAGGGGCTACTGCGTCAAACTAGGCCGGAGTCGTGTCCCGTCCCCCCGCCCGCCCCCTGTCAAAGCCGCGTAGGGTGCATGCAGCGCAGCGGAATGCACCACCATACCGGGCCGGGGAGCTGCTACCCGGCCACCCAACGGGTTCAGGCGTTTAGAGCTTCGAGCCCTTGCGGGCCTCCACCATCTCCATGAAGGTGTCGATGCGGTTCCTGGCCTCGACATCGGAGAAGGTGTCGACATCCACGATGTCGCTCTCCAGGAACATCACCGGCATGGCCGGGTACTGATCCCGGATTACGTTCCTGACCATGATCTGGCCCATCGTAGACGCCCTGCATGACCGCGTAACATGCATTACCACCCCGTCGATGCTGAAGTCCCCGATGCGCTCCAGGTGAGCCATGGCCAGGGCCGGCACGTTGCCTGCTGCCCGTCCGCGCCTTTGAAGAGAGCTGTTGCGAACGAACATGCGCCGCGCGATCATCTCAATCGGGTCGTCCACCCTGTCGGGAATATCGTAAGGCTCGGGGACCATGTAGGCAGTCTCGGCGGCGAAGACCGCCCCGAAGTTGAGGAAATAGTCCAGTATGTACATGCTGTGCCAGGGCGGTATGCCCACTCCCCACAGCAGCCGGTACTTCTCGTCGTCGATAGCCCCGATGCCATTGTCCACGCGCTCCTTCAACTCGTCGTAGAGCCCCTTGTAGAACTGCAGCGTGAACTCATCGGTTAGCATCATATGATGCGGTACGAAGAGCACGAAGTGGTCCTGCGTGGTCATCGGGCAGGGAATCGCCTTTCGCAGCTCGTAGGCCTCCCGCCACCACCAGCGCGTCTCCTCGACCTGCCTAACGATGTCCATCAGGCGATCGTAGTCCATCTTCCTGCCCGTCTGCCGCTCCAGGAAGGCGATGAGGCCCCTCAATTCCTCGGCCATGTATTGAACGGAGTACTCCTCGATCTCATCGATGTCAGCGTCGCTCTGGGGCATCAACACGTCCATGTTATAGATGGGCGTGTTCTTGTAGCGGCCCAGTGCCTGGTACCACTTCCAGCGCGGGTCACAGCCCATGCTGCACCCGAGCAGCATGTCCGGCTCGGGCATGCCGCCGTCAGGCGCATCAGGCGGCATCTCGCCCAGCTCGTAGCGCATGGCGTCGAACCCTATTCCCACCTGCGCGTAGCCGCACAGCAGGTCGGAATAGCCCTCGGCGCGGGCCTTGTCCATGTAGACGTCGGCCTGGCGCTTCACGGCACAGAGGCCCGCGTAGTTCTCCGTGTACACCTGGACGATATCCATAGCCTCGAGGATTTCCTCGTAGTTGCACATGACCATGCAGTAGGCTATCGGACGCTTCTCCTCCTTGGCCTGCTGCGCCTGCTGGTACATGCGCTTGACCACCGTGCGTATCTTGCCCGCCGATTCAGTGAACTTCCGTGAGCTGGTCCTGTCGCCGGTCTGCTGAGCCATCCGCTACTCCTTGCGACCCTCGATCGTCTCCAGGAACGCCTCGATCCTCGTCTTCCACTGCCCGAGTGCGGGCTTCACGTAGTCGTCTTCCAGGTACAAGACGGGCAGGTTCAGCTCCTGCATGAAGTCCTGAATCTCGGGGGCATCAAGCTGATAAGTATCGCAGAACCGGATGGCGTACACCAGAGCCCCGTCGGCGTTCCAGTCGCGTATGTACTCCCCGAGATAGCCGAAGCGCTCAGATGCGCTCCCGCTGCGGTACGTACACGGGCAGGTCCTTCCGCCGAGGTATCGCTCTGCGAGGGCCTCCATGGGCTCCTTGCCCTCGTCCACGTCGGTCCAGAAGTGGCGGCTGCCTGTGCACAGGTCGTCCATTACCACGTCCGCCCCGCAGTCCTCGATCAACCTGATGACCACCGCATCATCCACCTCGCTGCCCACGAACAGCAGCCTCGGCCTGTCGTCGGGCTCCGGCTTCCGCATTTCGGCCTCGGCAAGCACGCTGTCCAGAAGATCGTTGTACTCGTCGACCGGAAGCGTGGTGCCCGCGAGCAGCACCGACATCATCTGGGTGCCGGATATCGGCGGTGGCTGCCTCTTTCGCAACTCGTATAGCCGTCTCACGCGGGCGCGACAGCTATTGTGTTCCCGAATCGCCTCGCGGAGCTTCTCGTCATCGATGGAATGCCCCGCGTATCTCTCCAGACTTCTGCGGAAGGTGGCAAGCTCATTCCGGAAGTACTCGAAGGAGGCGCGATGCGTCATGTGCGGGACGGTGATGCTGTGGCCGAAACCGGGCTTCATGTAGTACATCCATATATCGTGAAGCCTGTGCATGGCATCGCACGTGTGCGGAATGACGACGCCGGAGAGGAAGTCGTACTCGCCGCGCAATGCCATGTCGAACGCGCTCCGCACGTAGGGACAAACGATGGTCTCCAGGTATTCGTCCACCTTCTCGAGAGAACCGCCGACCCGGCCATGAATCCGGTACGGCACGAGGTCGAGAGCGGTGAGCAGTTCGACTGGAGTGTAAGCACAGAAGTACCCTATGACAGATCTGCCCTGCTCTGACAACTCCCTGGCCCGCTGGCCGCGTTTGTCGTGCAGCAGTCGGGCCCTTTCCAGCCCCTGTTCTCCCGTGGTGGTCACTTGTCGCCTCCCCGGCCTTCGCCGTTCGTCCCGCAGGCCGAGCCGAATCTGGCCTCCATGTCCCGTTTGTGGTCGAGCAGTATGCGCTCCGTCATCCGTTTCGTGTACCACGCTACGGGCAACTCCAGCAGGAAGCCCCAGCCGGGGATTCTGACATCGACGCTGTCCACTATCTCAGTCCCGCCGTCGGCCTCCCGCAGGTACGTGGTCTCCACCGTGCCTCTCGCGAAGCCATCAATGGTCTCGTTGCTCATCCTGTCGGGCGGCGTGACCACCTGCTTCTGTTTCGAGTGGCGCGTGAACCCCAGCACCTTGAGTCGCCACAGCGCAACGCTGGTCCCGCCGTTGTCCTCCAGCACTTCTACTGACTTGATGCACCAGTGGTGCAGTCTCGGCGGATGCGTGTACTCGGATATCTCATGGAGCACGACATCCCTGGGTACTCGAATCGTAACACTCAACTCCACGCTCTTCATGGACGGCACCTCCCCCGAGCCGGTACGCACACAGCACGCTCAGGCAGTCTGCACCTTCGGCTGTACGTACCTGTAGACCTCGATTGCGAACCGGGGGCACATCCAGGCGCATATGCCGCACCCGTTGCACTTGTCCGGATGCGCGAACTCCGGCAGGATGTACCCTTTGGGCGTGACCCTGTCGGTTGACATTATGATGCCCCCGCGCGAGCAGAAAGCCGCGCAGTAGCCGCACCCCTTGCACACGCTCTCGTCTATGACTACTTCACCTCTGGCCATTGGTCCTCCCGAGCAGGTTCAGCTTTGACTCCACTTCCGCGTGTATGTTTCCTTGACATCGTGGTTGATGAGCCCTACCGGCCACTCGCCTCTCACTACACGGATGATCTCCTCGCCGGGACGCAGCGAAAGCGCGGGGTTCGCAGACCCATAGGCGTGCGCCGAGTGGGCCGTGACAATGAAGTTGTCCAGCTTGAGGAGAGGGCTGTCGGCGGGCAGGGGTTCCGGCTCCGTGACGTCCACAGCAGCAGCCGCTATTACACCATCCTTCAGCGCCGCATACAGCGCATCGTGGTCCACCAACGCCCCCCGAGCAGTATTCACCAGGCAGGCGGTCGGCTTCATCTTCTTCAACTCCTCCGCCCCTAGTATGTGTTGTGTTTCCTTCGTGTGCGGCGCGTGAACGGATATGGCGTCCGACTCTCGAAGCAGCGTGTCGAGGTTGCTTGGCTCGACTGCGAAGTCCTGGAACACACGTGGCTCAACGTAGGGGTCATACACCAGGATGCGAAGTCCGAAGCCCTTGGCTTTGGGAACGAGCGCCTTTGGGATGCGCCCGAACCCGATCAGCCCGAGGGTCTTGTCGCGAAGGCGCCACATCTTCGGCCAGACCTCGTTTGCTATGTGCGGATCGGGCTGTGCGTTCCAGCCAACCGTCTTGACGATCCTGTCGATCTCCACTAGCCGGCGGGTGCACGCGAGGATGAGCGCCATCGCGTGATCGGACACTTCCTCGACGTAGACATCGGGTACGTTAGCCGCCATGATGCCCAGCTCAGTCGCGGCCTCGATGTCAAGCCTCTCGTAGCCAATGCCGACGCTGATGATGAACTTGCAGTTCGGCAGGCCGGAGAGCACCTGCCGGGAGAACGGCTGGTAGGCGGCCTGGGCGATGACCGCGTCGGCGTCTCCAATTGCCTCAATCATGTCGTCCTCCGAGGACTCGAAAGAGCAGGGATTCTGCACGAGGTCCACCGTGATCCCCGCAGCCTCCCACATCTGCCGGTAATCGACGACCATGGAGACGCCGAGCACGTCGGCGACCTTGAACGCCATCGAGGCCCCCCTCCATCAGGTTCCGCCCAATGTATCGCGGAACTCGTCTTTCGCTTCCGGATTCGGCAGCCCTGCACCACGTGCAAATCCGCTTGCTACGGCAGCCTGGGCAGGCCGCAGCCGACATCCTTCGGGTCAAGCATTATGTCCAGCAGCCGGGGCTTGCCGGACGCGACGGCGCGCTCGAAAGCGGGCCGGACCTCATCCGGATTCTCAATGCGTTCCCCCTGAACGCCGAACCCTCCGGCCACCGCAGGGAAATCGACATTCCCAAGCTCGCAGCCCAGGTCGGCGTCGCGAGAGCAACCCCTCATCGGATACGCGGCGAAAGCCCACTTGATTGCATTGTATCCGCTGTTGTTCAGCACCACGAAAACAACGGGCAACTCGTACCTCGCGGCAGTCCAAAGGGCCTGAAGGCCAAACAGCGTCGCCCCATCTCCTACCATGGCGACCACCTGCCTGCCCTGAGCCGCAAGTGACACTCCCAGTGCAGCGGGCAGCCCCCATCCCAGGCAGGCATTGGCACTGAAGTAGCCGCTTACGTCGGCCGTCTCGTACAGGTACTCAAGGTACGTGGTGAGCATGACCGCCTCGTCGACGATGATGCTGCCATGGGGCAGCGCGGCGATCATGTCCGAAACGGCCCGCCAGGGGTGGATCGGCACCTGGTCCCAGACGTCCTTGAACTGCTCCTCGCGCCCTCTCGTGGCCTCGTCACGCGCCTGCTTCAGCCGGGTGAATCTCTGCTTCGCAGCCTCGCGCTGGGAATCCGACATTATGCGCTCTATCTCATCGGCCAGTTCCGCGAGTGCCAGCTTCGGGCTGGCGAGGAGGGCGATGTCCGCCGGGCAGTCCCTGGACAGACCCGCCGGGTCGGAGTCGATCTGAACCATCTTCATGCCCGGAGGAAGCAAAGGACCGGGCATGTACAGTATCTGCTTGAACAGGTAGCTGCCAATCGCGAGTACGACGTCGGCAGGGCCATCCAATCCCGCTAGCTGGAATCCGATTGGCAGGATCCTGTTGTAGTAGAGCGGATGACTGGTGGGGAAGACGAGCTTCGGTATCTGGGCTGTCGCGTATACGGGAATTGACAGCAACTCCGCGAGGCGGACCAGTTCGGTCACAGCGCCGACATCCGCCACCTGCCTGCCAGCCAGTATCGCGGGCCGCTCGGCTTCGAGGAGAAGTCCTGCCACTTCTCTCAACTGCTCCCGGTCCGGTCTGCCCGCCTCGGGCATCCGGCGCCGCCGCTCAAGAGAGAGGTCCACATCGATGGTCTGCTCCTGCAGGTCACGGGGAATACCCAGGAAGACCGGCCCCGTCGGCGGAGTGGTCGCCTCCTTGAAGGCGCGCCGCAGCGCCACAGGCAGTTCGTGAGCGTGGTTGACCTCCCAGCACGCCTTGGTGAAACTGCTCACCATCGGAAGCAGGTCCGCATCCAGGTAGCAGTCGCTCCACTTGAGCCGGGTATCCTGCTTCCCACCTATGACGAGCATGGGCGTACCAGCAGCGTGTGCAGTATAGAGGTTACCGATTACATTGGAGGTGCCCGGCGCTGTGTGCACCATGACCACGCCCATCCCACCCGAGGCCCTGGCATACCCATCCGCCATTCCCGTTGACACCGCCTCGTGCACGGCGCTGATGTAGGTGATATCCGGGTCCTGAGCGATAGCGTCCATGACGGGCACTTCCGTGCTCCCCGGGACACCGAAGACGTACTTCACGCCCTCGTCTTTGAACACCCTGCATATCAGCTCTGCGCCTGTCATCTCCACCGGCCCTGTCCCCCCTCAGCTCACCACGTACTCAGCGGCGTGCTTGCCCAGGTCGAGGCCACGCCGGAAGGAATCCAGATTGCGTTGCAGCACCTTCGGGTTATCAGCGTACCGCTCATTCAGCTCCCGCTCGCACATATTCTGCGGGACCGAGTCGACGATGGACACGTATGCCCCAAGCATGATCAGGTTCTTGCCGAGAATCGAACCCATCTCCTTCACCGCGATGTCCAGACATGGCAGTGAGCAAAGCTTGTAGTCGCTGCGCTTGCGCTCCGCGTTCAAGCCTGCCTGCTCGGCGAGTATAGTGCCGCCCGGCCGGACCCGGTGCTCGAACATGGCGAACTGCGCGCTGTCGAGCAGCATCAGGACCCCTGCCTGGTCCAGCAAAGGCGATGCTATCTTGTTGTCGGAGTATATGACAGTGCACTCGCAGAGGCCACCCCGCCGCGCGAACCCATACGAAGCGATGTAGGAGACCTGCTTGCCTGCATGAAATGCTGCCTCCAGCAGCACCTGCCCCGCGACCAGGACGCCCATACCGCCTATGCCAGCCATGAGCACCTCGCCTCGACTGCCGTTTGCCCCAAACATGCTCGCCTCCCTCTAGCCTATCTTATCGACGTTCTTGAACTCACCGACAGGGAATTCCGGAATCACCTGCTCCTCGATGTACTTCAGGCTGTCCACCGGTGACAGGTGCCAGTTGGTGGGGCAGGCGGTGAGGACCTCGACAAAGCTGGTACCCACATTCTGCATCTGCCTCTGAAATGCCGTCTTGATATAGCCTTTGGTCTTCTGGTAGCTGGCGGGCGTGTGCAGAGAGCCCCTCGCGCTGTAGGCGCAGCCCTTGAACGTGGCCGCGATCTCGGCTGCGTGCGCCGGGTAGCCTTCGCCTTCGGGCTTTCTGCCCTCCGGTGAGGTCGTGGTGACCTGACCTACGAGCGTCGTGGGGCCGAGCTGCCCGCCTGTTGTGCCGAAGTTGGTGTTGTTGACCATGACTATCGTGATCTTCTCCGCCCTCGTCAGGGCGCCAATGAAGGGTCCCGCCCCAATCGCGATGCAGTCTCCGTCGCCCTGTACGCTGAAGACCACCGTATCGGGGTAGATGCGCTTGACGGCGGTCGCCACGTCCGGTCCCCTGCCATGCGCCGGAGAGACCTTGTCCAGGTCAAATCCTCCGATGAGGATACCGCCGCACCCTACACAACCAACCATGATCGCGGTGTCACCGATCCCAAGCTCGTCGAGGGCCTCGGCGACCGCCCGCCCCACTACAGGTGTCTGGCATCCGGGGCAGAACAGGTCCCAGAGGTAGTCCGCAAACCACTCCCGAATGAATACCTCGGGCCTTCCCGCTACCCTTTCCTTCACCGGTGTCTTGCCTTCTTCCGTCATAGCAGACTCCTAACCTTCTCCAGGACCCGCGAGGGCATGATCATCCCGTCCTCTGAGGGCAGATGGCGGAACGTCACATCCGCAAGGTGCACCTCGGCTCCTTCGCCGGTCCCGATCCTCACGTCCTCCACCATCTGGCCCAGGCTGTCCTCGACCGCCAGGAACCTGCATCCGCGGTCGGCCTTCTCACGTATCGCTCTGTACGGGAACGGATACAGGGTGATGGGCCTGAGCAGCCCGGCCTTCAGCCCCTCCGCCCGCGCCATGTCCACGGCTTCCTCGGCCACTCGCGCACAGTACCCATACCCGACCAGAATGAGGTTTGCATCCTCTGTCATGTAATCCTCGAACCTGACCTCATTCTCCTCAATCTCCTTGTAGGCGTTCCTCATGTCCTCGAGGTATGACACAAAGGATTCCCCCTTGAGGGGGTTATAGCTGGCCCCGATGGCCCGGTGCTTCCCATCCTCGTGGCGGCCGTGCTTGGTCACCGCCCAGTCCTTCTCAGGGACAGGCCCAAACTCGATCCTGCGCAGCTCTAGCGGCTCAGTTACGTGGCCCATCAGCCCGTCGCTGAGAACTACGACTGGGTTCCTGTACTTGTCGGCAAGGTAGAAGGCCAGTTGCATGAGATCGTGTGTCTCCTGCACGGACGCGGGCGCCAGAACGATTGTCTTGTACCCTCCTCCTCCTCCGCCCTTCACAGCCGAGTTGTAGTCCTGCTGGCTGTGGGTCAGCCGCTGTACACCGGGACCGACCCTCTGCACCAGCGCGACGACGCACGGGAGTCGTGCGGCTGCGAGGTTGGACATCCCCTCCAGCATCAGGCCCCATCCAGGGCTCGAAGTGGAAGTCATGGCACGGACGCCGCAGGCGGCGGCACCGAACAGCATATTGATGGTCGCAGTCTCACACTGGGACTGCACGAATATGCCGCCCCGCTTCGGAAGCTCGCGGGAAAGAAACTCGATCACCTCGTTCTGTGGCGTGATGGGATAACCGAAGAAACACTTGCAGTCGGCGCTCAGCGCTCCCCAGCCAATCGCCGCATTGCCTTCGGCCAGTGTTTTCTCTGTCATTCGTACCTCCAGCGCAGACCGCTAGTAGACGCCTTCCTCCCGCAGCTTCGCGAGCTCCTCCCAGTCCAACCCGCACAGCTCCATCAGCACTTCCTCCGTATTCTGGCCGAGCTCGGGGGCAAGCTTCTCAATCCCACCGGGAGTCTCGCTGAGCTTCACCGGGATTCCGGGTACTTTTACCTTGCCGTGGATGGGGTCCTCAATCTCCACGACGTACTCATTAGCTATGACCTGCGGGTCAACCGCCAGGTCCGCGAAGTCCTGAACTGCGGCGGCTGGAATTCCAGCTTCGTCCAGACCCGTCAGCCATTCGTCCCGCGACTTTCTGCCGATTATGTCCAGCAGGATAGGCTTCAGTTCGTCGAAGTTCTGCCCCCTGACTCCCTGGTTCTCGAACTTCGGGTCGTTGGCAAGATGCTCAATGCCGAACACCTTGCAAAAGTCAGGCCAGAACCTGTCCGCCTGCAGAGCCGCAATAGCGAACCACTTCCCATCCCTATCCTTGTATACGTAGTAGAGCGGGTTCCGCGCGGCGGCCATAACCGAGCCGGGCGGCACGATTCCCATCATGAAGTACATCTGGAACTGCAGGCGCCCCATCTCTATCTGGCCGCCCAGGAGCGAGGCGTCCACGCGCTGCCCTATGCCCAAGCGTTCCCGTGCAATGAGCGCGAGCAGTACCCCGTAGGCGGTCATCACACCGCCGACCTCATCGGCGAATCCGGCCCCGATCGGTGTCGGCACCAGGTCTTCCGACTGGGTAATGCTCCAGATTCCGCCCCTTGCCTGCCCCGCGAAGTCGGCGGACATCTTGTCGGAGTCCGGTCCTTTCGGACCGAAGCTGGAACTGAGGGCATAGATCAGCTTCGAGTTGTGCTTCTTCAGTGTGTCATAGTCCAGCTTCAGTCGTTTGGCAGCGCTCTCCCTGTAGTTGGTGACGAACACGTCCGACTTCTCGACCAGCCTGTACAGGACCTCTCTCGCCTTATCCTTCGACAGGTCCAGGACTATGCCCTTCTTGCCACGGTTCTGGTTCTGGTAGTAGAAGTTCAGAGGCAGCTCCGCCCCGTACATCTTGAGCATGCCCCTGCCGGGTTCGCCCTCGGGAGGCTCTATCTTGATGACCTCGGCTCCCATATCGGCCAGAAGCGCGGTGGCTACCGGCCCCTGCTGCCATGCGGTCCAGTCCAAGACACGTATTCCTTCGAGCGGCTTCGGCATGGGTTCTGCCCCCGCAGAGTTAGTCGCGACGCATCAGGGATAGAAGAGCCTCTGAGCTTCCTTCTTCAGGTCGGCCCGATGGTCCGGATGGGCGATCGCGATCAGCTCGTTGGCCCGCTCCCGGTGGCTCTTGCCCGCCAGGCTGCCTATGCCGTACTCCGTCACCACGTAGTCGGCGAATTGACGCGGTATCGTAGCCAGGGACCCCTCGGGCAGCATGGGAACGATCGTCGAGCTGCCCCCGAAAGCCAGAGAGCGAAGAACGCTGATGGCTCGGCCGCCGCGCGCCATGAAGGCCCCAAGGTGGAAGTCCAACTGACCGCCTGGCCCGTTAATCATCCTGGGGCCGAACTGCGTCTCGCAGGTAATCTGGCCGGCGAAGTCGACCTGCAGGACGCTGTTGATGGCCACCATATTCTCGTTCTGAGCGATGACAGTGGGATTGTGGACGTACTCGCAGTCATACATCTCGACGAGAGGGTTGTCGCTCATCCATACATAACCGTCCCAGCCCGCCCCATCCAGCGCCGTGAATATTGCCTTGCCCCGGTGAAGCGTCTTGCGCTTACCGTTGAATACGCCTTCTTTGATGAGATCGGTCATGCCCCAGGCCGCCATCTCGGAATGGATGCCGAGGTCCTGGAAACCATCGAAGAGCCCAACACGGGGCAGCCAGGTTGTCGGCCTCCCCGCTCCAATCTCGATCGTGTCGCCGTCCTTGAGCAACTCACGCACGTAGCCGGCCATCTCGTACGCTTCGGGATACGGTTCCTCCATACCCATGACGCCGGTGAAGAAGTCCGGCGTCAGGATATCCATCAGGGGCCCCATAAGGTGATAGCCTCGGGCCGTATACTCCGGCTCGTGTCTGTTGCTCCGGGTCAGAACGTCGATCCACTGCTGGTGCTTGCTCTCATCCTTGACCGTGCGCCTAATCATCTCGATGAGTTGCTCGTCGGTGACGCGCGCCGTCGGCGCTTCTACGAAGCAGTCTATCTCCGAGACGTGTATAAGGTTGTTGCCCCGATAGGGGTACACCATGTTCTCGTCCACCTCGGCGATGACGGTGCGGGCCCTGGTCGAGTAGCTCCGCTTGTTCCAGAGGTGAGGCCCGAAGCTGCAGAATCCGTGCTCGTCGGGTGGCGAGACGTTGGTCATGAACACGTCGATGTCATGCCTGTAGTTCTTTCTCCCTTCGTCCGCAAGCTTGGGCCTGAGCGACATCAGGCAGGGAATGAACGATGTAACTCTGGAATCGTGCGACGGACGCCCCATCGGGCCGAGGAAGTTGATGGCAGCTACCGAGAAGTGGCCCTCCGATCCGGGCTGGAGCCAGCCGGGGTCGACAGAAGGGGCATTGATCTCCAGGCAGACGTTCGTGAGTACGTCCTTCCGCTTCCCCAGTGCGAGGGGCACCTCCGCAGGGTGGGCGAAAGGTAGCGCCACCCGATCGCCAGATTTCACCAGCTTCGCCGCATCTTCTGCCGAGGCCAGCTTGCGCTTGTAGTCCTCTCTCCAGTCCTTGTGGTAGGTCTTGTACTCGGTGATGTGCGTGAAGGTCATAGATTACCCCCTATGGCCGGGCAGGCCTCACAACCGGGCTGCTATCTTGCCGGGTGGTTCGGAAGCGACGCCGAGGTTCACACTGGCAGTCTTCGGACTTCCGCAGCCCAACTCCACAGACATACACCAATCCCGGTCTAAGGCGCGGAAAAGACACTCAGGGGGATGGTAGGGATTCTCAGTGTGTCTTATGTAGCACTCTGTTTACATTATTTGCGTCACGTTGTCAAGTGCTCGCTCTCTCCCTTAATCCGTGAGTTGGCTGGCTAGTGTGAAGCTGATCAGCTTGTGATAAGCT
>CAZNOI010000016.1:0-57380 GCA_964574685.1 uncultured Dehalococcoidia bacterium
TTGGCGAGTTCGTCTGTAGTCCAGCTTATGGTGGCCGACGTGTCGGTGATGTTGCTGCTGGATACTGAGGAGATGGCCAGGGGATTGGCGAGCGTGGGTATACCGGTCACTGCAACCAGCATTGTTGCTATCAGCGCGGCTACAGCTACCTTGTGCTTCCAGAGCCAGTTGTCTCTCGGCCAACCTACCATAATCGTCCGTGGAGGGATTCACGAGAGACGCACGTCACCCGTTCAGCCGACCCACAGAAGCCCGCCCAAGGGTAAGCCTCAGCATAACATAATGCGCATACCTGTTCAATACGAAGCATCCTTGGGATACCCCTGCGGAGGGCCACCCGCCTCAAAATCGGGAGGAAAAGTTAACATCTTACCGACAGCCAACTACAGCCATCTGTAGTCTACTCGGGATGCTTGCTGTGGCACCATCCCATTTCGTACCCCTGGAAGGTATACTTTCGTCCCAAGGTGGCTGTACTGGTCCCGGAGGATTCCGCGTATCATGCGATCCTCGAAAGAACGCAGGGGCGGCACGAAGAGCAGGAAACGGCTTGAGACGGGCTGCCGCTACCTGATGGGCGGCTGTCGACTGTGATTCAGCGGTTCGACTATGGGCTAGCCTCGCCAGATGTGGATGGTGTCTCCGCCCGTCGTGACCACCACCTCCATATCGTCGAGGTTATGGCTGGCGGGGATGAGGTAGACAATCACTCCGCTGACTGTCTCACCGGGATCTAGAAGAACGTAGCCGGGGAACGGTTCGCCAATGTTACCGTGCTCGTAGTCAAAGACCCCATAAGGGTCGCGGGTCGCCTTGTTCCTGAGTTGGAAGCGTTCGCTCGACGCTTCCAGTTCCATGTCTGTGGTCTTGTTGCTTATCGACGCTGTTACGATCGCGAAGCGCGTGCCCGAGGGCGCAGTGCATTTCCTCGACCCCGGGTTCATGGGATTGTATTCGCAGTACCTGTCATTGAGTACGACGTTGGTGACGGACAGATCCAGAAGAAGCCCCCCGGCTGTGCCTCCCCACTCATGCTCGACAGGGGGGAGAGTCTGGGCACTTGCTTCAGCGGAATACTGGGAGTATCCCTTGACGTTGCTTGCCCTGATCCTGTAGTGGTAGACGCTCTCCTCGACCAGCCCATCGGAGTCGGAATACTCGGTTGTGTCCGCACCCAGTGGGGGGTCGATATCGAGGGCAGCCCAGGTACCTTCCTCAGCTCTACGTTCGATATGGAATGACTCTTCGTTGTCGGAGTTGTCCCACCACGTCAGCTTGATCCTCCCTGATGACTCCGCCACTGCTGCGAGGTTGCTGGGGGCGTTGGGTGGCTCCAGCCTGGGAACATCGGCACTGGCTACGTTGGTGAAGGCGGAGTGGCCCGCGCTATTGTAGGCCTTGACACGGTAGAAATACGTCGTATCCTCTGAGACCTTGGTGTCGGCATAGGTTGTTGTCCCTGCGGTAACCCTGCCCAGCAGCCGGTACTCCTCTTCCTGGTCGATCTCGCTGCGTTGGACCTCGAAGCCGGCTTCATTGTCAGAGTTGTCGACCCACGAGAGGCTGACCCTGTTGTACGACTCAGCCGACGCCTGTAGGCCCGCCGGGGCCAGCGGGGGGCTGCCCGCGCCGCCGAGAGCAGTCACGAGGATGATAATCAGGATGGCTACGACCGCCACTGCCGCCATCCCTATGACGGCCAATCTGGTATTCCTGTCGGACATTGCTGTTTTCAGTTTCTCCTGGAGCTGCGTGAGCCTGTCACCCATTGCCTATCTCCACAATCCCATATGTGTACAGGTATCCCTAGATTTCAGAATAGGACAAACATTGCCGCGCTGTCAACTTGGGGGGTGCCTGAGGCGGGGATGAGAGAAGGGGGGCTTGCCTGCCCCCCTTCTGTTTCGGTCGCTCCGAAGCCCCGAGGCTACTTCGGTCTTTGATTAGTGCTTGTATCTGGTATCCGCGCCCGCCGCTGGTTAGCAATCCGCATGCCTTATGGGCAAGGAGGCGGGTCGAGCAGGCCCTGCAGGATCTGCCCCAAACCACCACCGAGATCGCACCAAGGCATGTTCTCGATTACGTAGAAAACCTTCTCGTTGATCCAATAGATCAGACCACTGTTGGTTCCGAAGATACCCGTGGTCAGCGCAGCCATCGTGTTGCCGTCGGCTGCCGCATCGCTCACCGTGACACCGAAGTTGCCGAAAGCCGTTGCCAGCTCCTGGATCAGCTCGCCAACCAGGCCGGTGATAAACGACACGAGGTACTGGACCTGTAGAATCTCAATAGTCGGCATTCAGAATCACCCCCTTTCTGCTTTGCTCCCTCGCTCATCCCTCGGGCCAGAGCCGGGGGAGCTGATTACCATATCAATCACTTGGAAAAACGGCTTCTGAGTACCCCGAATGTATCACTGCGGTACCGGGGTGTCAAGGCTACTATAATTAACCAAACCTCCCAATCTGGGGATTCGACGAAGCTAATAGTGGAAACGAAGGTACTGACCGGTTGGTACTTCGCTCATTGTGTGCGCTCCGCGGCAAAACGCAATCGGACCGCTGCTACTGCGATCACTGCCAGTAGCGATGTGAGCAAGGAAACAGCGATCTTGCCGCCGGGCGAAGTCTTCACAGCCATTGAGCTGACCAGCACCGACGGCATAAGACCGGCTCTGGCCATCGGCTTGATTGCTGGATGCTCGTCAAGGAACTGCGCCACCGGAGGACTGTTTGAGTAATAAGTGGAAACGAACCCTGTCCCGACTCGGTTGCTTGACAGGTACGAATCACGGAAGCTGCGAAGGGCGTCAACCTGCCCCGCGAGGCCGGAATCATAGGCTGCGGTGGCTATGAAGCAGTCAGTGGCCAGCTTCTGCTCCAGGATTACGTCATCGAACCACGCTTCTGCGCTCGCGGTCCCGCTTATCGACAGGGTTATTACGGCATCCCATGCGTTGATTGGTGTGTTGATATACCGGCTCCTGAGCAGCCAGCCGTGGTCAGATGCCGTCCAGGTGAAGTTGCCGTCTTCCAGTACGTTCTGTGATGAGTCCCTGATCTGCAGCTTCACGATATCCGTGCCGTAAGCATTGGCCCTCGTGTACACCTCGAACCTGTAGACGGCACTTGCCCCGATGCTGACGACCTGCTGGTAGCTGCCTGTTGTGCCGTGGAGATAGGCCGAGTAGTTCCCGGAATGGGTGTCGGGCACGTCGTCCCTGTAGGGTGCGCTCGTCGAAGCCGTCCACGATGAAGGCGGCTGGTTCACCCCGGTGTCGGGTTCCTCGAAACCGGGGTTGAGAACGATGTTGGTCGCGGCGGTAGCCGGGGACACCGCGAGGGAAGCCGGCAGGAGGATGCAGCCAAGCGCAACTACTGCCGCGATAGTGATTGCGAGATATGCCTTCTTCTTCACCTACCACCTCCGTTGGCCCTGGAACAGGGTAGTCCCCGCCACATGGGTCGCAAGGGGGACCTGCGGGGGAAAACGCCTATGCGCTGTTCCCAGGAACCCTGCGCCTGCAGGCCCAAATGCTTGCGATCGCAAGCATTGTCGCTGCGATTCCGACCACCCCCGCTCTGCAGGCTGTACCTGAAGTGGCGATCGCGCTGGTGCCCACCGCCGGAAGGAGCCCTGCTCTGACTACCGGTTTCAATGAGGGGTAGCTGTCAATGAACTCAGCTATGGGAGGGCTGATCCTGTAGTATGATGATACCACATCCAGACCGACGCCGCTGCCAGTCATGTAGTCGTCCCGGAAGTCGCGCAGTGTGTTGACCGCTGGATTCGTATCGGACTCGCAGGCGGCTGTGGCGATGAAGCACCTGCCGTCACCGGAGTACCCGCATTCGGCCGTAGCCTCGTTGGAGTAGTCAGACCCGGCCCAGATGCGACCATGAGGACGATGTATGTAATTCCAGGCCCGCACCCTGTAATAGTAAGTCCGCCCGCACTCGACACCACTGTCCAGGTAGCTGGTCATGTTCATGGCCACTCTGCCAATCTCGTGGAAGTAGCCCTTGGGCCTGTTCTTCCTCTCGATGATGAAGCCGATTTCATTGTCCGAGTTGTCCACCCAGGTGAGGTCGACCTCATTGGTATCGCCTGTTGCCACCAGGTCACTTGGGGCCAGAGGCGGGTCGTCGAAAGTCTGCTCTATGATCTCGAGAGTGACCGGCACCACCTGTGGACTGTTGCCGGCACCCGAGGCAGATATGGTTATTGCCCCCTCACGGATACCCGGCAGGAGGCTCCAGCTTGTCGCCGTGAGGGTAACGGTATCCTCCTCGCCGGATGAAGTACCGCTGGTAGGGCTCAACGAAAGCCAACCGACGTTGTCGCTGACGGACCAGCTCAGCGTAGTGTCCGGACCGTTGCAGTTCCACACGGCCAGGGTTTGAGTTGCCGGGTTGGAGCCTTCGAGAGCGCTGAAGCTGACGGTCGGCGGGCTATAGCAGATGATTGCACCCTCCGAAGTAATGGTCAGGTTCACTGTGACCGTTCGGGGAGAGTTGCCGGCGCCGGGAGCCGATATCGTGATATGTCCCTCGTAGCTTCCCGCTGCCATGGAGGAGCTGTCAATAGAGACCGTGACTTCGTCAACCTCGCCCGTAGAGCTGCCACTCGGGGGTGAGAGCGATATCCAGGCGACGTCCGCCGTTACCGACCAGTCCAGCACAGTCGACGGCCCGTCGCAGTTCCATATCTCAAGCACCTGATCCGAGGGGTCCACGCCCACCGCTGCGCCGAAGCTCAGGCTGGACGGACTGTGGCATATGGTCGGCTCGTCGGGACCTGGTGTAGGTGTGGGCGTTGGCTCGATAGTGGGTGTAGGGGTTGGCTCGGGAGTAGGCGTAGGGGTTGGCTCGGGAGTAGGCGTAGGGGTTGGCTCGGGAGTAGGCGTAGGGGTTGGCTCGGGGGTAGAGGTAGGCGTAGGCTCGGGAGTAGGCGTAGGCGTTGGCTCGGGAGTGGGCGTGGGAGTCGGGGGGCAGCAGGCTATCTTCTGACAGACCGCCGTCTTGAACTCGGCCGGCGTCCCGATCCCGTTGCCGCAGTCGGCTCCAAGATAGACCCAGCCCGGTGTCCACGGAGGTGCGAGATGCCCCGGCTGTGGGTATGCGATGCGGTCCCGCAACCAGGGTACGTCTCGTCCGCTCTCGACATCGCCGATACCCTCAACTAGCACCTGGTCGAACCCCGCATCTAGGGCGGAGTCCCGCGCCGTCTCTGCGACCCATCGCTTGAGGCTGGACCACTGGTCTTCGCCCCCATCCGTTGAGATATTGATCACCTGGATCGCACCGCCCACGATGTGGTCACCGGCAACGTGCTCTATCGCCATGCCGATACCATAATGGAGGGGAGTCGCTCCGCCTATCTTCTCGTACCTGATGACATCATCGACATACTCAGCAAGGTCACCGGCGCAGGAGTCCACTGTAGCGCGCTTGATATGGACCTCGGCGCCCGGGTAGTAGGACGGTATCCACCATTCCCATACGACCTCACCGCCGATCTGGATGACTGTCAGTTGCACACTTCCATCCCGCGGCATGCACCCGGGGTCGAGGATAGAGTCCCGAAGTCCATCGATCTGGGTGTTCCATTCCTGTTGATCGATGCTGTTCGAGCCATCGAGGATCATAACAAGCTGCACGGAGACGGGGTCTGTTGTGGTTGCATGGATTCCGGCTGAGGGCAACATGAGGCCGAGCACTATCAGTAGTGCAGTCAGTGTGTACAGGATCGCTTTGTTCATAGCTCGGCACCTCACGCGTTCATTCCCCGCTCCGGCACTTCTGTCCACCGGTCGCTGGTATAGAGATATGCGACCTCGGCAACCGGTGCGCTGTTTCTCCCGCTTATGCGACAGGCGTCCAATGCGGGCTGCTAATGGGCGGACTCGCGGGCATCGGTGGATGCCCGTCTGCGGAACGCGCGGATATCTTGATACACAAGTACCAAGGTACTGTGTCCTATATAGCACAATCGGCTTCAAGCGTCAAGACCTCAAGTACTACAGTCCATTCCTCGAAGCGCGTGCACAAACCTCCCTCATCCTCCCGATTATCTTCCCTGACCCCCTTGATTATGGAGTAGTCAGATATCCTGCGCGTGCTCATTTCGCCCTTTGTCCAATGAACTTGACGAAAGCTCCCGAAATAGTGCCCTTTGCTTGACACAGTTCCGAACCGGAAGCTAGAATGGCTCAAAATGGCCTTTGAATTCGAGAAGGCTTTCCTCGTTTCTCATCTCTCCGGCATTGCCAAGCGCTTCGGGACCTGGACCAACCGGATACCTGGTATGCCAGTCATACCGTCGAAGTGGCAGCTTGGAGGGACTCTCCTGGCCCTGATTGGGCTGGGGGTCTTCCTACGCTGTGCCCACGTTCTCAACTCCAATCACTACTACATGCTGAATGTGGACTCTCACTACTTCCACTGGCTGGCGGGCAGGGTCATGGAAGGTCAGGGTCCACCTGTGCCCGCCGGTGAAGCCGATATCTATACGCTGCACAGCGGCCTGGCGTATCCGCTGGCCTACATTGCCAAGGCCGTGGGCGCGGTCTTCGGGATGTCAGCCCCGGAGGCTCTCGACGCTACGTGCCAGTTCCTTCCACCGCTATTGGGAGTCATCGGCCTGGTGATGATGTACTGGGCGGGTAGCCGGATGTTCGGCCGGGCGGGCGGCCTCTTCTCAGCATTCGCCTGGGCTGCAATCCTCCACGCCATCTTCCACGGGGGAGCCCTCGGCAATATCGACCGCGACGTCCTAAACCTACTGCTGCTCGCCTTCGGACTTCTGGCGTTCTACTTCCTGCGCAAGTGGCACGTGCACGTCGGGCGGTTTGAAGTGGGGTGGCTCGTGACGGCGGGCGTCGTGCTGGGGGTCGAGCTGCTGCTCTACCTCGAGTGGAACTTCATCGGGCCGGCCCTTCTGATGGTATCCCTGGGTGCGTATTTCCTGGTTCGCCTGGTCGTCGCGCTGTTCGGCTTGCGGAAGAGTACGGGCCGGTTCCAAGACAAGCTGGCCGCCGCCGGCGCCGAAGTCAACTGGCGTGCGTTCGCTCTGATAGTGGCCGTCAATGTAGTCGTGGTGGCGGCGCTGAGTGCCCAGTCGTCGGGATGGCTGGAGATTGCGATTGGGACGGTGCGGGGGGCCGGCGCGAGTCCCATCGGGGAGATGCGCGGTCTTTGGGCGCGTGGGTTCCAGGACATCGGCAACTACCACTTCTTCATAATTCCTCTAGTGTTTGGCCTTTATCTTGCTTGGAAGGGAAGGAACGAAGCAGGCATCTTCGCTGCGTCTTGGTTTGTCTGCCTGTTCCTGTTCGCGATGTTCAGCAGCCGCATACTCATCTATGCCGTACCTGCCGCGTGTCTGCTATCGGGACTGGGCCTCGCGGACATGTGGCGCAGGGGCGGATGGATGTGGCGACAAGCGGTCGGTGGGAAGCTCACCACGATCGGACTATTGCTCGCGAACCTGGTGGTGGCGGCCCTGCTCGTAGTCGGGTTCGTCGCTCTGTTCGACCCCGGGGGCGGCAGCCTCCTGATGGTGGTCATAGTACTGATGGTGCTGGTAGGAGGGGTCGCTCTATACGCTATGCACAGAGCGGGTGGGTGGGAGAGATTCAGGCCGCTGCTCGGAAGGCTGGCGCTGATCGACCTGATGGTTCTGATGGTGTTCTTCGCCGTGTCGGCGTCGGTCAATCTGCAGGGGGAACCTATCGGGAAGATAGCGGCGCGAGACGACTGGACCGACGCCATGTCATATCTGGAGGAGCACTCGGAGGAGGAAGCAGTCTTAATGGCTTGGTGGGACTACGGCTACTGGATACTGGACCTCGGGCAGAGACGTCCGGTTGTTGACAACGGCTACTACGGCTGGGATATCCCGACATTGATTGACATAAAGCAGGCATATCTTGCTGACAACGCCGCTCAAACGGCGGACATAATGAAGGAATATGGCGCGGACTACCTTGTCTTCTCGGCGATGGACCTTGACCCGAAGTTGGCTCCGGGAATACTCTCGTTTCCTTGCGAACCTGAACCAGTCGACGGCGAGTTCGACGGATTCCCCGAGGATTCCCTGATGGTCAAGGTGCTGAACGGTGAGTTCGATGGTGGTGGTGGCCTCAATGAGTGGTACAGGAACCAGGACGTTGTGATCCTTGAGCTGGACAGAGATGCTGGCGGAGGATGAGGCTGTGATTTGCTCCGTTGGCGCATCGCCCTTATAATCAGGAATGCACGAGTGGCGAAGCGCGCCTGAGGTGTGGAGCGAAAGGAGGCGCTTTGGAATCCAAGGGAAAAGGCAAGTACGTTTGGGACCCGGACAAGCAGGCCTGGGTGAAGCCGGGCGAGCAGAAGGGAGAAACGGCTGCCACATCGCCCGCGCCGGCCAGAAAGGCTGAGCCTGCGCCGGTGACTCCCGAAGCCCCGAGGGAGGCCGCCGAGCCGAAGGCAGAGGCGAAGCCTCAGGCAGAGGCTGTTCCGGCGACGGAGGAGGCCCTGGAAGAAGAGGAAGAGCTCGGGCTGCCGTACGTAGGTGCCGGCCCCAGGCTGGTAGCGCTGTTCATAGACGCTGTCATCTACGGGTTCCTTGCTTGGATACCAACCGTATGGATACCCGACGATTCAGCATGGATGGAATTGCTGGTTGCCCTTGCCTTCCTGGTGCTCTACTTTGGTGGGCTCTGGGCTTGGCGTGGGCAGACGCTTGGCAAGATAGTCCTGCGAGCGCGGGTTGTGAGGACGGACGGGGAGAAGATCGACCCCGTGAGAGCATTCCTGCGCGCGATTGTGTTTGTCGTCTACTATATCCCCGTATACGTTTTGGGTGCTTACTTCTTCGGACCAGGGGTGGGATACGTATTCGTAGCAGCGGCTATACTCATAATCTTGGTACTCATAGCGAGGAGGGGTGACAAGCGTGCTCCCCATGATCTGCTGCTGGGGACGATGGTAGTTAGCAGCCAGGCTGCGGTCGAGGTTGAAGAGGAGGAGGCATAGGAACGAATCTGGCCGGAACAGCGACCAATCTGGTCTTGAATCAGGCGGCGCCCGCGGGGCGCCGCCTCTGTACATATCAGGGCTCTTCGGCAGGGGGTATCTACTTCACTGCTGCTCGTGACCAATCCGGAAGCCGGGCATTAACATCGGCAAGAGCTCTCCTTTCAAGAGGTACGCAATGCGCGTAGCGATGTACTACAGCAACAATGATGTGAGGACGGAAGATGCGCCGGTACCCGACATCGGGCGGGGTGAACTGCTGATGCGAGTCGAGGCCTGTGGTATTTGCGGCAGCGACGTAATGGAATGGTACAGGAGGGACAGAGTGCCCCTGGTCCTGGGGCACGAAGTCGCCGGAATGGTGGAGGCCGTCGGCGAAGGCGTTGAAGCTTTCGGGATCGGCGACCGCATCACCGTCGCGCATCACGTTCCCTGCAATACCTGCTGGTACTGCCTGAAGGGAGATCACACCGTGTGTGACACCCTGAGAAAGACTAACATCGACCCGGGCGGCTTCGCCGAGTACGCACGAGTGCCAGAGATCAACGTCGACAGGGGAGTCTTCAGGCTGCCCGACCATGTGACGTTCGAGGAAGCAACCTTTGTGGAGCCGGTTGCCTGCGTGCTGCGCGGGCAGAGGAGAGGGGGTCTGCAGCCCGGCCATGCGGTCCTGGTTCTGGGCGCGGGTATCGCGGGCCTGCTGCATGTGCATCTGGCCAGGGCGCTGGGAGCAGGCCCTATCGTGGCTACAGATCTGCTGAAGCACCGGCTGGAGGCCGCATGGTCCTTCGGGGCAACGGCCGCCATCGACGCGCGCCGGTTCTCACCCGAGGCCTTTCGTGAGGTCAACGATGGTCGCCTGGCCGACATCGTCGTGGTCTGTACCGGAGCGCAGCAGGCGCTGGCGCAGGCACTGGACTCGGTCGAGAGGGGCGGTACGGCCCTCTTCTTCGCGCCGACGGATGAGGGCGTTCAGATTTCGAAGCCGCTAAATGAGATATTCTGGAGGACGGACGTCACGCTCGCCACCTCATACGCCGGGAGCCCGGCTGACTACGCGACGGCCCTCACCATGATCGGTACAGGCTCCCTGCGGGTCAGGGAGATGGTGACGCACCGGCTGGGCCTCGATGAAGCACAGGCCGGCTTCCAGATGGTGGTGAGTCCCGAGGAGCAGCGGTCGATCAAGGTGGTCGTAGAACCTCAGAGGTAGGCGGCGGGTCTGAAAGGACGAAGAAGGCCCGGTCGGGAAACAACAGTGAGGCATCCTGACCGGACCTTGACTCTTTGACTCAGTCTAGTCTGAGGAGGGCAGCGGTCGCGGCTGCTGGATCTCCATCGGCTTCCCGCAGCACTCCACTTCCCCTTCGCCGGCTTTGGTAATGAGTACTTCGGTATTGCAGGTTTCGCAGCGGAATCTCTTGCCCAGCAAATTCGCCATATCGCATCGACCCCCTTGCTAGCTCTTCTTAACCATTGGCTGGCCGCAGCACTTGACTTCGCCGTCACCGGCTCGGGTGACAATCAACTCGGTACCGCACTTCTCGCATCGATACCGCTTGCCCATCTCATTGGCCATATTCGCACCACCTTTCAGACCTGCGATGTGAAGCTATTATAGTCTCGCTCCGGAGAGCATGTCAACGCTGTGCAGCGGCAGGAAAGCTGTACCGCTTCCCGGGCTATTTCTTGCTCGCGGGCTCCATCTCGGACTTGACATAGGCCTCATTGACCTGCTTCGCCGGATAGTCCTGCGTGCGGAAGTCCTTGGGCTCGGCGACCTCCAGCAACTCGTCGAGCCTGCCCTGCCTGCTGAGGCGGTCGTAGATGAGCGCCCAGGCGCAGTCCCGCTCGGGGTCGGTCTCACACTTGCCGTTCTGGCTGCCGCCGCAGGGCCCATTCAGGATACCCTTCGGGCACCGGGTGATCGGGCATATGCCCGCGTACTCGCCAAGCACGCAATCGCCGCACGCCCGGCACCTCTCTGACCACTGTCCCTCTTCCTCTGCTATGCCGATGAACCGGGTGTTGAGCGCGGGCAGCACCGGCCTTGGGAAGAGCATATCGGCCAGGAGTTGCGCGCCTGCACCGCACGCCATTGAGACGACTGCCTCGTACTCGGCGGCCTTCTCGAGTAGGGGCTCGATGTACTCTCGGTCGCACTGACGCTGTATGGTCAACTCTCCGACTTCGATGTCGCGACCTGCACGCCTCGCGGCCATCCGCAGTGCGCTGGCCAGAAGCTCGACCTCCTTCTCGCCCCCGGCCATGCAGACGGCTACGCAGGTGTCGCAGCCCAGGACGAGCACCTTGCTGTATTCCTTAAGCTTATCGACTATCTCATTGAGAGGCTTTCTCTCGCCTACTATCATGCTTCTGCCTGTCCCGTTGTGGATTCGGTGCGGTCCTGTGTCTGTCCGCGCTCTACGACCTCTCCCAGAATCAGATGTTACTAGATACGAGCGCTCTTGTCCACATTGGCCGCTGGAGGAAGCTCTCCTTGCCGGCCGCGACCGAAACGCTGACGTGGTGTTGCCACAGCCGCATTCCACGTATCTGCTATGGAAAACGGAGGTTGTATCTGCTAGAATGTATGCTTGGTCAAGAAGCTTCCACAACAGGATGGAGGGACTATGTCAAACCACAAGACCCAAGAGATCCCCGTGATGTGGATCCAAGGTGCGGCCTGCACAGGCTGCTCAGTCTCGGTCCTGAACTCGGTCAGCCCCACCATCAAGAACGTGCTTGTCGACGAAGTAATCCCCGGCAAGCACGTCAATCTCAGGTTCCAGGCTACTGTGATGGCGGGTGCCGGTGATCTGGTGATCGAGGCCCTGGAGGACACATGGCGGAGCAAGAAGGGCGGCTATCTGCTGGTGGTGGAGGGAGCGATTCCCACCCGGGGTGATGCGGCTTCCTACTGCTCACTGGGTGAGGACAAGGAAGGCAAGCCCGTGTCGTTCGCGTCCAGAGTGGAGAATCTGGGGCGCGACGCTCTGGCGGTGATTGCGCTTGGTACGTGCGCTTCGTTCGGCGGAATACCGGCGGCCAAGCCGAACCCAACCCAGTGCGTGAGCGTCATGGAGTTGTTCGAGTCGAAGGGCATAACCACACCCCTCATGAACATACCCGGTTGTGCACCGCACCCCGACTGGTTCGTGGGCACCGTGGCAAGCCTCCTCATCAACGGCCTGCCCCAGCCCGGCGAGCTGGATGAGTTGCACCGTCCGAAAGCCTTCTATGGTCAGCTCATACATGAAAACTGCCCGCGCCGCGCCTACTACGACGAGCAGAAGTTCGCGAAGAAGCTCAGTGATCCGGGCTGCCTGTATGAACTTGGCTGCAAAGGCCCCGTCACACACGCCGACTGCGCGACCAGGACCTGGAACCAGGGTGTAAACTGGTGCGTTCAGTGCGGCGGCCTCTGCATAGGATGCGCGTCGGAGGGCTTCCCCGACCTCATCTCGCCAATGTACGAGAAGACAGCGGTAATGGATCTGCCGAATATCGGTCAGAAGGTGGTTCAATAGCATGGGCAAGATTGTCATAGACCCAATCACTCGTATCGAAGGCCATCTGAAGGTAGAAGCCATCGTAGAGGGTGGTGAGGTCAAGGAGGCCAGAAGCTCTGGCACCCTTTTCCGTGGCTTCGAGATCATACTCCGTGGCCGTGATCCCAGGGACGCCCAGAGGATCACTCAGCGTATCTGCGGCGTGTGCCCCACAAGTCACTCGACCGCCGCAACTCTATGCCTTGATAGTGCGTTTGGCCTCGGTGGCTCAATACCGGACAACGGGAGGCTGGTTCGCAACCTCATACTGGGGGCCGCGCATATCGCCGACCATATCCTCCACTTTTACCACCTGACGGCGCTCGACTACGTTGACGTGACCAAGGTGGCAAAGTACGAAGGCAGCGACACCGAGTTGAAGTCCGTCAGAGACTTCATTGAGCGGGGCGAACTAGGGCCGTTCGTGCCGAGGTACGAAGGCGACTACCGCTTCCCGGCAGAGGTAGACCAGGTGCTGGTGAAGCACTACCTGCAGGCGCTGAGGATGCGCCGCAAGGCCCAGGAGATGTGCGCCATATTCGGTGGGAAGATGCCCCACAACATGGCGATCGTGCCCGGCGGCGTGACAGAGGTTCCCACGGTTGACAAGATCGCCTCGTTCCTCTGGCGTCTCAACGAGTTGCGCGACTTCATCGACAATGTGTATCTGGCAGACGTCCTTGCTGCGGCGGAGGTGTACAGCGACTACTTCGAGATCGGGTCGGGTTGCAAGCACCTCCTGTCGTACGGAAGCTATGAGCTGGACGGCAAGGAGCCTGATCTGACCAGGAGGAAGAGGCTGTTCAAACAGGGCGCCGTAGGTCCTGACCTGAAGCTGCAGCCGCTGGACGCGACGAGCATCGCAGAGCAGGTCAAGCACTCCTGGTACGAGAGCTCGACAAGCGGCAACGGGCCGCTCGCGAGCGATACCGTTCCCAACGAGAAGAAGGAAGGCGCCTACTCGTGGGTGAAGTCCCCGAGATACAACGGCAGCGTGTATGAGGTCGGCCCGCTCGCTCGCGTGATGGCAACATACTTGGCCGGCGACGAGAAGGTGAAGTCTGTCGTTGACCCCGCACTGGCCAAGTTCAAGGCCGGTCCGGAGGTGATGTTCTCGACGCTGGGCCGTCACCTCGCTCGTGCTGTGAGCTGCAAGGTGATTGCCGACACGATGCCCGGATGGCTGCTGGAGATCAAGCCGGGCGAGCCGGTCTACCAGGAGTACGAGATACCCGATGAATCCACCGGAATGGGCCTGGTGGACGCAGCAAGAGGGGCCCTCGGGCACTGGGTAGAGGTAAAGGATAAGAAGATTGCCAACTACCAGTGCGTTGTGCCGAGCACCTGGAATATGTCGCCGCGTGATGACAAGGGAGAGCCCGGCCCACTGGAGCAGGCAATCACGGGAACGAAGATAAGGGATGAGCAGAATCCATTCGAGATCGTGCGTATTACCCGCTCCTTTGACCCCTGTCTTGCCTGCGCCATACACGTCGTGACGCCGAAGGGCAGGACCCTGGGCGAATATCGAGTTGCCTAGCGCCGTGGCGTTCGGAGAACATGGACTGATGGACAGAACGATAGTGCTGGGCAGCGGGAACGAGCTGATGTGTGACGAGGGTGTCGGCGTACACGCTGTCCGCGCGTTGCAGGAGCGCATCGATCCGGCCGGCGCGAGTATCGAACTCATTGAAGGCGGGACCAGCCCCGACATAGCGCACCTTATCCAGGGAGCCGACAGGCTGGTCATCATAGACGCCGTCAAGGGTGGTTGCGAGCCCGGCACTATCTATCGGCTTCCTCCCGATGCAATCATGTCCGGGTCGGACATCGCCACCTCTGTTCATCAGATAGGAATAGTGGACAACCTGAACATGATGAAGCTCCTGGGCGACATGCCCGGGCAAACCATCATCATTGGCATTGAACCTGCGAGGGTCGAGATAGGGCTTGATCTCTCCGAGACGCTGCAGCAGAAGATGCCGAAGCTCATCGAGACTGTGCTGGAGGAAATCGGATTGACCTCCGGTGTGGACAATAACGAAGTGAAGGTGTGGAAATGCTGACAACCAAGCAGAAGCCGCTCGAGGAAATACTCGGGTACGTGACCGGGGAGAACAAGGTGTTCGTGGTAGGCTGCAGGGGTTGTGCTGAGGGTTGTCAAACGGGAGGAGAGAAGGAAGTCCTGGAGATGAAGCAGCAACTGGAGGGGGCAGGTAAGACGGTGACAGGCACTTCCCTTATCGACTTCATGTGTAATGACGGACTCGTAAGGCTCACCCTGAATGCTCATGAGAAGGCCATAGTGGACTCCGACTCGCTCCTGGCCCTTTGCTGCGGCGTCGGTGTGCAGGCGACCTCTTCGGTGGTCGACAAGATGGTGCACCCCGGCTGCAATACGGTCTCGATGGGAGGCCGTCACGCCGAGTGGCGAGAAGGCGAGAGATGCATGGAATGCGGGGACTGCATGCTGGACTATACGGCGGGTATCTGCCCGATAGCCCGCTGCTCCAAGATGCTGCTCAACGGCCCGTGCGGTGGGTCTTCCGATGGCAAGTGCGAGGTCTCGCCGGACGTCCCATGCGCATGGCAGGAGGTAGTTGACCGCCTGACGAAGCTGGGCCGACTGGACAGGCTGGAGAAACTGGTGGCACCGAAAGACTGGAGCGTCAGCCTGACGGCGGGCGCGGCAAGCAAAGTCTAGAGAGGTAGCTGATGAAGAGCAATAGTAGACTGGAGAAGGTGCTTGACAGCGGAGCTTTCGCCGTTACCGGGGAGCTTGGCCCTCCGGCAAGCGCCAACGCCGAGGTCATCAGGCAGAAGGCGAAGCACCTTCTGGGCAACGTCGACGCTGTGAATGTGACGGATGGCCAGACGGCTGTCGTGCGCATGTCTAGCTGGGCATCGTGTCTCATCGGCAAGGAGATGGGGCTGGAGCCCATAGTGCAGATGACCTGCAGGGACAGAAACCGGATCGCCCTTCAGATGGATGTGCTTGGCATTGCCGCTCTCGGGATCAACAACATGCTTTGCCTCACGGGCGACCATCAGGTATTCGGGAACCACCCGATGGCGAAGGGCGTGTACGACCTGGACTCCATGCAACTTATCAAGATCGTCAAGGACATGCGTGACGAGAAGAGATTCCAGTGTGGCGATGAGATCGACGTGGAGCCGCGTCTCTATGTAGGCGCTGCCGCGAATCCGTTCGCTGATCCCTTCGAGTACAGGGTGTTCCGCCTGGCCAAGAAGGCGGCGGCCGGCGCCGACTTCATCCAGACGCAGATCATATACAACGTGCCGAAGTTCGCCAAGTGGATGGAGGCCGTGCGCGACCAGGGACTCGACCAGAAGGTGAAGATACTGGCCGGCGTCGCGCCGATCAAGTCGATAGGTGCCGCGCGGTATATGCAGAACAAGGTGCCCGGAATGGACGTCCCCGAGCCGATCATTGAGCGCCTCAAGGGCGTGCCCAAGGAGGACGTCAAGAAAGAGGGCATCAAGCAGTGTATTGACATAATCAACGAGGTGCGTGCGATAAAGGGAGTGGCCGGAATACATCTCATGGCCATCGAGTGGGAGGAAGCGGTACCGGAGATCGTTGAAGGGGCCGGCCTGCTGCCGCGTCCTCAGTAGACCGCTGGTCCAAGTATGCCTGGCTGTGCCAAGGGAGACCGCGCGTGCTCGTGGTCTCCCTTTTTCTATTCGGTTTCGCGGGTCGAGGGCCGTCGCGTCTGCACCGCGAAAGGGGTTTCAGCGCCCGCGAACAAGGCCGAGTTTGACAAAAGGACTCTCGTATGGTTGAATTATATGGGTTGTCCGCCTGGCCGTGCCAGGAGTGGCAATCCCCTTTTTTGACCAAGGACCACGATGACACCCTTCTCGACATTGGCTTCCCACGAACGGCAATTCGGTTCTCTCGCGACCCCCAAATACGCGTAGGAGGTAGTGAATGTCTGCAGAGGAACTGAAAGTTCCCGACGAGTTGATGCAGTACATCGGCAAGATCGATCCGCCGCACGTTCGAGAGGTGGAGACGGGGTCGATACGCAGGTACGCAGAGGCCGTCGGCAACGAGAACCCGCTGTACTATGACGAGGAATATGCCGCCAACTCCCCGTATGGCTGCATCATCGCCCCGCCCGGTTTCTTCGGCTGGGCCAAGAAGGCCGTAGCGCAGTCCGAGGGAATCATCGGGTTGATGGGTGCATTGATCAACGCTGGATACGCGGGAATCCTCGACGGCGGTATGTCGTACGAGTGCTTCCTGCCAGTGCGGGCCGGCGACACGCTTGTGGCCTACACGAAAGTCAAGGACATCCAGGCCAAGTCGGGCAAGAACCCGATGATGATCACTCAGTTCGAGACGACGTATCTCAACCACAACGGCGATATAGTCGCCAAGGCGTCTCAGACCCTAATCGGGCGCAAGCTCTAACCCAGCGGAGGAGAATATGGCTAACGAGCAGATATACTGGGAAGACGTCAATGAAGGTCAGGACATACCGACGCTGCCGAAGGTTGCCCATTCGCTGATGCTGGTGAAATGGGCCGGCGCCAGCGGGGACTTCAACCCGCACCATTACGAGCACGAGTTCGCTATGAGCCAGGGTACCAACGGTGTTATCGTGCACGGTCTCCTCAAACATGCGTGGCTGATCCAGCTTGTCACTAACTGGATGGGCGACGAGGGGTTCATGAAGAAGTTCTCCTGCCAGTACAGGGGCCTGGACTTCCCCCGCAAGATGAAGACCATGGACGAACCACAGGAAGGCGAGACCTGGCAGTGCAAGGGTAAGATAGTCAGGAAGTATGAAGAGGGCGACGAGCACTTCGTCGACCTGGAAATCGGCGTGGAGAACGGCAGCGGGCAGGTGACCACCCCGGGGACGGCGACGGTGCGGCTGCCTTCGCGTGGCTGATTCGCCTAGCTTCAAATTCAAGGAGAGTTGACTGCTGATGGGCAACAAGAAGTTCCATACCAGACTGTGCGATGTGCTTGAGATCGAGTACCCCATAATACAGGCAGGCATGGGCGGGTTTTCCGATCCTCCGCTGGTGATAGCGGTGTCGGAGGCAGGCGGACTGGGCACACTCGGTGCAGCCGTATACGAGCCGGATAGCCTCGATGAGGCTATCAGAGAGATCCGGAAGGGTACCAGCAAGCCCTTCGCTATTGACCTCCTGCTGCCGGACAGCCTGCAGCAGATGGAGGGCATCAGCAAGGAAGGGCTGATGAAGTACATCCCGGAGGACTACTGGGAGGTCGAGAAGGACCTGCGGGAGAAGTTCAAGATACCCACCGACTACCACACCAACCGGGGCGGCGCGCTCTGGACGTCGGAGGGCACGAGGGCTCTGGTCCAGGTGTGTCTCGACAATAACGTGCCGGTGATAGCGGCCGGTCTGGGGAGACTCGGCTGGGTGATGGAGGAGTGCCGCAGGCGCAAGATCAAGACGATCGGTATCGGGGCCAACGTGAAGATGGCCCTGAAGCACGTCGAGGATGGGGTCGATGTCATAGTCGCTCAGGGCTTCGATGCCGGCGGGCATACGGGCGATATCGGCACCATGGCCGTTGTTCCTCAGATAGTGGACGCGGTCAAGCCGATGCCGGTAGCTGCCGCCGGTGGGATAGCCGACGGCAGGGGGCTGGTTGCGGCCCTGGCGCTGGGTGCTGAGGGCGTCTGGTGCGGATCGATGTTCCTCCTCTCGCCGGAGGCTACGTTCACCGAACTGCAGAAGGACAAGGTTATCAAGGCCAACGAGCGGGAGGCCGTCATCACGAGGGCCATCAGCGGCAAGACACTGCGACAGCTCAGGACGCCGCTTACCGAGTACTGGGACAAAGGCCCGAAGCCTCCACTGGGATGGCCGTTCCACAATCTTCTCATCATGGACATCGTCGACTACGCCTATGAGAACAAGGACAAGCCGGAGTACGATGATATCTTGGTGACGCCGGCGAGCCAGGCCACGAGGTTGCTCAACAAGCGGCGCACCTCAAAGGAGATCATCGGCGACATGGTCTCGGAGGCAACGGAGATTATTGAGAAGTCCCTGCCGGACAAGGTCCAGTTGAAGTAGCGGATCTTGGATTGAGGTCATGAAGAAGGGCGGCGCTTCCAAACTGGAAGCGCCGCCCTTTCATGCATGCTTCTGGTTGCCCGGCTGTTGCCCTATTTGCCTACTATGCAGCAGCTTACCGTCGAGGTCGCGGGGAAGCCACCCAGGTTGTGAGTGAGCGCGAGGTTGGGGTCCTTGAGTTGCCGGTCGCCACACTTGCCCTGCAGTTGCTTGTAGCATTCATACATCATCCTGAGGCCGCTTGCCCCGATGGGGTGGCCGAATGACTTCAAGCCGCCATCCGTCTGAACGGGCAGTCCCCCGGTCAATTCGAAGAAGCCCGAGTCCACGTCCTCCTTGACCTTCCCCTGGGGGCTGAACTCCAGGTCTTCCATGATCACGGCCTCGGTGATGCTGAAGCAATCATGCACCTGGGCCATGCTCATCTCCTCGCGCGGGTTCTTGATACCGGCTTCTTCGTATGCGCGCTTGCCGGCATGCACGGTCTCGTAGACGCTGGTGAACTCGAAGTCAGAACGGCAGAATCCCTGCGACTGGCCCACGGAGATCTGCAGCGCTTTGATGCGGACCGGATCGGGCCTGTAGTTCTTGGCGTCCTCAGCGCGCACGAGGATGGCAGCCGCAGCGCCGTCCGTGACGCCGCAGCAGTCGAAGAGACCGAGCGGCCACGCGATAATGGGGGCATTCATGACCTGCTCGATCGTGACCTCACGGCGCAGGTGTGCCTTGGAATGCTTCGCACCGTTGGCGTGGCTCTTCACGGAGATCATGCCGATCATCCGCTTGCCTTCCTGGGGACTGAGGCCGTACTTCGCGAAGTAGGCAGTCGCCAGGAGCGCAAAGGCGCTGGGCCCGCTCAAGCCCTGCGAGCCTATTATGCCTCTGCTCGTGCTCGGGAATGGCACGTCCCCCAGGCCGCTCCAGCCCGTATCCTTCAGCTTGTCGAATCCCAGCGCGAGCACCACATCGTACACGCCAGCCGCCACCGCGTACGCAGCGTTCCTCATGGCGTCCGAGCCGGTGGCGCACATATTCTCGACGCGCGTCACCGGTATGTAGTTGAGCTTGAGGGGCTCCGAGAGGCATCTCCCGGTGTCGCCCGAGAACATGGTGCCTACCCAGGCGGCCTGGATATCCTTCTGTGATATGCCGGCGTCTTCGTACGCCTCGAGGGCCGCCTCAATGATCAGGTCGTCGCCGCTCTTGTCCCACAACTCACCGAACTTGGTGCACCCCATCCCCACTATCGCAACCTTGTCTTTAATACTCTGCATTTCTCCTCCTTAACTGACTCGCGATGTCCCTAGAATCGGACAGGCTTGCACTTCCACCAGTAGCTGTGCACACCGCCAACGTAGTGCATCCACCTGAAGGTCATCTCCACGTCCATCCCCTCCTTGGTCTCATCCGGTTCGCGGTCAGTCATATTGCACGTGATCCTGCCGCCGCCAGTGAAGTCCACCACTGACACGGTTATGGGCGGAACCTCTGTGATGGCGAGGTGGTCATGGGAGAAGCTGGTCAGCTTGGCCCTCTTGTCGGCGAAGTCGTAGGGCTCGTACTTGTCGACCGCCTGGCATACCTGGCACACCCGCTGCGCTGGATACTGCGGGGTGCCACAGCTCTGACACTTGCAGCCTCTGAGGGCCAGTCCCCATTCCTGGTCCCTCCAGAGAGCGGAAAGGGAGATGGTGGGCCGCGCCGGTCGGGACTGCGGCTCCATGTACATCAGACCCCGCCACAGCACGTATTGCTGGTAGTTGACCATCGTGCGCTTGGAGTCGAGGTGCTTCTTCACACCGCCCCGGTCCCTCATCTTCTCGATCTGGTCGTTGAGCTTGAACACGAGCGCCTCGGCGCCGTCTCCATAGCCCGCGATCATGACGTTGTCACCGGCCTTGGTATCCTCGAGTGCTGCTACGCCGACCATCAGGGGTACCGCTGTGCCGGCATTGCCTACACTCATGAACAGGGTATCCTGCACCTGGGCCGGGTCGAAGCCTATGGTTCGGGCAGCAGCGTTGATGTGCCTGGGGTCGTCGGTGTAGCAGGCGAACCTGGCTACATCCTGGGACTTGAGCCCGCACTTGCCGAGCGCTCCATTCACGGCTTCAGGTACCATCCTGGTGTAGCCGCGCTCGCGGATGAAGCGCTCTTCGTAGCTGCGGACGAAGTCGTCCTTGTCCGACCTCCACTGGTCAAAGAAGTCCTCGGAAACGGTGTGGGCACCTATGAACTCGGCAGCCACCGACTGGTCGCTGATGAGCAGGGCGCCTGCGGCGTCACCGAAGAACATCTCGTTGAGGCCGTTCGCACCCGCCAGCCTTCGGTCTGAGGCTGTTACGAGGACGTTCTTTGCCGACCCGGCCTTGACGGCATCGAGCGCAGCTCTCAGAGCGATTGTGCCGGCCCTTAGCGAACCCCCGAAGTCGGCGCACATGATATCCCGCCGCAACCCCATCGCTCCGGCAATCGTAGTAGAAGCCTGCTTCTCCTTGTACGGCGACGTCGTAGACGCGAAAAAAAGGCCGTCGATCTCGCTCCGATCGAGGCCTCTTGCGCAGTCCCAGGCCGCCGCGAAGCCCATAGTGAGGGCGTCTTCGTCGTAGTTGGCTACGGCCTTCTCGCCGGGTACAGGGAAGGGGCTCTGCCATGCCTTGACTATCTCAGATCGGTCCAGCCTATACAGAGGTATATAGGCACCATAAGACCTAATCCCTACCATGTAATGCCTCCTTTCGGTATCATGACCGTGGCATATTGTAGCATGATTCGTATTTGGCCTCAACGTTGACGGGAGTCCGCCCGAAGCTGGCCCCTCGCCGCGATGCCTGCGAGACATCTTCCTGTACCCCGGTACCACCCTGCCGCATTACCATCTTCTTCGGCTTGTCCCAACCATTGGGTGATTGTGGAGTACTCGTAAAGGTACATATACTGGCAGTGTGGATTCGGGCGGTATGCGGAGGGATCCTGCGCATACAGGTCACTGAGCCGGTTCGACAGATGTTGACACTCAGAAACATCATAGCATTCAGTCTGGTAATCGCCCTCGGCATCATTCTGGCCGTACACTTCGCACTGTTCTGGGTGTATGGGGGCGTGTTCATCTACGAGGACAACCGGGTCATACTGGTCATCGAAACCATAATGAGCCTGTCTATCATCGCCTTCGGAATCGAGCGCTTCGTCAGCCTTTACAACAGCAAGTAGCCTCACTGCCTCTTGGCGTTTCGAACACAAGAAAGGAACCCTCCGTTCGGAGGGTTCCTTTGTGCGTCTCTGTGGTTCCCTTACCCGGGGCGGGCGCGCGCTAGGCGGGAGCCTCTTCGGTCTCCTGTCTCTTCTTCCTGCGGCGCATTCCGCCGATGATGAAGAAGAAGAAGCCGGCGGCCAGCACACCGCCTATGACACCGCCGATAATGCCCCACGGCACCGTCGGCGCGACGTCGAGGTCAACGGGTTCGCTGGTGACTCCGGCGAGGCTCGCCCTGACCTCTGTCGTACCGCCGGACTCGCCGGCAGCCAGTCCTGTGTTGTCGACAGTAGCGATGTCCGCATCGCCCACTATCCATGTGGCTTGGGCCGTCACGTCAGCGGACGAGCCATCCGAATAGTAGGCGGTTGCGGTATACTGCTGTGTCTGTCCTACGGCTATCGAGGCCTCCTCTGGTGTTACCTCTATCCTTGTGACCGTGGCCGCGGGAGCAGTCACGTTGAGCTGGACTGGGTCACTGGAGGTGCCGCCGAGTGCCGCAGCGATGCTGGTGGTGCCGACACCTACTCCGGTGCCGGTGGCAGCATCGATATCGACTATGCTGCCGTTGTATGTCCACGTGACCTGGTCGGTGACATCCTGGGTGCTGCCATCGCTGTATGTGGCTATCGCCTGGTAGGGCTGGCTGTCACCGACGTTGATCGTATCGTTCTGCTGTATGACCTCTACCGACACCAGGAAGGGGGTCGGAGACGGTGTCGGCGCAGGCGTCGGGGCCTGGGTCGGCTCCGGAGTTGGCGCCGGACTCTCGGTCGGCTCAGGTGTGGGAGCCGGGGGCTCAGGCGTAGGCGTCACGGGAGGCGGAGGGGGAGGAGGGGGCGGCGGCGGTGGTGGTGGTGGAACCGGCGTAACTGTAGGTGAAGGTTCCGGTGTCGGTTCAGGCGTAGGCGTGGGTTCCGGCGCCAGCGAGCAGAACAGCGTTACAGTGTGGTCGCTATCCATGAGGACGGACACCTGAGTGACATCCGGAATAGGATCGTCGTCTATGATCCATGAGACCAGGACTTCGCATTCCTCGCCGTTCTCAATGCTCGACACCTGGTAGGGATCGCAGCAGTACCAGGTTTCCGCGTCGATCCACTGCTGGGTCCCGTCCAGTATCTGGAAAGAATCGCTGCCACCGGGCATAACGGAGCCTTCTTCCACCACGTATATGCCGCAGCAGCCCTCAGAGATCACAGTAAGGGTGTGCGTCAGTTCGCAGACTTCGGTGTAATCGCTGGCCCAGTCGACGCTGTAGTAGCCGTCGCAGTCCATAAGCGCTGCGCAGAGATTGAACAGAGTCTGCTCGGCTGCCTCCGGAAGCACCTCAACCGTGACAGTCAGACTCTCAGGCACATCCTCGTTGGAGAATGACCAGTTGACCGTGTGGTCGGCAGCGTCGTACGTTCCGTCCGCAGAGGCGGACACGAATTCCACGCCGTTGGGTAGCCAATCCACGACAGTGATCGGGCATTCGGCAAAGAAGAGGCTGTTGCCTATCGTGTACGTCAGTTCTTCGCCTGGATCGATGCAGCCCTCAAGGCCTGTCCACTTGTCAAGGTCCATCCAGTTCTCGCAGTAAGAGCTTGCGGCTACGACTGTGTAGTCGCCATCCATCGTGACGGTGAGCGGACCTGATGGCACAGCGGTGAATGTCAGGGTCATCGGGTCTGCCGCGCCCTCGGCGACTAGCCAGCCTTCGTCAGTGCAGCAGTCCCCCGGCGTTGCAGTTAGCGTGAGTTCCTCGCCGTGCGAGATCGTGAACTCCTCCCGGCTCCAGCTTGCGACCTCTCCGTAGGTATCGACGGTCACATCGCTGCAGTCAGTGGTGTAGACGACAAGGGTGTAGTCAGGAGTGGGCGTAGGTGTCGGCTCCGGAGTAGGCGTGGGTGTCGGCTCCGGAGTGGGTGTAGGTGTCGGTTCCGGAGTAAGAGTAGGTGTCGGCTCCGGAGTAGGCGTGGGTGTCGGTTCCGGAGTAAGAGTAGGTGTCGGTTCCGGAGTAGGCGTAGGTGTCGGTTCCGGAGTAGGCGTGGGTGTCGGCTCCGGAGTAGGAGTAGGTGTTGGTTCCGGAGTTAGGAGTAGGTGTTGGTTCCGGAGTAGGAGTAGGTGTCGGTTCCGGAGTAGGTGTGGGCGTCGGCTCCGGGATAGGCGTGGGTGTTGGCTCCGGAGTAGGAGTAGGCGTCGGCTCCGGAGTAGGCGTGGGTGTTGGTTCCGGAGTAGGCGTGGGCGTCGGCTCCGGAGTAGGCGTCGGTTCCGGAGCGACCTTCTCGCATATCGCTTCCTTGACCTTGCCTGAGTCTGTGCCCACCATGTACAGCCAGCCGGGATCGAACGGGGGCGCCTCATTGCCCGGCTGCGGGTAGACCATCGAGTTCAGCAGCCATTCGGCGCTGGAGCCGCTGCCTGTAGTGATATCTCCCAGGCCCTCGGCGCTGATCTCGTCGACCCCTGCAGCTATCGCAGCATCGCGTGCCGCCTCAGCGGGGGCCCTCTTCATCTCATGCCAGGCGTCAAGGCCGCCGTCGGTGCAGATGTTGATGATCTGCTTCGCATCCGGAATCAGATAGTCACCGGTGATGTTGCCGGCGGCGTCCTCTATCCCGTAGTGGAGGGGCGATGCCCCGCCTATCTTGTCGGCCCTGAGAGTTGTATCGACTGTGTCAGCCAGAGATAGGGCGTTGTCGACTTCCACAACTTCGCGGGTCAGGTAGATCTTGGTGCCGGGAATGAAGACATAGTCGCCGTAGGCGGTGCTGGCGCCAAACTGGATTACCGTGAGTTGGACTGTACCATCCCTGGGGATGCAGTCGGGGTCGAGAATGGCGTCGGGCAGGCCGTCGACTGCCGCGTTCCATTCGGTGCTGTCGACGCTGCCCGAGCCGTCTAGGAGGACAGCCAACTGGACTGTAGGCTCGATCTCCTGGTCCGGCGCTACCACGGCCAGCGCCGAGGCAGGCAGGGACAGGGAGAGCGCGAGCACTATCGCCAGAAGTGCGGTCATCGGTCGCTTCATCGCTTCACCTCTGCTGTTACGTTCCCGATTCTCGATATAAAAAGAAACCGACCGTGTCAGGTCGGTTTCACTACTGGCTCCCCACTACCCCAAGTGACCACTTCCAGATAGTGGTTCAAAGCTACCTCACACCTGTATGTGACAGTACGAGCCGGGGCGTCAACCCCGTGGGACAAAGTGTAACTTCGCCTCCCTGCGATGTCAACTTGCCACTCCTATCACAAATCTGTCCTTACCCCCCGATTTGGTACTTACGTCATAGTACTTTGGGCTGTCAGGCCGGTACCTTTGGCCTGTGCCCGGGCGCTTCGAGCAGGCCGATCGACGGTCGGCGGCAGTAGCCATGCCGGTGCGGGCCGACGCCTGGGCGCGTCCGGGGGCGCTGGGCACTATGGACAATACTTCACGCAACTCGTCATAACCTCCTTATACGTGTACGTTTTTCACATGACCATTTACTGACGCCATTAGTCCAATTGGGTGATTGTAGGGTGGGGGTTCGGGTGTCTATAGTGGTAACCAGGTACCTTACGAGTAGATGGAGAAGGAAGCAATGCTGGCCAACAACCCCAACGGTACCATGCTCACAGTCAGAGAGGTAAGCCAGATCCTCCACGTGCACAGCAACACGCTTCGAAGGTGGAGCGATCGCGGACTCATTAAGGCATACCGCATCGGCCCCCGGGGCGATCGAAGGTTCCGACTCGAGGACATCGCTCGATTGCTCGAAGAGGAGAGGCAGTCGGCACCGGTCAAAGCGGGCAGCGCTCGCTACTAGTGCCAAAACACTTCTTATGTAGGTGTGACTATGCGCAAAGTAATAGTAATGGTCGTCGATAACCAGCCGTTCTTCAGAGCGGGAGTGCGTCAGGCGCTCGCGGACCAGGGCGCACCGGAGATACTCGATATCCTGGAATGCGAGCCGGGTGAGGAAGGGCAGGAAGCTATGCGGCAGGTAGCTGCACAGTCGCCCGATATCGTAATCATGGACATCGGATATCCCTTTCTGAAGGGGCTCGACCTCTGCAAGAAGGTCTCCCGCAATTTCCCGGCCACGAAGGTGGTAATGCTCAGCACGAACCCTGACGATGACGATGAGGAGCTGTTCGAAGTCATCAAGACGGGCGCGGTTGCGTATCTTCACAGCAAGGACCTGACTTCGGAGCGCCTGATCGATATCATCAGGAGGGCCTCCGGCGGCGAGTACCCCATCAACGACAGCGTCAGCATGAGGCCGCGCGTGGCGTGGCGCGTGCTTCGCCAGTTCCAAGATATGGCTTCGATGGGAAGGGCCGTGGAGGACATCACGACGCCGCTAACGTCGAAGGAGATACAGATCCTTAGCCACATCGCCGAGGGCAACTCCAACAAGCGGATCGCCAATATCCTCGGGATAAGCGAGCAGACCATCAAGAACCATGTGAGCGCTATCCTCAGGAAGCTGAATGCAAACGACAGGGCTCACGCTGTCATGCTGGCCGTTCGCAACGGCTGGATATCCATCCAGGCAGGGCATGACGGCGGCCACGCCAGGGAACACGTAGCGTCGGCCAATGTCATCCGGGATACCCAGACCTTGGGCTGAGCTGCCAGGAACGATTTGTCAAAGAGAAAGCCGTCCGCTGAGCGGACGGCTTCTTCATTTGTGAAGCGGTGTATGGGACTACCAGCTTTCCTGCTGCAACCTCGCCACCAGCCACTTGCGGAGCCTCTCGTCGAGCTTGTTGCCGACCCAGGACTCGATCTTCCGGATGTCCCCGCTCAGGATGGCCGCTTTCTCCTCCGCAGTCAGGTTGTACTCCTTGAGTGTATCAACGGGGTTCGCGGCAAGCCGTTTGAAGAACTCGTTGTCCTGCGCGGCCCTGTCGAGGACTGCCAGGACGGCTCTCACGGCCGTAACCTTGAACTCCGGTATCTTGGCCGAAGGGTCAAGGGCGTCGTTCGTGAGAGCATTCGCCGGTGACTCGTGCCAGTGGAAGGCCATAAAGGCCAGGCCCGGAGAAGTCTCCTCGGTCACCCTGACGGGCGCCTCGATCCTGCCCCTCGATGAAGCGATGGCAAGCATGTCGCCGTCTGTGATGCCCAGTCTGAGCGCATCGGATGGATGGATGTCCACGGCGCCCGACGGACTGATCTCGTCCAGCACCTTCGAACGGCGGCTCATGGTGCCGGTATGCCAATGCTCCAGTATGCGACCGGTGGTGAGTATCAGTGGGTACTCTTCGGATACCGACTCGGCGGGCGGTCTGTAGTCGACCGCATGGAACTTGCCTAGACCTCGCGTGAACCTGCCCACGTGCAGCATCGGCGTTCCCGGATGCGAGCGGTCGGGGCAGGGCCACTGCAGACCGTAGCCTTCCAGCCGGTCGTACTGCATGCCGCCGTAGATCGGCGCCAGTGAGGAGATTTCGTCCATGATTTCCGAGGGGCTGGAGTAGCCGAAGTCGAATCCCATCCTGCTCGACAGCTCGGTGATGATCTGCCAGTCGGCCTTGGCCTCGCCGGGAGGATTGACGGCCTTTCTGACGCGCTGCACCCGCCTCTCGGTATTGGTGAATGTGCCGTCCTTCTCTGTGAAGGCAGCCGCCGGCAGTATGACATCGGCCATCACCGCCGTCTCTGTCGGGAAGATGTCCTGCACTACGAGGAAGTCAAGGTTGCTGATGGCGCGCTTGACATGCTCCAGGTAGGGCTCGCTCATCATCGGGTTTTCGCCGGCGACGTACATTGCCCTGATCTTGCCTCTGGCCGCCGCCTCTGTCATCTCCGTGACCGGCATGCCGGGACTCGGGCTGAGCGGTCGGCCCCAGGCTGCTTCAAACTTGCTTCTTGCCTCGGGGTTGTCGACCTTCTGATATCCTGGGAAGACGTTGGGGAGCGCACCCATGTCGCACGCGCCCTGCACGTTGTTCTGGCCTCTGAGCGGGCTGAAGCCCGTGCCCTCCCGGCCTATGTTGCCCGTGAGCATCAGCAGGTTGGCGATAGACTTGACGTTGTCCGTACCGGTTGTGTGCTGGGTGATACCCATGCCGTAGAGAATAGCCGCCCGCTCGGCCCCCGCGAACAGCCGGGCAGCCTTGACTATGTGTGCCTTGGGGACGCCGGTGATCTCCTCCGCCATCTCGGGCGTGTACTCCTTCACTGTCTCGACAAGGTCATCGAATCCTTCGGTCCGCTCCTCGATGAACTTGCTGTCGTACAGATTCTCCTCGACGATCACGTGCATGATGGCGTTGAGAAGCGCCACATCGGAACCCGGCCTGTGGCGCAGATGTGCGCTGGCAAGCTTTGCCAGCTCCGTGGTGCGGGGATCGGCCACCAGAAGCCTGGTGTTTCCCTTCGCCAGTGTTTGTCGAATGGTCCGCCCGATTATGGGATGGCATTCGGTGGTGTTCGCCCCGATGACGAAAAGCAGGTCGGCTCGGGTGAAGTCCTCTATGGAGTTGCTCATAGCGCCGTCGCCGAATGCTGCGAGAGCCGCCACCACGGTCGAGGCGTGGCAGAGTCGGGCACAGTGGTCTACGTTGTTGGTCCCCAGCACCAGCCGCGCGAACTTCTCGACGAGGTAGTTCTCCTCGTTCGTGAACTTGGCGGAACTCAGCACGCCGATGCTGTCCGCACCATGCTCCTCTCGAATCCCGATAAGACGGTCCGCGATGAGATCGTATGCCTCTTCCCAGGTAGCCTCATGAAACACATCGCGGAGGTTGCCGTTCACCTTGTCGTCCTTCGCACGCCCTTTGTTCCTGATGAGCGGCTTCCTGAGCCTGTCCGCGTGATTGACGAAGTCGAATCCGAAGCGGCCCTTGACACAGAGGCCTCCCTTGTTCACCGGGCTCTCTTTGTCACCCCTTGCGTCGACGATCGCATTATCCCGGACACCGAGATAGAGCGAGCAACCCACTCCGCAGTACGGGCAGACCGTCTTGATCTCCCGCTCCACGATGGCGGCGTGCTTCGGGGCGAGCGCACCTGTCGGGCAATGGTCTACGCATTCCCCGCACGACTTGCAGATGGACTCCGCCAGGGGCTTGTCCTCGAAGGTGCTCACCTTGGCCTGAGGACCGCGGAAGGCTAGATCGATAGCCCCGACGCACGCGATCTCATGACAGGCACGAACGCAATTGGCGCAGAGGATGCACTTGTTGGGGTCGAAGTTGAAGGCTGGATTGCTGGTGTCCACCGGGAGGATGTCGGTGCTCTTCCGGAACCTGCCGAAGTGCTCCTGGTCAACGCCGAGCTGCCTGGCTATCTTCTGCAGTTCGCACTGCTGGTTCTTCACGCAGGTGAGGCAGTCGCCGTGGTGATTGGCAGCGATCAGCTCCATGGTTGTCCGGCGTGACTTCTGCACCCTGTGCGTGTTCGTGTGGACCACCATGTCCTGTACGGCGGGCGTTGTGCACGAACTGACAAGGTCCTTGACTCCCTCGACTTCCACCACGCACATTCTGCAGGCACCGTAAGGCTTGAGATCCGGTGCATAGCAGAGCGTCGGGATATCCACTCCCGCCGAGCGTGCTGCTTCGAGCACCGTTGCGCCCTTCGGTGCTGCAACGGTCTGCCCGTCGATCGTCAGGGTCAACACGTCTGCTCTTGTCTTCTCTGGCATCTTGCCGGTTGTTACCATTGCACTCACCTTTCTGGTCTCGGACAGCAGGACCCTGCCGTTGTGCTCCGGGGCAGCCGGAGCACTAGTCCTCCTCGGTTTCGAGGTCGCACTTCAGACAGCGTCGCGCCTCCTTCACCGCACCGGCCTTCGTCAGGCCGAGCTCCACGAGGTCGAAGCTCTTCAGCCTCTTCCCTACCGGCACCTCCTGGAGCCTGGGGCGATGGCCCCTGGCCTCTTCTTCCTCGGTCTCCTCGGAGATCGGCTGAGTGCTCTCGGGTGGCGCCAGCTTCTCCTCGATAAGGCCGCTGCCTCCGAGGTACTTGTCTATCGATATGGCTGCCTGCCGTCCGGCGGCTATCGCCTCGATGACCGAAGCCGGTCCGCTCACGACATCGCCCCCCGCGAACGTATCCTTGCTGGCTGTCACCAGAGTGTCCGGATCGACCTTGACAGTGCCGTCGCGGTTGGTGGGCAGCTCGAATGTATCCGGCATGTCCGGCTTCTGTCCGATGGCTGCAATGACTACGTCGAACTCGTGCTCGAAGTCGCTGCCCTCGATCGGCTCCGGTCGCCTTCTGCCACCGGCGTCGATGTCGCCCAGACGCATGCGCGTGCACTCCAGCCTCAGGTGGCCGTTGTTGCGGGACACGCTGTTCGGCGCGACCAGGTACTCGATCTTGACACCTTCCTTAAGGGCCTCTTCTATCTCCTCTTCGGCGGCGGGCATCTCGTCTCTGGTCCTGCGGTAGACGATAGTTACGTCCGTAGCGCCAAGTCTCAGCGCCGTCCGCGATGCGTCTATAGCCGCATTTCCGCCGCCGACCACGGCGACCCTGTCTCCCACCTTGACCTTCTTCCCCAGGCTCACGTCTCGAAGGAAAGTGACGCAATCGAGCACGCCGTCGGAGTCCTCTCCCGGGATTCGCATCTTGCTCCCGGCGTGCGCTCCGAGACCCAGGAAGATGGCATCGTAGCCCTGATACCGGAGATCATCTATGGACTCCACACTCGTGTTCGTCCTGATCTCCACGCCGACCTTTCTTATCTCGTCTATCTCGGCATCGAGTATGTCAGCCGGAAGCCGGTACCTCGGGATTCCGACTCTCATCATTCCCCCTGCTTCCGGCAGGGCCTCGAACACCGTGACCGAGTGCCCGCCGAGCTTCGCCAGATAGTACGCAGCAGTGAGTCCGGCTGGGCCGGCCCCTATCACGGCCACCTTCTTGCCAGTCGAAGGTGCAACCGGACGCTGAGGGGCCTTGCCGTTGCGGGCATTGTCGGCGGCAAAACGCTTCAGGGCTCGTATAGCTATGGGCTCATCGAGCTGAGCACGCCGGCACTTCGTCTCGCAGGGGTGTATGCAGACATAGCCGCACACGGATGGGAATGGTATCCTCTCCCGGATTACGGCAACCGCTTCGTCGTACCGCTTCTCCCGTATGAGCCGTATGTATCGCGGCACATCGACTCCCGCCGGGCAGGTATGGCTGCAGGGCGCTTTGACGAGGCCCTTGCACACCGCTGCGGGGCAATGCGCCCGCTTGATATGGGACTCGTATTCCTCGCGGAAGTATCGTATCGATGTCAGCACCGGGTTGGGCGCAGTCCGGCCCAGGTTACACAGGGAACCGGCCTGGACCGACTCGCCGATCTCGATCAAGAGGTCCAGGTCTTCGAGGCGGCCGCATCCATGTGTGATGTCCTCAAGGATGTCCCGCATCTGCTTCAGACCCCAGCGGCACTGTATGCACTTGCCGCATGACTCCTCGTGGGCCGTCGTGAGGAACATCTTCGCCATGTCCACGATGCAGCTTTCCTCGTCCAGGACCACCATCGCCCCAGAGCCCATCAGCGACCCCGTAGACTCCAGAGTCTCGTAACTCACCGTGGAGTCGAGCACACTCGCAGGCAGGAAGCCTCCTGTTGGTCCGCCGCTGTGTATGGCCTTCAGCTTCTTGCCGGACGGCACACCACCGCCGAGGCCGAATATGAGTTGCCGGAAGGTCGTGTCCATCGGCACTTCGACTAGGCCGTTGTTGGCCACCTTGCCCGTCAGCGCTATGAGAGCGGTGCCCTTGCTCTGGGGCGTACCGATTCCGGCATACCATTCGCCGCCGTTCTGGACTATGGCCGGCAGGCTGGCCAGGGTCTTCGAGTTATGGACTATGGTCGGCTTCCCCCACAGTCCGGATACCGCCGGGAATGGGGGCTTGGGTCGGGGCGCGCCCCTTTCGCCCTGTATCGTGGCGATCAGGGCCGTCTCCTCGCCGCATACGAAGTCCTCTATTCCCTGAACGAGATGAAGCTTGAAGTTGAAGCCTGAGCCCAGAATGCCCTTGCCCAGCATTCCCTTCTTCTCGGCCTGCTCAATTGCCGTAGACAGCCGCCTGAAACCGAGAGGCGACTTCGCGCGGAAGCTGATATACCCTTCGCCTGCGCCGACCGCGTATGCCGCTATTGCGATGCCCTCGATCAGCCTGTGAGGGTTGCCTTCCAGAGTGTTGCGGTCGTTGCAGATGACAAACTTCTCTTTCGCAGGGGCGCTTCGACACACGCGCCACTTGTCAGCCGTGGAGAAGCCGGAGCCGCCTCGCCCTCTGAGTCCTGACCGCTCCACCTCCGCTAGCACCTGGTCGGGCGACATCTCCAGAACGGCCTTTCGGAGTGCCTGGTAACCGCCCGCTGCTATGCTGTCCTCTATGGACTCGGGATCGATGAACCCGCAGTTCCTCAGGACCACCCTGTTCTGGGCGCGGAAGAACTCGACGTCGGTGTACTTCGCTACAGGCGAACCAGTGAACGGATCGCGGTAGAGAAGCCGTCTCACCGGTCGTCCGCCTATGATGTGGGAGCGGACGATGTCGCCCGCGTCATCGGGTTGAACGTGCGTGTAAAAAGTGCCGTCCGGCTCTACTATGACAGTTGGTCCTTCCTGACAGAAGCCGTGGCATCCACCGGCCTTGAGTCTGACATTGGACAGGCCGGCCTTCTGGACCTCTTCTTCCAGAGCCGACATGATTCGCTCCGACTTCGCGGAACTGCAGCTTGTACCACGACATACGATGAGATCGAAGCTCTTGTTGTGATTGCCGTTTCGCCTGGTGGCCATAGCCATCACTCCCTATTCTGTTCCCAGTACCTCGGGCAGCTTCTCCGGCGTGACCTGGCCGAAGGTCTCTTCGTTGACCACTACGGCGGGCGCCACCGAGCAGGCACCGAGGCAAGCAACGGTCTCAAGGGCATACTCCAGGTCCGGTGTACTCTCTCCGGGTCTGATGCCGAGGCGCTTCTGCACCTCCTTGAGCAGCCTGCCCCCGCCGCGTGCCCGGCACGCATTGCCGACGCACACCTTGATCACGTTGCGTCCGGTGGGAACGAGCTTGAACTGGCTGTAGAAGGTCGCAATACTGTACACTCTGCTCTCCGGCAGATCAACGAACGCGGCAACCTGTCGCATCGCCTGCTCCGGCAGATACCCGAAGCGCTTCTGGATGTCTTGAAGAATCTGGAGGGTCTCGCTGCGCTCGCCCCTATAGCTCCGGAGGATTCCCTCGACCTCGTCCTGTATTGACGTTGAAGTGCCCGCAGTCTCGGCTGAGAGGAGCTGTTGAGTTGCCATTTCACACCCCGTGCCGTGAGATTGATGCCCCGCGCAGTCGCGGTGAAGTGACTATGAGGGTTGCTGCCCTACCACTTCTCCTGCTGGATCCGGCACCGGGGCCATGTGCTCAGGCGGCTATCCAGCTTGCCGAGCCATGACTCGATTCTGCGCAGATCTCCTGACGCGATCGCGGCCTTTTGCTCCAACGTCATGTCGTACTCTTCCAGGACCTTGTGCGGATTCTCCGCCAGTCGCGCCAGGAACTTCGGCTCGTCGGCAGCTCTGCCCAGCAGTTCGAGTACGGCGTCCAAGCCGGAAACCCCACTCCCCTCCCGGACCCTGGCGGCACCTGTGTGTGAATCCTTCTCGAGTTCTTCGAGAAGCCTGGACACGCCGGTGAAGCCTTCAGCCTCTGTCTCTCTGCTCTGGGCTTTCCTGTTCGGTGTCATTTCGTCACCCCCTGACCTGGTTGGCCCTTTCTCTGCTTTCTCGATTTCAGGCTAGCATGTCAATGGGTGACTCCACATCGTCAATCGACGCAGTTCTGTCGGGACAGATTGCCTAAAGTCGGAGTAGGCAATGTGTGCAGTGTCCTTCGCCAGATGCGGTGGCCGCCCTTGGCTTGACCCGAGTTTGAAATGGTTTAGACTGGGTATATAATCTAGCTCCAAACGTCTTCGGGCCGTTTCGGAGCGCGGGCGGGTCATGAACAAGATACGAGTTATCCTCGCCGACGACCATTCTCTCGTACGTGAGGGCACGAAGGGGCTGCTTGAAGCAGAGCCCGATATTGAGGTTGTCGGTGAAGCCAGCGATGGCGAGGAGGCAGTCGAGCTGGTAGCCAACCTCCGGCCCCAGGTCGTGCTCATGGACATCGCGATGCCCAGGGTCAACGGCATAGAGGCGACACGGCGGATAAAGACGGAGAATCCCGCGACTGCTGTCCTTGTATTGACTGCCTATGACAATGACCAGTACATCTTCGCGCTGCTGGACGCCGGGGCCGCCGGCTACCTGCTGAAGAACGTCAAGGGCCGGGATTTGGTCAATGCCGTACGTGCAGTCTGCGCAGGCGAGGCGGTACTCGACCCTGTAGTCGCAAACAAGGTATTCGCGCGGCTGGCAGGATCGGCCACGCCGTCAACGGGCCAGACCCATGCGCATGACCTCAGCGAGCGTGAGATGGAGATACTTCGCCTGGCTGCCAGAGGAATGAGCAACAAGCACATCGCGGACGCACTGCATCTGAGCCGGCGGACGGTCCAGGCCCATCTCGCGAATGTGTTCGGCAAGATGGATGTCGGATCGAGGACGGAGGCCGTGCTGGAGGCGCTGAAGCGCGGCTGGCTTGAGCTGGAAGAGATAGAGTAGAGAGTGCAGGAGATCGTAGCATTCCCGTGAGACGGGTGCTGGGAGTACGGCACTTCTGGGTCATTGTCGCGATCATGACCTGTGGGGCCATCCTGTACTACGCAGACCAGATCCCCGGCATCGAGAGCCTGATCGATCGCTCTCCGCTCGGCCTCGCGCGCTATACCACCCATCGCATCCTCTCCATCATCCCCGTGGCCTATGCCGCGTTCGTGTTCCGCTTCCCCGGGGGCGCGATAACCACCATATTCATAAGCGCCGCCCTGTTGCCGAGGGCCTTTCTCTGGACTGATGGGAGCGGGGAGGCATACGCCGAGATAGTCGCCTTCCTGTTTATAGGCCTGCTGGTAAGCTGGCTCATAGACCGCTTGCAGCGGACGGTCGAGAGTCTCGAGTCGGCGCAGACGGACCTGCGGGCGTCACTCCAGACCATAGAGAGCCAGCAGCAGCAGCTAATATCCCTCTACTACATATCCACAGTAGTCTATCGAACTCTCGATCTCGAAGAGATCGCCCGCGACGCGCTGGACCGTATCCTCGACCTGGCGAATTCAAGTGTGGGCTGGGTGTACCTGAGAGATGACGAGACCGGCGACCTCGTTCTCAGGGCTCACCGGGGCGTATCCCCCGAGTTTCTCAAAGAGGTGGGATCTCTCAGCCCAGGCTCCGGCCTGGACGGGGGAGTGGCCGTGCGGGGGACATCGTTGCGGACGGAAATCGATGCGCGGGAACTCGGTCTAGATCCTGAGAAGGCATCCGGCACAGTATCTCTGGTGGTAGTGCCCATGCCGTCGCGCTCGGGCAACGAGGGCACCCTGGCTGCTGTGATCCCGAACACAACGGACCGCAAAGAGGCGCTGGTGGAGTTGCTGGACGCCGCCGGCATGGCGATAGGTATAGCGATCGAACACGCGCGGCTTCACCACATCGAGGCGCTCTTCGGCCAGCAGTTGCAGCTATCTGAGGAGAGATACCGCGGGCTCTTCGAAAACGCCAGTGAGGCGATAGTAGTCTGCTCGTCCACGGCTCGCATAGTGTCCGCCAACAGGGCCTGTGAGGACCTGACCGGCCGCAGTCAGACTGAGCTGCAGAAGCTGACAATCTACGATGTCTTCGCACCCGGCAGCAGAGACAAGGTCAGGCGTCTCTTTGAGGAAGAGGAGACGGCAACTTCCTTAGGTCAGACCGAGGACCTTCAACTGGTCAAGAAAGACGGACGTCACGCCTACGTAGAACTCAAGGTCAGCCCGCTGGTTGCCAGTGACGGGGTGCGCGGCCTCCAGGCCATAGTCCACGACGTGACCGAAGAACGCCAGTTGCGCCAGAACATGGAGTACTACATTACGCAGATAACCAGGGCGCAGGAGGACGAGCGGCTCCGCATATCGAGAGAGTTGCATGATGATACTGCGCAGTTGCTTGTCGGCCTCTCACGGAGCCTGGATGCACTCATGTCGGGCAAGCCGCAGTTGCCCAGGACGGTGAAGGAGCGACTGGAGAAGATGCGGGAGTTGGCTGAATCTGCGCTCGAGGGCGTGAGACGCTTCAGCCAGGACCTGAGGCCGTCAGTGCTGGATGACCTTGGTCTGGTGCCGGCCCTGGAATGGCTTGCAGGCGATCTGGAGGAGCGTGGCGGCGTAGCCGTGAACGTAAGCATCACGGGTACGCGAAGAAGGATGTCGCCGGAAAAGGAGTTGGCCGTATTCCGGATAGCCCAGGAGGCGCTGAGCAACGTGCGCAGGCATTCCAGGGCGTCGCGGGTGGATGTGTCGGTCGACTTTGCCGAAGACGCTCTTACTCTGGTGATAGGCGATGATGGTGAAGGGTTCTACATGCCGGAGAGGGCGAGCGACCTGGTGGTGTACGGGAAGCTAGGCATAGTAGGCATGCGTGAGAGAGCGCGTCTGGTCAACGGCACCTTGATCGTTCAATCGGAAGTTGGCAAGGGCACGACAATAACCCTGCGAGTGCCCGAATAGGATTTCACCCCCTCTTTGGCCCCCTTGACATGTTAAGAACTAATGTTCTAAAATAGTTACCACTCCGTACCGACCAATCTTCCCGAGAAGCAGTATGAAGGTTATCTGTGTCTGTATAGAGCATTTCGCCCTTGCCGTGGAGAGCAGAGAGAATCCGCAGATTCCGGTCGGGCCGGTTGTAATCGGCGGTTTCCCTCATGAACGCAAAACTGTGTTCGATTGTTCGGAGGAAGCCCTTCGGCTGGGGGTCGCTCCCGCGATGACCCTGCGTCAGGCCCAGCACGTGTGTCCCGGAGCTGTTTTCGTTCCTCTCGACATGGAGAAATACACACATGCCTTCGATGAGGTATTGAATGTCCTCGATCAGTTCAGTCCGACGGTCGAGGCAGGCAGCCTGGGCTCTGCTTTCCTCGATGGCTCGGGCCTGGAGAGACTGTTCGGCTCCGACAGCACGGTCGCTGAGCGGATATGCTCTGAGGTACTGGGACGCACGCTGCTCGAACCACGAATAGGGGTGGGGAGCGGCAAGTCCGTTGCAGGACTGGCGGCAACTGCGGCCTCAAGACGTTGTCCGGTTGTGGTAGAGGCTGGGGAGGAGAAGCGCTTTCTGGCTTCCATGCCTACGGACCTGCTGCCGGTGTCGGATGATACGAGAACGAGGCTCCGTTTCCTGGGACTGCGCAGCATGGAACAGGTTGCTGCGATCCCTCTGGATGCGCTGGTCGAGCAGTTCGGGGAGGAGGGGAGAATGGCCTATCGGCTGGCCAATGGTGAAGACGACAGCCCTCTGATACCAGGGGTCAGGCCTGCTGTCCTCGGGCAGGAGATGTCCTTCGACAGCCCTGTGGAGACGGTCGATTCCCTTCTGGCGATAGTGGAGAAGTTGTTGGATGGATTGCTGGCTGCATTGTGGGAGAGGCATCAAGGCTGCAGCATTGTGAGGATGGCATTTCATTTCGACAGCGTGGATTCGCAGCATGAGAGTGTCACCTTGAAGGAGCCGACGGCCTCAGGTGAAACGATAATGCTGTCGCTGAAGAGCAGGTTGGAGTCGATGGAGTTCCCTGCGGGCGTGACGGGGGTGTACCTTGCTCTTACCCGATTGGGGGGTGAGTCGGGCAGGCAGGGCTGGCTCTCGGCCAGGGAGCCGAGCAGACAGGAGGAGCAGTTGAAGCGTGTAGCGAGGCACCTTCAGGTCAAGTTCGGGGAGAACCCGCTGAAGAAGGTATTGACTATCGATCCGGATTCGCGCATACCCGAGCGGCGATCCGTGCTTGCTGATTTTGTCTAGAAGATGAGGTGCTGTTATGCCCCCGGCTCTATATGCTCCCAGGGAAATCGAGGTACTGCAGAGGGATTCCGGGGAGCCTGATATGGTCGGCAGGAGAGGTGTCCGCCGTAGAGTGGCGACTGTACATAACTCCTGGCGCATAGATGACGAGTGGTGGCGGGAGCAGATATCGCGGCACTACTTTCAGATAGAGCTGGACAACGGCCTGATAATGACCGTCTTTCGGGACCTGATATCTGGCAAATGGTACAGGCAGCAGTACTAGGCCGGCCATGTATATCGAGCTTCACTGCCATACGAACTTCTCCTTTCTCGACGGCGCCTCTCATCCTGAGGCGATGGTTGCCAGGGCTGGAGAGCTGGGCATGCCCGCGATCGCTGTCACGGACCACGACGGCCTGTACGGCGCCATGCGCTTCCACCGCGAGGCCCGTGAACTGGTCATAAAGCCCATCATAGGCGCCGAGATGACGCTGGATGGCGGCTGCCATCTGACGCTCCTGGCGAAGAACGATGCGGGCTACTCCAATCTCTGCAGGCTGGTCAGCCATTCCCAGCTAAGCCACAGCAAGGGGAAAGCATCCCTGGATTTCGCCGCGCTGGCCGAGCATTCGAGCGACCTGTTCTGCCTGTCGGGATGCAGAAAGGGCGAGGTGGCGTCTGCTATGCTTCGCGGGGATGAAGAAGGCGCCTGCCTCTCTGCTCGAAAGTACCTGGACATCTTCGGCCCGGAGAACTTCTGGATCGAGCTTCAGAACAACCTTGGCCATCGGGATCGGGAGTTGTGCGGGCGGCTCGTGGATCTGGCGAAGAAGCTGGGTGTAGGCTATGTGGCGACCAACAATGTGCACTATGCCTGCCGGGAGGGGCACAGGCTCCAGGACATTCTGGTCTGCATCAGGAACCGCACAACGCTCGATGAGTCACATCGCCTTCGCAGGCCGAACTCCGAGTACTATCTCAAGTCGGCGACCGAGATGGCGGGGCTGTTTGCAGATTACCCCGAAGCGACAGCCTGCACGGTCCGCATAGCCGACGAGTGCAACGTCTCACTCGACTTCTCCAGCTACCGGTTCCCCGACTTCGAGGTCTCGACGGGCGAGACGGCCAACGACTTTCTGGATAGGTTGTGCAGGCAGAGGGTGTACGAGAAATACGAGCCGGTTACGCCCGAAGTGGAGCAAAGGCTCGATGAAGAACTCGACATAATACGGAGGATGGGCCTCGCCGGATACCTCCTGACTGTCTGGGATATTATGGAGTACGCTGGTAGGAATAGCATACCGGCGCAGGGAAGGGGGTCGGCTGCCAGCTCGATCGTCACCTACCTGCTGGGGATCACGAGGGTTGACCCGGTAAGGCATAAGCTCTTTGCGGGCCGGTTCCTGAACGACGAGATGTCGTCCATACCCGACATCGACATAGATATCGCCTCGGACTCGGAGGACCAGCGCGAGAAGATCATTCAGTACGTTTACGGCCGGTACGGTCCCGAGCATGCGGCGATGGTCTGCAACGTGATTACCTACCGGGCACGCAACGCGGCCAGAGACGTCGGTAAGGCCATGGGGCTGCCGCTGGAATTGGTGGACAGGGTGGCGAAGTCGGTGGAGACTTACTCGGCGGGCAGGATAGGGGAAGACCTCTCGAAGCTCAAGGAGTTCGAGGACTACGTCGGGGCGGAGGCATGGCGGCATTACCTGGGGCTCTGTAAGGAGATTTCTCGCTTTCCCAGGCACCTGGGTATCCATGTGGGCGGGATGCTGGTGTCGACCTGCCCATTGACCGGTATGGTGCCTCTGGAGAGGGCTGCCATGGAAGGCCGTGTCGTGACGCAGTGGGACAAGGACGATATCAGTGATGCCGGCCTGATAAAGATAGACCTCCTCGGGCTGCGTATGCTCTCCCTGATCGACGAGGCTGTCAGGCTGATCGGGGAAAGCAGAGGTCTTGGGCTAGACCTGGAGCGGTTGCCTCTGGATGATTCTGCGGTCTATGACATGCTGTGCCGGGGCGATACGATAGGCGTCTTCCAGGTCGAGTCGAGGGCGCAGCAGGCTACCCTGCCCAGGTCCAGACCCAGGTGCTTCGAGGACCTGATAGCGGAGGTGGCAATCATCAGGCCGGGTCCGATTCAGGGCGATGCTGTGCACCCGTACCTGAGAAGGAGGCAGGGAAGGGAGGAGGTCACCTACCCCCACCCCAGGCTGAAGCCTATTCTCGAAGAGACTCTCGGCGTGGTGATCTATCAGGAGCAGGTTATCCAGACGGCTATCGTCATAGCCGGGTTCACCGCGGGGGAGGCTGACTCCCTGCGGAGGGCAATGAGCCGGAAGCGCTCCAGGGAGGCTATGGCCGCACTGGAGGAGCGCTTTTTGGAGGGCGCGAGGCGGAACGGCGTGGACGAGGAGACGGCGAGGCTCGTATTCGGCAAGATAGCCAGCTTCGCTGAGTTCGGCTTCTGCAAGGCCCACGCCGCCGCACTTGCCGAGACTACCTACAGGTCGGCCTGGCTGAAGCTCTACTACCAGTGCGAGTACTACTGCGCGCTCCTGAACTGTCAGCCCATGGGTTTCTACTCGCCGGAGGTCGTAGTGAACCACGCCAGGCGCAACGGGGTGGGTGTCCTTCCGGTCGATGTCAACAGGAGCAGGGGCAGGTGCACGGTAGAGGACGGCTGCATAAGGCTCGGCTTCAGATACGTCAAGAGCGTCGGTGAGCGGGCCTCCACGATTGTGGAGGCGGCCGGACAGGCCCCGTTCTCCTCTCTGAGCGACTTCCGCAACCGCACGATGCTTGGCCGCGAGGCGACGGAGAACCTCATCCAAGCCGGGGCCTTCGACTACCTTGGCCTTCCCAGGCGGGAACTGATGTGGGAGCTTGGCCGGATATACCACCAGACGCCGGACAGGCTCGGCCTTCGCTTCCCGACCTGCCAGGTGCCTCTGCCGCCGCTCAGTGATAGGGAGCAGATAGCGGCCGAGTACAGGATGCAGGGCCTGTCGGCGGACCGCCACCCGATGCAGCTCTTCCGGTGGAGGCTTGCGGATAGGGGCGTCCTCAGCAGCCTGGATGTGAGGAGAGTGGAGTCGGGGAGAAGGGTTCGCGTGGCGGGCTGCGTGGTCTGCAGGCAGAGGCCGGCGACGGCGAAGGGAGTGGTGTTCGTAACCATCGAGGATGAGTACGGGCTGGTGAACGTCATCCTGAGGCGTCAGGTCTATGAGAGGTACCGGCGGATAGCCCGGACGGAGCCGCTGATAATAGTGGACGGGGTGATGCAGAGGAAAGATGGTGTGGCAAATGTGGTGGCCTCCAGTCTGGTTCCTGTCGAGCGTCGTGAAGACCGCACCGGTGACGCTGAGCCGGTGGCGGCGCCGAGGTCGAGGGACTTCGCCTGACCAATGCTTTGTCCCAAAGCGACCAGCACGATCAGTCGTCTGTGGGGACGATTACTGCTCGGAGCGTGACCGCGGCTGAGCACCGGCCGGCGCTTCCCGCATCCTCTATGAGGTCCGGTGGGGCCATCTCCACGGCTTCCTGCACAGCTTCGAGACCGGTCTCACCGGCCGGCTGCGGGCTTCTCTCTCCGAGAGCGGCTGATACCAGCACTGCAATCAGTGCAACCCCGAGTGCTGCCGCGAGAACCACTTTCATACCCTGACTCCTGCCGGAACGTGTATCCGTTCACCTGCCATTCTTGCGCCGGGCCTGGCGCCCATCAATGGCCCGTTAGTACGGGCAGCCGCGAGCATTTCAGGTGATAGGTTCTCCCCTCACCGCTGCCGCTGCACCTGTGCTAGAATTCCACACACAGGGCTGCCGGGAGGGAAGATATGGGCGAGATACTGGTTGGCACCAGCTCGTGGACCGACCCGACTCTGATTCGTTGCAAGTGCTTCTACCCGGACTGGGCCAGGTCGGCCGAGGACAGACTGCGCTTCTACGCGAGCAAGTTCCGTCTCGTCGAGGTCGATAGTAGCTACTACGCCATGCCTGCCGAGCAGACGGCCCGACTCTGGGTGGAGCGCACGGGCGACGACTTCGTCTTTGACGTCAAGGCCTTCCGGCTGTTCACGCATCACCCGACACCACTGAAAGTGCTGCCGAAGGACATACGGGAGTCTCTGCCTCCGGAGGCCGGGGAAAGGGCTAGTCTCTATCAGAAGGACATCCCCGCTGAGCTGACCGACGAGATGTGGCGGAGGTTCGAGAGCGCGCTGCTGCCTCTCGACAGCGCCATGAAGCTGGGGGTTGTCCTCTTCCAGTTTCCTCCGTGGTACTATTCCGAGGACTCACAGCGGGACTACATAGCTCAGTGCAAAGAGCGCCTGCCGCAGTACAGGCTGGCGGTTGAGTTCCGGAGAGGGTCATGGCTGAACGAGAAGAACCGGGAGCGGACGCTCGATTTCCTGCGGCGGAATGATCTCGCCTACGTCTGTGTCGACGAGCCGCTCGGGTTCGCGTCGTCGGTGCCGGCTGTGCCGGAGACGACTTCGGACATAGGAGTGGTGCGGTTCCACGGTCGCAACGCTGAGACCTGGGAGAAGAAGGGGCTGACCCCGGCGGAGCGCTTCAACTACCTCTACAGTGACGACCAGCTTCGGGAATGGAAGCCCGCGCTCGAGGAGATGGCCGGGAAGACGAAGCAGCTCCACGTGCTCTTTAACAACTGCCACGAGGACAAGGCGGTACGCAACGCCGGGCAGATGCGCATGATGCTGGACTAGGGCTGTCGGAGGCTGATCAGGCTATCGGGCTCGGCCCTCTCTCCTGCTCTTCCATGTAGCCGCGGATGACTGGCTCGATGACAATTATCGGAACCAGCCTCGTTGCCTGCGTTGCGAACCCCTCCAGGAGGGGGCCGACGGCCTCGGCGAGCTGGGCACCCCATCTGGCCATGGCCGCGAGCATGGCGGCGACTGTTGCCGCGGCAGAGAGTGTTGTCACTACGGCCTCGACAACGGCGGGATTGCCGTTGATCTGCAGGGCAAGCACCATGCCCATGCTGCCCTCGAAACGCCAGTCCCCCTGAGTGGAGGATATGTTGTCTGCTGGGACCTCGAATTCGATGGTGTTGCCCACAATCTTCATGCGCATGTTGAATCGCCTGTCGAAGACGTCGACCGCAAGGCCGCTGGATGTGAACTCATATCCCGCACTGCCCCAGGCGTCGCCGAAGCTCTGGGCCATCTCGAGCCGACAGTCGCGCAGGTTCAGTCTCGCTACGCGCGCCAGCGCCGAGTCGGTGGGGCGGGCTACGAGTGTACCGTTAAGGCGAAGGCTGGGTGTGATGGTGATGGGGCCATACGGCATGGGTGCCAGGGTGAAGCGCATCCGGTTCAGGTCGATGGGCAGCCTGACCTCAGGCATCTCCCTCGTGCCCGAGGCTGCCGGGGGCGCTGCGCTCTCACCGGCGGGGGCCTCTTCCTCACGGGATTCCTCGCTGGCTTCCGCTTCGGCCTCCGCTGGTTGGGCGGCTTCCCTGAGTACTTCCAGGAGTCCGCGGCGGACGCTGCTGCTCAGCCTCTCGTAGAACAGCTCGGAGAGGCTGTCGCCGGGCCTTCTGTGCTCCAACCTGCGCAGCAGGCGTCTCGCCTCCGCCGGCTCCAGCGACCTCACATACGCCTCCATTCGCTCCCGGCGTTCCTGGATGGCTGCCCTGCCTTCTGGTGTGGAGGAGCCCTGCATCGGCTCGCTCAGCTCGCTCTCCAGGTCCCTTTGGAGAGCATTCCCGTGGACGGCCGACAGGCCTGCATGCTGCGCCGGCGCTTCGGACGTAGCTCGCGCGAGGTTGATCACCTGATTCATGTAGCTGTTGCCATAGTTCCTTTGCATCTGGCTGGCGAGAGCAGCTCGCCGTACGACGTTGGCGGGGAGGTGAAGACGGGGATCACCGATGACTGAGGCATGGCGCTGCAATGATACGTCGGCCGGGCGATCCTCCATGAGCAATCCGGCTATCGACGGTTCGACCGCGGGGACGGTCTCCTCCTGCAGTGCTGCTTCCTGGCTTCTGTCCCTGGCTTCAGTCCTCTGGTTCTCGCGGTTTGCGGCGTGCGTTCTGGCCGGTGCTTCTGACATCTCTTCTCCTCTCTATCCCCCCTTGTTGGCTCAGACGTGAGGACAGTGACCCAATGAGGGCCCGGAACCCAGAGTAGCTGCTGCGGGTGAACCCGCGGTGACGCTGCGGTGAATATACGGTGAATGGTTGCCCGCAGGTGCGGTCGCAAGTAGAATTGCTGCGATATGGAAGTCAACGCTTCCTACGGCCTGATACTGGCCACGCTCGCCGGACTTTCCACGGGTATCGGCGGCGCCATAGCGATCGCGATGTGCAGGCCCCAGTGCTGGCATCTGGCGCTGATACTGGGCTTCTCTGCCGGCGTGATGATCTACATATCCTTCGCAGAGTTGCTCGCGACATCGGTTGAGGCGCTGGGCCTCATTTCGGCCAACATCGCGTTCTTCTCCGGCATAGGCTTCATAGCCCTGCTGGACTTCGCTATACCCCACGAGTACAAGGAGGAGCATCTCGACGGCTCTCATCCCTCGCTAGCCGCACGCCGAGATGGCAGGGAGGACGGAGAGCCGGCGGGAGGGGCATCCGCGCGGGTCTTCGGGCGGTCGTCGGTGCTCATGCGGGCGGGTGTGCTGACCGCTCTGGGCGTGGCCATACACAATCTGCCCGAGGGCCTGGTCGTGTTCAGCAGCGGCATAGCCGGTGAAGCCACTACAGGCCTGGTGGTCGCCATAGCTGTAGGACTGCACAACATCCCCGAAGGCATCAGCATCTTCGTGCCGGTCTACGAAGCGACCGGAAGTCGCAAGCGCGCCTTTGCCTACTCGTTCCTCGCTGGAGTGGCCGAGCCTATCGGCGCTCTCATCGGCTATGCTATCCTTCTCCCCTTCTTCACGGAGTCCGTGGTCTCGGGGTTGCTCGCTTTCGCCGGCGGGATTATGGTGTATATCAGCCTCGATGAGCTGCTGCCCGCTGCGCACAAGTACGGCGAGGCCCACTTGACGATCGTGGGTATCGGGGCCGGCATGGCAGTCATGGCGGCGAGCCTCATAATGCTCGGTGGTTGAAGTGAAAGAGGAGAACGGTTCGACCGAGCCCGCGCGGGGTAGCGGCGCGCCCCTTCTGAGGATCGGTGTCTACTCGCTTCTTGTCAACCTCTCCCTCGTAGGCGTCAAGCTCGCACTCTCATTCACGACGGGGAGCCTGGCTCTCCGCGCGGACGCAATCCACTCGTCTGTCGACGTGTTCGGCTCTCTCGCGCTGATCACCGGCCTGATCATCTCCAATCGGAAGAGCCCCAGATTCCCTTACGGCCTGTACAAGGTTGAGAACATCGTCAGCCTGATCATATCTGTGCTGCTCTTCGTGACGGCGTACGAGATCGCGAGCGAGGCTATCACGGGCGACACCGAAGTGGAGGCGTATGGTGGGTGGGTGCTGGGCGTAGTGGGGGCTATGATCCTCGTGCCGCTTCTCTTCGGCTGGTATGAAATGGGGATGGGGCGCAAGTACAACTCGCCGAGCCTGACCGCTGACGGCAGGCAGTTCCGGGCTGATGTCCTCTCCGCGTCGATCGTGTTCTTCGCGCTGTTGAGCGAGTACCTGGGGTTACCGCTCGACAGAGTAGCTGCCGGAGTCGTCGCGCTATTCATCGTACGCGCCGGCTGGGGCCTTCTGGCGGATTCCATGCGAGTATTGCTGGATGCCTCGGTCGATGCCGACACCCTCGACAGGCTGCGCTCCCTGATACAGGGTGATCCTGCAGTCAGCAGTGTCAAGGGCCTGACCGGCCGGAACTCGGGCCGCTATGTCTTCGTGGAAGCCTCTATCCGGCTGCGCACGTCCGACCTGAAGAAGGCACACTCGATAAGTGAGCGCATCGAACGCAAGATCAAAGGGGAAGAGAGCAGAGTTGACCGGGTACTAATCCACTACGAACCGGAAACGAAGACGTACGTAAGATATATGGTCCCTCTGGCAGACGAGGGCGGTCGGATAGGCAAGCACTTCGGCGAGTCGCCCTACTTCGGGATGGTCGATGTGTCAACCGAGAACAACTCGGTGGTGCGACAGGAGACCATTGCCAATCCCCACGTGGGCCTGGAGAAGGGCAGGGGCATACCCGTGGCCCGTTTCATCCTGGGATACAAGCCGGATGTCGTGATAACGAGCGAGAGTCTGGAGGGCAAAGGTCCGGGATACGTCCTGGCGGATGCGGGTGTCGAGAACCGCCAGACCGAGCTGGAGACGCTGGCGGAGTTGGTGGAGCATCTGTCCTCCGAGGGACCTGCGAGCGGGTAAACGCATCGTTCTGGACTTGAACCCGGCCATCGTCTATAATCGCGAAGCTGAGGAGGGGTGTCCGAGTGGTTTATGGTAGCGGTCTTGAAAACCGCCGTCCCGGGTTCCCGGGACCGTGGGTTCGAATCCCACCCCCTCCGCTTTGACGCAGGCGGTCTGCATGTAACGGACGGCGTATGAAGCTCTTCGGCTCTTCCGGAATTCGCAGGGTAGTGGACAGAGACTTCCTCTCTCTCACATTCGAGATAGGACTCGCCATGGGCGTGCTCTATCCGTCTATAGTAGTGGGCAGAGATACCCGCACGTCGGGCGAAGCGATGAAGTCGGCCTTCGTGTCCGGCGCTCTGGCTGCGGGCAGCAGCGTGGCGGATGCGGGTGTGACACCGACCCCGACCCTTGCGTACGCTGCCAGGGGTTTCGCCGCCGGAGCAGTCATAACCGCGTCCCACAACCCCCCTGAGTACAATGGGATCAAGCTCTTCAACACGGACGGGTCATCGTTTGCCGCTTCGCAAAGAGGGCTGATTGAGGAGATAGTTGCCGGCAAGACCTACGGAGTCGCTGCCTGGGAGAGCATGAAGCCGGTCGAGCTGTGGCCGGGAGCCGTGGACGAGCATATAGAGCGGATACTGCAGGATGCGCTGGCAGGCAGCGGGCCGAGGGTGGTCGTGGACTGTGGCGGCGGTGCAGCGTGCGAAGTCACGCCGACCCTATTGCGCAGGATGGGGTGCGATGTCGTAGAGCTGAACTGCACACCCGACGGTCACTTCCCGAGGGGGATCGAGCCTAACGAGTCGAATCTCCAGCAGTTGGCTGCGATGGTGAAGTCAGAAGGGGCGCAGCTTGGCATCGCGCACGACGGCGATGCAGACCGCGTCGCTGCCGTGGATGACAGGGGCGCCTACGTATCGGGCGATGGACTGCTGGCGCTGCTTGCCCGCCAGGTTGGAGCGAAACGCGTGGTAACCACGGTTGATGCCTCCATGCTGATTGAGGAGCTTGGCTTCGAGGTGGTCCGGACGAAGGTGGGGGACGTATTCGTCTCGGACGTGCTGGCAGAGAGCGACCCGACTGAACGCGCAAACAGCTTCGGCGGTGAGCCGTCCGGCAGCTACATTTTCCCGGAGATGTTCCTGTGTCCCGATGGCCCATACGCTGCGGCCACGATAGTGGCTATGGTACCGGAGCGTCCCCTCTCGGAACTGGTTGCCGGGCTGCCGTCGTATGTGGTGCGCCGCGGTTCGGTGCCAGCCTCGGGAACGATCATGTCCGCAGTCGAGTCGTGCCTGCTGGAGAGAGGTGATGGGCGTCTGGACACGACAGACGGGATAAGGCTGGCCTACGACGATGGCTGGCTACTGATAAGGGCGTCGGGGACGGAGCCCAAGGTGCGCATAACCGCGGAAGCCAGGAACGAGAAGAGGGCCCGCGAGATATTCGAGTTGGGCCAGGAGGTCGTCGCCCGGTCCATGAGGGAGCAGGGGGCTTCGATCCAATGAAAGCAGTGATACTGGCGGCGGGTGAGGGAAAGCGGATGAATCCCCTCACCAACACCCGGCCCAAGGTCATGCTGCCAATAGCCAACCGCCCGATTATGGAGCATCTCCTGATAGAGATGCGCGAAGCCGGAATCAACGAGTTCGTGTTCGTGGTCGGTTACCGGCACGAGACAATCCGAGAGCATTTCGGCGACGGCCGTCACTGGAACGTAAGCATCGAGTATGTTCCTCAGTCCAAGCAGCTCGGTACCGCTCACGCGGTCAAGATGGTCGGGGGCAGGGTTAGTGGGAGCTTCCTTCTTGCCAACGGCGATGTCCTGCTGAGGGCTCCTGACATACGGGGACTGCTGTCCTGTGACTCCATCGCCATGACCGTGATAGAGTCGAGTGATACTACAGGCCTGGGCGTGATCGAGGTTGCAGACGACAGGGTCGTCGCGATCCACGAGAAGGTCTTCAGACCGCCTTCGAACCTTGCGAATGCCGGCGTCTACCTGATGACGCCGGAGATATTCCCGGCCATAGACAGGACGCGGACGTCGCCGAGGGGCGAGTACGAGCTGACGGACTCGTTGCAGCTCCTAATCGATGAGGGCTACGGTATGGAGTGGGTCTCAATTGACCGATGGCTGGATGTAAGCTATCCTTGGGACTTACTGACGGCCAACGAGGCCTTCATGCAGGGTATCGAGCCGGATAACCTCGGCACTGTGGAGGAGAACGTAACAATGAAAGGGCCGGTGTCGGTGGGGAGGGGGACGGAGTTGCGATCCAATACCTACATAGAGGGTCCTGTGGTGATTGGCGAGGACTGCCGCATCGGGCCGGGCTGCTATGTCCGGGCATGCACTGCCATAGGGGACGGCTGCCACATCGGTGCCTCGGTCGAAGTCAAGAACTCGATAGTCATGGAGGGTACCAGTATACCGCATCACAACTACGTGGGCGACAGCGTGATAGGAGCAGACTGCAACCTTGGCTCCGGCACGAAGGTTGCCAACCTGCGCCTGGACAAAAACGTCATCAGCGTTGGTGGCGTGCCGACGGGCAGAAGGAAGCTCGGCACCATAATCGGTGACAGCGTGCAGACCGGCATAAACGCCAGTATCAACGTGGGGTGTATCATAGGGAACAACTCGTTCATTGGTCCGGGTGCGTTCGCATACGGGATCATTCAGCCCAATTCGATGGTGTTCTGAGGGAAGATGGCAAGAATAGAGCAGGCCGTCATACTCGCTGCCGGTGAGGGCCAGAGACTCCGGCCGTTCACTGCTTCCAAGCCCAAGGTCATGATCCCTATTGCCAACAAGCCCATTCTGCGGTATGTCATCGAAGCGGTCGAGCGGAACGGCATCCGCAATGTGATCGTGGTGGTGGGGTACAAGAAGGAACAGGTAATCGACTACTTCGGGAACGGCGAGGAGTTCGGGGTTGAAATCGAGTACGTGGACCAGAAGCAGCAGCTTGGCACCGCACACGCGTTGAAGCAGGCCGAGGCGAAACTCAAGGGCAGGTTCCTGATGCTGTCCGGTGACAACATCATTGAGCCGGGCACGGTAGCCGAGCTGGTCCGGACCGACTCGTGCGGGATACTGGTGCGGCAGCAGAACAATGTCACGAAGTACGGTGTGGTTGAGGTCGATGACGGCAGGGTAACCGATATCGTGGAGAAGCCTACCGAGGCGCTCAGTCACCTTGTCAACACAGGCATATACGTGTTCGACGATGGCATATTCGAGGCTATCGGCAGGGACACGGATATACCCACCGTCATCCGTACACTCATAGGTGGAGGCAAGGAGTTAGGGGCATGTGAAGCCACCGGCACGTGGCTTGATGTAGTCTATCCCTGGGATATGCTGAAGCTGAACGACCTGGCGCTGGCCGATACCTCTCCTTCCACCGGCGGACTCCTTGAGAGTGGCGTGTCGGTCAAGGGAACTGTCTCCATCGGAAAGGGCACGCTCGTGCGGTCAGGCACGTATATTGTGGGTCCCGCGATTGTGGGAGAGAACTGCGAGATAGGGCCGAATGCCTGCATACTTCCCTCCACCAGCATAGGGGACAACGTGAACCTCTCGCCCTTCGCTCTTGTTGCGAACAGCATTGTGTCGGACGGGGTGGAGATAGGGGCGGGCTGCCACATCCGGGACTCGGTGATCGACAGAGGATGCCGGACAGGAGGGCATTTCGTCACTCAGAGCGGAGAGACCGGCATCGAAATTGAAGGTGAGCATCGGCAGGCCTACGTAGGCGCAATGATTGGCGAGGACTGTAGGATTGGTGACGGCGTCGTGGCCCTGCCGGGCGTGCTGATAGGGAATCGCTGCTCGATACGCCCCTTGAAGGTCATATCGGGTAACCTGCCCGACGAAAGCGTAGTGATGTAGGAATGTGCGGCATCGTAGGCTACGTTGGGGATCGGGAAGCACAACCCATCCTGGTCAACTGCCTCCGCAGACTGGAGTACCGTGGCTATGACTCCTGCGGAATCGCGCTCCAGAACGGCGGCTCCATTCTCGTATCCAAGGACGCCATTCGTATAGATGCCCTCGCCGAGGTGCTCAGCCCGAACAAGAGTGGAGTCGGCATCGGACATACGCGCTGGGCGACCCACGGGAAACCTTCCCAGGTCAACGCACATCCGCACACCGACTGCACCGGCAGAATAGCCGTCGTGCACAACGGCGTGATCGACAACTACCTCCAACTGCGGGAACGACTGGAGTTGGAGGGCCATCGCTTAGTCTCAGAGACAGACACCGAGGTGATTCCCCATCTGATTGAGAAGTACTACGAAGGTAGTCTGGAGCAGGCTGTCAACCGGGCGCTTCGGGAGATCGACGGTTCGTACGCCTTCATCGTCTTCCATGCAGGGACCAAGGAATTGGTGGTCGCGCGGAACGGCAGCCCTCTGATTGTGGGCGTGAGCGACCGGGAGAAGTTCGTGGCTTCCGATGTTCCAGCGGTGCTGGACTACACCGACCGCGTCATATATCTCGAAGACGGCGATGTGGGAGTGATTACCCATGATGGGATGAAGTTCACCTGTAATGGGGAGTCGGTGACGAAGGAAGAGCACGGCATTCCGTGGACACTCGAGGAGGCGCAGAAGGCCGGCTACGACCACTTCATGATAAAGGAAATTCACGAGCAGCCGAGGGCCATACGCAATACGTTCTCGGGTCACCTGTCGGCGGTGGAAGCGGCGGTGAACCTAGGCATTGACCTCCAGAGGGACTTCACCCGAATCCTGTTGCTGGCGTGCGGCACCTCATACCACGCGGCCCTGATCGGAAAGCACATGATCGAGTCCGTTGCCAGGATTCCCGTCCATGTCGAGCTGGCATCGGAGTTCAACTACTCCGGCAGCATATTCGTTGACACGCTGGCCGTGCTGATTACCCAGTCGGGGGAGACCGCGGACAGCATACGGGCGCTGAAGAAGGCCAGGGAGGGGGGCTGCCGCACACTTGCCATAACGAACACCGTGGGAAGCAGCATTACTCGGATAGCCGATGATGTGCTGTACATAAAGGCCGGACCGGAGATCAGCGTCGCTGCGACGAAGAGCTTCATAGCCCAACTGGTGATGCTGTACATGCTGGCGCTGAACTGGTCGGTCGAGGATGTTAGGTCGCGCGGGGCGATGATAGGTGGCCTGAGGCAACTGCCGAACTCGATCAGGGAGTTGCTTGGTCGAGAGGCAGAGATAGCTGCGCAGGGCAGGTACCTAGCGGGGTTCGACAACGCGTTCATAGTAGCGCGCGGGATCAACTACGCCGTGGCGCTGGAAGGCGCGCTGAAGGTCAAGGAGATCTCGTACATCCACGCGGAAGGGTACGCGGCGGGCGAGCTGAAGCACGGCCCGTTCGCGTTGCTGACGCCGCAGACCCCCGTGATCGCGGTCGTAGGCAGAGACAACACCTACGAAACGCTCATGGCGAACATCAAGGAGATCAAGGCAAGGGAGTCGCCGGTAGTAGCACTCGCCCAGGACGGTGACGCGGAGGTGGAGAAGTATGTCGACTCGGTCGTGCGTGTTCCGGCGGTTGACCTGCTGCTGACTCCCATTGTCAACTCCGTGGCGCTCCAGTTGATCGCATACTACGCGGCCCGGGAGCGTGGCTGTCCTATCGATACGCCAAGGAATCTGGCGAAAAGCGTCACTGTCGAGTAGGCACTGGGGAGGTCATATTGAGGATACTGGTCACGGGCGGCGCGGGCTTCATAGGCTCGAACGTAGTAGACAGGTACCTTGAACTGGGCCATGAGGTGACTGTGGTGGACAACCTATCCACCGGGCGCGAGGAGAACGTCAATCCCCGGGTGCGTTTCCACGCGGTCGGCATCTGCAATGACGGACTGGAGGGGCTGTTCGACGAGTTCCGGCCTGAGGTCGTGAACCACCATGCCGCGCAGATCGATGTGCGGAAGTCGTCGGCTGATCCGGTGGCGGATGCACAGGACAACATAGTCGGCAGCCTGAAGGTCCTGGAGAGTTGCCGGAAGCACGGCGTGAAGCGGCTCATATACTCTTCCTCCGGCGGAGCGGTCTATGGTGACGTTGACTACCTGCCCGCCGACGAGAAGCACCCGATCAGGCCGATATCCCAGTACGGCGTGTCCAAGCATACCGTCGAGCACTACGTCTATTTGTACCGCGTCCTGCATGGCCTGGACTATGCTATCCTCCGCTATGCCAATGTCTACGGGCCGAGGCAGAACCCGTTCGGAGAGGCGGGAGTGGTGGCCATATTCGCCACGCAGATGCTCACGGGCAAGCAGCCCACCATCTTCGGCAAGGGAGACAAGACGCGGGACTACGTGCACGTCTCAGACGTGGTCGAGGCGAACGTGCGCGCGCTTGAGGCGGGCGGTGAGGTCATGTGCAACATAGGCACCGGTGAGGAGACGTCCGACCAGGAGGTCTTCGATACGCTGGCCGATGTCCTTGGCTACGAAGGCCCCCCCGCCTACGCGCCGGTGCGAAAGGGAGAAGTCTATCGCATCTGCCTGGAGGCGAGCAAGGCCCGGGACGAGCTTGGCTGGACCGCCCGCACCTCGTTCAGGGACGGCATAGCCGCCACGGCGGAGTACTATCGCGCTCTGACCAGTCGAATGCACTCCGGTTGAGGGCACCGAGTCCTCACAGTACGGGACCGCCCACTACCCCCGACGGCAATGCCCATGCGAGAAGCTCTGATAATCGACGCGGTTCGCACGCCCATCGCCAGAGGCCACCCCGAGAAGGGGTGGTTCAAGGACATCCGCTCGGACGATTTGGGCGTCATCGTCGTTCGCGAGCTGGTCAGGCGTACCGGACTGCCTCCGGACGTGATCGAGGACCTGGTCCTCGGGTGCGCCACGCAGACCGGCGAGCAGGCGATGAACGTGGCGCGGTACGTGGCCATCGTGTCGGGACTGCCCCTCTCGGTGGCGGGCCAGACCATCAATCGACAGTGCGCGTCGGGCATGACGGCGGTGCACAGCGCGGCGCAGGCGATCATGACCGGCAACGGAGATGTGTTCATAGCGGGAGGCATCGAGAGCATGTCGCACCTGCCGGAAGGGGCAGGCGCTGACCCGAACCCCAGGCGCTTCGACTACATGGACAGAAGCTCGTCGTCGATGGGCCTGACAGCCGAGAACCTGGCCGACATGTACGGCATCACGAGAGAGGAGCAGGAGGCCTACGCGCTGCGCAGCCATCGCAAGGCGGTGGGGGCACAGGAGAAGGGGCTGCTTGCCGACGAGATCGTTCCGGTCGAAGTGCCGTCGGACAATGGCGCGACTGTGGTCGACAGAGATCAGAACCCGCGCGAATACACCTCGCTGGATCTGATGGCGGCACTCGACCCGATAGCCAAAGAGGGCGGCACAGTCACGGCTGCCACGTCTTCGATGGCGAGTGACGGCGCTGCCGCTGCCCTGCTGGCTTCGCGTGAGAGGGCGACCGAGCTCGGCCTGAGGCCGAAGGCCAGCATAGCGGCGATGGCGGTTGGCGGTGTGGACCCGAAGCTGATGGGCATGGGGGTCGTCGAAGCTGCACGGAAGGTGCTCGACAGGGCCGGACTGAGTGTATATGATATAGGGGTCGCCGAGATAAACGAGGCCTTCTCCGTGGTTGCCTTGGTGGCCATGAGGGAGCTTGGCCTAGACGAGGAGAGGGTCAACCCCCACGGCGGGGCGGTGGCGCTGGGGCATCCGATGGGGTGCACCGGTGCGAAGCTGATAACCAGCCTGGTCCACGAGATGGTGAGAGGGCGACACAGATACGGGCTCGCTGCAATGTGCGTTGGGATGGGGCAGGGGGCGGCGACGGTCCTGGAACTGGCAGCCCAGGCTACATAACGATAAACACGGGCTCGTAGCTCAGTGGCAGAGCGGTCGGCTCATAACCGATTGGTCGTAGGTTCGAATCCTGCCGGGCCCACCAGTCCTAGTCATCTTTCAGCTTGCCCTTCACTTCATCTGGGGCAATGTCCTTGCAGTGTTGCAGAATTGCTATGCTGTATGAGTTCGGAATCCCTCTGCCGGTCAGGGTTCGCTCCCTGGAATTTGCCTCCGTGGAAAAGGTTGGTCCTCACCCTTCTGACATACTTGAGGAGTTGAACCACATCCAGACTGGTGTCAGGGCATTCGACTGACCAATCCAACCTGCCTGATTTGGCTATTTGCTTCCGCGGCGGTTGGCTCTTCATGTAGGCGCGCGCCTCTGAGACTTCCTGATTCTGGCACCGATCGAAGCTATCAGAGATGACTCTGGCAAAGCAATCCCAGTTTGGGTCCGCCCTGCCATCTGGCCTCTTCAGAAAGCCCGATGCCTTCAGGGCACATTCAAATCTCGCGAACAGGATGAAGAACTTACACGCTTCCCGCCTGTGTTCCTCCGGGTACAATCGTTCCTCCCTCCTACCCAATGCAATAGAGGTGGGTTGCAGGAGTACTTGTGCGCAGGGCAAGACAGTGTGTGAAGCATCCCTGTCTTAACTCGGGGAACTTGTTTCAAACACACGAGGGCCGGCCACTCAGTCGGAACGAACAACGCGGAAGCCCAGATCACTCGCGCCATAGTCCGGCTTGAAGTAGTATCGATTCGCAGAGCGTAGGGCGTCGGCGTTGCTGCCCCAGCTACCGCCGCGAGCCACCCGGGACGTACCCTCTGACGGTCCCCTCGGATCGGCAGTCGGGCTGCTGTCATAGTACGTAATGCTGTACCGGTCCCAGCACCACTCCCAGACGTTGCCCGCTGTGTCGTACAGCCCGTAGCCGTTCTCCGAGTAGCTGCCCGCACTGGACGTCCCTATGGCATTGCATTCACTGTCATTGAACTGCGCCCCGTTAGATGCACCTTGCCGACACACCGGGAAATCATTCCCCCATCCGTATGCCTTGCCTTCAATGCCTCCGCGTGCTCCGTACTCCCACTCCGCCTCGGTGGGCAGGCGATACCCGTCGGCGGACCAGTCCACCCAGTCGCTCTGCGGGTCCAACCTGCCAGAGCGATATACTGTCGACCTGGCGGCCGAGGTGTGGTAGCAGGGTGTTCTTCCCTCCATCTCGCTGAGTGCGTTACACCACAGCAGCGAATCGTACCACTCGATGTTGGTCACGGGATGGCTCTCATCCTGCGCGCCGCCGTAGTCCTCACTCCCCATGTCGCCGGGCGAGTTGAAGGTGTAGCCATGAGCCTCACCCCAGTCCCGTACTTCGACCCACTGCTCGAAAGTCGTCTCGTACTTCGAAGCATAGAACGGCGACAGAGTCACAGTATGAACAGGCTGCTCGTCCAAATCGCCGACGAAGCTGCCCATCTCGGAACTGCCACCGGGGATGGAAACCATTTCGATGCTGGCGCTGCCCGTTGGGACCGGGGTCGGCGTAGTCTCCTCGCCGTCGCACGCAATACCTGCCACAATGAGAACTAGTATCAGTAGGATGACCGCCGGCGCGGCCTGCTTCCTCATAGCGGTTCCCCGTTTGGCCTTGCTCCAACAATTGTTGCACGGCACGGTGAACTCAATCAAGGCTGATGGCTGCCAGGATGATCGTCCATCCTCTTGACACCGGCCCAGGTATGGATTATGAATGCCGCACGGAGGAACATCCATGCTGAGAGTACTCCTTGCTGTCGCTGCTTCCGCCGTTGTCGGCCTGTTGGTCGTGCAGGCGGGCTGCAGTTGCGGCTGCGGCTGCTGACCCTGAGGGCGGCGTGCGTTCCATGACCGCCGCGTGGGGCCATCCGCAGGCTCCATCCTTGCGGGAATGAGAGGATCGTCCAACTCCGGTGCTAACCTTTCGGCCTCTTCTTCGTTTCAACTATGTAGGTGATGTGAAGATTGTTGCAGGAAGGAGGTGATTTGAGACAATGAGCAGGCGTGTGAAGATAATGATGGTAGGCGTGGCTCTCGTTCTTGCGCTTACGCTGGGGCTGACCGCAGTGGCATTCGCTTCGGAGCCCGACGAGAACGGCAAGGCCGAATGCGAGAAGCCGTGGGAGGCATATGTCGGCAAGGTCGCAGACCGGCTCGGGATCGATGAAGATGAGCTTATAGATGCCTGTAGGGGTGCGGGCCTTGAGATGAGGGAACAGGCGATAGAGCGCTTTCTGGAGCGAGCCGTGGAGAAAGGCTGCATCGACGAGCAGGAGTCTGCTGATATCCAGGAGTGGTGGGACGACAGACCGGCCGCCGTCGATGAGTTGGGAGAGTGCATCCGGCCCCACTTCAGGGCCAAATGCCGCGTTCACCATCGGTTGATGGGCCCCGCCCTGTGGCATGGCCACGGGTTTCGGGAGTAGGACCTATGAGCGAATGCATTCCGGGGCAGGCAGCCAATGGCCGCCTGCCCCTGTTTGTTGCCTCTTGCCCGCGGGCAGGACTACTGCGCTCTTGAGGCGCTCATTCTCCCGCGAACGCCGATGACGGCTATGGTCGCCACTATCACCAGGGACAGTGCCAGCTACAACACTCAGCCGGTCTCGACCGCCACTGCGGCAGCCGCCGTTGTCAATGCCAGCGCCTGAGTGATCTCCGCTTTCGCAGGTGCGAAGGTGTTGTGGCGCTTGCTCATCATGTCTATAATGCGCCTAGTCACGAACAAGGAGGGTAGCTGACATGAAGTGCCCACAGTGCAATGCGGACAATCCGGACAACTCGGCGTTCTGCGGAAGCTGCGGTGCGCCACTGAAGGGTGACCCCGAAGGGCAACCGACAGCGGGCTCATCGGGACAGGCGACTGCGAGCGGACTTGACGAGAACGTTGCAGCCTTGCTGTCCTATGTGCTGGGCTGGATAACCGGCCTGATATTTTTCTTCTGGGAGAAGGACAACGACTTCGTGCGGTACCATGCGATGCAGTCCATAGTTGTGTTCGGCGCTTTCACCGTTGTCCAGATCATCCTTGGTATTCTCGGGCTGATACCTTTTGTCGGGATACTCTTCGCGGTGATCTCGTATATCCTGGCTGCGGGGACGTTCATACTGTGGATAGTGCTGATGATCAAGGCCTACAGTGGCGAGAGGTACAGGCTCCCAGTAGCTGCGGAGTACGCGGAGCGGTGGTCAAAGAAGTCTGCTTGAGAGTTGAAAGGGATTGATGGCGGACGCAAAGAGTTCGGCCGATGGGCCGAACTCTTTGCGGAGGAATAATGGTGCACCTGCGGTAGGGAAAAGAGGTGACCGATGGCACTATACCATAGGGGGGTATACTATGTCAAGGGGGCGTATTCACCCTTAATCCGTGGATTGTCCGGGAAACGGCACTGAGGTGAGGCAG
>CAZNOI010000017.1:0-55659 GCA_964574685.1 uncultured Dehalococcoidia bacterium
TAAATGAGTGAACAACCCCTCTTCGGTAACATTTTCACTTGAGTTGACACGGGGGTCTTCCGGCTACTCGTGGTGGTGCTTCAGCGGCAGTTCGGTGATGAGCCAGTTGGCCATCCACGCCGCCACCACGATGCCGACGCCGATGATGAAGACATCGGTGAGCGTCGAGTCCATGGCCAGGCGAAGGGCCTCGAACATCCTGTCGTACAGCTCAGATCCCTGCGGGCCTGTGGCCTCGTAGAGGTCCAGCAGCTCGGCCTGCCTCTCCGCGCTCACCAGCGCCTCGGGATTGTAGGTCAGCGTGTCCAGAGGCTCCGGCGAAATCGGCGCAGCGACATCGGGGGTCAGCCTGCTTATGAAGTCGGGCGCGAACCGGTTGTTCACCAGCGAGCCGGCGATAGCCAGCCCGAGGACACCGCCGAGCGCCCGGAAGAACGTGGCCGAGGACGTTGCCACCCCCATCACCGAATAGGGCACGGCGTTCTGAATGGCGATGGTGTACAGGGGATAGGTGATCCCCAGGCCGAGCCCGATCAGCGCCGTATAGGCGACGGCCGTTGCGCTGCTCGTGTTGACTGACATGGTCGCTATCAGCGCTACTGCTACCGCCATTACAGTGAGTCCGAGGGCGCCCTGGATGCGGTAGTGGCCGCCGGCCCGTGAGAGAACCTGTCCGGATACCAGGCTGCCCGCCACCACTGCGATCAGTAGTGGGGTTAGAAAGCCGCCGCTGGTCGTCGCAGACATGCCGAATACGCCCTGGAAGTACAGCGGCAGGTACACGATGCCGCCGTACATCACGACCCCGGTGAGCAGGATGATCAGGGAAGACAGGCCGACGATCCGGTTCCTGAATACCCAGAGGGGAATCACGGGAGAGCGCGACCTTGCCTCGGCAATGAAGAAGGTGGTTGCCATCAGCAAGGAGAACACGAGCATACCGATGATGGGAGCGGATGCCCATGCGTACTCGACCCCGGCCCATGAGAGGGCCAGCATTAGCGGAATGGCGGCCAGCAGCAGTGCCGCTATGCCGATGACGTCCACGCCCTGCCCTCCTGAGGCGGGCCGCAGTCGGGGCAGGAAGAAGGCGAACAGCGCTATCAGTATGAGCGAGATCGGTACGTTGATGAGGAACACCCAGCGCCAGCCGAGCCCGTCCGTGATAGCGCCTCCGAGCATGGGGCCCATGACTGCGGCGATGCCGAAGACTCCGGCGGTGAGACCCTGATACTTGCCGCGCTCCGCCGGTGGAAACAGGTCGCCGATGAATATGAACGCGTTGGCCAGCAAGATGCCCGCACCGGCGCCCTGCACTCCCCGGAAGACTACAAGCTGGGTAATGCTCTGGCTGAGGCTGCAGAGAAGGGAGCCCGCGGCGAAGACCGCAAGCCCGATGACATAGAACCGCTTTCGCCCGAATATGTCAGAGAGCCTGCCGGTTATTGGCGCTACGATCGTCGATGTGATTATGTAAACGGTGGTGATGAGGGTGTACTCGGTGAAGCCACCGAGTTCCAGGCCGATGCTGGGCATGGCGGTGCCGATGACCGTCTGATCAAGCGAGCCCAGGAACAGAGCGACCATAGCTCCGACGAGCGCTATCCGGGTATGTCTCCGGGAGAGCTGCGATGGAGCACCTGTGCCATGCGAGGGCCGAGCGGGCATCGTGTCACATGATATCACACGGTGCCCGTCCGGATTAGCGGACCGGCATCTCCCGATGTGCGGCGAGGAATGGTATACTCTGCCAGAGATGCTGGAGAGGAATACGGTCAGCCTGTTCATTGCGCCGCATCCTGACGATGAGACGCTGGCCTGCGGCGGCACTATCGCCCTCAAGGCCGAGAGAGGCGAAGAGGTGTACATCGCCTTCATGACCGACGGCCGCGACTCGCACCTCCATACTCTCGGCATAGCCACAGACCCTTCGCCCGAGGAAATGGCGTTGATCAGGAAGGAGGAGGCCGTGCTCGCGGCCGGCATCCTGGGCGTTGGAATCGAGAGCCTCTTCTTCTTCGATCTGGACTCGGCCCTGGTGCGCAGCTATGACGAGGAAGTCCTGCGCACTGTGGGGGACCTGCTGGTGAAGCTGCGGCCCGATGAGGTGTACTACCCCGATCGGACCGACTCCCATGCCACGCATCAGGCGACCTGTTATGTGGTCGAGACATGCCTTTCGGTCGCGGAAACGGCCATTCGGGAGTTCAGGTACGTGGTGTGGTCGGACGACGCGACGGATGCGGAGGGCGGCCGGCTGGAAGTCGACGTGACCAGCGCGCTCCCTCTCAAGAAACGCGCCATCGAGCAGTACGCGAGTCAGGTCACTGTGTTCTCTAAGCAGCAGAAGCAGCCGTTGCTTTCAGAGGCGTTCCTGGGCAGGTTCCTCACGGGCACCGAGGCGTTCTTCATCTAAAGGAAAGGACCTCTGGGCGGCCCGATGGCCGGACATCCAGACGTCTGGACATCCGGATCAGCGTTCGGTTCGGAGCGGGATTTCCCTTATGAACCAGTTGACGACCCATGCCGCAATGATGACCAAGAACCCTATGAGGAATGCCTCTGCTATGGCGGAGCTCAATGCGCTCTGCAGGACGTTCAGGACGTGTTCGAAGAACACCGCACCCTGCTGCCCGAACTGCTCGAAAAAGTCCCTCAGGTCGCTCTGGGCTTCGGGACTCATGAGAGCCTGAGGGTTCTGCGCAAGTTCGTCGAGCAACTGTGGCGGGGTGACCTCCCTCACCTGCGGTGACAACTCCGACAGGAACTCGGAACCGAACCTGTTGGTCACGGCGGAGCCCAGTACCGCCAGTCCCAGTGCACCCCCGATCTGTCTGAAGAAGGCGGTCGAGGACGTGGCTATGCCCAGCACTGAGTATGGGACTGCGTTCTGGACGGCTATGACGTAGAGGGGCATCGTGTTTCCCAGACCGAAGCCCAGGAGCACGATGTAGGCGACGGCAGTTGGGTAGCTGGTCTCGGCGGTCATAGTCGACATCAGGCCCATGCCGGCCGCCATCATAGCCAGTCCGAAGACCCCCTGGACGCGATAGTGCCCCCCTGCCCGCGACAGTATCTGACCAGAGATGATGCTTCCCACGACCACACCCAGCATCATCGGAGTGAGGAAGCTGCCGCTCGCCGTGGCCGACATGCCCAGTACGCCCTGGAAGTAGAGGGGAATATAGATGATGGCCCCGAACATGCCGAATCCCGTAATGAAGATGACGATCAGGGCCACCGCCACAATCCTGTCTCTGAAGATCCACAGAGGCATTATCGGTTCGGGAGCGCGCATCTCCGCCAGAATGAAAAGCCCGCCCATGACGGCTGAGAAGGCGAACATGCCCAGTATCCGGGCGGATAGCCACGGGTAGTCGACTCCGCCCTGCGTAAGTGCGAGCATGGCCGGGATGACGGTGAGGATCAGGGCCATGACACCAAGGTAGTCGAGTCTGGGCTTGACTCCCTCCGGCCGGACGTTGGGGAAGAAGAGCACGAAAAGGGCGACTATCAGCAGGCCGAGGGGTATATTGATGAAGAACACCCAGTTCCAAGAGAGGCTGTCGGTGATGAAACCACCCAGCGTTGGGCCTATCACAGAGGACAGCCCGAATACACCTGCGACGAGGCCCTGATACTTGCCACGCTCCGAAGGCGGGAAGAGGTCCCCGACCGCGATGAAGGCGTTGGCCATCATAATGCCGGCACCTATGCCCTGCAGGGCTCGGAACCCGATGATCTGGTTCATCGTCTGGCTGAAGCCGCAGAGGATCGACCCCACGATGAAGATGCATAGTCCTGCCACGTAGAACCACTTGCGACCGTACATGTCGGTAAGCTTGCCGGTTATCGGGACTGCTATTGTGGAGGCTATTATGTAGGCTGTCGCCACCCACGTGTACTTGGTGAACCCGCCGAGGTCGGCGATGATCCGCGGCATGGCGGTACCGACGATAGTGTTGTCGAGCGAGGCCAGGAACATGGCCAGCATCACGCCGGCCATCGTGATAATCAACCGCCGTCTGGGGAGACCGGGTGCTCCCGGTGGCTCGGGAGTGGGTGGTGCGCTGACGGGTTGTTCAGCCATGTCCTATGCGAAGTGAAACGCTGTGCACTATCATAACACGGACAGTCGTGATCGGGCTTCCATGACGCACCTTGCCTTGACAAGGTTGGGTCCGTTACGTAAAGTGTGCCTTGCCGACTCCCGCGCTCCCATTGGACCGCGGATGGTGGAGTACCCGGTTCCAGCCCGTCGACGAGATGCTGTTGCCTTGACCGCACTGAGAAGAAAGACCGATACGCCCCGGCCCTGTATCCATCTCCCGGATGACGAGGGAGCGCATCCTGACTCTCTGGTGGAGTGGTGGTATCTCAATACCACGTTGATGGGATCCGATGGCTGCGAGTATGGGGTTATGGCCGCCTACTTCAGCCCGGGTCTTCGCATCATTGTGGTCTCCGACATTTGCCGTAGGAGGCTTCACCAGGAAGTAAGCGGCTCCACTCCCCGATTCTCCACGGGGCCCTTGAATCTGGTCTGGGGAGGCCGTGACCGGTGGCAGCGCATTGATGGGGACTCACCGTCGTACCGGTTGAACGCGCGGGGCAGGGACATTGAAGTGGAGCTAACCATGGAGTCGCGAAAGCCGCCGCTGCTGGCTGGCGGAGATGGACTCGTTCGATGGAGCGGGGGCACTTCCTACTACTACTCTCTGACCAATCTGAAGACGTCCGGCTCTGTCACTGTCGCCGGCAGGACGATTGATGTCGAGGGCACCGGGTGGATGGACCATCAGTGGATGGCCAACCTTGGTCGTCGCGGCTGGGACTGGTTCGCCATCCAGCTTGACGGGGACACCGAGGTGCTGGTATGGCAGATAGTGAATGCCGACCATTCGATAGAATCGCGCGACATGATGGTCATGTATCCCGACGGCAGCACCTATCACTCGCGCGATCCCCGTATTGACAGAGCGGAGACCTGGACGTCTCCGGGAACGGGAGTAGAATACGGCGTTGCGTGGCGCATCCGGGAGGACGGCCGCGGAATCAACCTCGAAGTGAAGGCGAGGTACGCCGAGCAGGAGATCAGGATGTTCGAGCTGATGCCGGAGGCCGCGTACCAGTTCTGGGAGGGCAACACGGTCATCTCAGGTCGTCTCGATGGACGTGAAGTGTCCGGCACGGGCCATGCCGAAATCGTGAGAAGCATCGACCCGCTCAGCAGGGTGCCGTGAGGGATGCGTCCAGACGCCGGGATGTCTGAACAGCGAGACAGCGGAACGCGGAGCGCGCTTCCACTTCACAGCGTAAGTCCTCCCAACGGGGGATGCCCGCCAAGATGAATCGACTGCGGCTCTCAGCCACGAAGGTACACCTGCGCTGGTTAGGCGCCGAGTTCAAAGAGGTAGCCACAGTCGAACCGCCCGGGGGACCCAGGCGGGAAGTCGTCGTCTTCACGACCGGCAACCCCTACATCCTCAGCCAGACCACAATCGTTGGCACTGTGCTGGTCCACGACCTGGTATTCCTCAGCGACAGGCTCCTCAAGTACGTAGTGGTACATGAGAACTCACACCGTCGCCACCTCTACCCCTTCGTGTTCTATCCACTAGCGCTCATGCTGGTAAGCGAGGCAGTGGGCTTGTTCGTGGCGGCCCTGACGCTTTTCCCTATCGTGGCCGTAACCAACTCGGATATCCAGTACGCCATGGCGATTCCCATCGCGCTTGCAGTGGCGCCTCTCTTGGTCCTGCTGGTGTGTTTCCTCTCCTGGCTCTACGAGCTTGCAGCAGACTATCGGGCAATCAAGGTTCTGGGGATCAAGGCAGTCGCCGGGGCCAAGGAGGACGGGCGTAAGCTGGTCCAGATGCACCCCAACTATGTGGTACGCCTTATCGGGTGGTTGTCCCGGCCGCCGCTCATCGTAACCTACCGGCTCTTTCGCCGCTTTAACCGCCGCACCATAGACATGAGCAGACTGTGATCGGTCACGCTCCGCTTCTCTCTGTGTGATCGTCGAGGCGCACTGCAAGCTCTTCAAGTTCAGCGAATCTCGGCCTGACGAATACCATCGCCAGCGCCGCCACCCCGATGAATCCGTAGAGCAGGGCGTAGCTGCCGTTCATGAGGTACAGAACGAAGCCGTAGATGCCGACGCTCTCGCAGAGCGCGGAGGCCGCCACCACGGCCGCGAAGTACCTGCCAACCGCCGGATGGGAGGTCGAAGGCCCGGTGAGGCCCAGCAACGTTCCCATGAAGCCGAAGCCGTCGGCAGCGCCTCGACCTGAGAGGATTCGACTTCGCAAGCGGCGCGCGAGAAGTAGCTGTACCGCCGCCATAGCCGCCAGGACGCCGACGGCGACGCCCGTTCCCTCGGAGAACTCCAGTCCGATTACTACCTCTTCGCCGAGCAGATGGGCGATGATTATGTAAACACCCAGCGCGAAGAAAAGCGCCACCCATATGACGCGGATGTTCAGCAAGCCGATGCGGAGTACCTGCTGTTCGTCAGGATGCACTCGCATACCCCCAATGTCATCTTCTCCAATCGTAGCTGCGGATGTGGCCGGTGGTCAAGCGCTGTCTCCTCGGCTTATCTCACCACCCGATGAGCGATGGAGCCACTATCATGCCAATGATGTTGAACGTGCCGTGAGCCAGTACGGCTGCCTCGAGACCGAACCTGCGGAACAGGAACCCGAGCGCGATTCCCAGGGGCAACACCTGCGCAAGCTTCACCCATTCGGGTTCCAGGACCCCGATGTGGCCTATCGACCACAGCACGGCCGTGATAACCACAGCCACCCAGTATCTGCGGCCGGCGAGTCCCGTGTAGCGGGCGATGAAGCTCTGAAGGCAGAGCCGGAATGTGATTTCCTCCGCTACGGCAGCCGAAATGACGGCAATCACCAGCAGCGGCGTTATCGTTTCTCCCAGCCCCTCTCTCGCGACCTCGGCTTCGGTCAGCTCCCTGAGCATCTCCGAGACGGTGGGCGACACGGCGAGGAACAGCAACGCTGTGTATGCCGCCCCGAGGAGCGCCACGCCGAAGGCAAACACGAAATATAGCCTGTTGACGGTAACAGGGACCGGCTGGAATCTGTCAACGGCCCGTCGGAGGAGCGGGAGGTCGGGGAGTCCGAGCGTAGTGCAGCAGTGCATTCCCAGGCACGTGAAGAGGAACATCTGGATGAAGCTGAGGACCACACCCACTACCAGGAATGGGATGCTGAGTATGTTCACCGCGTCGGCGAAGAGGGCGATGGCCGCGAGGTCCAGCCCCAGCAGGAGTGTCCCGACAACGAGGCCGTACTTGACGTAGGACCTGGTCTCGGCCCTGTGTCGAATGCAGATCACCAGGGCGGCGACGCCCAGCGAGAACAGGACCAGGCCGAGCAGTATGGCTATGATAAGCAAGCGGCTCGTCCCCTCAGGCGGCGGCTCCCGCGGCTTGAGACGGCACCGTCCGTCCCCATCGGGGAGCTTCGCAGCCGATGCATACTAGCGCAACGGCCCGGCGCAGTCAACGATGCGGACATCGAAGAGGCTGGCCATTCAGACAGCCCGATGTCGAAGAGGCAAGGCGGCTCAGTTGGAGAGGAGCGATATCAGAACAGGACGCAGCCCGTCCAGATCACCCTGTCAGGGTGAAAACGGCTGTCCAGGCCGAGGGTATCAAGGAGGGCCACGACGTCAATCGCAAGGGCTTCCAGAGAGGGCCTCGCGGATTCCGGGTAAGCGCAGGGCTCATCGGACACGGCCTTGCACTCGTCGCACATGCGGCACGCCCCGCCGATCAGGCCCTAGGCTTCAGACGCTCCCGATTGGCGCAGGTATTCCTCCATCTGCAGGACGCGCCCGTGAAGCTCCATTTTGGCCCGCTTGACGCCCTCGCGGTCGTTCATCACGTCGACTTCCTCCGAGTACTGAAGCAATACGGCAAGGGAGAAGCCGGCAAGGCGGCTTCGTGCCTCCTCCAGGGTACCGATGAGCGGCGGACACATGTGGTGTGCCCGGTAGTTGCCGCACTTGTTCTCGTAGCACAGCTCCCGTATTCGCTCCTCGGGCGCGAGAAGGCCGGGGTCGAAAGGGACGCAAACGTTGATGCCCAGCTTATCTGCGCTCTTCTGTATGTCTTCTAGCTCAAAGCCCATGTGTTCGCTACTCATATCTCTGGTAGGCATGATAGTTCTCCAGCCACTCCCTGGCCTCCTCATAATCGGGGTACACTTCCTTCAGCTTGTCCCAGAAGGCCTCGGAGTGGTCGAAGTGCTGAGCGTGTACCAGCTCATGTGCCACTACGTAGTCGAGTATACGCGGTGGCACCTGAACGAGCCTCCAGTTGAACGACAGGTTCTTCCTCGCGGAGCAACTGCCCCATCTCGTCTTCTGCGCGCGGATGTACAGGAGGTTGTACCACAGGTTATGCTCCTTCGAGTACCGTCGAAGCCGCCGAGAGATAGCTCTCCGCGCCTCTTCTCTGTACCACTTCTCGCGGGTCGCCGGGTCTAGAAGGTCTCTGCCGGAGGAAATCGTCTTGGCGCTGCGGTTCATGACCACCTTTCTTCCCAGCGCTGGGTCGTGCCTGAACGTGTATACATCGCCGTACAGAAGTATCTCGTCCGGCTGGAGCTGGATCGCCAGCGACTTGCGGTACCTGAAGTACTGGAGCTTCTTCTCGATCCAGTCGGACTTGCACCTGAGCATGTCGTCGATCTGCGCGCTGGTGGTGCGCATCGGGACGATCAGGCGCACCTGCAGGTCAGGCTGGACCATGATGCGTCCGGTCTTCACCCTTCGGCGCTCGACCTTGATGTCCTTGCGGTCAATCACAGGGCCATTGTAGCGCAGGTGGGATGCGGGGGCCAGGGCGAGTGGATGTCCAGCCAGCCAGACGTCTGAACATCCAGCGGTTGGGACACCGGGACGTACAGGCGGCTGGCCTACCTGATCGTTACGTCCCCGTTGCTGGTACGAATCTCCAGTTCGGTCCCGCCGGCGCCGATTGTCCCGACAAGGCGGTCGTCCCCCGTCACGGTAGCTGTGATAGGGAAATCGCACTCGATGCCGCCGTTGCTCGTCGCAGCGTCCAAATCGATATTTGGCTCCGTGCCGAAGTCCAGCTCAACTGCGCCATTGCTCGTGGACAGGCGGTTCGAAGAGCCGGGCGTCAGGTCGCCTTCGAACTCGATCGGACCGTTGCTGGTCTCGCCGTCGATTTGACCGGAGAAGTCAAGGAGGTTCAGTTCGCCGTTGCTGGTCCTGATAACGGCCGTCCCCTCCACACCTTCGAACTCTATTTCCCCGTTGCTGGTCTCCAGGTCGAAGTCACCACTCGCGTTCTTGAACGTAATCTCGCCGTTGGAGGTGCGTACATAGGCTGTGCCGCTGGTTCCGTTGCCGAGCACCGAGCCGTTCGACGTGTTGATGTCGAGAGCGGTCTGGGGTGGTACAATTATGTCAAGTTCCGCGTGTGGCGCGTCTATGGCGCTCCACCAGGAGGCCTCGGTCTCTATCGTGACGGTGATTGTACTGCCATTCTGGGCGACTTCGTAGCCAAGCTCATCGCTGCCCCATAGAGTGGCGAGGATGCGAATCTGACCGCCCGGCTCGGTCTGTACGTCTACTTTGGTGTTCCCGGCGCTGATTTCCAGAGTTGCGGGCTCCGCGACAGTGAATCTATGCTCTTCGCTGGTGGAGGGTCCGGTGGTACAGCAACCTGATGAGAGCGACATCAGGAGTATCAGCGAAGCCGCAAGGCACACCGGCAGCAGACAGCGCCTGAATCGGTCATGGTTGTCTTTGTAGGTAGCCTCGGTGCAGTACGTGGTCATGGCGTGCCTCCCGGTTTGGATGCCTTCGCCACTTGTACTACTATGGACCACCCGATGTCAAACGCCGGATGACGGCCCGTAGCAGTAGCGTCAAGGGCCGAGGGATGGGACGAGAGGGCATCGGAACGCAGCGGACGGAGCCTTGAGACTCAGAGGATTATGTCATCGCTAGGGCCGTTGCCATGTCCGATCGTGTCTTCGAAACGCCTGATGCAGTCCTTTAGGTCGTCGAAGTTGCTCTGCCTGACATCGAGGGCGATGGAGATGCCTTCGATGTCTCGCAGACTGGCACTCATCGCAAGGAGGCGGGCGCTGTTCTCTTCGACCCGGAGCCAGGAGGCGTAGTCTAGGTGAAAGCGCTCCAGTGGTTGCGGCGGCGACACTCCATCCCAGCTTTCCCGGCAGGCACTGATCTGGTCGGCGTATGAGGCGGCTGCTCGTTCAGTCGCGGTGTAGTCGAGCGGTGCGCTGTCGAGCGTCAGGGTGCGCCCCCGCTCCATCGGTATCAGGTAGACCGTGGTTGCCGATGACACGGAGGATAGTATGGGGAGCACCGACGACGTGTAGTCGCTTATCGACGGTGGCAACTCGTCACTGGACACAGGTGGGAAGTCCGTACCGCAGGTAGGCTGGACCATCACCACAACCGCCACAGCGATGACGAGGATGGTACCGATTAGCGCCAGTCTGGTTTCCATAGTGGTTCCCTTGAAGGTCCGCGCGGGGCCCTCTGGAAAGCAAAAACCGACCTCGCATGAGGTCGGTTTCACTACTGGCTCCCCGCCGGCCAAGTGACCACGTACGGCCGACGGTTCAAAGCCCCCTCACAGGGGATTTGGGCACATGCTTCCCCTGCAGAGGTACTGTCTGTGGTAGCCGAGTCTAGCCCACGACCTGCGTGGTGTCAACGGCCCTTAGCTGACCTTTCCTCTCGGTTTCGGAATGCTAGGTCGACTGCTCCTTGATCACCTTCGCCAGGTCCAGCCGGTTCACCTGGCGTATGCCCGGAAGTTGGGAGAGCAGCATTATCGCGACGACTATGCCCACGATCATGGCGTAGGTGCGGGCGTAGATGACCACGTCGAAATTCATCATGTCGGTCTGGAAGAGCCCGGCCATCAGGATAGCCGCCCCATACCCGAGAGGGATGCCCGGCACTACCGCGGTGAGCCCGAGGACAAGGTTCTCGATCGTGATCATGGTACCTATTCGCCCCCTGCCCTCGCCCAGAGTCCTCATGGTCGCGATCTCTCGCCTTCGCTCCACTATGCTGATGGTTACCGTAGTGAAGACAATAGCAAGGGCGAGCGCCGCTCCGAATGCCAGCATGACGTATACGATGCCCCGTATGAGCCCCAGCATCTCGTCTACCTTGTCTCCCAGCTCGGACGTTATCTCGACGGATGCGCCTCCCGGCAGACTGTATGCTCGGTCTCTCAGCGCACTCAGGTCATCTGTGCCCGAGGCCACCATGACGCCGTTAGCTACGGGAAGGCCGCCAACGACTCCCTGGAGGTCGGCGATACTCAGATGTCCATAGCTGCCGAGCGCCTGCTTGACGAATCCGGCCACCTCGAACTCACTGCTGCCATACGGCGCAGCATCCAGAGTGATGGTGTCTCCCGTGGCGACATCCAGTTCGCCTTTCAGCGCCTCGCTCATCAACACCTCTCCCTCGCTTACGTAGACCCTCTCCCCGGAGGTGAGGTACAGGCCGTAGAGTTCTGAATCATTGGAGATGCCGAGGGCCATCGTCGAGTACGTGTTGACTCCGTGCACCAGACGCGCGGGCACCTGGAGCAGGGGTTCGGCAGAGTCCACTTCTTCCCAGCCCCTCACCTGTTCCAGGACGCTCTCCGACTGAGGCTCGGCAAAGGTGATTCTGGCATCGCTTCTCTGTATGTCGTCGAAGTGGAGTTTGAATACCGCATCGAAAGAGTCGAGGAAGGCAGCGGACACGAGTATAAGCATGATGCCGAATGCGACTCCGATGATGGTGTAGAGGCTGCGTCGCCTGTTGCGGAAGATATTGCGGATGGGTATCTTCCACAGGAACGACAGTCTGGCCACGAATGGCAGCAACCGTTCGATCAGAAGCTTCCGCCCCGATGTGGGTGGAGAGGGGCGCATCGCCTCGGCCGGTGACAGGCGGGAAGCAGAAAGAGCCGGAATCAGACCCCCGATGAGACTGGGTATGACCCCGGCGGCTATGCCCTCCTCGATGGCCAGCCATTCCACCCAGCCCATCTCAGTGCGCGTGTACGGCAAGCCCAGTATGTCTACGTACAGGCTGGTCACCGTTCCACCCAGCAGGTAGCCGACTATGATGCCGATGATTGAGCCCGCGAGGCCGATGATGATAGCGAAGCCCAGGTAGTGAAACAGCACCTGACGGCGCGTGTAGCCGATGGCCCTCATCAGGCCGATGTAGGATCGCTGGTTCTGAACCACTCGCGTCAGGAGTATGTAGGTGGCAAGTGCGCCTACCACGAGGAACATGAGGGGAAAGACCTCTGCCATCTCGCCGAACTCCTGGAGGTCCAGTTGGAGGGCGTTGTTGCTCGGCTGCTCTTCCAGAGGCACCACGTCGGTGACCTCGTACTCGGACAGGACCTGCTCCACATCGGCGATGACCGCGTCCCTGTCAGCAACGTCCTCAACCAGGAAGCAGAACTCGTTGAGGCTGTCGGAGCCTGTGAGTTCTGCGAGAGTCGCATTCGGCAGGAAACCTACACCCCAGTTCTCGAAGGACACCAGTATCTCCTGCCGGCTCTTGGCGGGCCATATGTACTCCGGGCTTGTTACCACACCCACGATGTTGAAATCAATCTGCTTGTTGTCGACTATGAGGGCGATGGTGTCCCCAGCCTCCAGCCCGTGATGCTCGGCATAGCCCTTCTCGATCAGCATTGACCTCTCGTCGTCTGGCTCGAAGTAGCGGCCCTGCTCGATCTTCACGTCGTTGACTTCCGGTCTCTCATCGGCTGGAAGGGATATGAAGCGCGTCGATATCCTCTTCGGGTCCTCGTCGGGAATCGACACAACGATGCTGGTATTGATGCGCCCGGTCACCTGCTCCACGTCCGGCAATGCCTCGAGTTCACCGAGCGCGTTCCGTGGCGCCTCCACCACACTCACGGTGAAGTCAGCCATGTGCAGCGCTTCGTACGAGTAGTCGTAGGACGTCTTCAGATTGCGGTAGCCCAGGAAAGATGCGCCGAAGAGTGCGACGCCGAGGAAGATGACGACTGAGACGGCTATGAACAGGCCTTTGGAGCTGCCCAGGTCGCGGACCAGCTTTCTCTGCAGCTTGCGTTTGAAGAAGGAGACTAGCCTTGACATCGCACTACCACCTTAGCTGCCCGGGATCGACCGGGCTCTCGTTGCGCGTATCATCCACGATTTTACCGCTTCTCAGCCGCAGTACCCGGTCCGCGATATCGCCGGTCGCCGTATTGTGCGTAACCAGCAGCACGGTCTTGTTGTCACTCTTGTTGATGGATCTGATGGCTCCCAGGATGTGCTTGCCCGTCTCGAAGTCCAGTTCACCGGTAGGCTCGTCGCAGAGCAGAATCGGGGTATCCTTGGAAAGTGCCCTGGCAATGGCGACCCGCTGCTGCTCCCCACCGGACAGCTCGCTCGGATAGTGGTCGGCTCGATCTCTGAGACCTACGGCCTCCAGCACCTCAAGGGCGTCGCGGGGCCTGTCGACCAGCTCGGCGGCGAACTCCACGTTCTCCCTGGCGGTGAGAGTAGGTATCAGGTTGAAGAACTGGAACACGAAGCCGACGTACCTGCGGCGGTAATCGGTGAGCCCTTTGTCATCGAGGCGCGTTATGTCGAGTCCATCCACGGTTATGCTGCCTGATGTCGGCTTGTCCATACCGCCGACGAGGTTCAGGAGTGTCGTCTTGCCCGAGCCGCTGGGGCCGAGGATGACCACGAAGTCACCCGGTGATATGTCAAGCGTGGCGTTCTTGAGAGCGTTGACCTCCACCTCTCCCATCTGGTACGTGCGTGACAAATTCTCCGCGTGAAGCACCGTAAGGCTTGAGTCGGCCGGTGTCTTGCTAGGCATCCTGCCTCCTTCCCGGAATGAGGAACTTGGCCTCAATCGCGGCCATGATCAGGTCCCGGTCGTAGAAGTCGGGCCGCAAGGCGGCCACGAACATCAATGCGTCAAGGGTGATCAGGTATAGCTGTGCTGTACCCCTGGGGCTCTCGTCGCCTATCTCCTCGAACAGAGGCGTGAGATGGTCGATGAAAGGGCTTATCCAGTGCGAGTAGTCGGACGGAAGGAGCTTGCGCAATTCGGGCTGAACGCCGAGTTGCCAGATGAAATGGAGCGCCTCGACGTTCTCGTCCTTCTCGGCAGCATCAAGGGTGTATCTGGCGAGTGCCCGCAGCTTGACAACGGCGGGGTCGTTTCCTTCCAGGGCGCTTCCGAGGGGCAGGAAGAGCTTCTCCGCGATATCGTCGAACAGGAGCTGGAATATCTTCTGCTTGGACTTGAAGTACCAGTATATGTTCCCCTTGCTAACGCCGACCCTCTCCGCGATGGCCTCTACCGATACGCCGTGGTATCCACCAAGCGCAAACAACTCGCGGGCCGCATCGAGGATCTGGCGGCGCCTCTGAGGCGGGATGTCCTTGCGCCTTGCCTGCGACTCCATGTCGAAAAGGCCCCTGGAATTTCCCTGACTGACCGGTCAGTCAGTGGTTTCAATTCTACAGGCCGTGTCGGCTGCGTGTCAAGAGGCGCGAGGATATGAGGTGTGACTGGCCCATTCGTCGGGGGCCAGCACACGGGTATACCAGTACATAGATGTGAGGCGAGGCCCTGGCACTGTACCCGGTACCGGGCGCGTGCTAACATGTCGCCTGTGTTGACGCGCCGGAGGTCGCAGGTAGAGTGCTCAGGTTGTCGGTGAGACGACGAACGGCGGTTCTTCTACGGAACAACAGGTTCATCCTGATCCTGGCAATCATCGTCGGGCTCTTGGTCCCGGACGGTGCCGAATACACCGAGCCTGCGATGGTGCCTCTGCTGGGCCTGATTATGACCCTGTCGATCCTGGAAGTCTCACTGCAGGTCTTCCTGGACTTCCGTCGGGTTGTCGCGCCCATCGCCGTTGGGCTGTTTCTCAACTATGTGGTCCTGGGCGGAACACTCATAGGCCTATCGTGGGTTCTGGTACAGGACCCGGACATCCACACGGGGTTCGTCCTGGTAGCTGCAGTCCCGCCGGCGGTGGCGGTCATACCGTTCACCTTCCAGCTCGGTGGGAACATGAGGCTGTCACTTGTCGGCGATGTCGCCGCTTACCTGGCGGCCCTGGCAATTACCCCGCTGATCAGCGTGCTGTTTCTGGGCAGCAACTTCATCGAGCTGGACCGCCTGCTCATACTCCTCGGCGAGCTGATATTGCTTCCGATCGTACTGTCCCGCTTCATACGCAAGTCACGCGTTATGTCCACAGTTGACACCTGGCGCGGCCCCGTGGTCAACTGGAGCTTCTTCGTCATCTTCTACACGATATTCGGGCTGAACAGAGACACATTCCTGAACGAGCCGGACACGGTACTCGTGAGTCTGGCGATAGCCTTCGTCAGCACCTTCGTGATGGCTGAGCTGATAGAGCGTGGCGCCCGAATCGGTGGTGTGGTCAGGGAGGACCGGATCAGCTACGCCCTCCTGGGTACGAGGAAGACGTACGCACTGGCCGGCGCCATCGCTCTAGTGTTCTTCGGCACGAAGGCTGCGATGCCGGCCGCCGTCTGCTCCGCCTTCAACATACTCCATTTCGTCTGGCTGACTTGGCGGGTCAAGAGGCTGCCATGACAGGGCGGCTTCCGGGCCTTCTAACAAACAGCAGCTTCGTGTTCGTGCTTGCCATGGTCATGGGACTCGCTGCGGGAGACGGCGCTGCGTGGACCGAGAAGGCACTGGTGCCCGTCCTGGCCGTGATTATGACGCTCTCCATCAGCGACGTGCCAATGGCTGTCTTCGCAAAGCCGCGACAGGCGATGAAGCCGGTCATTCTCGCCGTGGTACTGAACTGGGGACTTCTGGGAGGCACATTCCTCGGTCTATCCCTGCTGCTAACTGGCGATAGCGAGTTACGTCACGGATACGTCCTGATGGCGGCGGTGCCGCCCGCCGTTGCGGTGATACCACTCACCTTCCTCCTGGGTGGCAGGACGGGTATCGCTCTGGTGGGGAACCTGGGCGCGTATGTGGCGGCACTGGCCGTTACCCCTCTGGTCTCGATAGCGCTTCTGGGGTCAAGCCTCATCGAACCCACGAGACTGCTGATCGTTCTCTCTGAGCTTATCGTGGGTCCCATCGTCGCATCTCGAATCGTGCGCCGCACGAGGCTGCTGGGCCCAATAGGGAGGTGGAGATCGCCGGTGGTAACCTGGGGGTTCTTTGTCGTCATTTACACGATCGTTGGGCTCAACCGCGACTCATTCATCGAGGAACCGGGGTTGCTGGTTCCGCTTGTCGCGATAGGGTTTGTCGCCACATTCGTGGTGGCCGAGGTGGTGAACCGGGTCGGCCGTCTGCTCGGGATCGAGAAGGCGGACAGGGTTGCCATGATGCTCTTCTCGTCCCGAAAGAACGATGGCCTTGCTGCAGCGATAGCCTTGACATTTCTGAGCGCGAAGGCGGCCATGCCGGTAGCTGTCTTCTCGGCCTTCTCGGTCATACACTACGTCTGGCTGGACTGGCAGGTAAGGCGGATGAGATGAGGGTCGTCTAGCCGACGTCTGAGCCGACGACGTACGCCCGAGCCGAGGCTTCGGCTATCACAGTACCGTCCCTGAGCGACAGAGTAGCCGTCGTATCGAGGAGCTTCCGTGTGCGCTTGACCAACCTCCCGACCGCAACCATGGGAACTCCAACGGGCGCAGGCTGCCTGAACCTGAACTCGGCCTTCACGGTGACGCCTCTTGTGTCGGGGAAGTACGTGTACGCCATTGCCTCGTCGAGGACCGTACACACGATGCCGCCGTGCACCACCCCGTACCAGCCCTCGTAGAGCTCGCTGAGAGTGACTTCGCCGATCGCCTCGTTCCCCACCTTCTCGAATGCAAGCTTCAGCCCAATCGGGTTCTCCTTGCCGCAGGCGAAGCAGGTGGGCCATGAGTCCTGGTCGGCGTCGACATGGGCCAGCTTCCTTCTCCATTCCATTGGTCGCCCCTCAGGTTTGACGAGTTATGTCCACGAGCGTACGTGCTTCGATACTATGTCTATTGAGTGGAGCAGCTCAGCCGAGGGCAGTTCATAGTTCGTCTTGATCCTCGTATGGCTGTGTTTGGATTCGGGCAGTATCTGAATATCGCCCTTGAGAGTAGGCAATCCCTCGTGGAGAAGCTTGTACTTGAGCGAGTAGTCCAGATTCAGTCTCTGCGACAGGTGTGGGTCCCCTTTCCAGACGATATCGACGACTCGTCCCCAGAGAGGAGGACTCTTCTTCCTCACCGTACTTGTCTTCTTCCTATCGGCACGGACGGTCATGCCCGGATTGGGCACCAGATAGTTAATATAGTGATAGGTCCCGTACTGGCTCGATGTGCTGGTTGCAGCGATGTAGTCGAAGTTCCTGTTCTCGACGGCGATGATGCCTTGCAGCTTCTCTCCCCATGAGAGCTTTGGCTGCAATGGCCTCCGGTCATCGGCGGTCTCGGCGAGCCGGGCCTTCACTCCGACCGCCTGGAGGTGCGTCAGCAGGTCCTGGACGGGCTGCTTGGTGGCCTTCCTGCGCGCGAGAAGGGCGAAGGGAAGGCCTAGACTGAAGAGCAGTGCCATGATTATCGGCAGAATCGACTCCCAGTCCATCGGCCCTATAGTATCCCAGCGTTGTCGACCCTGCAAATGGCCTCTGGAACATCCAGACATCCACCTGTCGGAACATCAAGACAGCGAAACGTCTGAAAGACCGATTGGACGGGTGGCCTGTGCTATAATCCTCGAACGGGAGTGATTTTGGATATCGCAGCCGGAGTACGGGCACTGAAGAAGAGCGTCGTCTTCTCGGCGCTGAGGCGCGACGAGCTACTCGAGCTGGCGGCCATAGTCAAAGTGGCTGCTTTCGAGAGAGAGGAGTACCTGTTCTGGGAAGGGGAGGCCGGGACTAGGCTTTACATAATCGACCAGGGGCGCGTCAAGGTCCACAAGCATTCGTCGTCCGGAAAGGACTTCATTGTGGCCTTCTTCGGACCCGGAGAGATGTTCGGTGAAGTGGCTGTCATCGAGCAGAAGCCGTACCCCGCTTCCGCACAGGCGGTCGAGCCGACATCGGTCCTTGCGGTGACCAGGGATGAGTTCGTGGATCTGCTGAGCCGTCGGCCGGAGGTCGCGCTCAGGATAATCATCGTCCTCAGCGGCAGGCTGAGAGATGCGCAGAATCGGCTCAGGGACATAGCCGGCGAGCGGGTCGAGCAGCGGATAGCCAATGTACTTCGTATGCTGTCTTCGCGACTCGGGCCGGAACTGCCTTTCACTCGTCAGGAGCTTGCCGACATGGCCGGCACAACCACGGAGACAGCCATACGTGTGATGAGCCGCCTGAAGGATGGCGGGATCATAGATTCGGTCAGGGGCAAGACCGTGATTCTCGATGAGCAGAAGCTGAGACTCCTGGGGGAGGGGCCGCCTGAACCTTAGGACCGGGCGTTCGGCGGCATGCGCTGCGTCGTAGTTCGTGGCATGGTATACTGACCATCAGGAACGTCTGTAAGCGCGGACTGCCCGATGCGAAACATCGTCATTATCGTCGGCACTCTCACAGCAGTAATCCTCATTGCCTTCCTCGTCGTGCTCTTCCTCGCCATGTCCAGCATAGACGCGCTGACCATTCTGGAGCACTCGGTTGACCTAGAAGGTGAACATCCAGTTGTTATAGGCACGGCGCGAAACGACACCGACGAGACCATGATCGAGCCGAGGGCCGAAGTCAAATGGTATGATGCCGAGGGCAAGGTGCTCTACACCTCGGGCAGATGGATGAAGGGCCGACTCGATCCCGGCGAGGTATGGAACTTTGCGGTCATAGGCGATACGGTTGCGTCCGGGGACGTCGTGGACTATGAAGTGACTGCCTACGACTGACAATCGGTTTCGCCGGTCCGAGAGGGCACAGCTTCCGCCATGCGGAAGCTGTTTTTGTATGTCGCACCTTCTAGTTCTCAGGATGACCTTCGAATATGATGCAAATCATAGACGCCCGCTCGTTACCGCAACTACCATGGAATCAGCAGCCCGGAGGTTGCAGTGCCCGACGGAGGTGATGTCATGAGGAAAAAGTGTCCCGGACAGGAATTCAGATGGCTCAGAGTTGAGCTGTACAAGTGCCCGAACTGTGGTGCCGAAGAGGAGATATTCTCCAATGAAACCAGAGTCCGCTGTCATGAATGCGGTGAGTGGATATACAGGGAGAAGCTGCCTTCCTGTGTCGATTGGTGCGCGTCGGCCCGGCAATGCCTGGGCGAGGAGAAATGGAAGCAGTTGCAGGGGTGCGGCGGCGAATGAGTACGGAGGTAGCTGATGGATGAGAGGCTGGAGAGCGAGATACGTGACTCGCTTGTGGACGGCAAGCTGCCCTGTGCGATGGCCTTCAGGGTGGCCGAAAGGCTTGGCATATCGCCCCGGCAGGTGGGAGATGCCGCGAACAAGCTCGACATAAAGATAGCGAGGTGTCAGTTGGGTTGCTTTCCCTGACACAACGCGTACGGGTAGGTGATTTGAGATGATGGAAGGCATTCCGAAGTTCGTGGGCATGGCCTATGCGATCGTTGGCACTCTGGCGATCGTGGGGCTGCTGCGGACGGGCAGGTTCAACCGGCGCATAGGCTACGGTTTCCTTGCTGTGTCAACCCTGATAGGGTTCCTCGTCTTCGCGCCGATGTTGCCCCTGCAGTTCCAGACCGTGCTGCTGGGGAAGACTGCGCAACTGGGCGTACCGGTCGCCTTTGGGATAGCGGTGCTCGTGGTGTTCGTGGTGCTGGCTTTTGCTTTCGGCAGGGCCTTCTGCGGTTACATCTGCCCGATTGGCGCAGTCCAGGAACTGGTGTCGCTGGTACCGGTCAAGAAGCTGAAGCTGAACAGCAAGCGGGGCCCGATGATTGTTCGGCTCGCTGTGCTGGTCGCGTTCGTCGTCCTAGCGTCGGCGTTCTCGGTCGGTCTGCTCGGGTACATCGGCGTCAGAGAGTTCTACCACCTCGAAGCAGGCTCCGGCTTCTTCTACGTATTCGGAGGTCTGGCTGTGGGGTCCGCCTTCCTGTACAGGCCGTTCTGTCGTTTCCTGTGTCCTTACGGCGCGCTGCTGTCGCTGGCCGCGGGCAGGAGCAGGCACAAGCTTCGCCGCAACGAGAGCTGCGTCGAATGCGGGAAGTGCGAGCGTGTATGTCCAACCAACGAGGCCGGCAGGAGCGACAGCAAGCAGGAATGCTGCCTCTGCAACAGGTGCAAGGATGCCTGCCGCGTGGGAGGTATCCAGTACAGTCTCCGGGTTCCGGCGGGGAAGAAGCAGGATGCCGGTGCCGTTGCCACGGCGTCAGAAGCGAATGCAAGGAGCGGAGAGCGATGACGAGCAAGATGATTCGGAAAGTAGTCAAGATTGACGAGGAGAAGTGTGACGGCTGCGGGGCCTGTATACCAGGCTGCGCCGAGGGCGCTCTTCAACTCGTCAATGGGAAGGCGAGGCTTGTTGCCGACGTGTACTGCGACGGGCTGGGTGCCTGTATCGGAGAGTGTCCACGGGGCGCGATCAGCATTGAGGAACGCGAGGCCGAAGCCTTCGATGAGGCTGCTGTCGAATCACGTGTGGAAGCAGCCGATGCTGAGCTGCCCTGCGGATGCCCGGGGTCTGCTGTCGCGCAGTTCGATAGGGAGCCGCCGGGTCAGGGTCCGTCGGCCCAGGCATTACAGCGACCGTCGATGCTGGGGCACTGGCCGGTGCAGCTTGCCCTCGTGCCGCCGGGCGCGCCCTTCTTCAGGGGAGCCGACGTTGTCCTGGTGGCTGATTGCGTTCCCTTCGCCTATGGCGACTTCCACAGCGACTTCCTCACGGACAGAGCGGTCCTGGTGGCATGTCCCAAGCTGGACGATTTCGATGCGCATCTGGCCAGGCTGACCGAGGTCCTCCGCAAGTCAGGTATCTCGAGTCTGACCGTTGTCCATATGGACGTGCCATGCTGCTCCGGCCTGGTCGAGATGGCGAGAAGGGCCGTCCGGGCGGCGGGGGGCGAAATGCCGCTTGGCGAGATCACTATAGGCAACAGAGGCGATTTGCTGGAATGGCGCGAGATGTAACGATTTCGCAAGCTTCACGACAAGGGCTTCATGAGTGTGTAAGGTAACGGAGTCACAATAGCAGGGTCGAATGAGTCGAAAGGGGTGCGGCATGGAAAGCGAGCGGATTTCTGCGCACGAATCGGTGCGCACGGTGCATGAGAGAATCAGGAATGACGGCCTTACGAACGTCTGGGACAGGTTCGAGGCCCAGGGTATGGGCGGAGATCCTGACAAGAGATGTCCCTTCTGTACAGCGGGTACCAGGTGCGACCTGTGCTCGAATGGCCCCTGCCGTGCGGACGCTGAGAAGGACAAGCGCGGCGTATGCGGGATTACCGCAGATGGCATGGCAATGAGAATGATGCTGCTACGGAACGTGATGGGCGCTTCGACCTACCACTACCACACCGAGCAGACGGTCAGGACGCTGCGCGCCACAGCTCGCGGCCAGACGCCGTTCGGGATACTTGAGGAACCGAAACTCCGCGACTTCGCGGGCAGGCTTGGCCTGGAAACCGGCAACGTGCCGTCGGATATCGCGGTACGCCTTTGTGACTTCGTTACCGAGGACTTCAACAGGAAGGCGGACGAGCCGAGCCGGATCGTTGAGGCCCTTGCGCCGAAGGAACGCCGGGACTTGTGGCGGAAACTGGATATCTTCCCCGGGGGCATCTATGGCGAGATGATGAGGGCCACCAGTTCCTGTCTTACCAACGTCGACGGCTATTACCAGAGCCTTGCGCTCAAGGCGATGCGGATGGGCATTGCCATGGCGTATCAGAGCCAGATCGTGAACGAGTACTGCCAGGATGTACTCTTCGGAGTGGCAAGACCTCACCGAATGCGCGTTGATCTGGGGGTCCTGGACCCCGAGTACGTCAACGTGTTGCCGAACGGGCATGAGCCGTTCCTGGGCTTCGCCATGGTGCAGTTGGCGCGCAGTAAGGAGTGGCAGGACAAGGCCAGGGCGCAGGGAGCGAAAGGTCTGCGGGTCATCGCCAACATCGAGACGGGCCAGGAGATGGTCCAGAGATGGGAGATGGACGACGTCTTCTACGGCTTCACCGGCAACTGGATAATGCAGGAGGCCGTGCTCGCAAGCGGCTGCGTGGACCTGTTCGCATGTGACATGAATTGCTCGATGCCGATCGATCCGATTTATGCGGAGAAGTACCATTTCAGGCTTGTTCCGGTGAGTGACCTCGTGGCGTTCGAGGGCGTGTCGGACCGGATCAACTATCTTCCGGAGAAGGCTGAGCAGCAGGCTGCCCAGCTCCTTCAGATGGCCATAGACAACTTCAAGGACAGGACGAAGTCCGTAGGTTCACTCACGGGATTGCCGGTGAAGGAGGCGATGGTCGGCTTCTCTACGGAGAGCATCATCGATGTCTTTGGAGGCAACCTCGACCCATTGCTGGACGCGATCAAGGATGGTACGCTGCGTGGGGTAGCCGGCTTTGTCTCGTGCACGACATTGCGGGACACGGGCCAGGATGTGCACAGCGTGAAGGTGGCCAGGGAACTCATTGCGCGCGACGTACTCGTCCTGTCAATGGGGTGTGGTAACGGTGCGCTTCAGGTGGCCGGCCTATGCAGTCCCGAAGCCAGTGGGCTCGCAGGTCCCGGCCTGAGAAGGCTGTGTGAAGGTTTGGGCATCCCGCCGGTCCTCAGCTATGGGACATGCACCGATACAGGCCGTGTAGCAGACCTCATCGCGGCCGTGGGCGACGCGCTGGGCGGTGTTCCTGTGAGCGACCTGCCGGTAGCGGCAGTAGCACCGGAGTACATGGAGCAGAAGGCTACCATAGACGCTGTGTTTGCCCTGGGGTTCGGCCTGTACACCTATGTCAACCCGGTGCCCACGGTGACCGGTGCACCGAATCTGGTCAGGCTTCTCACCCGGGACTGCGAGGGCCTAACCGGCGGTCTGCTCGACGTCGAGACGGACGCCGTCAGGGCGGTCGAAGGAATACTGAAACATATCGAGGCGAAGAGGGCGAAGCTGCGGATCTGACTACTCCCGGGAAGGTTATGGTCAGTCAATCTGACCTGTGTGACCGGTCCTGGCTTCGGAGGAGGGCTTCGACGTCTTCCCGGCGGTACCGCCTGTCCCCTCGGGGTCCAACCCGGTAGGTGCGAATAGCGCCCTTGTTGCTCCATCGCCTGAGTGTGTTGGGGTGAACGTGCAGGAGTGTGGACGCGTGCTGTACACCCAGCCACCTTCTGACGTGACCATCTGGTTCGTCCTGGGTCCCGCCGGTCCTCTCCATTGCCCACCTCCCAGGGTTGCCAGGCTCTTCTGTCCTGGCTGAAACTAAGTATAGTGCGGTTATGTTAGGACGGAGTTAGTAGAGAACAAGAAAAGAATAAGCAGAACAGCCGCTATTCGCCCGCCCAGTGGGCGGCGAGCACCCTGAGCAACTCAGGATTCGGCAGCACGAGAAACGTGCCGCTCGTCTGCCGGTCGACCGTCCCAAACGTCGACTCGACTATCCACGCCTCGTCGGACTCGTGCATGATCAGGGCCAGTGCTGTATCAAGGATTGCGCCCGCCATGTCCATCATCACTGCAGGGGGCGAAGGCTGAAAGCTCAGCCCGGTCGAATCAGCCAGCGAGCTGAGGAAGTAGGCGCCCATGATGTTCCCCATTTCGCCCAGGCCGGACTCCTCCATCTCGCCCAGTTCCTGTGTCGTACCAGGGGCCTCCCCCATGAGGAGATCAAGCAGCTCGAATGCAGCCTTCGGCTGGTACGCCAGCAGGATCTGCCCCTCAGCGCTGCCCGATACCCGCAGGTAGATGCCGACTGTAAGGGCTTCCGGACCGCCGAACAGCTCGGGGACCTCTCTGACATCAACGGAGCGCGGGCTTAGCGTCGTGACCTCTATATCCTGGCCCACCATCTGAGACAGGCCGGAGATGGCATTGCCGATGCCCTTCCTCACAAGGCCGGCCCAGGCCAACTCCTCGACATCGGTGAGTACTACGTCACTTCCAGCCAAGCTACACCTCCGAAATGCAGTCGGGACAGTGCTTGGGTTTTGCGAGTCGGACCACGATATCCCCGCTTTGAGCACGGTAGCATGGATGAGCTTTGAAGGGCAATGGTGATATCAGGTGAACAAGGGTGGGAAGATGGTACTGCGCTCAGGCGGTTCCGCCTCGCTCCCGCAATTGTTGCAGGAAGTCCCCGTGGACGTCGCGATTGGACGCGACCACCGAATCACCTCTGGTACCCAGTCGCTCGCCGCTCCAGTTGGAGGCTGTCCCACCGGCCTCGTGCACCAGAAGCTGGCCGCAGGCGAGTTCCCACGGGTAGAGCAGCAGATGGAAGTAGAGGTCCACCCGGCCACAGGCCACGTAGGCCATAGACAACGCGGCTGAGCCCATTAGCCGGAACGCGTAGACGTCGGGCCATAGGTCGGACAGCAGCTTCAGGAGGTGCTTCCCATTCTCGTCCACGTACCCGAGATCCAGCCCGATGAGGGATTCCCGGACGGTCGACTTGCTGGTGACCGAGACGGGCTCGTTGTTGAGGTAGGCTCCACCGCCTTTGCTGGCGCTGAACAGCTCATCTCGCAGCGGGTCGTAGATGACGCCCAGCAGCGACTCGTCGCCGCGGGTGAGCGCCAGGACGACGCAGAAGAAGGGGATGCCGAAGGAGAAGTTGTTGGTCCCGTCCAGCGGGTCCATTATCCAGACGAGGTCGGCGCCTTCGTTGACCGGCGGCGACTCCTCTGAGAGGATGCCGTGGTCGGGGAACTCGGACCGGAGAGTCGAGATCAGTGACCTTTCCGCTTCCAGGTCCGCTGTGGTCACGATGTTCGCCCGCCCCTTGAAGTGGATCTCAGCCCCCTGTCGAAAGCGGTCGAGCAGTATTGCCCCGGCGCTTCGGGTCGCCTGGATGGCAACCTGCAGCGCATCGCTGCCTGTAGCGGAAACGGGCAGGGCGGTCATGGCAGGCGCATGTTCTCCCTGACCTCCTGCATGGTGACGGAGGCTATCGCTGAAGCACGCCTGGCGCCGTCTGCGAGCATATCCTCAACGTAGCCTGACCTGCCTGCGAATTCGGCGCGCCTCTCGCGGAAGGATTCGAGTGCGCGGTTTATCCCCTCCGCGAGCAGCTTCTTGCAGTCGACGCAGCCGATGTCCGCGTTTCGGCAATCGACTGCGATACCCTCGACTCGGTCAGGGCTGTATATATGGTGAAGGCTGTAGATGTTGCATACTTCAGGGTGTCCGGGGTCGCTGCGCCGCTTCCGTGCGGGATCCGTGAAGGCCGTCATAACGCGCTGCATCGTCTCCTCGGGGGTCGAGGCCAGCTCCAGTTGGTTGTCGTAGCTCTTGCTCATCTTGCGGCTGCCATCCAGGCCGACGATCATCGGGTAGTCCGTGAGCTTGGCCTGGGGTTCCGGAAATGTCGGCCCGAAGAGGAAGTTGAACCGGCGAACTATCTCGCGGGCCAACTCAAGGTGGGGCAACTGGTCCTCGCCCACGGGTATTGTGTCGGCCTTATACAGCACGATGTCGGCTGTCATCAGGACAGGATAGCCGACCAGTCCGTAGTTCACATTGTGCGGCTGGTTCCTCGCCTTCTCCTTGAAGGTGGCCACGCGCATGAGCCACCCAAGTGGTGTTACCATGCTGAGATAGGTGTGAAGCTCCATCACCTGTGGGACATGGGATTGGATGAAGATGATGCTGCGGTCCGGATCGATTCCGGCTGCAAGCCAGTCGAGCACCATCTCGCGCGTATTCTCCCTCAGAGACAGAGTGTCCTCTATGGTGGTGAGGGCGTGGACGTCCACGATGCAGTAGATGCATTCGTAGTCGTCCTGAAGGCTGACGTAGTTCTGGATGGCGCCTACGTAGTTTCCGATATGCTGTCGGCCGGTGGGCCGCGCTCCCGAGAACACGCGCCTCTGCTTCAAAGCGCTCCTCCCCGAATGCCGCTCGGAGTGTAACATAAAACGACGATGCGGGCAACGTGAGTCGGGAGGGTGCGGACGCTAGGGCGGCTGGATGTAGAGACATTCTGCTATCTGGGAGTGTGAATGTTTAGACAGCCAGACGTCCAGACGTGCCTTTACACCGGACGTGATGTCGGTTAGAATGTGCCGGTAATGCCGCCCACCGGAGGCTCGATGGACCACAGCCGGGCGAAAGCATGCTGGCAGGGCAGCGTGGCCGCATGACCACCGAGTCAGCCAGTGGTGGGAATCTGGCAGGCCTCTTCAGCTATCTCCTCGGCTGGTTGAGTGGCCTGCTGTTCATCCTCGTCGAGAGGGAAGACTCTTTCGTTCGGTTCCATGCCCTGCAATCGATAGCAGCCTTCGGTGCGCTCACGGTGATCGTTCCACTGCTTCTGTTCCTTCACAGTCGCGTGCCGTTTCTGAGGGACTTCTTCGGTATCCTGGGGATAATGGTAGTCATAGTGGGCCTGGTCCTGTGGGTTGTGCTCATGGTGAAGGCCTATCGGGGCGAACGGTACAAGCTGCCGGTTGCCGGAGACCTTGCCGACAGGTTCGCCTAGCCTTCGGCATCACCCCTCCGGAGTTCATATGATACGCAGCTTCGACGGACATACGCCCCGGATTGCCGATTCGTGCTTTATCAGCGAGGCTGCCTACGTGGTCGGCGACGTAGAGATTGGCGAGCATTCGAACGTTTGGCCGGGTGCTGTAATAAGGGCCGATTTCGCCAGCATAAGGATTGGAAGCTACGTCGATATCGAGGACAACTGCGTCCTCCACGCGGGCAGCGACATGGAGATAGGCGACAGCGTGATTGTAGGCCATGGAGCGGTGGTGCACAGCGCGCGGGTGGGGAACCGCGTACTCATAGGGATGAACGCAACCACTTTACATAATTCCGTAGTAGGTGACGGCTCAATTATTGCCGCAGGCGCTCTGGTCACGGAAGGCCAGGAGATACCACCGGGCAGCTTCGTCGTTGGCATCCCGGGGAAGGTCAAGGGCCCGGTGACGGAGCAGATGGCCTGGATCGACGGCCACGAGCAGTTCTATCCGCGTTTGGCGAAACGCTACAAGGAGCAGGGCCTCTAGAGACGCCTACATCTGCTCCGGCGCAGACATCCCCATCAGGTCCAGAGCCCTCGCGAGGACAATCTGTGCTGCACGCACGAGCTTGAGGCGCGCTCTCGACATCTCCTCGTCGTCCGACACGACTCTGCACTGCTTGTAGAAGCTGTGAAAGGCCGTAGCGAGCTCCTGTGAGAAGTAGGGGAGGTGGTGCGGCTCCAGGTTCTTCGCTGCGAGGTCGATTATCTCCGGGAGCTGCAGCATCTTCCGGATTAGGGCCAGCTCTGCATCGGTCCCGAGCCTGGTCACATCACCGCCCGAGGCGTCCAGGCCGCGTTGCTGCGCCAGCCTCAGGATGCTGCATATCCTTGCGTGGGCGTACTGGACATAATACACGGGGTTGTCCGCCGACTCGCGCTTCGCAAGCTCCAAATCGAAGTCCATCTGGCTGTCCGCCGACCTGGACAGGAAGAAGAAGCGACAGGCATCGGCACCGACTTCATCAATCAGCTCGCGCACGGTGATTAGCTCTCCGGTACGCTTCGAGACCTTGAGCATGATCTCGCCGCGCCGCAGACTGACCATCTGCGCGATGATGATGTCCAGCTTATCCGGGTTGATGCCGAGAGCACTCAACACTGCCTTCATTCGAGAAACGTGCCCCTGGTGGTCGGCACCCCAGACATTGACTACACGATCGAATCCCCGCTCAATGAACTTGTTGTAGTGGTAGGCCACATCCGAAGCGAAGTAGGTGGGTACGCCGTTGCTGCGCACCAGCACGTTGTCCTTGTCCTCACCCAATGCGGTGGAAACGAACCATTTCGCGCCCTCGCGCTCCTCGATATGACCACCCTGGCTCAGCCTCTCCATGGCGCGTTCATACTGCCCGTTCTCGAATAGAGTGTGCTCGTTGAACCAGACGTCGAAGTGGACATTGAGCTTCTCGAGGTCGGTCCTGATTGCATCGAGCGCCTTCTCCAGGCCTAGGCGACCGACTTCACGAACGGCCTGGTCTTCCGGAAGGGAAAGGAAACAGTCACCCTTCTCAGACGCTATCTCCCTGCCCAACTCGACAGGGTAGTAGCCCTGATAGCCATCCGCGGGCATGTCGGCATCCCGGCCCAGCGCCTGCAGGTATCGGCAATACAGTGAGCGATAGAAGGCGCCCATCTGATTGCCCGCATCATTGACATAATATTCCCGCTCTACCTCATAGGCTGCGGCCATCAGTATCCTGGAGAGCGTGCTGCCAAGGACCGCACCACGACCGTGTCCTACGTGGATGGGGCCGGTCGGGTTAACGCTGACGTACTCGACCTGGACTCTGGTGCCCTTGCCGATCTCGACGTCTCCGTAAGATGACCCGGCGTTGAGGATCGTGTCCACCTGCTGCATCACCCATTGATTGCTCAGGAGGAAGTTGATGAAGCCGGGGGCTGCCACGGTCACGTCCTCTACCTCGTCGACGCTCGGCAGCAGCTTGACCAGTGTCCCGGCTATCTTCAAGGGGTCGGTCCTTGCGGCCCGCGCAATCTTCATTGGAAGACTGCATGCGTAGTCGCCGTGCTCCGGGTTCTGCGGGTGCTCGAGTACTATGTCCGGGAGGGCGATCTGAGGAAGCAGGTCCTTCGACTGTGCCTCTTTAGCGGCCTGATCGAGCAGCGTCGCCAGTCTGTCTCTAAGCATACCTAGCTCGGTTCCCCTTCGTTCTGCCAGAGCCGCAGGACCTCCTGGGCCAGGAGACGGTAATCGGGCCTGTCCAGGTACGGGCTCTCTTGGAACAATCGTATTGCCTCCCGGCGGGCCAGTTCCAGCAACTGCACGTCGGAAAGCTTCGCCATCTTCAGTTCGGGCAGGCCGCTCTGGCGCGTACCGAAGAACTCGCCGGGACCTCGCAACTCGAGGTCGGCTTCCGCCAGGGCAAAGCCGTCACCGGTCCGCTCCACGAGGGACAGGCGCTTGCCCGCCTCCTCAGAAGCGGTATCGGCGAGCAGCAGGCAGTAGCTCTGATGGCTTCCTCTCCCCACCCGGCCACGGAACTGGTGCAACTGCGCCAGCCCAAAGCGGTCTGCTCCCTCAATGAGCATAACTGTTGCATTCGGTACGTCAACCCCCACCTCGACGACGGCTGTCGATACAAGGATGTCGATATCGCCGGTCCGGAATCGCTCCATGGTATCTTCCTTCTCTGCACTCGACATGCGACCGTGGAGGAGACCCAGTCGCAGTTGGGGAAAGACGTCCCCGCAAAGGCGCTGATACTCTGCTACGGCGGCCCTGGTCTCCACGTACTCGGACTCCTCGATGAGCGGACAGATGACGAAGGCCTGGCGTCCCTCGGCCACCTGCTTCCGAACGAAGTCATAGGCGCTCGCCCGCTGGGACGGTCCCAGCCATTTCGTCTTGATCTCTGTCCTGCCCGGAGGGAGTTCGTCTATCACCGATATGTCGAGGTCTCCGTACATAGTGAGCGCAAGCGACCTCGGTATCGGGGTAGCGCTCATCACCAGAACGTGAGGACTCGACCCCTTGGAGCGCAGAAGCGCGCGCTGCATTACCCCAAACCGGTGCTGCTCGTCGACTACCGACACGGCGAGATTGCGGAAGTCTACCCCCTTCTGGATCAGCGTGTGAGTGCCGATGACGATGTCTACCTCGCCCGCCGCCATCTTCTCCTGGATGCGCTGTTTCGAGCTGTTCTTGAGGCGGCCGTGCAGCAACGCCACTGTGAAAGGTCGAGGCATGAGTGAACTGCACGTGCTCGTAAGACCCAACTCGTCGAGGCAGTCACTGATGCCGAGCATCCGGCACAGAGTTGCGAAGTGCTGCTCGGCCAGTATCTCCGTGGGGGCCATCATGGCGGCCTGATACCCGTTCGCTACCGCTATGAGCATGGCTGCGGCGGCCACCACGGTCTTGCCGCTGCCGACGTCGCCCTGCAGAAGACGGCTCATGGGCTTGCTGCCCTGGAGGTCTTCCCGGATCTGCTTCAGGGCCTTGATCTGTGGCCGCGTCAGCTCGTACGGAAGGGTCTGGAGGAAGGGCTGGATGGCTTCGTCTGGGGCTTCAAGAGCAATTGCGGAACCCTCGCGCCGCCAGTCTCGCCGCTTCGATAGCACGCCAAGCTGAATGAGGAACAGTTCATCGAAGGCAAGGCGCCTTCTCGCCTCGTTCTTCTGCGATTCGGAGTCCGGATAGTGCGCCTGGCAGATAGCCTCCTGCAGGGGCAGGAGTCCCGTCCTCTCTCTGATCTCGTCGGGCAGGAAGTCATCGAGGAGAGGGAGACAGGAGTCAAGCGTGGCCTTGATGGTCCTGCGCGCGGTTCTTGGCGAGAGGCCCGCCGTAAGCGGATAGACCGGCACCAGTCTGCCGGTGTGCGTGAGGTCGTCGGATTCGAGGAACTCCCACTCGGGCGACTCGAAGACGTTCCTTCCGCGAAACAGTCCAACCCTGCCGCTGATGACGATGCGGCTATTAGGCTTGAGGGTCTTGGCCAGATACGGCTGATTGAACCAGATGATCCTCACATTGCCGGTCTCATCTCCCACGACAGCTTCTGTTGCCTTCCGGCGATTCGGCAGCTTCCTTTCAGCCGCCTCCCAGACCGTAGCCACCACGGTCTGGTCGGCTCCGGGCGCAAGATCGGCTATGGTGGTCGTATTGCTGTAGTCCACGTGTCGGTGGGGAAACAGGTAGAGCATGTCGCGAACGGTCCTCACCCCAAGCCTGCCGAACCTGGAGGCCAGGGAAGCGCTCATACCTCGCAGAGAATCCACCATGGCGTCCAGGCCAACCGGGACTCCGGAGGGGCTTCTTCGCTCAGTCTGTCGCCTCTGAGGGGCTTTCGGGCGTACGGCGGGTCGGGGGCCGGCCTCCATCTCCCTGAGCACGCTTCGTACCCATTCCCGTCGTTCCGCAACGTCCAATTCCGCGTAGCGTCGGGCAAGGAGGGCAGAGAGCTTCCGGGGACGGGGGGACACACGTTCAAGGAAGCGGTCCAGACCTCCCATGACGGCCTGGTCGCTGTATCCCCTGGATTCTTCTATCTCGAGGATCTTCCGGAGACGTTCAAGCGTCTGATTCAACTGTGCCCGCTTCCCCAAAGCAAATCAAGCCCGGAATGCTCCAGGCTTGTTGTCGGCGCGACGCGCACGCGAGGCACTACTCCAGTGAGACTATGTAGTTGTAGTGCGGCTGCCTGCCGGGCACCAGCTCTATCTCAAGGGATGAGTACTCTTTCTGAATCGATTCCGCGAGGCGTTCCGCTTCTTCGGCGTCGGTGTCAGAGCCGTAGTACATAGTGAGCAGAGTATACTGGCTGGTATCGGCGTGCCTTAGAAGAGCTACAACCGCCTCGGGCGTTGTATCCGCGGCGATGACAAGCTTGCCGTTCAAGAACCCTATAGCCTGGCCCTGTCGAATCGAGAGGCCGCCCATCTCCATGGACCTGACGGCTTTCGTGATCTCACCGCTCGAAACGGTCGAGAGCGCTTGTCTCATGGACTCTGCATTTGTGTCCAGGTCGCTCTCGTAGTTCAGGGCCAGAAGGGCAGCGATTCCCTGAGGTATCGTCTTTGACGGGATAACCTCGATTGTCTTCTCACTGAGCGACTGCACCTGACGTGCGGTCAGAAGGACGTTGGGATTGTTGGGCAGGATGACTACCTGGGCCGATGGGGCCGATTCGACGGCCTGCAGCAGGTCCTGTACGCTGGGATTCATGGTCTCGCCGCCGGAGACGACGATAGTAGCCCCGATGCTGTAGAACGCCTGGACAAGCCCGTCGCCGGCGGCTACAGCGACCGATGATATCGGGGACACGAGAAGCTCGGGTTGAAGTGCAATGAAGTCCTCGTGCTGGTCCTGCATGTTCTCGACCTTGATGTCGCGAAGGGTACCCAGCGACACCGCGTAGCTGAGGACCGCACCGGGGTCATGCGCATGAATATGGACTCTGGTCGAGGTGTCGTCACCTACGACCATGACGGAGTCGCCCATTCCAATCAGCACGTCTCGAATACCCTCGATGGCCAGGTCGGTGCCTTCCAGCAAGAACTCGGTGCAGTAGCCGTAGGTTGTCTTACTGTGCACCTCCTGAGCAGACGGAATCGCGATTCCCGAGGTGACCGCCGCTGGAGCCGCCTCGAGGTCGTCCTGCTCGCCCTTGAGGTACTTCAGGGCGCCCTCCAGGACGACGTACAGGCCCTGTCCTCCGGCGTCGACCACACCGGCCTGACGAAGCACCGGAAGAAGCGACGGCGTTCTGCCGACGGAGTCGCGTGCTTCCTTCACACTGGCCTCCAGGATTGTCAGCACGTCTGCGCTGTTGGAGTTGCTGCGTGCAACTGCCGCCGCGGCTGCCTCCCTGACGACGGTCAGAATAGTGCCTTCCACGGGTTTGGTCACCGCCTTGTACGCGTATTCCGAAGACTGCTCCAGGGCGGAGGCCAGGTCCTCTCCGTTGAAGGTATCCTTCCCGTCCAGGCCCTGGGCAAGGCCGCGGAAAATCTGGGAGAGTATGACGCCGCTGTTGCCCCGGGCCCCCATTAAGGAACCCTTGGCCATGGCTTTGGCGATCGCGGACGCGCTGTTGTCCGCGTGACGTGTAGCCTCGTCCATGGCGGCTCGCATAGTGAGCAGCATATTGACCCCGGTGTCGCCGTCGGGAACGGGGAATACGTTCAGAAGGTTGATCGACTGCGCGCTATGCTCCAGCCAGCGCGTAGCCGCGCTGAACATGCCACTCAGGTCCTGTCCTGTGCAGGAACCAGTGTCCCTCACGGCCAGCCCTCACCAACCGCGTTCAGCATAGCCTTGATGTCCCGAGTCAGCCGGGTACCCTGCCGGGCGCCCCGCCGCTGCACTTGTCAGATATGGCCCGATGTGTTATCCTTTCTGGCGAATTCTACTGAAAAAAGAAAGCTCAGTCAAAGGAGTCCAACTTGAAGTGCGAGTTGTGTGGGAAGGGGCCTCAGTTCGGCAATAAGGTATCGCACTCCAAGCGCCACACCAGGCGACGCTGGCTCCCGAACATATCCACTACGACAATAGTCGAGAACGGCAAGAGAAGAAGGGCGAACATCTGCACCAGGTGCCTTCGCTCCCAGCACAAAGTCACCAGCTAGGATCACTTCAGCGATTCTTCGAACGGCCTTACTGATTCCCTGATCTTCCTGACAGCTTCGGCGACCGTCTGGCGGTCATTGAAGACGGCCGCACCGGCCACGAGTACCCTCGCTCCCGCCTGTACAACGCGGCCGGCGGCCTCTGCGTTGATTCCGCCGTCTACCTCAAGCTCGGCGGGAAGCCCCCGCTCATCGAGTTGCCGCCTCAGCCTGGCGATCTTGTCGATAGTCGACTCAATGAAGCTCTGTCCGCCGAAACCGGGGTTCACGGACATCACAAGCACCAGGTCCACGTAGGGCAGTATCTCCTCGATGGCCGAAAGCGGCGTCGCCGGGTTGACGGAGACGCCGGCCCTGACATCAAGCTCCCGTATCGACTGCACTACCCTGTGGAGGTGGGTGCACGCTTCGGCGTGAACAGTCAGGATGTTCGCGCCTGCCTCCGCGAATTGCGGGATGTAGTCCTCCGGAGACTCGATCATGAGGTGCACGTCGAGCGGTAGAGCTGTGCATGGGCGTATAGCTTTGACAATCGGCGGTCCAATAGTGATGTTGGGCACGAAACGCCCGTCCATGACATCGACGTGGATGTAGTCCGCACCGGCGTCTTCTGCGCGTGCGACCTCTTCATCGAGCCGACCGAAATCCGCGGACAGGATTGAAGGCGCCAGCTTGATTCTACCGGCCATCCAGCTTCTCCCTGGCCTGCTTGAGGGCATCCTTCACCCGTTCCGGCGCTGTGCCCCCGGGCACATTCCGTGCCGCCAGCGACGATTCGATACTGATGGACTTGACGTCGTCATCGAACCTGTCGCTGAACCTCCTGTACTCGGCCATGTCCAGGTCGGAGAGCGATTTGCCGTCTTCTGCCGCATAGCGGACAAGCTCTCCCACGATGCCGTGCGCCGTTCGGAAAGGCACGCCCTTGCGGACAAGGTAGTCGGCGATGTCGGTGGCCAGGGTGTAGTTCCCCTCAGCGGCCTCCTTCATCCTGCCGGCGTTGACGCCGACCGCAGCAATCATGGCCGCGAAGACATCAAGGGTCTGCCGCAGTGTGTCTACTGTATCGAACAGGCCTTCCTTGTCCTCCTGCAGGTCCCGATTATAGGAAAGGGGTAGCCCCTTCATCATCGTTAGGGCGGCCGTCAGGTTGCCGTACACTCTCCCGGTCTTCCCGCGAGCCAGCTCGGCGACGTCCGGGTTCCGCTTCTGCGGCATGATGCTCGAACCCGTGGCGAACGCCTGATCGATCTCGATGAAGCCGAACTCAGCCGACGACCAGAGCACGATCTCATCTGCGAGCCGGGAAAGGTGCATCATCGCCAGACTTGCCGCGGCGTGATAATCGATGACGAAGTCGCGATCGGAGACGGCGTCCATGCTGTTCTCGCTGATGCGGCTGAAGCCCAGTTCTCGCGCCACGAACTCGCGGTCGATGTCGTACGGTGTGCCCGCCAGCGCCGCGCTGCCCAGCGGCATCACGTCGGCACGGTCGCAGCATTGCTCGAAGCGCTCGACGTCGCGCTCCAGCATCTCGAAATAGGCAAGCATGTGGTGAGCGAGGAGAACCGGTTGTGCCCTCTGCAGGTGCGTGTATCCGGGGATTACCACATCTGTGTTGGTCTCTGCCAGACCGACAAGGGCTGTCTGGAGTGACCTGATGCCCCGTACCGCCTCGGAGGTTGCCTCCTTGACGTACATCCTCATGTCGAGAGCGACCTGATCGTTCCTCGACCTGGCGGTGTGCAGCTTGGCCCCGACATCACCCGTCTTCTCTATCAGACGGGCTTCGACGTTCATGTGGATGTCCTCGAGTTCATCCCTATAGTCAAACTCACCGCTCTCGATCTCGTCACGAATCGACGTCAGTCCCATCACGATCAGCTCGGCGTCCTTGTCGGAGATGATACCCTGCTTCGCCAGCATGCGGGCGTGCGCGATTGATCCCGCTATGTCGTGTCTGTACAGACGCCGGTCAAAAGGCACAGACAGGGTATACTGCTTCACCCTCTCGTCCATGCCCTTGTCGAAGCGGCCCCGTTGCATCTCACTCATCCCAGTTGCCACAGTGGATGACAACCCAACAATCATCCATTTCGAATACTGATCTGAATCCAGGCGGGTTCGGAATTGGCTCGAAGAAGTTCTTAGGTTTCGCGACCCACGCCTGAATATGAATCCATTCATCCAGGAGTCTTGTGTCCATGTAGACGATCCCATCATATTTCGACGGCTTCTTCAGCGGTGGAAAGTCGTCCAGACACTCTTTCCTGTTTGGAACCGTTGCACTCCCTAGGTGCACGCTGCTTCCGAGTTGAATTCGGGGCTGGAACATCATCGGATTGCTGCGATTATGGTAGCACTGGAAGATGGCTGCTGGTGCATCTGCTTTGGAGGCCGCATGTTCTTTCATGTGGACCTCGCCGGATTCGTGGTATGAGCCTTTGACGGGCACATCACGTATCCCGCAGTAGACGTTTTTCTCGTCCACGTTCACCCAGAACAACACTTTCGTATTCTGGCCGTCTGTCGCAACGATCCTGACCGTGCGCGCCTTTCCCACTGTCTTCCCACAATGCGGACAAGGTCTCTGTCCGCGGCATGCGTAGCTGTTGTGTGCCTACTCCGGCCCCTGTATCTGTGACTGGGTCTTCACCGGAAGCCCGTATATCTGAATGAAGCCTTCGGCGGCGCTGTGGTCGAACTGATCGGCCTCGTCGTACGTGGCCAGCCCGTAGCTGTACAGCGACTTCGGGGACTTTCGACCGACGAGCATAGCCTTGCCTTTGAACAGCTTCATTCTCACGGTTCCGGTGACGTTGCGCTGAGTGCTTTTGACATAAGCCTGCAGGTCCTGGTGGAGGCCGCTGAACCACAGGCCGTCGTAGATCAGCTCGGCATATCTTTGAGCTACCATCTGCTTGAAGCGGAACTGGTCTCTGGACAGGGTCAGTTGCTCCAGCGCCAGATGGGCTGCCAGCAGCGTCGCTGCGGCAGGAGCCTCGTAAACCTCCCTGGACTTGATACCGACGAGCCGGTTCTCCATATTGTCGGTGCGGCCGACGCCATGCTCTCCCGCGATCTCATTCAATGTCTCCACCAGTTCTACCGGACCGACGGCCCTGCCGTCCATGCCCGTGGGTGTTCCCTGCTCGAAATCGATTTCCACGTATCTCGGCTCATCGGGCGCCTCCAAAGGCGACCGAGTCCAGGTGAAGACCTCCTCTGGCGGCTCGATCCACGGGTCATCCAGAACGCCGCACTCTATGCTCTTGCCCCACAGGTTCTCGTCTATCGAGTAAGGGCTGGAGACCGTGACCGGCACCGGGATATCGTGCTTCCTGGCGTATTCTATGGACTGCTCGCGGGTCATGCCCCACTCGCGCGCGGGACCGATTATCTTCAGCTTGGGGTCGAGTGCTGCAGTGCTGACATCGAACCTGACCTGGTCGTTGCCCTTTCCGGTGCACCCGTGGGCTACCGCCGTGGCACCCTCCTGATGGGCGACATCGACAAGGAGCCTGGCGATCAGGGGCCGCGCAATGGCTGTGGCCAGCGTGTACTGGCCCTCGTATATCGCGTCCGCCCGCAGCGCCGGAAATACATAGTCCCTGAGGAAGACTTCTCTGGCGTCTACGACGAGCGCCTTGACCGCGCCGACCTTGAGGGCCTTCTGACGGATCGCCTCATATTGCTTCTCGGCTCCGATGTCGATGCTCAGTGCGATGACATCCATGCCGTAGCGTTCCGCTATCCACTTGATCGCGACGGACGTGTCGAGCCCGCCACTGTAGGCCAGTACTACCCTGTCAGCCAATTGGATTCCTCCGTATGCTACTCGAAGTCAACTCCCTTTCGGTGCGACTTCCTGGCCGATCTCAGCGAGGACTCCGTCCAGTACAGACATCCCCTCGTCTACGTCCGCGGTGCCGATGTTGAGCGGTGGAATGAAGCGGACTACATCCGGCTTCACCGGGTTGAGGAGTAGCCCCCGCTCGAGACAGGTGCGAACGATCCTGTCAGAGAGCTCGGTCTTGAGCTGCATTGCGACAAGCATGCCCCGCCCGCGCACCTCGGATATGAAGTCGTACTTATCCTGCAGCCTTCGAAGCCGCTCCATCAAGTATCCACCGACCTGCCTGACTAGGTTCGGGATATCATCCTCGATGACGAAGTTGACCGTTGCGTGGGCCGCAGCGCAGGCCAGTGGGTTGCCCCCGTAGGTCGAACCATGATCGCCCGGCGCGAATACCGAGGCGTGCTCTTTGGCCAGGAACGCCCCTATGGGGAAGCCTCCCCCCAGTCCCTTCCCCAGGGTCATTATGTCAGGCTCTACATCGTACTGCTGGTAGCCGAAAAGCGACCCGATGCGCCCTATGCCGGTCTGTACCTCGTCCAGTATCAGCAATATGCCTTTCTCGTCGCACCAGGCGCGGACCTTCTTCAGATAGTCGTCATCGGGCACGTTCACGCCGCCCTCGCCCTGGATTGGCTCCAGCATTACCGCGCAGGTCTGAGGCGTGGTTGCCTTCTTGATTGCATCCAGGTCGTTGTACTCGACATTGACGAAGCCGTCGGGGGTGGGCTCATAGGGCTCCTGGAACTTCTTCTGCCCTGTGGCGGCGGTCATCGCGAGCGTCCTGCCGTGAAAGGAGTTGAAGGCGGTGACAACGATGTAGGCACCCCCGAGATGCAGCTTCCCGTACCGCCGCGCCAGCTTGACGGCACCCTCGGTTGCCTCGACACCGCTGTTGCAGAAGAAGACCCGGTCGAGGCTGCTGTTCTCCACGAGCAGCTCCGCAAGCTGTAGTTGCGGGATGGTGTAGAACTGGTTGGAGGTCTGTATCAGTGTCTTGACCTGCTCGATGATAGCCGCGACCACGACGGGGTGGCAGTGACCGAGGCAATTCACGGCCCAGCCGGAAGTGAAGTCCAGGTACTCCGTTCCGTGCTCGTCCCAGACCCGGGCGCCCTGGCCGCGCTCGATTGTAATGGGCATGCGCTTGAAGGTGCGCATGTAGTATTTCTGTTCGAGTCCCTGCCAGTCGCTCACTTCAGTGTTCCGCTCCTATTCTCCGTTCGGCCCGAGTACGGAGTTGATCTCTTCCTGGAGGGACTGGAGCGCCTCGTACTCAGCGCCCCAGCTCTGCCAGTCGCCAGCCTCCGCATACTGTCTCAAGTTGTCGAGATGCTGCTGAAGCTCCTCCAGTAGCTCCTCGACCTCCTGCGGCAGCTCGCCGGGTCCAGGTGTGGGGCCGGGAGTCGGGGTCGGTCCGGGTGGTTGCGGCGGCTCTTCGCCGAAGACGGCCGCGAGCGCGCCATCCAGGGTCTCCTCCATCGCTATGGAATTCCCTATTGCGACAATGACTCTCTTGAGTTCGGGCACACCACCGCCCGCACCCTGGAGGAACACGGGTTCCACGTACAGGAACGAGTCCTCGATGGGGATCACGAGCAGGTTGCCTCTTATCACAGTTGAACCGCCCCTGCCCCACAGCGCGAACTGCTCGGTTATAGCGGTATTCTGTTCGATCCGGTTCTCCACCTGCATGGGGCCGTAGATCAGCTTCTCTTTGGGCAGGTTGTAGGCCAGCAACGTCCCATATTCCTCGCCGTCGGACCGGGCCGCCAGCCAGGCAACGGTATTCTTCTTGTTTTCCGGCGTGAACGGCTGGATGAGCATGAACTCTTCCCTGTCCTCTCCGGGAAGCCGCATGATGATGTAGTAAGGCTCCATTGCCTGGGGTGTGCCCCTGTATATCTCATCCGGTGTCTCCCAGAGGTCTTCCTTGCCATAGAAGACCTTAACGTCCTTCATGTGGTATCGCTTGAAGACATGCGCCTGTCGTGAGAACAGGTCGAGCGGATATCGCAGGTGGGCCCGAATGTCGGCGGGCATCTGGTCACCGGATGTGAAGAGATCCGGGAATATCGCCTGATAGGTCTGTACTATGGGGTCGTCCGGCTCCACCACGTAGAGGACTACCGAACCGTCGTACGCATCGACCACCACCTTGATGCTGTTGCGGATGTAGTTCACCCCATCCGGGAGGGGTTCAGAGTAAGGGTACTTGTCGCTCCACGTGTAGGCATCCTGGATCCAGACTATCCTTCCATCCTCGGTGATAACTGGGTACGGGTCGCTGTCCAGAATCAGGAATGGCGCAATGTGGTCTATTCGCTCCTGTATGTTGCGGTAGTAGAGGACTCTGCTGTCCGGGTTCAGTTCTCCGCTGATGAGGATATTGAAATCGCCGAGTTGCCAGGCGTAGGCGACCCTGCGGAAGAAGGAACTCAGGTCCACTCCGCTCGTGCCAGCGAACTGGGTATATACATTCTCGTTGCCCATGGGGTAATCGAACTCGTCGACGTTGGTGGTGACTACCACGTACTCGTTTGTTTTCTCTCCATAGTAGATTCCCGGGCGCTCGATTTGGTACCTTTCGAAGTCGCTGACAGGTGGTATGTCCTTCACCTGAAGTACGGGTGCTCCCTCCTGCGTGAATTCCGTAACCGGGCTGAGGGCCAGGCCGTAGCCGTGCGTATACACGAGCCTCTCGTTCACCCAGGTTCTGGCATTCGGGTCGAGGTTATCCTGGTACAGCTCGCGCACGCCGAGCATGACCTGCCGGTATTCGTCCGCCACGTCGTAGCGATCGACATCGATGTCGTAGAAGTCGTAGTACTGGCGCAATGCCTGCTTCTGATGGTAGGTGGACTTGAGCGGCCTGTTGTCCCACAGCCTGATATTCTGGACGGTGGCCGGATTGCCCAGGATATCGGTCCTGGTCAGGACTCCCTCGGCTGTGAAGGGCTGTTCCTCGATCCGGTCGAGGGCGAAAGCGTGGTTCGTGAACTCGATGTTATGTTCTATGTACGGCGTTTCCTTGCTAAGCTCGCTGGGATTCACAACCCAGTTCTGCACTATGGCCGGGTAGATAACGCTGACTACGATGATGGCGACTATCAGCAGGCCGATGGAATAGGCGGGCAGCCGTAGCCCGCGACGGAATATGTTGCCGATCACCACGAGGGCGGTGACTATGGTTATGGCGATCAGGATGCGATAGGCGATGAGCTGCGCGTTGACATCTGTATAGCCCGCGCCGAAAACGGCCCCTCGTTCAGAGTAGACGAGGGAGTAGATATCGAGGAAGTACCGCCACGCGTATATGCCGAGGATGGCTGCAACCAGTATTGACAGGTGCGCCTTCACATTCCGTGTCAGTTCGAAGTTCAGCCTCCGTATGTTGAAGCTAACGAAGTAGAAGCCGAGCGAGGCCAGCAGCGATACGAACAGCGCGCCCAGCAGCCAGCCCTGCACGAATCTCTGGAAGGGCATGGAGAACATATAGAAGCTGACGTCCTTGTTGAAGATCGGATCGGCGATGCCGAATGACTGCCCGTTCTGGTACAGAAGCACGGTCTCCCAGGCGCCCTGGGCCACGGAGCCGAATATCAGACCGAGGATGACGGCCAGTGCGACTATCCCGGCTATTCCGTATTTCCGGACCCTGCCCTGGATATCCGCGGAGAAGACAGGTATGTTCGCTCTTGGGCCGATCCTGTACGCCAGGTAGATGTTTCCGATGAAGAAGAGGGCGAAGATCACCGCGGCGACGAAGAAGATGGCGACTTTGGCAGATATGACCGTGCTGTATACGCTGCTGAACTCGAGGCTCGAGAACCAGAGCCATTCGGTCCATATCGTCTTCAGTATGTTGAAGATGATGAACAGGAAGATCAGGACGGCAGGTATTATCAGCCATTTCGCAGCCCTGCCGAGACCAGGCGGCATGCTCATATTCAGTTGGGAGACGTCCGGCCATCTGGGCGACCCGCTGTCGCTGTTCCAGTTCATTCCCACCCCTCCATTATCGTTGTTCCCGTCTGCTTGCCGGCTGCGGCGTCGTGAAGCGCGCCTGGGGAGCGACCGTCCACGATATGGGTCACCGGGACAGTTGCCAGCGCCCGAAGGCACGCCTCCAGCTTCGGAATCATGCCGCCGGATATGGCGTCTGTCTTCATTAGCTTCTCCGCTTCGGTCCGAGAGAGCTTAGCTATCGCGTTACCATCGGAATCCCTGACTCCCGGCACGTCCGTGAGGAAGATGAGTCGGGCCGCTTGCAGGGCAATTGCCATTTCCGCCGCGCTCGTGTCCCCGTTCACATTCAGCAACAGGCTGTCGCCTTCATCGCGGCTGGCGTTCAAGGCGCTGGTGGCTATGACGGGTATGTAGCCCGCGTCCAGAAGGGCTCGTACAGGCCGCTCGTCGATGCAGGTAACCTCACCCACGTAGCCGAGTTCCGGCTCACGCGACTCGGCGCGGATCAGTCCGCCATCGATGCCGCTGAGTCCCACAGCATGTCCGCCGAGCGACATTATCCTGGCCACGAGTTCCTTGTTCACGATTCCCGCAAGCACTGCTAACACGACCTCAAGCGTATGGGCGTCGGTTACTCGCTTGCCCCGGACGAAACTGCTTGCGGCCCCCGTTCGCTTGAGCCATTCCGTAACGCGGTTCCCTCCGCCGTGCACCACGACCGGATGCACCCCTCTCTGACTCAGGGCAACGACATCTGCGAGGGTTGTGTCCCCGCTCCCCATCGTAGAGCCGCCGATCTTGACCACGACGATTTCGTCGGGACTCATTCTCTCGCTCAACCCGAACGGCTAGTTGATCCGGTAAAGGGCTTCCGAAAAAAACTATGATAGCACAGAAGGTACTATAACAGAAGCTAACCCCGTTTGGAACCGGGCCCTATTTCGCATACGAAGCAAAGGCTGGAAGCGGCGGTCCGTTCGAAGGCTTCAGGTGAAGTATTCGCTGTTGATCCGGACGTAGTCAGCCGTGAGATCGCAGCCCCACGCTGTTGCAGTTCCCGGGCCTGAGTTCAAACAGACGCGTATCGACACGTCAGGCCCGGAGAGCAGGCGGCTGACGTGATTGCGGTCGAACGGCACTGCGCAGCCGCTGCTTACGAGGCACAGCCCGCCGACAAAGACTTCCAGCGCCGATTCCGAGAAGACCGCCCCGCTGCGTCCCAGCGCCACCGCGATCCGACCCCAGTTGGGGTCCGAGCCATGGACTGCCGTCTTCACCAGGGGCGAACCCGCTATTGTGCGCGCGGCAATTCGAGCGTCGTCCACGCTGACCGCGCCTTCAACGAAGACCTCTATCAGCCTGGTGGCTCCTTCCCCGTCACCGGCTATCGACTTCGCGAGTTGCGTACAAAGGGCTGTCAGGGCCCTCTCGAATGATTCGACCTCTGGTTGAGCCCCATCCAGCGGCTCATTCCCCGCGAGCCCACTCGCCAGAATCATAACTGAGTCGTTGGGGCTGGTATCGCCGTCAACGGTCACCATGTTGAATGACGCGTCGACGGCACGCCTGAGCGCCTCCTTGAGATAGCCGGGTTCAACGGAGGCATCCGTCGTGAGGAAACAAAGCATGGTGGCCAGATTGGGATGGATCATTCCCGACCCCTTGGCGATGCCTCCCAGTGTGATGTTGTTCTCTGTACCGACGCGAACGGCCGCTTCTTTCGGCACGGTATCTGTGGTCATGATGGCCCGCGCCAGGTCATGACCTCCATGCGGGGAGAGAGACACCTCTCGAATGACCGAGGGCACACGGTCCATCGGGAGCAGGATGCCGATGACCCCCGTGCTTGCAACGAGCACGTCTTCAACTGGCAGCCCTAGCATGTCGGCTGTGACAGAGGCCATCTCCACTGCGTCAGCCATGCCCTGCTCCCCTGTGCAGGCATTGGCACAACCGCTATTCACCACCAGTGCCTGCGCATGCCCGTCCTCCAGATGTTGTCGACACACGCGGATGGGGGCCGCCTGTATCCTGTTGGTTGTGAACACGCCCGCGGCAACACAACGGATTTCCGAACTCAGAATGCCGAGATCGGGTGCGCCGACACTTGCAGTCCTGAGGCCGATTGAGGCAACGCCTGCGGCGAATCCCTGTGGCGAGGTTATGGTACCGTTTGGAATCCACTCAAGCTCGTCGCTCATAGCAACTGGTATCCTCACCCTCTCCCTTGGAGGGAGAGGGGAGCGCGAAGCTTGGTTACACCCGTCCCCTCTCTCCCCGTTGGGGAGAGAGCAAAAGAGAGGGGGCCCATAGCGCAACTCCCCTCAAACTGAGGTGGGCATTACACCTGTGGTACCCTCACCCTGCCCCTCTCCTTGCAAGGGAGAGGGGAATGTACAACAAGATTCCACCATCCTCTCCCCCTGGGGAGAGAGCAAAAGAGAGGGGGATGACCGGAAGAGCATCAATCTAGGGCCGCCAGTCCCTCTCCCTGCAAGAGAGAGGGGAGCGTTCAAGCCTGTCTCTGCTCCCTGTACGCTTGGATGGCCCAGCTAACCACCTCCGAGCGCTCTGGCTTCTTGCCCTTCTGCCGGAATTCCTCGCTCTGTATTGAATCTATCGCCAGGATGTCCTCAGGATTGAGGTAGAATGTGGCCTTCGTGCGGTTCCGTTTCGCGGCTTGGATTGCCGAGGCCGCCGAATCCTCAGCCGACCGGTCAAGTTCGGGTATAGCCCTGTCCGTTCGACGGAAGATGGTGGCTCGTGATCCGAGAGTCCTCTCCTTAGGATTCATCTGCTATCTCCTTAGCCAGTTGTCGGTAGGCTTCGGCACCCTCGATGGCGGGTGCGTACTCGAAGATAGTCTGCCCTGCCGCCGAAGCCTCCTTGAAGCGAACGCTCTCGTTGACCGGGGGCTCGAACACCCGGACGCGTCCCTGCAACTCCACTCTGGTGCGCTCCAGGACTTCGCGGGCGTGGACAGTACGGTTCATCCGCGTGGGCAGAATGCCGATGATGCCCAGAGAGGTATTGAGTTCGGCTCGCATATCGTCGATTACATCGAGAAGCAGGCCGACTCCCAGCATAGCGTAGAAGTCGCAGACCATGGGTATGAGAACGTAGTCGGCTGCCGAGAGAGCGTTGACCGTCAGCAGGCCGAGGCTGGGTGGGCAGTCTATGAGAATGAAGTCGTACTCGCCCCGAGCGGGCTCGATCGCGTTCTTGAGCTTGTCCTCGCGACGGTGCCTGGTGAAGAGGAGGGCCTCGATGTACGAGAGGCGGATGTTGCTCGGAGCGAGATCAAGGTTGGCCCGCACATTAACTATGATCTCCGCGAGGCTGTCCTTCCCGTCGAGTACGCTCGACAGTTCCCTTTCCAGCCCCCCGGACGAGATACCGAAGCCCTCGGCCAGGTGTCCCTGAGGGTCCGTGTCGACCAGGAGCACACGCTTGCCCAGCTCAACCAGGCCCGCGCCTACGTTGATGACCGTGGTTGTCTTGGCTGAGCCGCCCTTCTGATTGGAGATGGCGACAACGGGCATCGAAGTCCTCGCGCGTACTATATTACGGCGCGGTCCTGCTGTCAAGACACCCAGATGGCTGAGTATTCAACCGTTCAGATGTCTGAACAGCCAGGCAGTGTGACTGCAAGTTTCAATAGCGGGCATGGAGCCTGATGAGGGAAGTCCCGGCCGAGTCCTACTCGACGCGGGGAGGGTCAGTGCAACTGAACTGGCAGCCAACGTCACCGAGGCAGTTGCAGCCGAGGTCGGCCCGGATCTCTCCAAGGTGCGTGCCACAGTCAGGGCAACGCACGGGCTGGTACATCGGCGCGCCGCTCCCGATCAAGCCTTCGAATGCAAGGTTCTTGCTGCATGCGGGACATTCGAGCCAGTTGTACTCGTAGTCGGACATGGAGCCTCTTGAGAAAGGTCAGCACTCGCAGCAGTCTACTGCGGGCCTCATTGCGCGGCCTCGTATATCACGGCGGCGACTATCAAGATGACGAAGAGAGAGATCCCGAGCCAGAGCATGCTCGCTGCCTTGCCGGGGTCACGGTTCCTGTTGTATGCCCAGGCGATTATGCCACCTATGACCGGCGCCACGGGGAAGAGGGGCAGCAGCCACCACATCCACGACACGTGCTCACGGGGCTTCAGCTCCCTCCCGTCGTATGTGACGGCGGCCCCGCATTCAGGGCAGAACATCGCGTTCTTCGGTATAGTCGCCTTACACGACTTACACGAGTACAATGCTCTGCCACAGTACTCGCAGAAGCTGGCATCCGGGGTCATCCGACCACAGGTGGGGCAGCGGATATTTCGCCTCATATCGATACAAGATACAGCGCGACCCATGGCCTGTCAATGGCACATCTGTGGGGTGCACCGGCGCTGTTTGAGGGGTCAGGGTCAAGGTGGGTAATGGTGGAAAAGGGAAGTTCGCCCCAACCTGTCGACCAAACCAAAGTACGAATTGCTAAGTACGCACGTAGTATTGTTCCCCGGGTCTCCGCTATCCAGAATAGCCTTAGAGGAGGTTCAGAGGACATGACGTACATGTGTGAGGGCTCTTTTCGGGATGAGGCCAAGAGGGAGGCGAGGGGCGGTACATCCGCGTCGGTGGTGAAGAAGTACACGTACGTGCTGCCCTCCGGACGCAGGCTGAAGGTGGTCGTGGATGACGACAGCGAACTCGTGGAGACCGCATCGACGGCGCCCTGCCTGTTGCTCAGAATGGAGGACGAAGCAATGGACTAGCACTCCAACCTGCACCATTGCTGACAGGACTAGCGGCCGATCTGGGAGGTCGGCCGCTTTGTATTGGTGGGAGAAGGGACGTAGACGATCGAAGGGGCATCGAGTCTACTCGTGTCAGGAGGGCGGGCCGGGTCAGGCGGGATATCGGGAACGTGAGTCTTCAGGCTTCTTCGGCGCGCTTCCCCTTGAAGAGGGAAGCGATGGCCATGAAGGCCTTCATCTCCCAGGTTATGACCTTCACTACGATGGGGTTGCTGAAGATCTTGAGCACAATCGGGTTGCTCATCATCTTCAACATCAGCTTGTCTTTCCAACTCATTCTGAGGTCCTCCGGTTGGCCGGAGAAAGGACCCGGCCGAGAATAGTGCCGCAATGCTATACTCTCCTGAAGGAGATGTCAAGTTGAGCGCGATTGGGCCGGAAATGCGCGCGTACGGAAGTGAGAGCAGGCGCATTGACAGCTTGAGCGATGGGTGTGAAAATCCCGAGTTGGTGGGCGGAGTCGACGACACAGATGGCATACCGTATCATCACTGAGAAGTGCGTCACCGTACCCTGGCACTGCGGAGACTGCAGGCCCGAATGCCCCAACCAGGCGATAACCGCTGCCCATGTCATAGACCCGGAGAGGTGTACCGAATGCGTGGGCGCATACACGTCGCCGCATTGCGAGCAAATATGCCCCGCCGGGGCGTGCGTCCCGGACCCTGATCACCGGGAGGCCAGACAAGAGTTGCTGGCGAAGTGGCGCAGGCTTCATCCAGGAGAGGAACCGGCTCCGGGCACCTACTAGATACGCGACCATTGGGCATTTTGACATAAGGCCTGACCGGAGCCCTTTGATGCGGTAGGATGGCGGAACAATCTCACCCCGAAGACAAGAAGCGCGAGGTCAAAAGGGCGTTCGTACTCAGCGGCGGTGGTAATCGCGGCGCAATCGAGGTCGGCGTGCTACTGACGCTCCTGAGTCACGACATCAGACCTCACATACTCGTTGGCACCTCCGTTGGCGCCGTAAACGCAGCCGCCTTGGCCGCCAGGCCTACGATCGAAGGCGTGCAATGGTTGGAGAGCATCTGGCGGAACGTTGCCAAGCGGGATGTAATGCCGAACAACTACCTATCCATGGTCTGGCGCCTCATCAGGGGAGAGACGAGCCTCTTCACGAACCAGAATCTGGAGGCATTCCTGCTGTCCCATTTCCCCGAGGGCATAAGGCGTTTCGGCGACATCAAGGGGGTGGAGCTATACATAACCGCGGTGTGCCTCCAGACCAAACAGCTCCACATATTCGGAGTCGACCGCTCGGAGTCCATACTGGACGCGATGATGGCCAGCACGGCGCTGCCGATGATTCTCGATCCGTGGCCGTACCGAGGTCGATTGTACGTCGATGGGGCCGTAATCAGCGATCTGCCCATGCGCGTCGCCGTGGACAGGGGCGCGACCGAGGTCTACGCTGTAGATGTTGGGATGCGCACGGTAGGGAAGCGGAGCCGCAGAGGCATATTCCGCAACACCGGGACGATTATCGATGCGATAGCCGAGCAGCACATAGAGGACGAGCTTGAGAGGGCAGCCAGGCTGGAGAACGTCGATATCCACTACGTCCGGGTAGACTCCTTCGAAGGACTGAGGGTCTGGGACTTCACTCATACGGCTGAGATGATAGAAGAGGGCAAGAGGGTGGCGCTGGAACACCTGCGGCAGCATGGAATCGCCTGACACCACGGCCAATGGACGACTTGCTCGAGCGCACATGTCGGGAGTGGACTGCATCCAGAGATGCGGTGGCGGCCAGGATAAGTGTGTTCGAGAAGGTGCGCGACATCCACTACGCCATTGAGCTGGACCTGATTCATCACCACGATTTCGCCCGCATACTCACCCTGAACCGGGGCTCGTGCACTCCCAAGCATTTCCTTCTCTGCGACATGTATCAGCGGCTGGGGGTTGAGGTGCTGTTCGCCGCGTTTCCGTTCCGATGGGATGAGGTGGAACTCGACTATCCACCCGCTCTGCTCAGGCTGGCACGCAGGCTCCCTACCAGCTATCATCTGGCTTGCCGCGCGCAGTTGGAGGGCCGCTCGATCCTCGTTGACGCCACGCTTGACCCCGGGATGCAGGAGCTTGGTCTGCCGGTGAACCTCACCTGGGATGGCGTGAGCGATACGCTCCTGCCCATGAATCCCTGCGGCCGGGAGGAGTTGTACCATCCGTCAGAGGCCGCGTATGTGCAGGTACGCGGAGACCCTGATTCGCTGGCCTTCTATGAGGGGTTGAACGGATGGCTGGAGGAGATGAGAGGACTGAGCGGGCTCAAGCCTGCCTGACGAGGCCCTTCTCTACCAGCTCGCAGACTGCCTCGTCGAACTTCTCCGTGAATGCGGGATCCTTCATCCGGCAGTAGTCCATCATGTCTTCGGTCGACATGGGATGGTGCGATTCGACGAGGCAGAAGTAGGCCACACCCTGCATGAGATGCTGGAACATCATGTAGGACAGTATCTCGTCTCGTTTCTCGTGGTCTTGCTCAACCAGTTCGTACTTTGCGACGGGCAACCTTGCACCCCTTGACCGTGGCGCGGAAGCCGAGGCTGTTGCTCAGCTTGTCCCGAATGAACTCGACGACCTCTTCCTCGTTCTGGTTGCTCGCCCATTCCGGATCCAGTTCCAGTTCCAGCCTCAGTTTGAGTTGATTCGTGTTCATGTCCGCCTCACCTCTGAGCCATTCTAGTGTGTATACGATTGGCAGGCCAATGCCACAATAGTCCCATCGCATATGAGAAAAAAGGGCTGGCAATGGAGGTACCTGAAGGTTCCGGGCCGGGAGGGGGTACAGCCGTACCACGGGACTCGCAGGCCGGCGGGTCCGGTAGTCAGCCGTTGGCGAGAAGTCGACCGAGGTTGCCCTCCGCTTTGAGCAACCCTTCGGCCTCGCCAACCATCGATTCGACAAGCTCTCGAACGCTGACGACGCTGTCGATCGTCCCTACCGCGAGCGAACCACCCGCGATGCGCAGCGCGATTTCGGCGCCCCAGTCGGTGACCGGGTCCTCGGAAGGCTCCCGGTTGAACATCACCTGCTCCAGCCGCTGGAGCCACTGCTCGTGTGGGATACTGCCCCGCTCACCCATTACCTTCTCGTACTCCTCTTTCTTGGGTGGGGCCAGGCACCGTTCGCGGAACTCCGGATGCCAGGGTTGAGCTTCGACCAGCTTCTGTTTGTATCTATCGGACACCGGGCATTCCGTGGTGGCGAGGAACCTCGTGCCCATGTATACGCCTTCGGCGCCCATCGCAAGGGCCGCCACGAGGCCGCGCCCATCGCCAATCCCGCCGGCCGCGATAAGGGGTGTCTTCATCATCCTGGCGGCAACGCCGGTGCTCACAAGCGTAGGCAACTGGGAGATGCTCTTGAAGGCTGTGCCCTCGAGCCCCACGATCACGACTGCATCTGCTCCCTGCCGCTCGGCCGCCAGAGCATGCTCGACCGAGGCCACCTTGTGTACCCACTTCAGGCCTGCCTCCTGAATCAGACGACCGTGGTCGTCGGCCCGATAGGCCGCGGTGAAGATGATCGGCACCCGCTCCTCAATGGCCACGTCCCTCATCTCCTCCAGGCGTGGGCACATCCCTATGGAGAGGTTCACCCCGAAAGGGTTGTCCGTCATCGAACGGGCCCGTCTGATGTCCTCCCGCAGGCCGTCGGGGTTGCGGAAGGTGCTGGCGGTGATTACTCCAAACCCGCCGGCCTCCGACACGGGCGCTGCTATCGCCGAGCTGCCGATGCCGCCGAAGGCACCCTGTATGATGGGGTAGCGACTTCCCAGCAGTTGAGTGACCCTGGTCGTCCAGTTCATGGCGCTCTACGGACGTATTATGGACGCTGGAAGGGATGGTGGCAATCTGTATGATGTTGGTGATGGTTGAAGGCCGGACACTAGGTCACGACATCGATTGAGAATACCTCAGGGTCTTCCCGGTGCTCCTGACGGTAGGCCTCCGAGAACTCGTACAGCTTGTCCAGATTCTGCTCCCAGTCTCCGGGCTTGTACTTCTTGGTAATGATCGCCGGACGGCCCGGATTGCGCCAGTCCTCCTCCAGGATGAGCATGGGAAGGAACTTGCCGCTGACGCGGTAGGCGGTCTTCCGATATCGGTTCATAACACGGCGGCGCACCACCAGGCCGAACTGGTTGAACAGGCCCCGGTACTTCCATCGAACAGCATCCTTCGTCTGGGCTATGCGAATGACCTTTTCGACAAGTTCTTCGGATGGAACGGGCCTGTCGGCCATGGCGGCCACCTCCGTTATGTCACGGGACGTCTGCGAGTATTATAGCACGTCGGAATCGCGGAGGCACGGCATCGCTTCGATGAATGTGCGCGCTGCATTCCGCACGGGCACGGCACGCCGTGCCCCTGCCATGTATGGGTGGCGGATCTCACGATGGAGGCGTGATCGTGCCAAGGCCAAGTAGTCTGTGTTTCTCTTCCTGCCGGGATGAGATATCCCGGATGAGTATTATGGTTGCCAGAGCGCTGCCGGCTTCGAGAAGCTCGAATCCGACCAGGGCCCAGGTCGGGTCTTCCAGTGGTGTGTCCCCTGCCACCAGTCGCATCAAGCCGATGATATAGAACATCTCCACACCGGTCAGCAGGATGACCAGAATCAGGGTGACTGTTGCGCACTTCGTCGGCCCTCTCAAGGATGAGAAGCTGGTTGGCCTAGGCGTGCGCACCTCCGAAATGGCATGTTGCGGCAAACGTGCTCTGCAATTGCGGCAGGCATAGCGGTGCTTTTGCTTGGGTGCCGCAGGTATTTGGTTCACCGTGCCACATTCGGGACACCTGAGCTTCATAGACCTCCTGTGCTCATAGGAGGAAAGAAAACCACGACATTCGGCTACGATAGCGCTTGGTATGCTAGCAGGGCGAGAGCTCTAGGTCAATAGGAGGAAGGTACCGGAAGATGCCTTGACAAAGCGCCGAAAAAGTGCGACTCTTGGGCCGTCCCCAACATGATGTGCAAGGGCAGTCGACCGACACCATATGTAGACGGGTGGCTAGGCTCGACGGGGCGACTCATGACAAGAGTACTGACAGGTCCGGCCTTCTTGGTGTTCGCGGCGGTGGCCTTCTTCCTCGGCTACGTGCTGTTCCACGCGCCGGAGCTGACCTGGACAGGCTTCGTTGATGCCAGTCAGGGGGCGGTGGGCTGGGCCCTGGATCAGTTCAGTCGGCTTAGGGCCGAGCCCGTCTCGTGTATCGGCCTGGGGATGATGCTCGCGGCTGTCGCCGTGGCCCTCGTAGGACTGTGGAGGATGCGGTGGCTGCTGCTTCTGGGCGGTAGCGCGGCGCTCGCGATCGTCCTGCTCGGGATACCCCTGATCGGGGGCTAGGGCCTTCCCCTGTCTCGCCCATCTTCCTCGCCAGCTTCTCGATCCGCTCCAGCAGGCTGTCCGCCCTGCCTTTGAGGTCCGCGACCTCCGACGCAAGCGCTCCGTCGGATGCGGGGACAGTCCGCACGATCGCCCCTCTAGGGCAGGCCGCAATGCACTCTCCGCAGCAGTCGCACGTGCTCGGGTCTATGCGCGCCAGCCCGTTCGCCAGGCGAATCGCGCCTCGCGGACAACTGTCGGCGCATAGTCCGCAACCCGCGCAGAGTTCGCTCGTCACACGGAGCGTCGGCTTCTCGTTCCCCACAGCGCGCCTTATGGACATATGCTCAAAACACAGCATAACCCGCTGTGGGGCCGAGGTCAAGTCCGGTCGGAGGTCCAGGGACGTGTTATCATGAACGGCGATATGCGAGGAGGAAGCGCAGTTGCTTCGGCGTGAGTTGTCGATGCTGAGGTCCGGCCTTCGGGAATACGGCAGAGTAGTGGTCGTTCTTTCGACCGGCGTCCTGTTCCTTGTTCTGGGTCGGTATGAGTCGATAGGAGGAGACTGGGCGGACGCCTTGGTGTTCTACGGGGGGCTGCCGCTCGCGGCTGTTCTGCTGATGCGCGGGAACCCCCTCGACTTCGGCCTGCGCATAGGCGAATGGCGGGTATGGGTCCCGTACGTGCTCGTGACTTGCGCAGTGGCTCTGCCGATTCTGTATGGTGCGTCGCGAATCGAATCGCTAAGCAGCTACTACACCTTGAGCGGGTTCGACCTGGGCCACTATGCACCCCGAATCATCGTCGAGTTGGCCGCGTGGGAGTTCATATTCCGGGGCTACCTGTTATTCGGTCTGAGCGACAGGTTCAAGGAGGGCAGCATACTGGTCCAGATGGTGCCTTTCGTGCTAATGCACCTGGGAAAGCCTCAACTGGAGACGATCAGCACCATACCGATGGGGCTCTACCTGGGCTGGGTAGCCTATAGGGGCAACTCCTTCTGGCCCGCCGCCATCATCCACATCTTCATCAACATCACCTTCCGCGTCTTCGCCAACTGGGTGTGAGGGAGACCCAGGCTATAGAAGGGCAAGGTCACCGCGGGAGCTTTCTATCGGCATTCGGGGCGGCCTCTGTTGCTGGCCGAAAGCTGGCGAACCTTGACGGAACATGCTACTCGACGGTATGATACTCTCTTGCGAACAGAGAGCCATGTGAGCTGGGGATATCGCGTTCTGAGGAGGGCCAATCGGTGATGACGGTCGATGAGGAGTTGGCAAGAGCCAGACAGCAGTTGCTCGATCTGAGCATGCGAAACCGCCTGCTGAACTTCCGCCCGACGATGGCAAGGACAGTCAGAGTAGTTGATGAGATCCCTGCTGAAATCTACGACATCCTCGTAGTAAGAGAGAAGTCGATGGAGTTCCTGCCCAACCCAGAACCCACACAGTCGGAGTTCGTCTATGGCCGTGCTCCTAAGATCGGACTCAATGATCTCGGGGGCACTCACGAGGGATTGACCAAAGAGGAGGCCTCTATTCTCTGGAAGATGCCCAGGTCCGGTACCCAAGTGGCGGGTCGCCACATTGACCGCTTCCTACAGACTTCCCTTGACAGTGAATCGCTGCAGAGGAGACTGTTCTACATCTATCAAGACGCCATTTCGATTGTAGAGGAGGTTGGTTACTCAACCCTCTTTTTGGCGATGTCCTTCCTTCAGTGGACTGAGTCTCATACTTCAGATCAGGTGAGACAAGCTCCGCTGATACTTGTTCCCGTCGAATTGGAGCGAAGTAGGGTGGGCGCGTCCTTCAGGGTACGCTGGAACGGCGATGACATCCCCACCAACATCTCGTTGCAGGCGTTCCTCGCCGAGCAGGGAGTGGCACTGCCTGACTTCGAGATGCCTGATGCTAAACTCGGTGTTGACAACTACCTGCAGAAGGTGACCCAAGCCGTTTCTGGGAAACAGAAGTGGCATGTAGTCAATGACATCTATCTGGGTTTCTTCAGTTTCACGAAGTTCGTCATGTACAAGGATCTTGATCCCGATGCTTGGCCGGAGGACAAATCACCCGCTGATCACCACCTCATACGTGACATTCTCATGCCCTCAGGCAGCTTGGGAGCAGACGCCGGATACAGCGAGAATAACATCGACGAAAAGCTGACCTTCCGTGATTTGTACCAGGTTATGGATGCTGACCCTTCTCAGATGGTAGCCATCGAGGATGCAAAGGCGGGGCGGAATCTTGTGGTGGAGGGTCCGCCAGGCACAGGCAAGTCGCAGACTATCACTAACCTTATTGGCGAGCTTCTGGCAGCTGGTAAAACCGTTCTCTTCGTCAGCGAGAAAATGGCAGCTCTTGAAGTGGTCAAGGATCGCCTGGATGAAGTTGGGTTAGGGCCGTTCTGCCTCGAGTTGCATAGTAGGAAGTCAACTCGGCGAGCCTTCATGAAGGAACTGGAGCATGCTATCTCGATCAGCCAACCAAGACGTTTCGAGGTAGATGATGATTTCACCCAGTGGGAGGTCCTCCGCTCTCAGTTGAATGGCTACGCTGAACAACTCAGACAACCGTTCGGTATTCTTGAGCTTTCTCCCTTCGACCTGTTTGGACTGAGCGAGAAATCGCGTCACCATTTCGGTCACGTGGGACGCGACATGCCGCGGATCCGCTTCGCCAATATAGACAAGTGGAGTCGATCGCAGTTCGAAGAGGCAAAGTCCAAGCTCCGTGACCTTCAAGACATCTTGGCACTTGTGAAACCGGTCGCGGGGCACCCTTGGCGCGGATGCCATCCAAGGATGATTCTGCCCTCTGACCAGGACGCAATAGCAGATACGATTGGCAAATGCAGCGCACGCCTAGATGAGCTTATGAAGCTTGTCGATAAGCTTGCTAGCCTTTCGGGGGTTGTCAAGCCAATTGCGCTGAAGGGCCTACCGAGCGCCATCAACGCGGCGAAGGTCGTGGCTTCCTCACAACCTGCTGATCGTCGTGTTTTGGAGAATGCCGAGTGGAATCAACCGAGTTGCGAGGCAAGTGAACTTATAGGGAAGCTGGAATCGTACAATGAGATGCTTTCGATAGCCTCCGTCACTTTCAAGGAAGAGGGTTTCGAGCAAGATGTCGCGTCACTTCTCGATGAGTACGGACGTTTGTCGAGTAAGTTCCTTTCTTGCTTAAATCGGCGGTATCGGACCCTGAAAAGACATATCGAGTCTCTCTACATGGATGCCAGGCCGAGACCCTCGGGCAGGATAATGGCTGACCTTGCACAACTGAAAGCGTGTGTCGATCTCCGCGACAGCTTGCGCCAAGCGAACGAGAAGGGACGTGCATTGTTTGGTTCCCACTGGCGTGCCGATGACAGCGATCCAGAGAAGCTCAGACTCTTCTCCGAGTGGATCATAGCTTTCCGAAAGCATCTCTTGACTGAAACGCTGAGTCACGATGCGATCGAGTTGGTTAGTGAAGGCGTCTCTGCCGTTGATGTGGAGTTGGTGCTGAGTGAGCTTGAGGAAACTTCTCGGGTCTTCAGTGTGGCACGCGACTTTCTTGTCGCTAGCACGGAGCTGGATTGCCGCGAGACGTTTGGCGCGAGTGCCGATGATGTGGAGTTCTCTGTTTGGAGGTCGCATCTTCAGTTGTGGAGAGATAGCATAGGAGAGCTGCAGCGATGGTTTAAGTATGAGATGATTCGGACTGAGTGCCTCAAGACTGTGGCAGCTCCGATTATTGGCGTGGTCGAAGAGGGTGCCCTTGAGCCAGAGGACCTTCTTCCATGTCTTGAGGGAAACGCCTCAGATGGGCTTCTGGACCTGGTATTCGCCAAGCGTCCTGCGCTGGCCAAGTTCGACGCGGACCTGCATGAAGTCAAGATCAAGCGCTTCGCTGAGACTGATCGGACGCTCATCTCGAAGAATCGACAAAGGCTTTCTCAGTTGATACATCAAGCCAGGCCACGCTTGGCTGGTGGCGCCTCGTCCGCTTCAGAAGCTGGCATACTGCTGGGCGAGATGAACAAGAAGAGACGCCACATGCCCATCCGTAGGCTTATGTCTCTTGCGGGTGGCTTGATCCAGAAGATCAAGCCATGCTTCATGATGAGCCCCTTGTCGATCGCACAGTTTCTTGACCCGAGAACCGCTCGTTTTGACGTGATCATATTTGACGAGGCGAGTCAGGTTAGACCGGAAGACGCCTTAGGTGCACTCCTGCGCGGTGACCAGGTTGTGGTCATGGGGGACACGCGTCAGCTTCCTCCCACTGCATTCTTTGAGCATATGGGGCAGAGCGACGACGAGGATACCATCGAGGACCTTACCCCGTAAGTAGTAGCACCGCTCTCTAGAGTCCAGCCACTGTTCCAGC
>CAZNOI010000018.1:0-53274 GCA_964574685.1 uncultured Dehalococcoidia bacterium
CAAGCTGATCAGCTTCACACTAGCCAGCCAACTCACGGATTAAGGGTGAATACGCCAGATTGACTCGGCCAGAAGGGATACATATAATACAATCGTTCGGTGGAGCCCATCCAAGGAACTGCGCATACATGACAATCAGAACTCGACTACTCACTATCACCGGTGTGCTATCCATTTCTCTGATCGCCATTTCGAGTGTGGCTCTCGCCGACAATGACCCCCACGATAAAGATAACTTCACCGTAGGTGCGGATTCCTGCGCGGGCTGTCACAGGGCCCACACCGCTCTCGCTCCGAATCTCCTTACCGCCGGCCCGAGTCAAGACGACTTCTGCTTCACGTGCCACGATGGCAGCGGGGCCGAGACGGATGTAGTGAACGGTGAGCTGGATGGCGGGTCTTACGGCGATCTGGGGTCCGGACTGAGGGGCGGCGGGTTCGTGAGTGCAGTCATGGATACCGACTCCGACGGCAACATCACCAATGATCCGGTGACTTCGCTGCACACTGCAGATGGCTCAACCCCAGGGACTATATGGGGCAGCGGCCCCATAAACACTACTGAGACCGACCACGGTGTGTCGGTTGAACTGGCTTGCGGCGACTGCCACAACCCGCATGGAAACGGCAACTATCGGATACTGAGAGGCAACCCCGACGGTATGGAGAATGAGGGAACTGCCCCACCGGTGGACGTCCCGGACCAGGACCCCGTTGTATACCAGATACTGTACAACGCCGACAACTACCGGCAGGTCTGGGACGAGCTACCAGGAGGCAATTGGACAGCTCTGGGCTACGATAAGGATACGCTTCTCTACCTCGTTGATTGGTGCGGGGCCTGTCACACGCGCTACTCGTGCACCGCCGGCTCAGGCAGCACGGACTCATCCGATGTCGTGTTTGCATTCCGCCACTGGGTGAAAGGCTCCCCGACCTACGAGGATGGCTGCATAGACTGCCACGAGGACAAGTTCGCTCTGCAGGGCGGCCCCGGCAGTGGATACGCACACACCCACGCTCACTGGAATGAGCCGCTCTACAACTCCGATTGCGGGCAGTGTCACGGTCCCTACGGTCATCGCGAGGACTGCAACGAATGCCACGGGGCCGACAAGCCGACACCGGGCCATCTAGAAGGCTGCCTGGCGTGCCACGTGGCCCACGGTACCTCGTCGACTATGGGAACCTACTCCGGAGCAGTAACATACCCGGATGGCACCGCCCAGGCTGCTGTGCCCGCGGACGAGAGCCGCCTGCTATGGCTGAACAATCGCGCAGTCTGTACTGTATGTCACGGCGGCAGCAACCTGACCAACGACTGATCGAACGGTGCGGGGCGAGACTTGTGTTCCTCAGGTTTCGCCCTTCGCATATAGGCCGGGCCCCCGGATTTCATAGGAATATACATGCCCCCAGCAAGTCGCAGAATGACCTCGCGCAGACCTGATTTCGGCTCCCACGCCAGAGGCCGAACAACACTGTCCATTCTGATCGCTTTCCTGATTCTCTCCGTGGTCACCACGGTTATCAGCCAGGCCGACGGCCCTCATGACAACATCGTGCCGGAGGCGGACGCGTGCGCCAGATGTCATCGTGCCCATAGTGCCAAGGGGAGTGACGCGATATCCGCGCCCTCCAACAACGCGCTCTGTCTCACATGCCATGACGGCGCCGGGTCCTCTCTTGTCGCATCAACCCACTCGAACGCCAAGGAGGAACTGCCTCCGATGCACTTCAGCCGCCAGGAGGCTACGTTCGTTCTTGACTGTGTCACTTGCCACGACCCTCACTCGTCACAGGACAACATGTGTCAGATATGGGACTCACTCGGCGGCTACCAGGTCGTATTCCTTTCAGAGGTCGGTGCAGACTCGTTCGACGAGGATTCCGACGACGATGCGGACACCGACGATTTGTGCGTCACCTGCCACATCAACCCTGCCGACAATCCCGGCTACCCGATGGAGGTCCACGCCGGGGGTGACCACAGCCCGTCGCCCGCGTACTCAGGCGACCTCCGTTCAACCGACTGCACGTCCTGTCACCCGCACGACGCGGATGCCAGCCCGGCGACCCAGGATGGATTCATGACATGCGCGTTTGGAGGGAGCGGGTGCCATGGGCTTCCGCCGAACGGTACATCCGCGCCGAACCGGGAAGGCGCACATTCGGAGCACTACACGGCTGTCTACGGTCCATCAGCCAAGAGCTGCGACGTCTGCCACTCCGCGGCGCGTCCCGGGGACAGCCACAACGACGGAAACGTGACCTTCAGCGACGGGCGACAGCTGCCCAACACCACTGTGTGCGACCCCTGTCACAGCTCCGACGGCTCGTACGACGGTGTCGTTGAGGCCAGGGTCAACTGGCTTGCGGGAGACCGTGTTTCCTGCCAGGGCTGCCATGACGCGGGCAATTCCTCGATCCTTGGAGCCGAAGCCCCGAATGTCGTAGGCGATGGATTGAGCTACGGGTACTTCGTGTCCGGCCACGGGAAACGAGACCTGGTTGACTGCACCGACTGCCACTATCCCAATGGAGTACACATCGACGGAGAGCAGAGAACGTATGTGGCTGGCACTACCGATTACCAGACAAGCTATCGGCTGGACTACTCCATGGACATACCCGCTCCCACTGGACCGGGATACAGTGAGTCCCGGTACGAGCTGTGCTTCACGTGCCACAAGTACGCGGGGACTCTCGACACTGTGTCACCGTACAATACCAATTTCCGTGATGAGAGCGAGAGTATCAACAGCCATTTGAGACACCTCAGCGCACAACCCGTGAAATGGGACTCCGATTGGGACATGACCGCAGACTCCCGCATCAGTTGCACCGCCTGCCACAACGTGCACGGCTCGCCTACGCCTCAGTTGGTACGCCACGGTGAGCTGATCAGCACTCGCGAAACTTCGGACAAGGTCCCGGCGCTCGACTTCAGGTGGAGCACCGCCGGCGGCAAAATAACATGGGTTCTGACGGAGAGCTACTACGGTGACATGCCTCCGCTGGGCGGCACTGGAAGCGGCAGTATCGCCAATAGCAAGGTGTGCGATGGGTGCCACGGGGGCTCGGGGGAAATCATATATCACCGATCGCCGATTGAAGGCCTCACCGACCTCGAGCCGCCGCTCATGTCGAATATGAGTCCCGCGCATGGCGCGCTGGACCGGCCGGTGGACAGTGACCTATTCCTGTCAGTCTCCGACAGCGAGACAGGGGTTGACTGGAACACATTCCAGATCCAGATCACCGGCGATCGCGGGTACGCAGCCACGTACACGGACGGCGACTTTGAAAACGTATCGGCCAGCGGCGGTCCCTCCCTCTACAACGTGACCGTCGATCCCGAGAGCAACTTCGGATATGGCGAGACGATCACAGTGACCTTGGCTGTCAACGACCAGGCTCCTCTTCCCAACTCGCTCGTACCCGAGTCATGGGTTTTCACCGTGCATGAAGATACTACAGCTCCGGACGTATCCGATCTCGACCCCCATGACGGAGCCTTCGATGTGCCGGTAGATGCGAATGTCACTCTCACGCTGACCGACCTGGAAACAGGAGTCGACTGGAGTTCGTTCGCCATTGAAATCAGCGGTCCCGGCTACCTGGAGTCGTACCATGCCGGCAGTCCGGAGGTCACGCATACCGGCAACCAAACGTTCTATCATGTTCGCGTGGACCCTGCAGTCGACATGCCCAACGGCGATACGATGAGCGTCGAAGTCATCGTCAGCGACCTGGCCTATTCACCGAACACAATAACCCTCGACACCTGGAGCTTTGCGACACTGAACGAGCCTCCCGAGGCTCCGACCAACACCTCTCCATCAGACGGTGCCACCGGCATTCCGACAACTCCAACCTTGGCTTGCTCTCCATTCTCCGACCCTGATCCGTCTGATGCCCACCAGGCATCTCATTGGCAGGTTTCCTCTACGCCCGGCGACTACGCTTCGCCCGCTTACGACAGTGGCACATCCGGCGACCTCACCAGCCATACGCTCACTCTGGAGCTGGCCCATAACGTTACCTACTACTGGCGTGTTCGTCATATGGACGACCACGTCGACTGGTCCTCCTACTCCGCCGAGACATCCTTCACCACTGAGTTAGATGAAACTTGATTCGGTTTCCATTGTCAGGTAAACTGTTTACTTGTGCTAGCTTCGCGCCTGGAACGTACCGGAGTCCCGCCGCATCAAAGCACCTAATGGAGGTCATAGATGACAAGTGGGCAGAGAACTGGCCACAGGAAGAATCACAGGGCATCTCACTCTGCCTCATGCCGGAACGGGATCATGATGAAGACTTCTGTCATGCTCCTGCTTCTGGCTCTGCTGCTCCCAGCCTTGACCGGATGCAGCGAATCAAACGAGAGTGGCAGCGGGGAATTACCTTCTCCTCCGGTCACTCCATCCGCCACAGCAACGCCGGCACCCCCAACGCCCACTCCCGGGCAGACGCAACCTACTCCCGCATCGACTCCCCTGGAGCCCACACCACAGGCCACTTCACCCGGCAGTGTCGGCCCCTACATGGCTCACACTTCTGTCGGCCGCGGCGACTGCCTTGCCTGTCACGACCTTTATGGCGTTTGGCCGGTCAAGATAACACACGCCGGTCGCACAAACGACTGTTGTCTGGATTGCCACGTAGAGTACCCGGGAGGCCCTCCGGCGGGTGCCCACGCTTATGAGGGCCGTACCAACTGTGCGGAATGCCATGCCGAGCAGGCCCTTGTGGCTCTCCCCACGAGCCACAAGGGAGAATCTCCCCGCTCGCCAAATACGTGCACTATGTGCCACGCCGAGACGAACGACCTGCCTCCAGACGCCCACAGGCTGAAGGCGGCAACGGCTTGCTCGTCGTGCCATTCGGCGACGGCTATGGTGGCGCTCCCCGCCTCACACACCGGCCGTGGTGACCGAACTTGCGTTGGCTGCCACGATACGGCACCGCAATTCGCGCCTACCGAAGCGCACAGCAAGAACAGGGACTGTGCAGCCTGTCACGCTGAGACCGCGCTCGTTGCCCTCCCTCAGAGTCACGAGGGCCGGACGAGCAACATGTGTCAGGCGTGCCACTATGCCTCCCCTCCGCAGGACCTCCCGCCTGTGATCGCGCATACTACGGAGGGGAAGGGAGCCTGCATCGCCTGTCACTCCAAGGGTGCGCTTGTTGCGCTGCCGGACAGCCATGATGGACGGAGCAACCCCACCTGCGGCGTGTGCCACGAGGAGATGGAGGGTCTCCCGCCATCCATCATGCACAAAGTGCAGGAACACGAGACGTGCTCCGATTGCCACTCGGCGAAGCTGGTACCTCTGCCTGCCAGCCATTCGGGCCGAGCGGACAACACGTGTCTGGTATGTCACACCGTGACACGCCGGTTGCCGCCTGAGTTACCCCATGAGATGGACAAGAGCCCGTGTGACAGATGCCACAACTCAGCCACGATAGGGGCTCTCCCATCGAATCACGCCGGATACGGAGACAACCTTTGCGATTCATGTCATGAGGTGAGAGAGCAGGGCGTTCCGGCTATCACTCACCCACTGAAGAATCGCGAGAATTGCGTGGATTGCCACGCGTTGTCACAGTAGGCCGGTACTCGAAACCAGAATGAAACGAGGGACCGCGGGTGGGTTTCCCCAAACGGGGAGACCTGCCCGGGTCTGCACCAACATTTGGCATGTGCCGCCTGACTACGAATCATGGCTGACCCGGCCCTGACGGGCACGACGAGCCGTTGCTAAGGGGTTCATTCCGTGCGCTTCCCTCAGAAGAACAGCCGAGTACTACTTGTAGCATCGATCATCGCTCTAGTGACGGCGTCTTTCCTCATCCTTGATACCGGCTGTGGATGCTCATCACCGGCCGAGAAGAGCATGGCGCAGAGGGAAATCGAGCGCCTGGAGAACCTGGTCGCCGAGAATCCCTTCAACAGAGACCTCAGGATGCAACTCGCCTCCTACTACATCGAAGAAGGTGAGTACTCGAAGGCGGAGCAGCAGGCCGATACACTCCTCGAACAGGACGACGAGTTCGAGATGGCCTACATGGTCCTCGGCGCTGTCTACCTACAGCAGGGTCGATACGAGGATGCCCTACAGCCTTATCTCCAAGTGGTTGCACTCAATGAGGACAACCCTATGAGGGGCTTGAACAAGCAATTCCAGCATGCTCAGTACCAGTTGGGCGTTATCTACATAGAGCTCGGACAACCCCAGGACGCGATCGAACCCCTCAAAGCGACGTCGGTGGCCATGAGCACTGATGCCGATTCGCGTTACCTGCTTGGAGTCGCCTACAGTGATATGGGGGAGTGTGAGGAGGCTGTGGAATGGCTGAAGCAGGCAATACGTTTCGTGCCCAACTATTTGGAAGCCTATGAGGAGTTGGCCTACTGCTACGGTCAAATGGGAGACACTAACACCGCCGCGTATGCGCGCGGCATGGTCCACTACTGCCACCAGAGGTACACTGAAGCGGTCGCCAGCCTCGAAGAAGCGGTCGCCGCCGACCCGGCTTTCGTGGAGGCCAGACTCGGCCTTGGTCTGGCCTACGAGGAACTCGGCCAACTCCAGAATGCCGCCGACCAGTACGAGGCGGTAGTTGAGCTAGACCCTGAGAACAACCTAGCAGGTGCCAGGCTCAATCAGTTGAGGGACCGGTAGAGCATGACAACCGACGTCAGGACGGGCCTCAGATACCAGCTTGCCAGTAGCAGGAAAAGGTTTGGGCTGCTCATAGCACTCCTGCTGCTGATTGGCGCCGCCGTTACCCTGGGAGTCCTGTTCGGCTATAAGACTACCTCCGTGGAGACCGCAATCCTGGAGATCAGGTACGGCGACGTCAGCGTGCAGACCTCAGAGACAGGGGGTGCTTGGGGAACCGCCACCGATCTCATGACCGTAGAGGTCGGCGACTGGCTCTGGGTAAGCGAGGACGCCGCTGCTGTACTTCACTACTTCGATGGGAGCAGGAGCTTGCTATGCGGCCCGGCGCAGGCTCAACTACAGGAGTCGCACAGGACTTCTCGAATAATCGGGGCCGATGAGAATGTCATCACGACCCGGCTCGTATCGGGCCAGGCCACATGTCAGGTACTGGATACGGCATCCCACTTCGTGGTCACCACCCCCACCGGGGCGATCAGCGGCCGTGACACGGTGCTCAAGGCCGACGCCGATCTCGGCGAGTATGTGAACTGGAGCGACGGGGCAAGGACCACCCTCCTTGCGTCTCTGGTACCCCATTCAGAGGGCGGCTTGGCGGCAGCGCTGATTCCACTTGAGGGGGGGACGCTTGCCCGGGTACCGCCGCTGCCCGATGGGCTGGGCGACGGGGAGAATGAGAACCTGGTTAAGGAGTTCCGAAGCCGCGCGGCAAGACTGCTGGATGCGGCCATACGAGAGAGGTCAACCAGCGTCACTGTCAGCGGAGCGGAGATGCTCGAATACAACCCCCACACCGGATCAGCCATGTACAGTCTGGATGCCGGGTCTTCGTCGCCCACAATGGGCCACACTGAGCGTCCCCAGTACATCGCCAGAGCGACGGACATCATCGAGCAGGACGATGTGCTCGATGAATGTGAGGTTGTCAAGGCGTCGTGGCCGGTCCTGGCCACCCCCAGCATACCGGGCCTGGCAGCCACCAACGTCGACCGCCGGTCAGAGCTGCCGAAGACGCCGGAGTACCAGTTCTCTATATACGGAGTGACGAAGCCTCTCGGCGTGGCGGTACATCCAGACGGCGACTTGATCTACGTGTCCGAGAGCGGTGGCGAGAGGCTTGTTCATATCTACGACGGGCAGGGCACCCCAATTGGTACGCTGAAGCCGCCCGACTCCAAATCCGTGGCATCGAGATCGCCTGCCTACGTGGCAGTACACAACTCGACGGCCAGGATATACGTCTCGGATCGGACCCGGCGCTGTCTCGATGTCTACGACTGTAGCGGTGCACATGTAGGCAAGTTTGTACCGCAGAGCATGGGGGAGCACTGGGCTCCAATGGCAATCGCCTTCGACTCACATACCGGAAATTGGGACGACCTGTATGTAACCGAATTCTCGTCCGGGATGCACCGTGTCTTGGTTCTCGGGTACAATTGGGATGTCAAGCTCGAATTCGGCGCCAAGGGCGACGGGCCAACCCAGTTCTCTTTCCCAAACGGGGTAGCCGTCGACAGTCAAGGTACGATTTACGTCGCCGACAGCAACAACTTCACACTGAAGATATTCGACAGCCAGGGTGGGAATCCGCGCGCCATAGATGCGGGCCTGCCGCGCGGACTGGCCGTGAACGATGCCGGGCTGCTGCATGTGGTCGATGTCTTCGGCCACAGCGTGATCGTATTCGAGGCAGGCGAAACCCTGCAACGGCTGTTCACATTCGGCGGCCAGGGGATGGGGGCCGGGGAATTCAACTACCCCAACGGCATAGCAGTCGATCGCTCCGGGGGAGTGTACATTGCAGACCGCGAAAATGACCGCGTCCAGGTTTGGCGCTACTAGCCTCCGAGCCGCTGCGCTCTGCTTCCTTCTGATCTGCTTGCTCCTCCCGAGCCCGGCAGCAGCTCAGACAGAACCCCTGGTTTTCGAGGACACAAAGCTATGGATTTATCCGGAGTACGACGACCCGCGCTTGCTAGTCATGTTGGAAGGTCGGATCGTCGATGCTCAGCCGCCCCTCGATATCCGCTTCCTGGTCCCCGAAGCCGCTGAGATGTACTCCGCGGGTTCCATGAGTCCCGACGGCGAATACAGCGGGGGCCCGCCCGAACGCCAGACCTCCAGCATCGCAGGGTGGGACGAGATAGGCTACGAACTCACGACTTCGGTCTTCAGGGTCGAATACTATCTCGACTCGATTCCGAAAGGGTCGGAGAAAGCCCTGTCTTCTCATTTCATCCCTCTCGTCCCCATCAGCGGCCTGCGCGTATACGTCCAGGAACCGCGTCAGTCGTCGGGTTTCAGCGCTCAGGCTGAGGTATCTCCCTCGGCCTACTCGCAGGATTCGGATGTACACGGGATGACTCTGCACATATTTGATTACCTGCAAGTCGAGGCTCAGCAAGACCTGGCCTTCGATCTGTCGTATACCAAGACGAATCCCAATCCTTCCCTGAGGATCATCACAGGGCTCCGGGATGTTGGGCTCTGGCTCTATCCGGAGTACGACGACCCACGACTGTTGGTCAAGATAGAGGGCACCATATCGGGTGCAATCCCTCCCGCGCCCATCGACTTCCTCGTGCCCGAAGGATCTCAAATATTCCTTGCAGGTTCGGTCGATGAGGAGGAGAGATACGCCGGTGGGTCACCGCAACGTGACCCTTCCGAACGCGAGGGCTGGGACGAAATCAGCTACGACGTGACCACTTCCCGGTTCCGCGTCGAGTACTATCAGGACGCCATTGAGGGCCGCAGCGAGAAGAGCATCGTCAGTCAGTTCATCCCTCTTCTGCCGATATCCGGAATGAAGGCCTACATCCAAGAACCGAGACAGTCTTCCGACTTCAAGGTCACACCCATGGTCAGCTCTGCAAAGAGCGTTACACAACTTGACGATGGCTTCAGCTATCACGTCTATGAATACGGCGCACTGGATGCGGAGCAGCCTCTGCGCTTCGCGATCTCATACGTCAAGTCCAACCCGCTTCCGTCTCTGGAAATCGAAGAAGGATCAACAAGCCTGTGGCCGTGGCTTGGCGGCGGCCTGGCTGCCGCGGTCCTGGCCATAGGCGGAGTAGTCTACGTCGTCCTGAGCAGGCGACGCGTCCTACCAGCAGTATCGTCGACTACCATCGACAGCAGGGACAGAAGACCCCCCGCACAACAGCATTGCACCGAGTGCGGGGCACGACTTGACAGCTCGTTCAGATTCTGCCCACAATGCGGCACGCGCCTCGGGGAGTGACAAGAACCAGGTTTTCGAGCATGCGGCCATCCGGCTGCGGGTACAAGTCCCGACAATGAGTCTCCAGCTTAAGCTATCCATCCTGATAGTGGCGATGATGGTCATCTTCGCTTCGATCATGGCTGCTGTCATGCTCCGGTTTCAGAGGGAGACAACCCTTGACCAGTTCAACCAGTCCTCTGCCGCGCTGAACGCGGCGATGCTCACATCCATTGAGCAGGATATGCTTCTCGGCGGCCTGGAGTACATCAAGAGGGGAGTAGAGCGCGTTGCGGAAGGAGACAGCACCAGCGACGAGGAGTGGGTTGTCAACAGCGTCACCGTATACTCGGCTAACGAGGCCCTTTACGCTTCGGCGGGCGGACTGCAGCCGCACCATCCTACAATCCGGAAGAACCTAGCTCAAGCCCTGGCAGCGAAGGAGGCCAAGACAGAGATAGTCTCGTCCGGCGGGGAACGTGAGCTCTATACAATTACGCCTATTCTCAACGCGGCAGAGTGCTCAAACTGCCACGATCCGAACGTAGAAATCCTGGGAGCCATCGGAATCGGCCTCGATATGTCGGCCCTGGACAATCAGCTTCAGACACAGAACACCCTCATTGGCATTTCTGCCTTCCTCGCCGTGCTGGTAATGGGAGGAAGCCTGGCGCTCGTTCTGCGCAGGACGGCGCTCAGCCGGCTGAGTCGGCTGGCGACCTCGGCGCTCGACATCTCGCGCGGGATGTACACCACACGCGTAAGCGACGTCGGCTCGGACGAGATAGGCATCCTGGGGCAAGCCTTCAACGAGATGGCCGAAAAGATCGAGCAGCGGACACTCGAACTCGAAGAGTCCCGGCGACAACTGGAGCTGTGGAACGTGGAGCTGAACGAGCGCGTGCAGCGCCGCACCAGAGAGCTGTCTGCCTTCAGTGAGGTGAACAGGGCGGTCAGTCACTCGCTGGAGCTTGACACCATCCTCGATGATGTCCTCGCGCGGCTGGTTACGATCATGGACTCGCAGGGTGGAGCGATATACCTCTATGACGAGTCCCGGATGGAGTTGAGACTCGAGGCCAGGCGGGAACTCTTGAAGGGGGACCCTGAGATATTGGAGACTCTTTCCGCGGACGCCGCCGCAGTGAAGCGGCTTCACGCTTCTCCGGGCCCTGTAGTCCTCGCCAGTCTGCTAGCGGCAGAACCCCTTTCGCGAGCGGTCTCCGACGGTACGAGGACGAACGCCTACGTGGTAGCTGCTCTGCACTCGAAGGGTCAGATGCTGGGCATTATCGTATTGTACGGTACAAGCCTGCCCGGCATATCGCACGAGTCATTGCGCCTTCTCTCTGCAATCAGCGACGAGGTCGGCATAGGCGTGGATAACGCAGCGACAGCTCGCCGGCTCCGCGCCGCAAGCACGGAGATCCATCATCTCCTAAACACCGCCATCGAGAGCGGATTCGAGGCCAGGTTCGAGAATCCACACCTGGTCAAGTGCTGGGAGGAGAAGGACTGCACCGACACCGAATGCCCGGCGTACCGATCGGACAACCTGAGGTGCTGGCAGGTAGCAGGCATGTTCTCACAGGTCAGCGCCGCCGCGTCGGAAGGCGATGACGACATGAGCTGTCACGTCTTTCAGAGGGACTGCCCGGTATATCTCAAGAGCTGTGCCAGAGACCAGATTACGGCCATTGGCGAGGACTTCAACAACATGATGTTCATGCTGTCGAGCAAGGAGGACAGGCTCCTGCGCAACAACTCGGGCCTGTCCACACTCGTCAGATGCGCCCAGATACTGGGCTCGACAAACGATCTGAGGACACGCCTACGACAAGTCGTCGCCACAATCGAGGAGACAGTGCCCGGCACAGCAGGGATGGTACTTCTGCTCGAACCCGAGACCGGGTGCTATGCCCCTGAGGCAAGCTACGGCTGCGCAGACGAAGTGGTCGGCGGGCTCCGCCTCGATCCTGAAGAGTGGATAGCCTGTGCCGTTTCCCGATCATCTTCAGCAGCGGTATGGACGAGTCCCGAGGAACTGCGGACGCTGAGCGACACGATACGCCCGGAGAACCGCGAAATACTTCAGGCCGCCCGCCCCTTGTTCACTAGGCCAAAGAGTGTTCTGTGCGCCCCTTTGTTGCTCGGCGGAAGCATGCGCGGCATACTGGCCTTCTTCGACTTGCCCGACCTTCAAGTACTCGACGTACCTCTGGCGCAGACACTCGCCGACCAGATCACTGCGGCCATGGACAATGATCGCCTGTACCAGGAGGTCCAACTCCGTGAGAAGCGACGCGGGGAGCTGTTGCGCAAGCTCATTACAGCGCAGGAGGAAGAGCGAAAGCGCATCGCGCGAGAACTCCACGACGAGGCCGGACAGGCCATCACCGCCCTTATGATGAGCACATCCATGGCGGCAGCCTCATTGCCCGAGCATATGAGGGAAGAACAGGAGAAGTTCCTCGAAACGAACAAGCTTGCACGTGACGTCCTTTCGGAGATACGCAAGATCATCTTGGAGCTCAGGCCGGCGGTGCTTGACGACCTGGGTCTGATTCCGGCAATCCGATGGTATGCCAAGAACCAGTTGGAGGCGGCAAGCATCGAGACGGACCTCAAGCTGGACGGTGCCATGAAGCAGCGCTTGCCCACGGAGATCGAGGTGACCGTCTTTCGCGTGGTCCAGGAAGCATTCACCAACATACTCCGCCACTCCGGGGCTACGAAGGTCAAGGTCTCTCTGAAGTCAAGCAACGGAACCCTTCGCCTTTCCGTGGCGGACAACGGGAACGGTTTCGCGCCCGAGCAAGTGCTGAACGCTCAAGATAAGGACAGGGGCTGGGGACTCCGGGGCATGCAGGAGCGCGTCATCCTGCTCTCAGGCACTCTCGATATCAAGTCAAGCCCGAAGTCAGGCACGGTAATCAAGGTCGGAATACCTCTTACACGCGGAGAACAGCCCGATGAACAAGATCCGAGTACTGATAGTCGATGACCACGCCCTGATCAGGGCCGGCTTGAAGGCGCTTCTCGGTGCCGAGGAAGATATGGACGCGATTGGAGAGGCAAGCAACGGCTTCGAGGCTGTAGAGAAGGCTGTTCAGGAGAAGCCCGACGTGGTCCTCATGGACGTCTCGATGCCCGGCTCCGATGGTCTGGACGCCACGGCCAGAATCAAGAAGGCCGCGCCGGATGCCAAGGTACTGGCGCTCACCATGCATGAAAGCGAGGAGTACTTCTTTCCAATGCTGCAGGCCGGTGCGTCCGGCTACGTGCTAAAGGATGCGGAGCCGGGTGAGTTGGCCACTGCGGTCAGGGAGGTGCACCAGGGCAACGTATATCTGTCGCCGCTGGTAACCAAATCACTCCTCAGTGGCTATCTCCAGGCATCTGCCAACAGACAGAACGACGATGAGTACAACTTGCTGACCGAGAGAGAGAGGGAGGTCTTGCCGCTTGCCGCCCAGGGAATGACTAACAGGGAGATAGCTTCGGAGCTGTACCTGAGCGTCAGGACTGTGGAGAAGCACAGGGCCAGCATGATGGCAAAGCTCGAGCTTCGGAATCGCACCGAGCTTGTGAGATACGCCATCAGCAGAGGACTAGTGGATACCACCGAATAGCAGGCGGTCGGAACTGAATCACGAGACAAGAGTAGGCCCGAGGCTGGTACAGCCTCGGGCCTACCGTTTCTCATCTTCCACTGCCGTCCGGCAGCTACCTAGTCGCTCGTGAGGTCCCAGGTCCCGCTGCCCGTACCATGACAACTGGTCGGATCCGTGCAGACAGTCCGGCTGTTGCCTGTAAGCAGTCTGCTGTCGGTGGATCCGCCACCACCGCTGCCAGGAGTGCCGCCAGGCAGATTGACTGCCCCGGAGTATGCACCCATGGTCGCCGACGTGCCGTGTGCTACGTGGCATACCAGGCAGCTTCCGCTAAGGCCATCCGTCATGTGCCGGTAGGCAAAGATGGCATCAGTCGAATCGGTATGACCCGATCCGGCACTTGCCCAGTACCTGGTATGGCACTGACCACACCACTCACCGATTTCATTGGTGGTCGGAGTGCCATAATCGGCCATATCGCGTGCCCAGAAGGTGTTCGGCGCGATCGAATGGTCGGTGTGCGTGATCTCGTAGACGATCGGACTCTGGTCGGTTACGTCAACCGCGGGCAGAGTGCCTTCGTCTTCCATGCCGTCGGGATTGCCTCTAAGAATGCGGTAGTTCCCATTGCCATGTGGGTTGTGGCAGTCCCCGCACGCCAGGTCAACCGAGATGCCGGTATCTGACGAGCTGTTCACAGGGCCGCTGCCCCAGATGGTGTCATCGCCGGAACCCACGCCATCTGCGGCATGAGTCGACGTGACAGAGCCCGTCGTCACGTTTCCGTCGTGGTCAGGGTCCATCATTGCGTTGGCGAAGCCGCCACCGCGGAGAGGGTTGCCGTCACCGTCGTCGCCAATGCCGTAGGTCGTGTTGGCCACGAGCACGCCATCGACCACGTTGGTCTCCGCACCAGTGCCGTCGTGGCAACTGAAGCAGAAGTCGTCCTGATCCGGACCAACGGTCAGCAGTTTCGCCGCCTGCGCGGTGTGGGCCCGATGGCATCCTGCGCACGAGTCCGCCTCGGCAACGAAGTTGTCCTGGTCATGGAGGTCGTTGTCCGCCATCGCCGGCAGACATACGGCCAGGACCAGCACTGCCGCCAGAAGGACGCCGATCAGAAGCCTTACTCTCGTACTTTTCACTCCCGTCTCGCTCCTTTCTAGCTGGAACCCTTCCCAGCCTTCAATTGGTTATCCACCCCGTAGGCTCGACCTGCCTTGTTCCAGTTCATACAGTAGGTGGTACGATAGTACCGCCAATGTTTGTAACATCAGTACCATCGGAGCAGCATCGGTTGTACTACCCAATTTGACTGGGTATCTCCCATACTCGCGGAGACGCGCGCGCCACATGTGGGCAGCGGAGGAGCGCGGACGATCAACGGAGACCGGTTACTCTAGTCCTCCTGCTGGTCGGCCAGCGCCTTAAGGTGCTCTATCTCGCGCTGCAGTTTGTGTTGCTTGCGATACAGGGTGACCAGGTAGCCGAAGAAGACCAGCCAGATCACGCTGTATGCCGCAAACACGTATGCCATGTTGTCCAACTGTAAGCCCCCTAGTCGAGCAGGGATTCCTTGAGAATCCTCACCCGTGCATCCGTTCGCTTGAGTGAGACACTGATTGCCACGAGCACCACGTACAGTACCGTGAACGCCGCGATGCTCACAAGCAGCGCCGAAAGCATAGTCGGTGGGAGATCTCCCCCAATTGCCAGCTTAGTCGGATGTTGAGTGCGCCAGAGGTCCACCGCGAGGAATACGATGGGTACATTGACGAACCCTGCTATGCCCATAACCGCCGAGAACCTGGCTCCTCTTGACTCGTCCGAGGTGAGACTGCGTACCAACAAATAGGCAATGTAGGTAAGCCAAAGTACCAAGCTCGCGGTGAGCCTTGCGTCCCACGTCCACCATACACCCCACACCGGTTTGGCCCAGATCGGCCCGGTAATCAGCACGAGGGTAATGCAGATGACTCCTATTTCTGCCGAGGCCCGGGCCAAGGTATCCCACTCAGCCCGCCTCTTCCACAAGTACGCTATGCTGCATACGAACACCACGAAGAAGGCTAGGAAGCCGATCCAGGCGAGCGGCACATGGAAGTAGAATATCCTCTGAACATCCCCCATGGTCTTCTCTTCGGGCACGTATAGGAACACAAGGCCCAGAGCAGTCACCATCAGAACCGCACTAAGACCGAGAAACACCCATTGCCAGCCAGCACCCGCTGTCTTCATACTAGAGTCTCCGGTGAGCCTTCAACTGCGTTTCTCCCTCTACTCCTCAACCACATACTCAAACACCAGTGTGGAAACCACCAGGAAGATGGCGTCAAAGGCTGCCATGATACCGAGCCACTCAACCATTTCGGCCCAGGGCCTGCCGTCCATTGCGAGCGCCGTTGATTCCACAGCCGCGATTATGAGAGGCGACACTATAGGGAAGAACAGTATCGGCAGCATAATGTCCCTCGCCCTGGTATTCGCGGAGAGTGCCGAGAAAAGGGTCCCTACAGCCGCGAATCCGACCGTGGCCAGCACGATGATGAGCACGAGCCTCGGCATCCACAGAGGCTGGTCGAACAGGACCAGGAACACAGGAGTAATGATAGCTTCCACAATGAGCATGAACACGAAGCTGCTCGACAGCTTTCCCCAGTAGAGCACGTCGCGGCCTACGGGGCACAGCAATATACCGTCCAGGCAGTTGTTCTCCTTCTCGGCGGCAAATGTCCGGTTCAGCGCGAGGACTCCGGAAAACGTGATGGCCACCCACAGTATGCCGGACGAAATCAGCCCCATGGCACCGGACTCCGGGTCGAAGGCAAAACTGAAGATGACGAGGATAAGTATGCCGAACACCAACACCGATGTCGCTATCTCCTTCGACCGAAGCTCTGACACCACGTCCTTCCACAATACCACCATTACCTTTGATGCCGTACTCATCGCGTCGTGCGCCTCACGCAGCGATCGTAGACATCTCGGAGTCCCACGGTGTCAAGAGACCGCTTCCTGCATTCGTAGGCTATCCTGCCCCTGTCGAGTATCAATATGTGATCTCCCAACTCCAGCCCGCGGTCGAGGTCGTGCGTAGTGATGACCACTGTTCGCTGCCCACGGTTGATTGTATCCAGCACACCTCGAATCATGGTCGTCGCATGCGGGTCGAGCCCGGTTTCCGGTTCGTCGAGAAGCATAATGGGCGGGTCGTGGATAATTGCCCTGGCTATCGCCGCTCTCTGCTGGAGACCGCGCGACAGTGTCCCAACTCGGTCATGCATGCGCGTCTTCAGTTCGACCTGGTCCAGGACCTCAGCTATGCGGCGGTCGAGGTCGGGCACGCTGTACATCCTGCCATAGAAGCGTAGGTTTTCGACCAGTGTCAGGTCAGGATACAGAAACGTGGCATGGCTGACCACGCCCAGCTTGCATCGGATGCAAGAAGGCGATTCCCGAATATCATCGCCGTCTATCAACGCGCTGCCCGAAGACGGCCTGGACATCGTGCACAGAAGCTTGACCAGAGTGGTCTTTCCCGCGCCGTTCGGGCCAAATACCGACAGGCATTCCCCTCTCTTGACCGCTAAATCGACCCTGCGTAGAGCGTGACGCTCACCATAGGACTTGCCCAGTTGCCTTGTCTCAATCGCCACCGGGCCGCGCACCGTATCACTCATTCCCGCCATCACCAGGGGCCCTGGGCCCGCTACTGGTCGGACTCAGACCTCAATTCAGCCAAGCGAGCTTTCTTCTCGGCCCGCATCCTACTATATGACGCCTCGTCGATCTCGCCTCTCTCGAACGCGTCATCCAACTCTGCGATTTCCCCGAAAAGCATCTCGGCCGGGTCGTCCTCCAGCACCTCGCCCGACCCCTTCATCCTCTTCTGAGCAATTCGTATCACTGCGAGGCCGCTGAAGCCTGCGATATGCGCGGCGGCAAGAACGACCCAGAATGTCCAGCCGACACCACCGCGACCAAAGCCCGTCAATGTTATGTCTACTACGCCCGGCTCGACGTCCTGTCCCCTGAGCACCGTGACCTCGCCACTGCCAGTCATGACCTTCTCCTCAACAAGCCCCCCGCTGTCAGCCACCTCGACTCCCTCTCCGCTTACAGTCACTCTGACAACAGCAGTCGGGTACGGTATCTGTATCGAGTACGTATACTCGGGCGAGGTGGGCGCGGGCACGATGTAGTTGTAGGCGACTTCACCCTCCCCTGGAATCAGCGGGCGCACCCAGATCAGCTTGCTGGCTTCCATGATCAGACCGTCATCGCCCTGTACCTCAGCGGCGTTGGGGGGTATCTCGAAAGACAGTGTGCCCTTGCCGTGCCCCAACCCCGGAATATCAGACCCGATGTACGTTGCTTTCCCCGTGTTCGAGAACCTGTAGTATTCCGTCACCAGAACCTGCCCATCATCCACCTTGATCGCAGGGTGTACCAAACCATACTGGATTGCATCGTCACTTTCGGTTGCTTCGTATGTGGTTATCGGGGCCTCCAAGTGCGTAGAATTGCCGGAGAAAGACAGGGTCTGGCTGGAATAGACAACGCCACTGTAATCCACGTACGCAAGGTAAAGGTGATCTGCCGACGTGTCCAGCCCCGAGAAGCTGAAACCACCATTCTCGCCGGAACTGACAGCATCCTCGCCGGCTTCCTGCATGTCGACGAAGGTGACCAGCGTCACCTCTATCCCGCTGACGTTGCCAGTATCACTTGTTCCGTTCACAATGGTTCCGCTAATGACACCCCCACCGGACCCCTGGGCCTGGGCGGCCATGCTCGCCGCGGCCAGCAGCATTGGTGTCAGCATCAGAACTGCAAGAATGCGCCTAGTCATCTGTGGAGCCCCCATCATCCTTCAGCCTGCCACCGCAACCGGGGCAGAACTTGTCTGTCTCTCGGTGCCGCACACCGCATCTCGGGCACGTAAGTCTGGTTGATGAACGGCGGTCCCGGCTCGCTCGTTCCTTCGTCCCCCTTCGAAGCGATATCTGCTTCTCGAGTTCTTCGTCGAGCTCCCGCTGGTAAGACTCCTTCAAGTCCAGGTATGAATCGCCAGTTGTAGCGCCGCTCTCGTAGTCCGCCTCCAACTGCCTCATCCGCTCCCGAATCGAACTCACTCCAGCACCTGTCACTCGCTGCGCAACCCCGGCGGCCTTCCTTCGCCGCTCGGGCCAGAAGGCGATCGCGCCACCAAGTAACAGCATACCACCGCCCACCCACATCCACACAACCAGCGGGTTGACCTTCGCTCTCAGTGTGACCCACTGCCCCATACCCTGCATGTCGTAGTCCGCCAGCACAACAAATAGGTCTTCGGACGGAGTAGTCCGAACGCCGACCTCCGCATAGAAGTCATCCTGCTTGAACCAGTAGTTGTTCTCCGGATGCAATGTTGCCACAGGGTTGCCGTCCCGCGTGACCGCTATCTCTGCCGTTGCCAAGATCCTCGAACTCAACTCCTCCATGCTCAGGTTTGTGTAGGTGAGCTCGTAGTCCTGCACCACCATTGTCTCGCCACGGCTAATGGTCTGCACCTCTTCTACATCGTACATGGACGAGCCTACCACACCAATGGTAATGAGGACTATCCCCAGGTGCACGATGAACCCGCCGTATCGGGGACGGTTATTCCAGACCAGCGCGGGAAGGGCCATTAGGTAGTTCTGGCCCCTGGTCCGATGCCCCGCCGCAGCGCCCTGCGCGAACTCTGTGACTATGACGAAGAACGGGAACCCACAAGCGATGGCAACGAGGGCATACCAGTTGCCGATACCGGACACGAGAACAGCCACGCAGGCAATCAACGCTGCCGCGAAGGGATATAGGGACCGCCTGCCGATCACCTTCGGAGACGCCCTCCTCCAGGCGAACAGGGGGCAGAGTCCCAGGAAGAAGACTATCACAAGCAGAATCGGCCCGCAGGATATGTCAAACAGGTACCTGTCCACCTCGATGGCCCTGCCGGCCACAGCTTCATAGGCTTTGGGGGCCACCGTCAGTGCAACCATCACGACCACGAGTACAGCGAACATGATGTTCGCCGCTATGAAAGCTCCCTCGCGCGAAACAGGGGACTCCGGATGTGCGTCCTGCCTGAGCAGGTCACGGCGCCAGAAGAGGATAGCGAAGGAGCCAAGCAGGCTGGCCCAAAGGGCGGCGTGCACATACGGCACGAATGGCGAACCCTGGAATCCATGCAGCTCAGAGAATATGCCGCCGTGGGTGATGAAGGGGCTGAACAGGACCAGAACAAAGGTCCATATTATGAGCGCGAAGCTCCAGCCCTGCATGTACGATTTGCGTCTCAGGATGCCTATGGAGTGGAGAAATGCGGTCCCGAGAAACCAGGGCATTATCCCTGCGTTCTCTACCGGGTCCCACGCCCAGTATCCTCCCCATCCCAGCTCGGTATATGCCCACCATGCGCCCATCAGGTTCCCGAGACCGAGCGTGCACCATGCGAAGAGGGTCCACCGTCTGATGCCATTCGTCCACTCGGCACTCGGTGTCCGGGCTAACAGAGCGCCCATGACAAAGGCGAACACAACCATGAAGCCCGCAAATCCCACATACAGGAGAGGCGGGTGTATCAGCATTCCGAAGTTCTGAAGGAGCGGATTCAGACCCAGGCCGTCCGCCGGTGGCTGCGCCAGCTTGCCAAATATGGGGTTCACGAATGCAACCAACCCGATGAACAGCGCCAGGATCACCGCAACAAAGGGAATCGCGCGCTGGACGACGCGTTCGCTGGACTCATGCTTCTGGGCGACGAATATGGCCGAGAGGACGGCGAGTATCCAGCCCCACACGAAGAGTGAGCCGGCCTTGTGCGCATAGAGGGCACTTACGGAGTAGAGCGCCGGCAGGTCCCTGCTGGTGTGGAGTGCGACGGCCTCGAAACTGAAATCCTTCGTGACAAAGGCATGCAGCATGATGCCCAGCGCCATGGTCAGAATGGCCGCCGTCGCCGTGACAGCCTTGCGGGCCGCAGGCAACAGCCACTGACGGCCACTCGCGAGACCCGCAACCGAGGATGCCGCGGCACACAGTGCCGCCACAAAGGCGAGTATGAGAGCTATGTATCCCAGGTCGGCCAGGTGCAAGCCTATTCCTCGGCTGAGTATTTGGAGGGACACCTCATCATGATGTTGCTGGCCTTGAATATTCCGTCAGATTCGTACTTGCCTTCGACCAGCACCTCGGCCCCTCCGATGAAGGCGTCAGGTTTCAACCCCCTGTATTCCACCGGGAGAACCGCACCGCCTTCCTCCACCGAGAACTTGAGGAGGAGATCCTGCGGATTCCAGTCTATGGAACCATCGGCAACGTAACCCGTTACCCTAATATTGGCTTCGTACTGCTCGGCTCCCTGCTCCAGGAGCTCGCTGGCGGTGACATAGTAGACTACGGAATCGCCGAAGCTGAAATACAGCAGCGCACCGAGCGCCGCGATCACAATCACCGCCCCTACGACGATGCCCTTCTTCATTGGATTTCTTCCCTCCAGACCGACCAGCGCTTGCCCAAAGACAGTCGGGCAGCACACGGATGTCCCTGTACGGCATCACAGGTTCCGAACGGGCCTCCTGAAGTATCCCTGATCATCTCCAGATAACGGCGATCTTGATGAAGACTGGGGAGTCTCGATGCATGCACCCGCTGGGTGGCAGAGCTATTGGTCTCCCTCTTGAGCAAACTCCGGTACTGGGAATCCGGTACGTTCGTACTGTCTCTAGTTTAGCCCCTTCCACCTTTGTACACAAGGGCCGAAAGTACCATCGCAGACGCGCGTGCGCGCAGCCCTCCTGTTGACTGGTGCAGCCCCCTCCCGCTACCGGACCACTTCAACGTCCACCTGACGATAGTAACCGCACGAAGGTACGTACGTACGATTGTTATGTGAAGCTGTCGAAACCAGAATCATACCTGATGACAGGCCACCGTCGTGACCGATTGCGTATGGCCTCGCCTACTCCGCCGAGGCTGTGGGCGCTGATATGCGCCGGGTCGACTCTCGTTGTACTCGTACCGGCCATCGTGGGAACCGCCGTCGCTGATCCGGGACCACATGAGACCCGCGACATGACCAATACGCAATCCTGCGCTCTGTGCCACAGGATGCATGACAACGGCGAGATCGGGGGGCTCCTCAATACCGACGGCAATCAGGACGACCTCTGTCTTGCATGCCACAACGGAAGCGGTGCGGAGACCGATGTACTTCACGGTGTCCTCGCGGGCGACACGTACGGTGTTGAAGGAGCCGGGCTCAGGGGCGGAGGCTTCCTCTGGGCGAAGATGGACACGGACGGCGACAGCATCCCTGAGAGCAGGCCTGTCACATCAACTCATACGTCCGACGGCGTCACGGCCGGGGTGATGTGGGGCAGCGGTCCCGTCAATTCCCTTGAGAGAGACTACGGCATAGTGCACAGGCTGGCCTGTGCCGACTGCCACAACCCTCACGGCAATGACAACTACCGTCTCCTGCGCAGCAGGCCCTACGGGATGGAAGGCCGGGACGATGCGCCGGCGGTCGTTGTTCCCGCTGGAGAACAGTACCTCCGCTATGCGACGACCTACACCGGGGACGGACGCCGGGACCTCTCCTACGTGCCTCAAGAACTCGACGACTGGTGCGTGCAGTGCCACACAAGGTACATGGGGTCACCGGACTCCGCACACACACCGACCGGAGACCTCGTCTTCGCCTACCGGCACCCGCAAACGGCCAACGGCTGCCTGGACTGTCACGTGGCGCACGGTACATCATCCTCAACGGGCCCCTACTCCAGCGCGGTGCAGTACCCCGACCCATCGAAGGGCTCCGAGGGCAGCGCTCTCCTCTCCATGGATAGCCGGAACGTCTGCATCTCGGGCTGCCACACCGTCGAGAGCCTTACGGCCGACTAGCCCCACCGACGCCCGGTCTGGGTGGTAGATACCATGCTCTAATTGGGTATTCACGCCCTTGCGATACCGACAACACTGTGGTAGTCTAACCTCAGATTTCACTAGTTTTACCTAGTTTTCGGAAGATTTGCAGAGAAGCCGTTTCCCTCCCTGAACTGCTCATCAACATGTCAACCAGACAACCCCAGAAGCAGCGCTCACTCTTGTCCATCGGGCAGGCCAGCAAGATGCTCGGCGTGAACGAAGGCACACTGCGCCAGTGGACCGACGAGGGGAAGATCAAGGCCTTCGTTACTCCCGGTGGGCATAGGCGGTATTCCGAAGTCGATGTCCGCAGCTTCATCGGCCGTGAGCGCAAAGTCCACGGCATCAAGGACCTGATCGCCAGAATGGAGCAGGCGCCGTCGATCGAGCAGGAACTGGTGCAGACCCGGTTCGCTGATACCGAGTGGTACCGCAGCCTCGACCCCGACTCCAGGGCGCGCCTGGGAGAACTCGGCAGGCGCATCCACAGTCTCGTCATGCTGTGCATCACCCGCCCCGCCAGGCAGGACGAGACGCTGAACCTGGCCGGAGAAGCGGGTCGGGAGTTCGGCGAGTACCTCTACGACAAGGGCCTTTCACTGACGGACTCACTGAGCGCTTTCCTGGTACACAGGTCAACGCTCGTGAACCTGGCCAGTGACCTCATCAGGGGGCGCGAGGTCCTCAACGAGAAGGCAGCCGATGCCATGCCTCTCGTGACAAAGCTCACGGACACAGTCTTGCTCGCTCTCGTTGACGCGTACCAGGCACGGATGCTTGGAAGCCAAGTACAGCGCGAGGCCGCTACCGAATGATATCAATCTCAAGACTCCTCTGCGGCGAAATCGGCCCCGGCGACCACCTGCGGTACGGCAAGAACGACGATCCAGCCGCCAGAGCAACTCAACGACCAATCGTTGTGTGGAACTGTACGAGGCTCTGCAACCTCAAATGCGCCCACTGCTACGCGGACGCTCTGCCCGCCGATTCGGACTCCGAGATGACCACCTCCGAGGCGAGGCGATTCATCGACCATTTGGCTTCCTTCGGCGTGCCCGTCCTGCTGTTCTCCGGTGGCGAGCCCATGGCCCGAAAGGACTTCCTGGCCCTCTCCAAGTATGCCACGGGTCGGGGTCTGGGCGTTGTCGTCTCCACCAATGGCACTCTGATCGATTCGGCGATGGCCGACAGCCTCGGCGAGGTGGGCTTCCGTGAGATCGGCATCAGCCTCGACGGTGTCGGGGAAGTGAATGATCGGTTTCGCGGCAAAGCCGGTGCTTTCGATTCGGCATTGCGCGGAATCCGCGAATGCGTCGCTCGTGGCCAGAGGGTCTCGCTGCGAATGACCTGTACCCGCGCAAACCACCAGGAGGTCCCGCGAGTGCTGGACCTTGTCGAGCAGGAAGGCGTGGACAGGGTCTGCTTCTATCACTTGGCTTACTCGGGACGCGGGAATGACTTGCGGGACGCCGATCTTACACACAAGCAGACGAGGGCGCTGGTCGACCTGATCTGCGACCGAACCATCGACTTCTACAGGCGCGGGTTGCGCAAGGAGATCCTGACAGTCGGGAACCACGTGGACGGCATCTACCTGTACCTGAGATTGAAGGTGACAGCCCCCGAACGCGCTGAGAATGCTATGGAACTGCTCAGACGCAACGGCGGCAACAGCTCCGGCATATTCATCGGCGCTGTTGACGAGAAGGGGGATGTCCACCCGGACCAGTTCTGGCGCAGCGTCACTCTGGGCAATGTCCGCGAAAGAGCATTCGGAGACATATGGACGGACACGTCAAACCCTATCATGGCCGGTCTCAAGGACAGACGCGCTCTGCTGAGGGGCCGCTGCGCCGGCTGCAGCTACGTCTCTCTGTGCAACGGCAACCTCAGGGCCCGTGCCGAGGCGGTCCATGGCGACATCTGGCAGCAGGACCCCGCATGCTACCTTACCGACGAGGAGGTCGGCATTGCAGCATAGCGCCCGCCTCGAACCCGAATTGACGCCCGACCTGAGATTGGTCGCCTGGGAAATCACCAGGCGCTGCAATCTCCATTGCGCGCATTGCCGGGCAGGAGCCGAGGATACCGACTACGAAGACGAGTTGTCCACCAGTGAGTGCTGCTCCCTCATTGACAGTATCGCCCAGGTCGCGAATCCGGTCTTGATACTCACGGGCGGAGAGCCCCTGTATCGGAGTGACATATACCAAATCGGCAGGTATGCGACAGAAAAGGGTATGCGAGTAGTACTCGGTACCAACGGCACCCTTATCACCTCGGACGTTGCCGCCCGACTGAAGGCTGTGCCGGTAGCCCGCGTCGGCGTCAGCATCGACTTCCCCTTCGCCGAACTCCAGGACGAGTTCCGTGGCAAGACGGGCGCCTACGCAGAAGCCCTACGAGGCATAGATGAGGCCCGAGCGGCCGGACTGGAAGTGCAGGTCAATACCACTGTAACCAGACTGAATGCTCAGTATCTCGACAGTCTCCTGACTCTCGCCATCGACAGGGGCGCTGTCGCCTTCCACCCCTTTCTGCTGGTACCCACAGGTCGCGGCAAGAATCTGGCCGACGTTGAGCTTCCGGCGGAGGAGTATGAGCGCATACTGAACTGGGTCTTCGACAGGCAGGTACAGCTCAGGGAGACGATCGCCATCAAGCCGACTGACGCCCCGCATTACTTCAGGATTATGGCGCAACGCCGCAAGGAGGCCGGAGCCCATTTGGAATCGGCCACCCCTATGCATTCGTTCACGCGCGGGTGCCTTGCGGGCGTCGGCTTCTGCTTCATATCGCACGTGGGTCGCGTTCAGGGGTGCGGATACCTCGACGTCGCAGCAGGCGACGTCCGCCGGACCGATTTCGCGGAGGTGTGGCGCGAATCCCAGCTATTCCGAAGTCTCCGCGACCTGTCGGGCATCAAGGGGAAATGCGGCGTCTGCGAGTACAAGCGAGTTTGCGGAGGTTGCCGCGCACGGGCATTCGAGGCCACCGGCGACTATCTGGAGGCGGAGCCCTACTGCGTGTATCAGCCGACGTCAGCGGCCGGGACAGTCTGAAGGATGGGGATGCGTACGATCAAGATGGACACAACAGACCGCCGCCTGCTGGACATACTGCAGGCAGGCATACCGCTCGTAGAACGCCCCTACGCTGTGCTGGCTTCTCATCTCGGTCTCCAGGAGCGTGACATCATCGATCGGACTCAGAGCCTCCGCAACGCCGGAGTGATACGGACCATAAGGCCCATCTTCGAGCCAGCGTCCCTTGGTTACAGTACAACCCTGGTAGCCGCGCGCATTCCAGCGCGTCGCCTCGCTGCGGCTGCTCTCCTTGTCAACGATCATCCAGGGGTAGGTCACAACTACCAGCGACACGACTACTACAACCTATGGTTCACTCTGTCGTTGCCGTCGGATAGAGACGCGGCAATCGAGGTCGAACGCCTGCGGAAGCAGGTCAGACCAACGGATATGTTCGAACTGCCGGCATTGCGCACATTCAAGATCGGCGCGGTCTTTCAGATGACGGGCGACCGCGCGCCACCCCCTTCGCGCGTTGGCCGCGACCAAGAGCCAGAGCAGGCGACGGCCTCGGACTGGCCGATAATCAGTGCGCTCCAGATGGAACTGCCGATAGTCGAACGACCCTTTGACGCCATTGCTGAACGTGGGGAGACCACTGTGGAAGGACTCCTCGGCCAGTGCAAGTCATTGCTTGATCGAGGAATCATACGGCGGTTCGGCGCCACACTCAGGCACACGAGCGCAGGGTTCAAGTCGAATGCAATGGTCGCCTGGTCGGTCCCGGAATCCAAGGCCAAGGAAGTTGGCACAAAGCTGGTTGATTACACTGAGGTGAGCCATTGTTACGAGCGCCGGCCGAACGACCTCTGGCCCTACAGGCTGTTCACAATGGTCCACGCTGCCAACAGAGAGGAATGCACCAAGACCGTCACGCGAATAGCCTCGGACGTTGGCATATCAGACTTCCGCGTGCTGTTAACAGTCAGGGAGTTCAAGAAGAAACGGGTCGACTACCAGCGTCCGACCGCACGGTATTACCCGATGTTCATCGACGTGCGGGGCAGGAAATGCGTTGTCGTTGGCGGCGGAGTCGTGGCTTTCCGCAAAGTGAACATGCTGCGCGATTTCGATGGCGCGGTTGAAGTCGTAAGCCCGGAAGCTTGCGAGAGCCTAGAGTCCCTCGCCGCCCAGGGTTGCATCACGCTGAAGAAGAAGCCCTATGCCAGCGGCGACCTTGATGGTGCATCGGTCGTTATCGCAGCAACAGACGATGAGGAAACCAACAAGAGGGTAGCTCTTGACGCTGAGCGTCTCGGCCTGCCTGTGAACGTTGTAGACGTTCCGCGGCTGTCCGGCTTCGTTGTTCCCTCATATGTGCGGCGCGGCAACCTCACTCTGGCAATCTCAACCGGAGGCCGCAGCCCTGCACTCGCGAGGAAGATAAGGACCAGACTTGAAGACGAGTTCACGGAAGAATACGGCGCACTTGCAGACATAGCGGGCGAAGTGCGCACTCAACTCAAGCAGCTCGGTGTCGCCGTTTCCGGCGAAGGCTGGCAGGAAGCCCTAGAACTGCCGTCGCTTCTGGACCTGCTCAAGCAGGGTCGGCCGGACGATGCGCGACGCCTACTCCTGGACAGACTGAGGAGGCACAACCCATGACCCGCAGGAGCACCCGAATTGCGGGCCCCCAACTGTGTGCTGTCGGCGTCAACTACAGTTCAACACCGGTGGCCGTCCGCGAACATCTGAGCATCCCGAAGTCGCATATCAGGGAAGCACACGAGAAGCTCAGAGAGTATGTGCCGCACGGGGTGATACTGGCCACGTGCAATCGTACCGAGATCTATGCCCTCGATGATCACCATGGCACAGCCGAGAGCGCCATCTGGAATTTCCTGCTCGAATGGGCGGGCATCACGGAAGATGAGCTCCGGCCCCACCTCTACTCATCGCGCAACTACGTGGCCATGCGACACCTGGCACGAGCGGCGTCCGGACTCTATTCCATGATTGTAGGCGAGTATGAAGTGCTGGGTCAGGTGAGGCAGGCCCTGGAAGACGCGGAGCAGGCTGGAATGACAAACCTGCCGCTTCGCAAGCTCTTCGAGCACGCCATAAGGACAGGGCGCCGTGTGCGGGACGAGACCGGCCTCAGCCGCAATGCGCTGTCGGTCAGTTCCGTGGCGGTTGACATTGCCGCCAGGGTAGTAGGTGATGTGCGCGACTGCCGGGTTCTGCTGATCGGCGCGGGGGAGGCTGGCAAGCTCGTGGCGAGGGCGCTCCGAGACAGGGGCGTCAAGGAGATAGTGGTAGCGAGTCGCTCATCGGCCAATGCCGAGCAACTGGCGCTTGCTCTCGGTGGGAAGCCTACCGGCATCGACGACATGTACACGGAGATAGGCCTCGCCGATATCCTGATCACCTGCACGGGAGCTCCTCATTTCGTTGTCCACAGGGATGCGATTGAGGCTGTGGTCAGGGAACGTGGCAATCGTCCCCTTGTGATTGTGGATATTGCCGTACCCCGAGATGTAGAACCTGATGTCAGACAGATTGAGGGTGTCCACGCCTACGACATAGACGACCTCAACGAGGTATCCGAGTTGAATCGGAAGGACAGGGAAAAGGAAATCGACAGGGCGATGCACATAGTCGACGAGGAGACAGGGCGTTTCCTCGAATGGTGGCAGCATCTGCAAACGAAGCCGGTCATCAGCGCCCTGACAAACATGGGCGAGGACATCCGCAGGCGGCAATTGCAGGCATCGCTGAAGAAGTTGCCAAACGTGACAGAAGAGGAGCGCGAGGTCATCGAAGCGATGACCAGGTCCATCGTGACCAAGATCCTCCACACACCCATCCAGTGTCTTCGTGAGAACGGCCACCAGAATGGTGATTTTGTCGAAACCGTTCGCGAGCTGTTTGCGTTGGATGATCGGGGCCTGCACTGATGCCCGGTCGACATGTCAGGATTGGCACACGCCGCAGCAAGCTGGCCATGGAGCAGTCTCGTTCGGTCGTTGAGCGGCTGCGCGCGCTTCACCCCGACGACGAGTTCCAAGTCGTCGAGATCACGACCGAGGGTGACAGACACCAGCACGTCCCTCTGGATGTGCTGGGTGGAGAAGGTGTGTTTGTCCGCGAACTGGAAGAGGCCCTGATGCAGGAACGGATCGATATGGCGGTGCATAGCGCGAAGGATATGCCCACCAATCTCCCCGACGGCCTTCGGCTCACCTGCGTACCTGAACGCACGGACTCCCGCGATGTGCTTGTCTCGCACTCCGATCTCCCACTCAGCGAACTGCCGGCAGGGGCGAGGGTCGGCACTGGAAGTCAGAGACGGGCCGTGCAGGTGCTGGCCAGGAGAACCGACGTACGGATAGTGGGGCTGAGAGGCAACATCGAAACCAGAATCAGGAAGGTGACCGCTGGTGAGTGCGAGTGCGTTGTCCTGGCAGCGGCCGCGCTAGTCAGACTGCGGATGGAGGACAGGATTGCCGAGTACCTGTCACCTGATTCGTTTGTGCCCGCGGTCGCCCAGGGTGCGCTCGCCGTCGAGGTACGTGAATCGGACCCGCTTGCCCAGTCGCTTCTGGACTCGATCAACGATAGCGATGCCTTCGCCTGTGTCTGCGCCGAGCGTGCCTTCTTGCGCGCTCTCGGTGGTGGATGCCGTGCGCCGATCGCGGCTTCTGCTTCCATCCGGCAGAATGTGATGCTAATCCATGGCCTAGTCTCAGACCCATGCGGCGGCACGATACTCAGAGCAGAGTCCGAGGGCGACCCTTCGGCACCGGACGACGCGGGCCAGGAGCTGGCTGCCAGGATGCTTGCCATGGGAGCCAGCCAACTGCTTCAGAGGAGCAACGAATGAGGCAGGGAAAGGTCTACCTGGTCGGAGCGGGTCCCGGCGATCCAGGACTCATATCTGTGAAGGGCCTGGACTGCATACGCCGGGCGGACGTCATAGTCTATGACCATCTGATAGACGAGAGTCTGCTCAGGAATGCCCCCGCCTCTGCCGAGTTGATATACGCAGGTAAATCGTCAAGCACGCACGCCATGGAGCAGGATGACATTAACCGACTACTGGTCACGAGGGCACGGGAAGGCAGAGCAGTGGTCAGGCTGAAGGGCGCGGACCCACTGGTGCTCGGCAGGGGAGGTGAGGAAGCGCAGGCGCTCGCCGAAGCGGGACTCAGCTTCGAAATCGTACCCGGCATATCGTCAGCCATAGGCGCTCCTGCATACGCGGGGATTCCCGTGACCCACAGGAAGGTGGCGTCTTCGTTCGCCGTCATCACGGGGCACGAGGACCCGACGAAGGAGACTACGAGCATCAACTGGGCCAATCTCTCGACCGGAGTCGATACTCTTATCTTCCTCATGGGTATGGCCAACCTCCCGAAGATAGTCGACCGGTTGACTGAGCACGGCAGGTCTGCCAGCACGCCGGTCGCACTTATCCGGAACGGCACTACGCTTCGCCAGGAGACGCTCGAAGGCACTTTGGGCGACATAGCCGCCAGGGCGCAGGAGGCCGGCTTCAAGCCCCCGGTCGTGATCGTGGTCGGCGAGGTCGTCAAGCTTCGAGGCGAATTGGCCTGGTTTGAGAAGAGGCCGCTGTTCGGCAGACGAATCGTTGTCACCAGGTCTCGTACGCAGGCAAGTGTCCTTTCGCAGATGCTTGCAGAGCGCGGCGCTGAGGCCATCGAAGTGCCCACGATCGCAATTGAGCAACTGAAGGATACAGGCGACCTCGATAATGCCGTGCGCAGTCTGTCAAGCTATGACTGGATTGTGTTTACCAGCGTGAACGGTGTAGACGCCGTCTGGGAGCGGATTCGTGCCGTCTCTCGGGACGCTCGTACTTTCGCGGGCACCAGGATATGCGCCATAGGCCCGGCTACGGCGGAAGCACTCGAGGAGCACGGCCTGTCGCCCGAGCTTGTTCCCGCCACCTATACGAGTGAGGACATCCTGTCCGCGCTTGCGGACGCAGGCGTGGCCGGATGTGCCGTGCTCCTGCCTCGGGCCGACATCGCCCCCGGGGATCTTCTGGACGGCCTCGTAAGTCTCGGCGCGCGACCGCACCACGTTACCGCATATCGCACAGTCATACCTGAGGCCGGACGCCTCGCAGTCCCCGAGGTGCTGTCCCACGGACAGATCGACATGTTTACCTTTACAAGCTCATCTACCGTCACGAACCTGCGCTCTATCATGGGTCAAGACTGGGAGCGAATCCGGCAATCAAGGATCGCCTGCATCGGGCCACGCACTGCAGCTACCGCGACTGAACTCGGCCTCGTCCCCGACATAGTCGCCGTGAACCACACGATGCCAGGACTGGTAGAGGCAATAGAGCAATACTACCAACGCGAGCACATGCATGAGCAAGAAACGATCTGAAGCCCTTTTTGAGGAAGCCAGCCGTTACTTCCCCGGAGGCGTGGACAGTCCCGTCCGTGCCTTCTCGGCGGTCGGCGGCAGCCCGCTTTTCATCAGCAAAGGCCGGGGCTCCAGAATGTGGGACGAGGACGGCAACGAGTACATAGACTACGTCTGCTCTTGGGGCCCCCTGATACTGGGGCATGCTCACCCTCAGGTAGTAGAGGCGGTCAAGGCGGCGGCTGACCGGGGCACCAGCTATGGCGCTCCAACAGAACTCGAGACCCGACTGGGCAAGCTGATATGCGATGCATTGCCATCGGTAGAGATGGTCCGGTTTGTCAGCTCCGGCACTGAAGCGACCATGAGCGCCCTGAGATTGGCCCGGGCATTCACCGGCCGTGACAAGATCATCAAGTTCGCGGGCTGCTATCACGGCCACTCGGACGGTCTCCTGGCCAAGGCCGGTTCCGGTGCCACAACTCTCGGGGTGCCGGACAGCCCGGGTGTGCCGCAGGGCTACGCATGTAACACGCTCATTGCGCGATACAACGACCTCGATTCCGTACGAACGCTGCTGCAGGAGCACCATGATGTTGCGGCCATAGTCGTCGAGCCGGTCGCAGCAAACATGGGCGTCGTCCTTCCCGCGCCCGACTTCCTGTCAGGCTTGCGCGCTCTGTCCCGTGAGACGGGCGCTCTCCTCGTCTTCGACGAAGTGATAACCGGCTTCCGAGTGGCCTTCGGCGGCGCGCAGGAGCTGTACGGCGTGATGCCGGACCTCACCTGCCTTGGCAAGACCATCGGCGGTGGGCTGCCGGTCGGCGCCTACGGTGGACGGGGCGACATCATGCAGATGGTAGCACCTTCGGGTCCCGTGTATCAGGCGGGCACGCTGTCGGGCAATCCCCTGGCCATGACGGCCGGTATCGAGACACTCAACATCCTGAAGGCCGGTCAGGCATACGAGCAACTGGAACAGAAGGGCTTCATGCTTGAGGATGGCATCAAGGCGCTGATATCCCCCATGGACCTCGACGTCTCGACCCAGCGAATCGGTTCGCTCCTCACCCTGTTCTTCATCTCCCCTGCGCCCTCGGACTATGACTCCGCCAGGCAATCGGACACCCCGCGTTTTGCCGCCTTCTTCCACAGGCTTCTGCAAAGGGGCATCTACTGGCCGCCCTCACAGTTCGAGTCTGCCTTCATATCCATTGCACACACTGACGCCGACATCGAACGAACCATTACGGCGATAGGCGAGGCGCTGTCGCCCCAGATCCGCCAGCAATAGTCGTCGTGTCCGCCCCGCTGATAACCTTTGTAGGTTATGTATAGTTCATAGGTTTGCCACACGATGCATTGGCAGTTAAGCTATATTCCTAGGCAAGTCAAACGGTAGGACTCTTGAGAAGACTCATTCCCTTACTCTGCGCAGTACTGTTCTGTGTCCTGTCCACAAGCCCGGTCACGGCGGACAACGATCTGCATGACAAGGACAGCTTCGTCGGCGAAGCCGACACGTGCGCCAGATGCCACCGCGCCCACACAGCGCAGAGTGTCAACCTGCTTATGGCCGGCCCAACCCAGGCAGACTTCTGCTACACGTGTCATGATGGCAGTGGAGCCGAGACCGACGTCCTCAACGGTGAATTGGATGGAACGACCTACGGCGACCTGGGTGCCGGTCTTCGAGGCGGCGGTTTCCAGCATGCCGTGATGGACCCCGAACTGACCGGCACACCATCCATCGGCAACGTCACATCGACCCACAATGTCGACAACTCCTCCTACACAGCGTGGGGGGGCGGCGCGCTGAGCAGCACGCCCTACTACGGGAACACGCTCAGCCTCGAATGCGGCAACTGCCACAATCCTCATGGTAACGGCAACTACCGCGTGCTTCGTGGCAACCCCGACGGGATGGTGGACGAGGCCAATGCTACAGCCGTAGACGTACCTGATGAGAGCGCTCCGAAGTCATACCAGGTCACATACGAGACAGGCAACGATACGAGCCGCTATTATCGCAGTGCGTCCTACGTGCCGTTCAATCTCGATGATTGGTGCTCCCAGTGCCATTCACGGTACAGCGCAGGCGTCGGCGAAACCCAGACTGATTCGGGAGATGCCGTCTTCTCATATCGCCACAACACCGCGAGTCTGACCGGCGGTTGCCTGAGGTGCCACGTAGCCCACGGAACCACGGCCACCATGGGTCCGTACAGCGGCTCCGTCCCACTCCCGGACGGCACCGTTGGAGCGGGCTCCGTCGACAGCCGCCTGCTGGCGGTCAAGAATCGAAAGGTCTGTGCCGAGTGTCATGTCGTCGACGGTGGAGTAACGAGCCACAGCGCTGGGGCTGACTGCGCGGTATGCCACGGCACTTCCGGCAGCCATGCCGTCCATACCACGATCAACAGCAGGGGCCCCGCCACTCCACTGGGATGCCCGGACTGCCACGATACCGACAGCTATCCCCGTTTCGCCGACGGCCTTGAACTTGCTGCCACATTTGTCTGTGACGGCTGCCACAGCCCCGGCGGCGCCCATGATGGCGTAGCTGACGCGACTATAGGAGCCAAGCCCAACTGGAAAGAGGGCGCGTACGACGGCGGACTGCGCGACGGCAAGGAGGAGTGGTGTGTAGGTTGTCACGATGACGAGCCTGCAGTCATCGCGGGGGTCTCCGCCCCGGATGTCAGCATCTTTTGGACAAGCGGTCACGGCAGGTCGGGGGCCGTGGATTGCGAGGGCTGCCACGACACCGGTGTCGGCACGCACATCGACGGGGACGACAGAACATACGCATACACCGGTTCGTCCCAGCACGCTCCCTCCAACACAGGAGTCGACTACCAGGCCGGGTACCGCCTCCGGTCGGTCGATGGCGGCGTACCTCTGATGATTCCCATGATGTGGGGTGTTACCTTCACCGGCTCCTCAGATCCTGAGAGGGTGGAGGACATGACGGACAAGAAGTACGGGGCACCTCTCTGTTTCGACTCCGGATGCCATTTCACCAGCTACATGCTTGAGGACAACTTCGACACTTACTTCAAACGCGAGAGACCTCCCAATCCACCCTATCAGTGGTCATGGAGCGCAGGAGGCGGTGACCCTCCACAGATCAACGAGCACTACTACCACTTGGTGGAGATGTCACACCACGCCGGTACTGCACGCTCCTGGGACTCGGACTGGGACAGTAGCACCAGCACCTTCGGCCAGGGTTATGACTCCATCTTCACCTGCTCGACCTGCCACAACGTGCACGGGGTCGCGGGGACTCTCGGCTCGTCTAACCAGCCCATGATTCGAGACGGAAGCCTGACCTACGGTCGGCAGGACGACTTCAGAGTGGGCTACGCATTCTCGTACCTCATATGGAACGGCCAGACCTCTCCACCTGCCGTGACATCTCTCAACGCCAACAGAGAGAACAGCGATGGCGCTGTCTTCCGGATGGGCTGGCAGTATGGTCCCGGAAGCAGCAACGTGGGCGGCATTTGCTTCAACTGCCACAGCCATCTCGAGGAACTGAACCAGCAGTTCGACCCGAGGCAGTCCTGCCTGGAGTACTACCGGCCGTACATCACAAGGGATATCGTCCATACCCGCGACCTGGAGCTTGCCGGCTCCGGCTGGACACCCCTAGAGAACAAGAACGCCTTCAACTGGGACTTCTACCGTCACGACGGCAACACCACCGTCGGCGCCTCAGCTACCTGGACGCCGGACTTGCCGGTGGCTGGGGCATACGAAGTCTATGCCTGGTGGCACCAGGCCTCCGGACGAGCGACCAACGCTCACTACGTAATCAACCACAACGGCGGCTCAGCCGATGTCTATGTAGATCAAACAGTAAACGGTGGGCAGTGGAATACTATAGGAACCTATCAATTCACAGCCGGCACCTCCGGCAATGTTGTGCTAACCGACCAGGCCGACGGGCGAGTATGCGCGGATGCCGTCAAGTTCGAACTCCTAGAGTAGCAGAGCCCACATGCATCAATCCTGGCCCGCGGTTGTTGTGCGGCTAATACCCATGAAGAAGGCGCAGTCCCTCCCTTGCTCGCAGTTTACCTCAACGTCTATCGTATATCCTCGGAGTATCATGCATGCTGGTCCCCTATCTCAGACAGGCCTCCGCCTTCGCTCTGGCTCTGGCCCTCCTCCTATCCTCTAGCCCGGCACTTGCCGATAACGACCTTCACGACAAGGACAACTTCCAGACAGACGCCGACTCCTGCGCAGGTTGCCACAGGGCCCACACAGCCCGGGCTTCCAGCCTCCTCACCATCGGCCCCACTCAGGACCTCTTCTGCTTCAGTTGCCACGACGGCACCGGCGCAGAAACAGACGTCCTCAACGGTGAACTCGACGGGGGCACGTACGGCTCTTCCGGCTCAGGCCTCAGGGGCGGCGGCTTCCTGTACGCCACAATGGACGTCGATGTCAACGGCAACATCACCAGCAGACCCGTCACCTCAACTCACACCGCCGACGGCGTCTCTTCAGGCACCATTTGGGGCAGCGGCCCGATCAACGCTACCCCGGACTACGGAACAACGGTAGAGCTTGCCTGCGGCGACTGCCACAACCCGCACGGCAACGGCAACTACCGTATCCTCAGGGGCAATCCCGATGGTATGGAAGACGAGGCCAACACCACCGCCGTGGACGTAGCGGATGAGACCAGCACACCGACCTACGACATAGCCTACAACTCCGGCAACGGCACGGCCCAGCATTACCGGGATGTGACCTATGCCCCCTACAACATGGATGAGTGGTGCTCGCAGTGCCACACAAGGTATGGTGCAGGTGCAGGGCAGGGCCATATACACTCCGGCGACGCCGTATTCAGCTATCGGCACAACACCCAGTTGTCCGGCGGCTGCCTCCGCTGCCATGTCGCTCACGGCACCACAGCCACCATGGGTTCCTACTCCGGCTCGGTCAACCTCCCAGACCCACTCGCCATAGCCGGAGGGGCCTACGACAGCCGCCTCCTGTCCGCCAGGAACCGTAAGGTATGCACACAATGCCATCAGCCGACTAATGGCGATGTCGGCCACGGTGGGGCTGGCGGCGGCGACTGCGCCGACTGCCATGGCACATCGGGCAGCCATTCCATACACACCACCGGAGACCCGAGGGGGCCCGCAACCCCTCTCGACTGCAACGACTGTCACGACGGCAACAACTACTTGCAGTTCACGGACGGCCAGCCCCTCGCCACAACCACCACCTGCGACACCTGCCACAGTCCGGGCGGCTCCTATGACGGCGTGAACGATCCGACGATCGGCGCTAAGACCAACTGGGACAGCGGTGTCTACGGCAGCCCCCTCCAGCCCGGCAAGGAGCAGTGGTGCGTAGGCTGTCATGATGATGATCCGGCGGTCATCGCGGGGATCTCAGCCCCGGATGTCAGCCTCTTCTGGACAAGCGGTCATGGCAGGTCCGGGACCGTGGATTGCGAGGACTGCCACGACACTGCCACCGGCACTCACATCGACGGCGATGCCAGGACATACACATTTGACACTTCATACTATTCGCCGAGCCATTCCGGCGTAGCATATGCGGCGGGGTACCGGCTGACCTATGTCAGCGGCGAAGTCCCACTGATGGTTCCCGCCAACTACAGCACCACATTCAGCTATGACGCGCAGACGATGAAGGACAACGCGTTCAGGCTGTGCTTTGACTCCTGCCACAACCCCGAGTACGTCCTGGATACCACACCGGCGTCCCTGGACACCAACTTCAAGGCGACGGCGCCCAACCCTCCCAGGAACTACTCCTATGCCTGGGGAAGTGGTGCCGATATCAACGAGCACGTTTCACACATCATGAACTACACCATGCAAACGTGGGATTCTGACTGGGATCCCAGCACCAACGGTCCATCTCCCGGCAATACTGACTCGATGACAGCGTGCTCCACGTGCCACAACGTCCACGGAGCCGCCGGGTACCAGGCCGGTTGGCCCAACGATGTAATGATCAGGGATGGCAGCCTTGCCGGGAGGACCGGCTTCGGGTTCTCCTATGTCATCCAGGACACGGGTGCAGGCGGATACCCATGGGTTACGTCTATCGGGGCAACCAAGATGAATAGCACCGGGGCCATACTGCGAAACAGTACCGAGACCAGTTCGTCAGATGTCATGTGCACCGGCTCCATGTGCCACGGAGTGGCACCCCAGAGCAGCCCCAGCTACGATGCCAGCGGCAACGCCTGGGGAACCTATCTCGAGTTCTACCGACCCTGGCAGGATGTCGGTCCCTACGGACCGTAACTGGCGTTCGACGAAACCAAGGGGGCCGGAACGCGAGTGCGTTCCGGCCCCCCTCATACCCCGGCGGACACGGCCCGGTATCTAGTGTTCCTCAACACCTTCCACGGTCTCTCTGAACCATTTGCCGTAGTGGCTCTTCGCATAGTGCACCGATATTTTCCCATCCAGCATCGACTTGAGCGATTCGGTCATCCTCGGGTGAATGACGCCAAGGTACACATGAACGAAGAGCATGAGGAACGCAATGAAGAAGGCTACCGAATGGAGCACCATTGACCATTGGAAGACACCGGCGGGCACGTCTCCCCGGAAGAACCACATGATCGTTCCGGTTACCAGGAATATGATGCCTGTGCCGATGCACACCTGACCCCACATCTTCTGACCGGTGTTCGAGTGGCCCTGTGGCGGCATCTTGTCCTCACGCCCCCCGAAGTAGTAGTCGGGCGCGGACCGCATCCAGCCGATGTCATCCTTGCCCAGAAGAAAGGACTCCTTGACGAAGTGTATGCTTTCTCTGAGATTCAACGGCAGGTAAAAGAATGGGGCTGCGACAAAGACCACCGCGAAGACCCGGTGCAGCACCCTGGTTGCTCCACCAGCCGCAGCTTCACCGAACCAGGGCACAAACAGGATGAGGCCAGTGACTATCAGCATGAGGAAGGCAGCCGTGTGAACCCAGTGGAACACGACAGTGCGCTTCTTGAAGCGCTCTACAGTACGCGGCTCCATCACTCCTTCTCCTCTCTTGCGATCCTGGCACGCGCAACAAGGTAGTTCAGACTGAACCCGCTAACGACCGCAACGAAGGCACCGATCCCGAGCCACTGGAGAACATCATGGACAACTGCAGGCGGAGGCAGACTTGGGTCCGCCGGGAGGCCGTAAGCCTCGGGTGAATCATCCAGGATGTACAATGCATGCAGACCACCCAGGATGGGGGAATCCCCGTACAGGGTGGCGGCACTGCCGGCACTCTCCAACTCCTCGACTCTCGACCTGGCTTCCGCGAGAAGCTCTTCGCGGTTCCCAAACCTGATTGCCCCGACACGACAAGCCTCCGCACAGGCTGTCCGCTTTCCCTCTTCGACACGAGTTCGGCAGAACGTGCACTTGTCCATTCGTTCGTTACTGAATGCGGCGTCCCCGAGCTGCGGCACGCCGAAAGGGCAATACTGAGTACAGTAGCCGCACCCGCTGCACTTGCCGGCGTCATATTGCACGAATCCCAGTGCATTGTGACTGAGCGCACCGGTTGGGCAAACCCTCACGCAGGCTGCATCGGTGCAATGCATGCAGGCGTGCTTGCGGAAGCGCTTCCTGCCGCTTTCATCGTGAATGTGCAGTGTGGTGTACGTCTCGGGTCCCAGCTCCGGCGGATCTTCCCAGTCCGGCCTCGATGATTCCGGGTGCCCGTTGGCCTGCCTGCAGGCTGCGTAGCAGTACCAGCATCCAACGCACTTCGTGACATCTATAAGCAGTGCCTTGCGGCCCTTCTCGTCGGATTCAGAAGCCCGACCGGTGCTTCTGGACAGCAGGGGCGGTAGAGTGAGAAGGCCCATCAGGCCTCCCGACGTCTTGAAGAAGTCCCTGCGGCTCACTTCCATTGGACGCTCCTTGAGCTTGACCTCAATCCAGGGCAGTCGCCCATCAGGTCCCGGGAATCTCCTCGACCACTACGGACTCGTTCGCCTTGGCCTCATCGGGAGCGATGTCATCCGTTACCAGGAATATCTGTTCCTGCCCGTGGCAGTAGTTGCAGCCATCGCTCTGGGGTGTGTGAAGCCTGATGTTGTGCGGAGTACTGTACGTCCAGGTCGGCGAAGAATCGAAATCGGGAAGGAGGTTGTCGCCATAGGCCTCAAACGTCCCCGGAGCAACCGGCACGTGTCGGACTACGACAAAACCGTACGGACGCTCCTCGGACTTCAAGGGATTCCTGGCAACTTCGAAACCTGTCTCGACCGAGTCCAACTCAGCCGTGGTTGAACCCTCCTCTGACGGCTCGAGATGGCAACCATAGCAGTTCTTGTACTGCATGGAGTGACACACCTGACACGAGAGTATTCCCTCGTGGAGCTGGTGGTAGGCGTTCTCGCCTTCCCGGCCCATAACCCTCTCATGGCAGTCTTCGCAACTTGCACCAGCCGGATTGTCATACCTGTGGGAGGCAACTTCACCTGAGCTATGGATAGCGGACTTGTGACAGTCGGCGCACTCCATTCCCATCTCTTTGTGGATATCCGGCTGCGCCCCCTCAGCCAGGCCGAAGTACTCCTCACCGACGGTAGCGCCGTGGCAGGTCAAGCAGTTCTGGGTCAACTCGGGTCCGGAAAGGAAGTCATGCTCCGCTGCCAGTCCACCATCGAACGCGTCTGGCCTGCTTACATGGCACCCTCCACACGTCGTATGGCACACCTTGCAGTTCCGCTCCACGGCCAGCGCCAATGCCGATCCCTGTCTCAGATCGCCGCCCCTGGCGGTGAGGGCGGTTTCGAAGCCACTCAGGGTCGAATGCAGGCTGAGGCGCTCCGCTTCGACAGCGTCCGAGTGGCAGGCCTGACAAGCCGGTCCTGATGGGTCGCCAACGAGGCCCTCATGGGCCAGCGTCATCTGCCCGGCGCTGCTGTTGCCTTCGTGACATATGACACAGCCAACGGCACGGTGCACATCGTGGACGAAGTCCGTCTCCTGATCCAAATAGACCGCTCGCCATGAGTCAGCCGTCGCCACCTCTCCGGCTCTCGCGACTATCGGGCTATCAAGGCCGGTGGCCGGTCCATCCGGACTCAGGCTGTTCAACAGAGAAGAGTCGGTGTGGCACTCCACGCATTGGCCGCCGACAGCTCCCACGGGTGCGTTCGGCGTGTATTGACTGCAACCACCGCTCGCTGCGCCCAATCCAGCGATCAACACAAGGGCCAGAGCTGCAGACCATTTCACGTTCGCCACTTCAGACTCCTTGGACTGTTTGTCAGCATCACATTACCTCGCCGGTCTCGCACACCTGCGTCGCCATCACACAAGCCGCAAAGATTCAATGTAAGAGACGCTGTGGTGATAGATGCGGGGCGAGAGGCCGCGGCTCAGCTAGTCAGCTCAACATGGACTCGGAACGTTGTAGTGTCGGATAATTCCCGCTATCCTACACGTACTTCAAGTATCGGGACTCCGCAACGATGAGACATATTATAGCTTCGGCCTGAGTGATATGTCAAGGAAATGTACTCCTTTAGTACATAGGAGAAACCGGGGCTGGGGCGTGAACTCCGGATGGCAGTGTCTAAGATACTCTGCGGGAGTCCTGCTGTAGAAGGGCCTGGTGGGGACGGAGACAGTTGTAGGTGTCTTCCTATTGTCTGAGAGCAAAGTTGAGAGGCTGGCTTGCGGACAGCACGCTGAAGGCAGGCTCCTTGAGAACCCCTCGTGATTGATTTGTATACCCCATTGTGATATCACATAGGCATATCCCTGATGAATACGCCGAGGCACTCAGGATGTCGCGGGCTGAGTACATCCCCCAGGCCATCGAACGCATGAATGGAGAGACCAAGGCCAACCTCCGCGCCGATCGCATCAAGCAGGCTTCCCAGAAGGTGCGAGACGAAAGCATGCGCCTCAACGCCGAGTTTGACGCCATCGAGGCAGACCCCGATGCTTAGACGCGGGGAGGTCTGGCTGGCGACTCTTGACCCCCATCTTGGCACAGAACCCGGGAAGACCTGCCCGGTGCTCATCGTCCAGTCCCAAGCGCTCCTCGATGTGGATCATCCGTCCACACTGGTTGTCCCGCTGACCACCAATCTGACCCAGGGGGCCGAACCCCTGCGCATCAGGGTGCCGCTGTCCAGCGGACTTGCCAGTGAGTCGGACCTTCTCATTGACCAGCTCCTAGCCATCGACAACCGCCGCCTGGTCAAAGGCCCGCTGGCCGTGCTCAGTCCCGAACAGATGGCGCCCGTGGACGAAGCCATACGTGAGGTTCTCGACCTGGTCGCCAACTAGGATGGAGCCGGTGCATACTTGCGTGAGTACTCCACCGGCAACCGAGATCGCCGACCCAGGCGACATCCCGTCCACCAGCGAGCCAGCACCCATCGTTCGCCCCTGAGTCGCCGCCGCTACCCACGGCTCAGAAGAGAACCGTCGAGCTGGATGAACGTGGAGGGCCGGTCTTTGGCATAGTCCCGTCGTCTAGCCGAAGCTGAGGCGCGGGAGATCTCGTGGTCAAGAGCCGCTGCTCTGCGGTCATCACCCGTCGAAAACCCCGATGTTGAAGCCACTGGTGGCAGCGGCAGGATTCGAACCTGCAACCCCGGGCTTATGAGTCCCATGCTCTGCCTTTGAGCTACGCTGCCGGGACAGGTTAGAGATTACCACCCGCGTCAGCTTCCGTCAAGGCCGCGGCATCCCTCCCAGTCCAGGACAGCACACCCCCCCAAATACAATCAATCTACAGTCCGTCAGTCCTGGGACTGCGCTCAGAGTACATGACGGACTGCATACCGAAAACTACTAGCATAAGACAGTCCGTATTTTGCGGACTGCACATACAGCCTACATGGCGCCGCTTGGTCAATGGTGGTGGAGAATGTGAACTATGATGCAGTCCCTTTGGCACAACTCATCCTTGACGATGCCGGGCCGCGTGCTATAATCGCGCCACTCCAGTCGGGACGGAGGTTGTCATGAAAGCAAGATTGAAGCTGCTCAGTTCTGAGCTCCGGAATGTGCGGAAGCGACGCCGCCAGCGTGTCGTCCTCTCATGTCGCACTCTCTTCGCCATGTCGGTCTTCGCCCTGCTAGTGGGCGCGATTCTGCCATTCCCGTTCGCTCTTACCTGGTTTCTTGTGCCATTCATGGTGATAGGCGGACTGCTGATGCTCTTCACTGTTCTCCTGTCCCCATTCGGCATCGCGCTGCTGTAGCAGGCAAACTCAGCCGTCGCCGAACCGTGAGGAAGTGCGGAGTAGCGCGCTAGCGGACCGACAGGAGGTCGGCCAGCTTGTCCAGGATGCGATGCGCTACTTCTGACTTCGGGAGTAGCGGGAGACGTTCGACGCTGCCATTCCGGTCGACAATCGAGACCCTGTTGGTGTCGACCTCGAAGCCGCTGTCCTCGGCGGTGATGTCGTTGACAACAATCAAGTCCAGCCCCTTCTTGCGCAGCTTCTCGCCCCCTCTCTTCTCCCCGTCTTCATGCTCGGCCGCGAACCCGACCTTGACGAAGTCACCGTCGAGTTCGCCGATGATGTCCGGGGTCTTGACCAGTTCCAGTGTGAGGCTCTCTGACTCCCGCTTGATCTTGCCGCCCGGCGCACTGGCAGGCCGGTAGTCAGCCACCGCCGCCGCCATGACTACCGCGTCCGCCCCTTTCGATGCCTTATGTACGCTATCCCGCATCTGGGCTGCCGTCTGCACCCGCACCGTGTCAACGGCCGCAGGAGTGGCCACTGAACTCGGGCCGCTCACCAGTGTCACAGCAGCCCCGCGATCCCTTGCAGCCTCGGCTATGGCGTATCCCATCTTGCCGGAGGACCTGTTGCCTATGAAGCGGACCATATCTACGGGCTCATGGGTACCGCCGGCGCTCACCACCAGCTTCCTGCCCGCCAGGTCTCCGCTGCGCCCCAGGACGCTGTAGACAGTACCAAGGATATCTTCGTTCTCTATGAGACGGCCCATCCCGACCAGTCCCGAGGCCAGCCTGCCCTCCACCGGCCCGACGAATATGAAACCCCGGCCTGAGAGTCTGGCCACGTTGTCGAGGGTGACAGCGTTGTCCCACATCCCAACATCCATTGCCGGAGCCAGAACCACCGGAGCCCTCGTCGCAAGGACGGTACTCAGGACCATCTCGTCAGCTATTCCGGCGGCAATCTTGGCGATCGTGTTCGCGGTCGCCGGCGCTATCAACACCACGTCCGCGCGCTCGGCCAGCGCCACGTGTTCGACGCTGTACTCAGAGGCCAACTCGAACATATCCGTGACAACCGGCCTGTGCGTGATACTGCGAAAGGTCAACGGCGCGATGAACTGCATGGAAGCCCTGGTCATGACTACGTCCACGCCAACCCCGCGCTGCGTCAGCTTGCTGGCGATGTCAACAGCCTTGTAGGCGGCGATGCTCCCCGTGACTCCCAGGACTACGTTCTTGTCTTCGTACACAGGCCCTCCATTGACCTCGCCTATTCGCCTTCGTTCAGCTCGTAGATGAACTGCAATCCCAACAGCGTAAGGTCGGGTTCGATCGCATCAATGGCCGTAGTCTCCTCGGCGATTACTGCAGCCAGCCCACCGGTCGCCACCACCCGTGCAGTCTCAGAGAGTTCCTTTTTCATTCTGGACACTATGCCCTCGATCAGCCCCACGTAGCCGAAAATGATGCCCGACTGCATCGCCGAAATGCTGTTTCTCCCGATCGCCTTCTTCGGTCTCACCAGTTCAACTCTCGGGAGCCTTGCCGCCCGCTCGAACAGCGCCTCAGCCGATATGAAGATGCCCGGTGCTATCGCGCCTCCGAGGTAGTCACCGTCCTCCGACACCGCGTCAAACGTCGTCGCGGTCCCAAAGTCGACGACGATAAGTGGCCCTTCGTACAACCGGTGCGCCCCGGCCACGTTCACGACCCTGTCCGGCCCTACCTCGCCCGGGAAATCAAGCGCCACCCTGACGCCGGTCCGCACTCCTGCCCCCACCACGATCGGCGAGATGCCAAAGTACCGGCCGCACATCTCTTCGAACGTGGAGACGAGCGGAGGCACTGAACTCGATATTATGGCTCGCTCCAGGGTGGCGAAGCTCAGCTCTCTCAGAGCCAGCAGGCTCGACAGTACGCCCGCGTACTCATCCGCGCTCTTGTGTACATCTGTACCCAGTCGCCACGTTGCTGCAAGTTTCCCGTCGTCGAAGACCCCGATAGCTATGTTCGAGTTCCCGATATCTATCGCCAGAAGCATTCGCCCTCGCGTCCCCCATGGCAGCCTGCGCGCTTGGCCTGCCAGCGGTGAAGCCCATTATAGCCCACGCCCGCCTCGCTCACAAACACTACGGATGCTCGATGACTAACCCCGACTTCACCCTCTTGCGCGATCGCCCCTCTGCCATCTGCATTGATAGATAATCCATCGCCTTCCGGGTGTCACTGGCAACCCGCGCCTTGTCACTGCAGTTCAGACGGTACTTGAATAGCCAGTAGGTGAATTCCTGCAGTTCGTCCAGGTTCACCATCTCGCGATGTCTATGTCCGCGTTCCTCCCTGAAGCGCTCAAGCAGTCTTTCCTGGTTCTCCCCGTACAGCCTGACGTGACCGTCCAGGACGTCATCGCCCTTCCCGCGCACAACCTGCGATCGGGCCTCCTTTCGAATGTCATCCTCGACAGCCGCAAGCAGGAACCTCTCGGCAATGATTCCGTACAGGAAGTTGAGGTAGGCATGATACTTGGCGGGGCCGATCACAGCTTTGAACTCCTCATCCCCGACCTCCACCGGCAGAAGACCGTGGAACACCAGGTCATCCAGTTCCTCGTCAGGCACCATGCCCCGTATCTCAGCGCAGAGACGCTCGGCGAGCAGCAGCCAGTCAAAGGCCTCCCCGTCGATCAGATAGCGGTACCGCCTGCCGCCAACAGTCTCCTCCGGGCTTGCCCAGAGCCCGACAGATTCGAGCAGCGCCAGATGCCACGGCCTGCTACCGGACACCGCCTGCGTGAGGTGCAAGATCGCCTCACGGTCGGCCGCGTTGGACCAACCCTGCTTGCCATATACACTCTGTGACATGACCGAGCCGTATCCACAGCCTCTTTGACTGGTTGCTTCACGGATCTAGCGGCCGCAACACTTCTTGTACTTCTTGCCGCTGCCGCACGGACAGGGGTCGTTTCGTCCCACATCCTGTGGTACGGTTACCCTCTCTCTCTCGGGACGCGGCTGTTCCGTCCTGCGGACGACGTGATAAATGGAATGGACGATATCGTGCCGGATCCCGGCAAGGGTGCGCTGGAACATCTCATGGCCCTCGCGCTTGTAGGCCACCAGGGGATCCCTCTGCGCATACGCCTGAAGGCCGATGCCCTGCCTCATGTTCTCCATTTCGGTCAGGTGCATGACCCAGCGCCTGTCGATCGCCCGCAGCATGGCGCGACGCTCCCAGAGCCTCATGGTCTCGGGCTCAAGCTCCTCTTCCTTCTCCGCATACAGCTTGTCGGCAAGCTCCAGAAGCCTGTGTTCCACCTCGCCGCGGCTCATGCGCGATATGCCCTCGGGTCCCAGGTCGGGAGGCAGCGGCAGGATGGCTCCCACGGCCCTCACAAGCCCGGCAATATCCCAGTTATCGCCGTGCTCGTCCGCCAGATACGACTCAACGAGGCCGCGCACTTCGTCCTTCACCATGTCCAGTATATTGGACCTCAGGTCAGCGCCGCACAGTATCTTGTCTCGCTCTTCGTATATGACCTCGCGCTGACGGTTTAGAACATCGTCGTAGTCAACCAGGTGCTTGCGAATGTCGAAGTGGTAGGCCTCTATCTTGGTCTGTGAGTTCTCGATCACTCTCCCGACCATACCGTGTTCGAGGGGCGTGTCCTCATCGAAGCCGGCCCACTCCATCACGCCCTTCACTCTGTCGCCGCCGAATCTGCGGATGATGTCATCCTCCAGCGACACATAGAACCGAGAGCTTCCCGGGTCTCCCTGGCGGCCCGCTCGACCGCGGAGCTGATTATCGATGCGCCTGGCCTCGTGTCGCTCGGTCCCGACCACGTGCAGCCCCCCGAGTTCGACCACGCGGTCGTGTTCAGACTGCCAGTCGGCCTGCTCTCTACCTTCGGGCTTCCCGCCGAGGATTATGTCAACGCCGCGTCCGGCCATATTCGTGGCTATTGTTACCGCCCCCACGCGTCCCGCCTGCGCGACTATGCCTGCCTCCCTCTCGTGTTGCTTGGCGTTAAGGACCTCGTGCGGTATGCCACGCTTCATGAGCATCTGGGCAAGCAGCTCCGACCTCTCGATCGATACGGTGCCTACGAGTATGGGCCGCCCCTTCAAATTGAGTTCCTCGATGTCCCTGGCGACGGCTCGGAACTTGCCATCCTCGCTCTTGTATATCTGGTCGCGCAGTTCCTCGCGAATCAGCGGTCTGTTGGTCGGAATCACCACGACATCAAGGCTGTATATCTTGTCGAATTCCTCCGCCTCCGTCTCCGCTGTTCCCGTCATGCCAGCCAGCTTCTCGTACATCCGGAAGTAGTTCTGGAAGGTGATGGTAGCCATCGTGACGCTTTCGCGCTGTATCTTGACACCTTCCTTGGCCTCGATGGCCTGGTGCAGACCCTCCGAGTAGCGCCTCCCCAACATCAGCCGACCTGTGAACTCATCGACTATGATTACCTCACCGTTCCGTACCACGTAGTCCCTGTCACGGCGGTACAGCACATGGGCCTTGAGGGCGTTGTCCACGAAATGCGTGAGGCCGTAGTGAGCGGGATCGTAGAGGTTTTCGAGGCCGAGCCCTCTCTCCATCTTCGCGATACCGGACTCGGTGAGAGTCACGGCGCGAGTTCGATCCTCAACGACATAGTCCTCCTCAGGCCTCAATCTCGGGACCAGGCGGGCAACCCTCAGGTAGTCCTGTGTCGACTCCTCTGCAGCGCCGCTGATGATGAGCGGCGTCCTGGCCTCGTCGATGAGGATGTTGTCAACCTCGTCGACAATCGCGTAGCAGAGGTCGCGTTGAACCCGCTGAGACAGATCGACCACCATGTTATCTCTCAGGTAGTCGAAGCCGAACTCGTTGTTGGTGCCATACGTGATATCGGCAGCATAGGCCTCGGCTCGCGATACCGGCCTCAGCGTGGTGAGGCTTGGATCATCGCTCTCCTGAGCGGGGTCGTAGATATACCCGGTCTCATGCTGGATGCAGCCTACGGACAGGCCGAGCATGTAGTAGATGGGACCCATCCACTGGGTGTCCCGCTTCGCCAGATAGTCATTGACGGTCACCACGTGGACCCCGTCGCCCGTCATGCCGTTGAGCGTAACGGGGAGTGTAGCCACCAAAGTCTTGCCCTCACCGGTCTTCATCTCGGCGATCTTGCCCTGGTGGAGAACCACACCGCCTATCAACTGCACATCGTAGTGCCGCTGTCCTATCGTCCTCTTGGAAGCCTCGCGTACCGCCGCGAACACATCAGGGAGCAGCTCATCCAGCTCTCTCTGGCCGGCGGCGATCTCATGCCGGAAACCGCCCGCCCGGGCCCGAAGCTCTTCATTGCTGAGCTTCTCGTAATCCGGCTCGAGCGCGTTGATATGGTCAACTATCGGCTGGATTCGCCTCAGTTGCTTCTCATTCGAGTCGCCGAATACACCCGCAATCCGCTTGAACATCTCTAACCCTACTGGAACATAGCCCCGACTGAAAGACCAGCATGAATCCTATGGATCGCCTCGCCGATAAGCGAACTGAGAGATAGCACGGTCATTTTGCTCAGAACCTTGTCGCCGGGTATCGGCACGGTGTCGGTCACTACGAGTTCCCGGATGGGACTTGCGTCCACCCGCCGCACACCCGATGCCGACAGCACGGCATGCGTGCAACAGGCGTATACCTCGCGGGCGCCGTGGTCACACAGTGTAGTTGCGGCGTTGCTGATCGACCCCCCCGTATCCACCTCATCATCTATCAGTATCGTGAGTTTCCCCCGCACGTCTCCTATGACACTCAGCGTCTCGGACTTGTCAACGTTACCGACACGGCGCTTCTCGATAATGGCAAGCGGTGCACTGAGCCGTTCGGCGAGGTCGCGGGCCCGCTTCGCGATCCCAACGTCCGTCGCTACAACCACGAAGTCCTCCCACCCCTTCTGTTCGAAGTACTCACTCATGATGTAGAGGGCGGTCAACTCGTCTACCGGTATGTTGAAGAAGCCCTGTATCTGACCGGCGTGGAGGTCGACTGTGAGCACCCGCCCAGCACCGGCAACAGTAAGGAGATCAGCCACCAGGCGCGCGGTAATCGGCACCCTCGGCTGGTCCTTCTTGTCTGTCCGGCTGTAGCCATAGTAAGGCATGACCGCTGTGATTCGGCCCGCGGACGCGCGCTTCATGGCATCGATGATGATCAGCAACTCTACGAGATTCTTGTTCACCGGTGAGCATATTGGCTGGACAACGAACACGTCCCGTTGCCTGACGTTCTCCAGCACCCTGGCGAATATGTTCTCGTTGCTGAATTCGAAGACCTCCATCCTGCCCATCGGCATACCCAGGTAATCGCACACCTTCTGCGCCAGCTCGGGATGAGCGTTCCCCGTGAACACCTTCAGTTCATCAAACACTTGCGGCCCCCTGGAGCTTAGTCCCCGTCCAGACCCTCCGCCATCTGCTAAATATAGCACACGCAAAACGGCGCGGGCAATCGACGAATACTCAATTGTGTAGCGGAATGCGCAGTTTCAGGCAGGTAAATGAAGGAATTGGGACCGGTGCTAGTCCCCACAGCCGGGAACTCACTGCTTGGCCTGACGCAGGACCTTTCTGACTGCAGGCTCGATGTCTCCGGAGGTATCGACGGATATGTAGTCGCCTCTTATCCGTTGCTCTTTCCCTCTCATGTCCTGATATACAGACCAATCTGCGTCCGAGCTGTCCTCACGATGGGTCTCGCTCGAACGGGCAGCCATTCGCTCTTCAACCACGTTGGACGGAGCATGAACCTGTACGAGTACGGTTTTCGCTCCCGCCCTGTCCGCGATCCTGCGTAAACTCTCCCTGTGGTTCTCCTCCAGGTTTGTTGCATCGAGTATCACCGGCATGCCGCGTCCCAGCAGACTCTCAATCAGCGTATGGATAGCATCGAAGAGACGGCCGCTCTCCCGGCCTGTGTAGGTAGGACTGGGAAAGAGCACCTTTCTCAGCGCGTCGCTCTCCAGCACTACGCTCGGAAGGTCCCTTGTCAGTCTTCTGCTGAAAGAAGATTTGCCGGTACCCGGCAGGCCGCTCACCACCACAAGGACCGTTTTCGCCTGAGGCTCCGGCAGTGCATGGAGGGAATGACTCAGCTTCTCAACATCTCGTTCGACTGTGTCCGGTTCCATTCAAAGCAGTTTCAGTTGGGCTACTCCGCCCCTCCCCACCACTCACTGCGGTCCAGCAGCAGGCGGTTGGCCATCCTGCGCAGCTTCCCGTTCGGGAGAGCCATGTCCTCTCGTATTCCCGCCGTGGCCCGTCGTATCATTATCAGCGCAAACAGGACGACGAATGCAGTGACTACGGACGTGGGCTGCCCGACCCACCATGCTGCCAGCGGCAAGAGAGCGAAAGCAATCGCCATCCCGATTGGCAGGCTGGAACTCGGCGGCCCTCCCAGCTTCATCCTCTCATTCATCGTCTGCCCCGAGCGGAAGAACCTCGGTATCGTCCTGACGCCGGCACCGATCACAACAGGCACCAGTATGAGCAGCATCGCCCTCGTCGCCACCGCTCCCGACATCGCAATTCCGACGGTGTTCCCCTTCTCTCCCTGGAACTTCAGAAAGACCGGCCACATCTGCCCGGCGACGGCTGCCACCCCAGCGAATGCGACACAACCGGGATCGAAGTCGAACGCTCTCGCCCCGAGTACGGCGATGACGCCCTTGGCGAAGTCAAACAATATGCCGGCGAGGCCCTCGCCACGATTCACGTTCCGCCAGAGGGCAAGGTGCATGTCGCCGTATTCTCTCAGGTCGATGCCATGGAGCCTGCCCAGCAGGTACATCAGGGGGAAGGCACCCAGCAGATAGCTGCCCAGAAGCAGGCCGAACTCATCCCACATTCGCGACGTCCTCGTGATAGAAGGCGAGCGCGACTACACCAGGACCGGCCTGAACCCCCATGGTAGGTGCGAAGTCGGTGACATAGCTCTCAATGCAATTGAAGCGCTTCTCGATCCGTTCCTTCAACTCCAGGGCCTCATTGGGAACATTCGCGTGCATCACGTTGACGTGCACAGGCCTGCCCTTCGTCCGCTCGTCCATTATCTGCAGAAGTCGATCGAGGGCCCTGGGCTTGGTCCGTGACCTTTCCAACAGCTTGATGCCGTCCTTCGAGAACGTCAGGATCGGCTTGATCTTCAGCGCAGAGCTGCCCCACGCCGCGATTCGCGGGATGCGCCCCGCCTTGGCCAGGTACTGCAGCGTATCCAGTACCGCCAGCATGTTCACGCGCGGGATCATCTCCTCAGCCCTCTGCCTGGCCTCCTCAAGGCTGGCTCCTGCAACCGCCGCCCGTGCAGCTTCGATGGCTACGAATCCTTCCGCGCCACCGGCGGTTTGCGAATCCACTACCTCAATTGCCAGGTGCGGGAGTGTCCCGGCTGCCATCTCCTTCGCCTGCATGGCCGAGTTGTACATCATGCTTATCTCAGAGCATATCGTCACGCAGAGGATGCCGTCAGCCCTCGCACTCAACTCCCGGAAAGCCTCCAGAAACTCCCCGGGGGCCGGAGACGTGGTCGTCGGCAGTGTAGGACTGGTGGCTAGAAACTCATAGACCTCGCGGGACGTTATGTCCACTCCGTCACGGAAGGCCTTCCCGTTGATCAGGAAGCTTATGGGCACGATGCGTATCCCGTACTTCTCTATCAACTCGCCGGGCAGACAGGAGACGCTGTCCGTCACAACCGCAGTGCGTGAGATGCCAGGCCTCCTTTCTCGGCCCTACGACCGACTCTGCTGCGCCGGATCCACGCTCTCTCCAGTGTAGAAGGCGATTCCAATCGAACCGGGACCTGTGTGAGCGCCGATGACGGGCGTGAAATCAGTTACATAGAACTCCTTGCAGGCAAACCTCGACAGTATCCCTTCCTTCAACTTCGCCGCTTCGTTTGGAACATCGGCGTGCATGAGATTCACATAGAGTTCTCTGCCATTGGCCCTGCTCTCAAGAATAGTGAGCAGTCGTTGAACGGCACGCCGCCTGGTGCGGCATTTCTCCAGCAGTCGAACGTCATCAGTCGCATCCAGGATCGGCTTGATCTTGAAAAGGCTGCCCGCCCACGCTGCTGCCTTCGGTATCCTGCCGCCCTTCGCCAGGTAGTAAAGCGTGTCAAGCACAGCCAGTGCATTGACCCGTGCCATCCTGTCACTGGCCGCGTTCACGACCTCTTCTATTGTCCCGCTCGATGCCGCCGCCTCGCCCGCTGCCTGGGCTATGAACCCCTGGGCAAGCGCCGGCCCCCGCGAGGGGAAGACTACCACTTCCAGATCGGGAGCCTTCTCGGCGGCCATCTCTCTGGCCTTGACGGCAGAGTCGTACGCCATGCCGAGATGCGGTGGCAGGGTGATGCAGAATACGCTGTCGTACTCGCCGCCGAGTTCCAGAAACGCTTGAAGGTACTCACCCGGCGACGGGGAAGAACTGGTCGGCAGCTTCTTGGACTGCTTCAGGAGATCGTAAAACTGGCTCGACGAGATGTCCACGCCGTCACGGTACGCCCTGTCTTCGAAGATAAGAAGAAGGGGAAGAACGTGGATGCTGTATGTGGTGACGATCTCCTCAGGCACACATGCACTGCTGTCCGTTATCACTGCGACCTTTGTCATTGGGCTGTCCGAGTGGCTGAGTCAGCTTGATGTTGAGTGGCAATTACGGGAGATTCTAGCAGCAAACAGCTAGGACTGCAACTATGCTTGTCGAAGGGTGGCGAACCCACCAGAAAGTACCATGCGGAAAGGCCCAATTGGGTGATACACACTTACTCAAAGTAATCTCATAATACCCCACACGAAGCTGGATATCTCTCGGATTAGCTGTGGCCATCCCGAGAGGTGCTCCAAAGGGCAATTGAGGAGGATGCCAATGCAGAGTCTCATCGGATACAGAAAGGTCATCATAGCCCTCGCAGGAGCTATCCTTGTGGTGTTCGGAGCTGTCTGGATGACCGCGCTGCTGCCTGCAATGTCCAAGGCCCCAACTGACCTGGACGAGACAGTGGTACTCGAAGGAACCTATCAGGTTGCCGACTCGCAGACAGGGCAGTTGAAAAGCAGACCGGTGACGGTCGAGAGAGTATCGAAGGCCGTCGACACCGGCAGCAACAACGCCGTGATTGTCGAAGAGACGATCACTACTACGAATTCCGCCACCGGTGAAGACATCACCGCGTTGTTCGGCAGTACCGAGCCAAACATGCTTGCGGTGGATCGCAGCACGCTGGCCATGATGCCCGACGCGGAAGGCGCAGACATGGCCCGTCAGGGACAGTGGTCACCTCCTATGGGACTGAGTGAAGGCTCGACTTTCCAGATGTGGAACCCTGCCGCAGGGCAGGCCCTCACAGCACAGTGGACAGGCACCGACACGCTTGGCGGCGTCGACGTGGCAATATTCCAGATCAGCGAGGAAAACCTCGCCCTGGGACCTGAAGAGATAACCCTCCCGACAGGCGGGAGTATGATGCTCGACAAGTTCGTGAGTACCGAAATCACCCTGTGGGTCGAGCCAGCTACCGGCGTCGTGGTGAACTCCGAAAGCGACCTCACCGTGGCGTTCGAGGTGCCGGGCATGGGCATGATGCCCAGCTTCATTTCCGACCTGAGCTACACTGATGGCACCGTTGCGTACTACGCGGACAAGGCCAGCACGGCGGCATCCCAACTCTTCGTCTTCGGTACTCTGCTGCCATGGACGTTCATCGGTGTCGGTGCAGTACTGCTGCTCATTCCAGTTGACCTGATCATATACCGCAGGGTCTTCCGCAAGGCGCCAGGCGCCCGCGAAGTACCTGCCCCAACGTCGTTCTCCATCGACAGGTAGACTCACCTCTGACTGTACTGCCTACGAAGCTCCCCGCTGAAGCGGGGAGCTTCGTGATCTCTTCTATCTTCACTGCCGCTCCTGTGGTCCTCGCTCACGAATTGACCGTCAACATCACCGATTGCTAGAATGAACTCAGAGTGGACATGTCGCATCGCGCGACGGAAACGAGGTAGGTCATGGCTACAGTCGATGAGAGAACTCGCAGGGCACAGCAGATAGCAGACAGGGTCAGATTCAGGACCATGATGGGCC